>NZ_VATL01000004.1:0-618727 GCF_005781065.1 Escherichia sp. E1130
TTCAGGATTTTTCTCTTCAATCGAACCGGCTGTTTGTGTGAAGTGATTCACATCCGCCGTGTCGATGGAGGCGCATTATAGGGAGTCGGCTCAGGAAGACAAGCGGAAAAATGCATTTTTATTTCAACCGCTCATCTTTTAGTCATTACGCCGATTTTTGCTGCTTTTTTATCGCTTGCGGCAGGTCTGCCAGGCTATTTAACACCCAATCCGCCGCCGTTTCTGCTTCAGGGGTAATAGGTTTACCCGTACGCACCAGCACTTTTGTTCCCACGTTCGCCGCAGCCGCTGCCTGCATATCTTCTAATTTATCGCCCACCATATAAGAAGCGGCCATATCAATATGCAAATAATCGCGTGCCGACAAAAGCATCCCCGGATGTGGTTTGCGGCAGTCGCAGACCTGGCGAAACTCTTCAACACTACCCTGCGGATGATGCGGGCAATAATAGATGCCATCCAGATCAACATCGCGGTCCGCCAGCGACCAGTCCATCCACTCGGTCAGCGTTTCAAACTGTGCTTCAGTAAATTTACCGCGAGCAATGCCAGACTGGTTGGTTACTACCACCAGCGCGAAGCCCATTTTTTTTAGCTCGCGCATGGCGTCAATAACACCGTCGATAAATTCAAAGTTGTCGATCTCATGGACATAGCCGTGATCGACATTAATGGTGCCATCACGGTCAAGAAAAATTGCGGGTACGCTCTTCGCCACCTTTTATAGCTCCTTAATAAGGCATGTGACGCTAGTATCGCATGTTTCGACCAGCAAGAAAGTGCTCTTCGCATAAACCTGATTGATTTAGACGTCTGGATGCCTTAACATCCATTTCATTGACGGCGATGCCCGTTCCAGGCATTCGAAATGCCACGACTAACTTAATGACGATAATAAATAATCAATGATAAAACTTTCGAATATCACCAAAGTGTTCCACCAGGGCACCCGCACCATCCAGGCGTTGAACAACGTCAGCCTGCATGTGCCAGCTGGACAAATTTATGGCGTTATCGGTGCCTCAGGCGCGGGTAAGAGTACGCTTATACGTTGTGTAAACCTGCTGGAGCGCCCAACCGAGGGTAGCGTGCTGGTCGATGGTCAGGAACTGACCACGCTGTCAGAATCTGAGTTGACTAAAGCTCGCCGCCAGATTGGTATGATTTTCCAGCATTTTAACCTGCTCTCTTCGCGTACTGTTTTTGGCAACGTGGCTCTGCCGCTGGAGCTGGACAATACGCCGAAAGACGAGATCAAACGTCGCGTGACGGAATTGCTGTCATTGGTTGGTCTTGGTGATAAGCATGATAGCTATCCGTCGAACCTTTCCGGTGGGCAGAAACAGCGTGTGGCGATTGCCCGTGCATTAGCCAGCAATCCCAAAGTATTGCTGTGTGATGAAGCCACCAGCGCGCTGGACCCGGCAACGACACGTTCTATCCTCGAACTGCTGAAAGATATCAACCGCCGTCTGGGTTTGACGATTCTGTTGATCACCCACGAAATGGACGTTGTGAAGCGCATTTGTGATTGCGTGGCGGTCATCAGCAATGGCGAACTGATCGAGCAGGACAAGGTAAGTGAAGTGTTCTCGCATCCGAAAACGCCGCTGGCGCAAAAATTTATTCAGTCGACTCTGCATCTGGATATCCCGGAAGATTACCAGGAACGTCTGCAAGCGGAGCCGTTCACTGACTGCGTGCCTATGCTGCGTCTGGAGTTTACCGGTCAGTCGGTCGATGCCCCACTGCTCTCCGAAACCGCGCGTCGTTTCAACGTTAATAACAACATTATTAGCGCGCAGATGGATTACGCCGGTGGCGTTAAGTTCGGCATCATGCTGACTGAAATGCACGGCACACAACAAGATACGCAAGCCGCCATTGCCTGGCTGCAGGAACACCATGTAAAAGTAGAGGTACTGGGTTATGTCTGAGCCGATGATGTGGCTGCTGGTTCGTGGCGTATGGGAAACGCTGGCAATGACCTTCGTATCCGGTTTTTTTGGGTTTGTGATTGGTCTGCCGGTTGGCGTTCTGCTTTATGTCACGCGTCCGGGGCAAATTATTGCTAACGCGAAGCTGTATCGTACCGTTTCTGCGATTGTGAACATTTTCCGTTCCATCCCGTTCATTATCTTGCTGGTATGGATGATTCCATTTACCCGCGTTATTGTCGGTACATCGATTGGTTTGCAGGCAGCGATTGTTCCGTTAACCGTTGGTGCAGCACCGTTTATTGCCCGTATGGTCGAGAACGCCCTGCTGGAGATCCCAACCGGGTTAATTGAAGCTTCCCGCGCAATGGGTGCCACGCCAATGCAGATCGTCCGTAAAGTGCTGTTACCGGAAGCGTTGCCAGGTCTGGTAAATGCGGCAACTATTACCCTGATTACCCTGGTCGGTTATTCCGCGATGGGTGGTGCAGTCGGTGCCGGTGGGTTGGGTCAGATTGGCTATCAATATGGCTACATCGGCTACAACGCGACGGTGATGAACACGGTACTGGTATTGCTGGTCATTCTGGTTTATTTAATTCAGTTCGCAGGCGACCGCATCGTCCGGGCTGTCACTCGCAAGTAACGTTCAACACAACATAAATAATTGAAGAAGGAATAAGGTATGGCGTTCAAATTCAAAACCTTTGCGGCAGTGGGAGCCCTGATTGGATCACTGGCACTGGTAGGCTGCGGCCAGGATGAAAAAGATCCGAACCACATTAAAGTTGGCGTGATTGTCGGTGCCGAACAACAGGTTGCAGAAGTCGCGCAGAAAGTTGCGAAAGACAAATATGGCCTGGACGTTGAGCTGGTAACCTTCAACGACTATGTTCTGCCAAACGAAGCATTGAGCAAAGGCGATATCGACGCCAACGCCTTCCAGCATAAACCGTACCTTGATCAGCAACTGAAAGATCGTGGCTACAAACTGGTCGCAGTAGGCAACACTTTTGTATATCCGATTGCTGGTTACTCCAAGAAAATCAAATCACTGGATGAACTGCAGGATGGTTCGCAGGTTGCCGTGCCAAACGATCCAACTAACCTTGGTCGTTCACTGCTGCTGCTGCAAAAAGTGGGCTTGATCAAACTGAAAGATGGCGTTGGCCTGCTGCCGACCGTTCTTGATGTTGTTGAGAACCCAAAAAATCTGAAAATTGTTGAGCTGGAAGCACCGCAGCTGCCTCGCTCTCTGGACGACGCGCAAATCGCTCTGGCAGTTATCAATACCACCTATGCCAGCCAGATTGGCCTGACTCCAGCGAAAGACGGTATCTTTGTCGAAGATAAAGACTCCCCGTACGTAAACCTGATCGTAACGCGTGAAGATAACAAAGACGCCGAGAACGTGAAGAAATTCGTCCAGGCTTATCAGTCTGACGAAGTTTACGAAGCAGCAAACAAAGTGTTTAACGGCGGCGCTGTTAAAGGCTGGTAATTTTTAGGCTGTTTCCACAATTTGTAATATCATTCAGGACGGGCGCTTGCCCGTCTTGTCATTTTTACAAGCTCCTGATTCAATATTGACGTTTTGATCATACATTGAGGAAATACTATGCGTGCTTTACCGATCTGTTTAGTAGCACTCATGCTAAGCGGCTGTTCCATGTTAAGCAGATCCCCTGTCGAACCCGTTCAAAGCACTGCACCCCAGCCGAAAGCGGAGCCAGCAAAACCGAAAGCGCCGCGCGCCACACCGGTCCGAATTTATACCAATGCAGAAGAATTAGTCGGCAAACCGTTCCGCGATCTCGGTGAAGTCAGTGGCGACTCTTGCCAGGCCTCTAATCAGGACTCTCCGCCAAGCATTCCAACCGCGCGTAAGCGGATGCAAATCAACGCCTCTAAAATGAAAGCCAATGCGGTATTACTGCATAGCTGCGAAGTCACCAGCGGTACGCCAGGCTGCTATCGTCAGGCTGTATGTATCGGTTCTGCGCTTAACATTACGGCGAAATGAGCAGTTTCCAGTTCGAGCAAATAGGCGTTATTCGCTCGCCCTATAAAGAAAAATTCGCCGTTCCGCGCCAGCCAGGTCTGGTAAAAAGCGCCAACGGCGAACTGCATCTCATTGCTCCCTACAACCAGGCCGACGCCGTGCGCGGCCTGGAAGCGTTCAGCCATTTATGGATCCTTTTCGTCTTTCATCAAACGATGGAAGGCGGCTGGCGCCCAACTGTGCGTCCGCCTCGTCTTGGTGGTAATGCCAGAATGGGCGTTTTCGCCACACGCTCTACTTTCCGTCCTAATCCGATTGGTATGTCGCTGGTAGAGCTGAAAGAGGTTGTTTGCCATAAAGACAGCGTGATTCTGAAGCTTGGCAGTCTGGATCTGGTCGATGGGACGCCAGTGGTGGATATCAAACCGTATCTCCCCTTTGCCGAATCGCTTCCCGATGCCAGCGCCAGCTATGCGCAAAATGCGCCAGCGGCAGAAATGGCGGTGAGCTTTACCGCAGAGGTCGAAAAGCAGCTTTTGACACTGGAGAAGCGTTATCCGCAGTTAACGCTGTTTATCCGCGAAGTACTGGCGCAGGACCCGCGCCCGGCCTATCGTAAAGGTGAGGAAACGGGCAAAACCTATGCCGTCTGGCTGCATGATTTTAACGTTCGCTGGCGCGTCACCGACGCAGGTTTTGAAGTCTTTGCGCTGGAACCGCGTTAAATTCACGCCCTTCTCTTTTGACATTTCTTTTGCACTGGTAAACTAAATCACTTTTTTTGTCCCAGGCTCGCCTTGAGCCTGTTCTACCTTCCAACTGGAACCGTAACAACATGCGTACTAGCCAATACCTGCTCTCCACTCTCAAGGAGACACCTGCCGACGCCGAGGTGATCAGCCATCAGCTGATGCTGCGCGCCGGGATGATCCGCAAGCTGGCCTCCGGGTTATATACCTGGCTGCCGACCGGCGTGCGCGTTCTGAAAAAAGTCGAAAACATCGTGCGTGAAGAGATGAACAACGCCGGTGCGATCGAGGTGTCGATGCCGGTGGTTCAGCCAGCCGATTTGTGGCAAGAGAGTGGTCGTTGGGAACAGTACGGTCCGGAACTGCTGCGTTTTGTTGACCGTGGCGAGCGTCCGTTCGTACTCGGCCCAACTCATGAAGAAGTTATCACTGACCTGATTCGTAACGAGCTTAGCTCTTACAAACAGCTGCCGCTGAACTTCTATCAGATCCAGACCAAGTTCCGCGATGAAGTGCGTCCGCGTTTCGGCGTCATGCGTTCCCGCGAATTCCTGATGAAAGATGCTTACTCTTTCCATACTTCTCAGGAATCCCTACAGGAAACCTACGATGCAATGTATGCGGCCTACAGCAAAATCTTCAGCCGCATGGGGCTGGATTTCCGCGCCGTACAGGCCGACACCGGTTCTATCGGCGGTAGCGCCTCTCACGAATTCCAGGTGCTGGCGCAGAGCGGTGAAGACGATGTGGTCTTCTCCGACACCTCTGACTATGCAGCGAACATTGAACTGGCAGAAGCTATCGCGCCGAAAGAACCGCGCGCTGCTGCTACCCAAGAGATGACGCTGGTTGATACGCCGAACGCGAAAACCATCGCGGAACTGGTTGAACAGTTCAATCTGCCGATTGAGAAAACGGTTAAGACTCTGCTGGTTAAAGCGGTTGAAGGCAGTAGCTTCCCGCTGGTTGCGCTGCTGGTGCGCGGTGATCACGAGCTGAACGAAGTTAAAGCAGAAAAACTGCCGCAGGTTGCAAGCCCGCTGACTTTTGCGACTGAAGAAGAAATTCGTGCCGTGGTTAAAGCCGGCCCGGGTTCACTGGGTCCGGTAAACATGCCGATTCCGGTAGTGATTGACCGCACCGTTGCGGCGATGAGTGATTTCGCTGCTGGTGCTAACATCGATGGTAAACACTACTTCGGTATCAACTGGGATCGCGATGTCGCTACCCCGGAAATTGCGGATATCCGCAACGTGGTGGCGGGCGATCCAAGCCCGGATGGTCAGGGTACGCTGCTGATCAAACGTGGTATCGAAGTCGGTCACATCTTCCAGCTGGGTACCAAGTACTCCGAAGCACTGAAAGCCTCCGTACAGGGTGAAGATGGCCGTAACCAAATCCTGACAATGGGTTGCTACGGTATCGGGGTAACGCGTGTAGTAGCTGCGGCGATTGAGCAAAACTATGACGAACGCGGCATCGTATGGCCTGACGCGATTGCGCCGTTCCAGGTGGCGATTCTGCCGATGAACATGCACAAATCCTTCCGCGTACAGGAACTGGCCGAGAAACTGTACAGCGAGCTGCGCGCGCAAGGTATCGAAGTGCTGCTGGATGACCGCAAAGAGCGTCCAGGCGTGATGTTTGCTGATATGGAACTGATCGGTATTCCGCACACTATTGTGCTGGGCGACCGTAACCTCGACAACGACGATATCGAATATAAATATCGTCGTAACGGCGAGAAACAGTTAATTAAGACTGGTGACATCGTCGATTATCTGGTGAAACAGATTAAAGGCTGATGCCAGAAAGGGTCCTGATTTCAGGGCCCTTTTTTACATGGATTGTATAAAATGGATAAACCAAAGGCGCACTACCGCCTGCTTCTCCCCTGCTTTCTTTTACTTTCGGCCTGTACCGTTGATATCAGCCAGCCAGACTCCTCTGCCACAGCGGTAGATGCCGAGGCAAAAACATGGGCAGTTAAATTCCAGCATCAAAGCTCTTTCACCGAACAATCAATAAAAGAAATAACGGAACCAGATCTCAAACCCGGCGATTTGCTTTTCTCCTCAAGCCTGGGGGTAACCTCATTTGGGATCCGCGTTTTCAGCACTTCCTCTGTGAGTCACGTTGCAATCTATCTGGGTGATAATAACGTTGCAGAAGCGACAGGCGCTGGCGTCCAGATTGTTTCCCTTAAAAAAGCGATGAAGCACAGTGATAAGCTTTTCGTTTTACGAGTCCCGGACCTTACCCCGCAACAAGCTACAGAAATCACCGCGTTCGCCAATAAAATCAAAGATAGCGGGTATAACTATCGCGGCATTGTCGAGTTCATTCCATTTATGGTGACCCGCCAGATGTGCTCACTAAATCCTTTTTCCGAGGATTTTCGCCAACAGTGCGTCAGCGGCCTGGCAAAAGCACAGTTAAGCAGTGTGGGCGAAGGAGGCAAAAAGTCGTGGTTTTGTTCGGAATTTGTCACTGATGCATTTGCCAAATCCGGGCATCCGCTTACGCTGGCGCAGTCAGGTTGGATTAGCCCTGCCGATCTGATGCATATGCGTACTGGTGATGTCTCTGCGTTTAAGCCAGAAACGCAGTTACAGTATGTTGGGCACCTGAAGCCTGGGATTTATATCAAGGCGGGTCGCTTTGTTGGGCTGACCAAGTGATAAAAGCCAGCCTCGTGTGCAAAATGCCGGATGCGGCGTGAACGCCTTATCCGGCCAACAAATCGTGCCAATTCAAAATATTGCATTATATGCTGTAGGCCTGATAAGCGCAGAGCATCAGGCATTTTTTCGTTTGTTTCTGTCTCAAGACGGGTTACAGCCCCAAACTACTGCAATCCTTGTTCGGGTAAAATTTACCCGCCGTATCGGGCGCTAATAATTTGGTCGGCGCACCGGTATCCGGATTAACCTCCAGCGTAAAGTGACCTTCAACTGACAATAACACCGGTTTTTCACTGTTACCACGAGCCGCCAGATAGCCACGCTCCAGCTCTGCGTTATTCGCCACCATAAAACGTTTTCCGGTCGCGCAATCAGTAAAAGTTGCTGCGTCTGCCATATAGAAATACATGCCACGCAGGGTCATCGGCGTCATTGGCATGCTCGATTTTGCCGGTTCCAGCGTGTAGTTGAACTGCGATTCAATCGGATTGCCTTCGCGATCGAGCATCTCCAGCGCATCCCCTTTCGCCCGATAATATGACTTTTCGCCTTTACTGTCGGTTAATACCAGCTTGTCGGCAGTTCGCGCCCATGTACCGTAAGAGGCAAAGGATGAAGGCTCTTCACGAGCGCCAAGATAGCGTTCGTTCATCACCCAGGTTCCATCTTTTTCGAGGAACAGAGAGGTTTCGATCCCTTCGCAATCGGCACACGGCAGCACGCCGCGCCAACTTTGCGGCATCGGTTTCAGTTCGGCAGCCTGCGCCGGAGAAAGCGTATCGACTTCGGCCCGATTGTTACATCCCATCAGAGTAAAGAGGCTGATTACAGCCATCGCTGTCACTATCGCTTTTCTCACCATCCATTCCTTCTTTTTACTCCCGACCGCTGCGCACTTTGCCGCGCATCGCCTTCACGCTTGATTTTTGTGCCTTCGATGCCAGCCTGCGCTCTTTTGATGCGCGGGTGGGCCGCGTGGGTCGTCGGGCTTTTTGTTCTGTTGTTAATTCTTTAATCACTGCCACCAACCGGGCCAGCGCCGCTTCGCGGTTAAGCTCCTGACTACGGTATTCCTGCGCCTTAATGACAATCACGCCATCGCTGCTGATTAAATGATGGCTGGCGGCGAGCAGGCGCTCTTTGTAATACTCTGGCAGGCTGGACGCCCGAATGTCAAAACGCAGATGAATGGCCGTTGAGGTCTTATTGACATGCTGCCCACCCGCGCCCTGTGCACGAATAGCAGTGATCTCAAGCTCGTCATCGGGGATAGCAACATGTCGGGAAATCACAATCATGAAGGTTGTTGCCAGGCGGTTAAGTTCACTTCCAGATTATTCTTATCATCCGATAACCAGATCACGCCATCCTGAATCGTTGCCTGCAGCGTCATGGTACGATCGGCAAAGGCACTCACTTTCGCCAGCTGCTCGTCGTCCAGATACCAGACGGAAAGATTAGCAAACTGCGCACATTTGCTCTGATTTTGCTGCCACCAGATTTGCGCCGCCCGACTATTATAGGCAAACAGCGCCACTTCTGCGGCCTGGGTGCAGGCTTTCTTAATCCGTCGATCATCCGGCAGCCCCAGTTCAATCCACAAATCAATGCCCAGGTGATCGTTACGCAGCCACGCTTCCGGCTCATCATCGGCACACAAACCTCGGGTAAATTGCAGACGTTCATCAGCATATTTCAGCCACGCCAGCAGGCGCAGCATCATGCGCTCCTGGGTTTCTGAAGGATGGCGCGCCAGCGTCAGAGAGGCATCGAGAAACTGGTTGCGGTCGAGATCGGCCACATTAACCGTCGCTTTATAAATTGTCGCTTTAAGCGCCATAAGAAAACTCCTTTCGAATCAGGAGGCCATTGTAACGGAATACGTGCAGTTGCGGCGCTGATATTGCAGAAATGAGTGTGGTATAGTCACCTTGCGAAACAGAGTTTATCTTCGTAGGCTTAGACTTGCATCCACGGTTAAGTCAGAGTGCTGACAGGAGGGCATGTGGAAAAATATTGTGAGTTAATACGCAAGCGGTACGCGGAAATCGCCAGCGGAGACTTAGGATACGTTCCGGACGCGCTGGGCTGCGTTTTGAAAGTGCTGAATGAAATGGCTGCCGACGACGCCCTTTCTGAGGCTGTCAGGGAAAAAGCAGCATACGCTGCGGCAAACTTACTGGTGAGCGATTATGTCAATGAATGATACGTATCAACCAATCAATTGTGATGATTACGATAATCTTGAGCTCGCCTGCCAGCATCATTTAATGCTGACACTTGAGCTGAAAGATGGCGAAAAATTGCAGGCGAAGGCCAGCGATTTAGTCTCCCGCAAAAATGTGGAGTATCTGGTCGTCGAGGCCGCTGGCGAAACCCGCGAGCTACGTCTGGATAAAATTACCAGCTTTAGCCACCCGGAAATCGGTACGGTGGTGGTGAGCGAGTCCTGATTGACTTTCGCCGGATGCGACGTTTGAAGCGTCTTATCCGGCTTTCACTTAACTAAGTGTTTTCTGCCAGATAAAACTTACGCCCTTCTCACCTTCAACCACACCTTCTTGCGTCACAAATACCCCTGCCGCCGCAATCAGCGTTTCGCCATAAAACAGCAGTGGCGTGGTGTCACGTAGCCACGGCGGCACGCCCAGCTCTTGCCAGATTTTCTTCAGCTTACGTCCGCCGTTGCGCCCGACAATATGCAGCAATCCTGGCGCTTTGAAACGCACGCTGACCGCTTCGTCTGCACGCGGAGGGCGAATATCGCCTCCCGCAGTAAGCTGTACACTTCCCAGCCCCGCCGGTAATTCCAGCGGTTGTAGCCACGTCTGCCACGGCACAATGGTTTCGCTTTGCCCGGCGACGGATTTAATCCACCACAATTGCGACTGATAGCGGCGGATTTCAAACGCGCCAAAACGTAAACAGGGGGAAGCATCTTCCCGCGCCAGCGCCACTTCCTGCCAGATCCGCACCAGCGCGTCGCGGGAAGGCATTGGGGCATTCAGCCCTGCCAGCCAGCGGCGGATAATCGCGGCGCGACGGGCATCACTCATCGCCAGCATTGGCGCAATCTGCAGCGTCCTTTGCGGCGTTTGGCAGTGCGCTAAATCATCCGCCAGCAGTTCATCCAGCAGGCTCTCTTGTTCGGCGCAAAGTGCGGCACTTCGGGCCGTCGCTTCGGCAAAATGTGGCCAACGCTGCTGCAATAACGGCACCACGCGCAGGCGCAGGAAGTTACGATCGTAGGAATCGTCCTGATTACTTTCGTCTTCAATCCAGCGTAAACCATGCGCCAATGCCCACTGCGCCAGTTCTCCCCGCGTACGGGCGAGCAACGGACGGATAAGCCGCGTTCCGGCAAACTCCGAGACTTCCCCCATAGCCGAAAGCCCGGCGGGGCCGCTTCCGCGTTTTAGCGCCAGCAGAAAGGTTTCACATTGATCGTCAAGATGTTGCGCTGTGACCAGCACTTCGCCAGGTAACAAGGTGCGGGCAAATGCCTGATAACGCGCCTGCCGCGCCTGGGCCTCAATGCCTAACCCCTCTTGCGCAAGCTGCACACGCTCAACCACCAGCGGCACCTGCCACTGCTGGCAGATATTTTCACAATGTTTCACCCAGGCATCAGCATTGGCACTTAACCCATGATGCACATGGATAGCGCGCAAAGCGACGCCCGGATTTTCCGCCCGCCACTGCACCAGTTGATGCAGCAGAACGGTAGAGTCAAGCCCGCCGCTAAAGGCCGCCAGAATCTGGCGTGAGGTGAGAAGTTGTGTATTCAGTGTGAGTGTCATGATAGCGCGATTTTACAGTAGCGATGCCCGGCACGTTACCGGGCAAATGCAGTAATGACAAGCCTTACTGCTCATACAGTTCCAGCGGCAGTCCGTCAGGGTCGTTAAAGAACGTGAAGCGTTTTTGCGTGTATGGATCGACACGTATCGCTTCACATTTCACGTTATTGCTTTCCAGGTGCGCCACTGCCGTATCGATATCATCAACGCTAAAAGCCAGATGGCGCAGGCCGCAGGCTTCCGGTCGACTGGGTCGTTGCGGCGGAAACGGAAATGAGAAAAGCTCAATCACGTACTGCCCGTTAAGTGCCAAATCCCCTTTCCACGAATCTCGCGCTTCACGATAGACTTCGCTTTGCAACGTGAAGCCGAGAATGTCGCAGTAAAAAGCTTTGCTCACCGCATAATCCGTCGCAATAATCGCAATATGGTGAACCTGTTTTAACCCCAACATAGAATCTCCTGCATTGATATGATACGCACGTGCATCGCTATATATTGATAATACGCACAAATTACAGGAAAGATGAATCAGACATTTACACTGACTTTAAAACAACATCTCAAACGCCTGTAATAGCGGTTGAGATGCGGTTTGGTGAAGCGCTTTGCGGGAGATTACTCTGCGCTATTCTTGCTAACACTCTCGGCAATGCGGCGCAAATATTCGTTATTCTTAAACGCTATCATAATTAATTCGAAAGTCATACGACAGCTTATAAGACCAATGACGGTATAAGCTAACCCTAAGATAATGTTTCCGCTAAATATGGAGAAGACACCGCCTATCAGTGTCAGCACCATAGCCAGCCAGTAAAAAAACACCAGAACACGCGGCATAAGAAGATGATCAAATCCTAAAATTGCTTTCATATTTTATCCTTAAAAATTCTATGAGATTGATAAATTTATATTATTTTTGACCACTGTGTATATTGGTATATGCCTCCGAAATCGGAGTTATCAACATGAGTTCAAGAATTTTATGGCAGGGGAAAACGAAAGTAAGATTATCTAAATGTATTTATAATATGACTAAATAAACTACATAGAAAAAAAGGCCACCGAAGTGACCCTTTTCAGAATATTTGCTGATTACGCGTAGCCGTAGCTCATCAGGCGCTGATAACGACGATTTTTTAAATCTTCAGTGCTTAACACGTCGAGATCGGCCAGATCCGCCAGCAGTTGCGCTTTCAAAGACGCCGCCATCGCTTCCGGGTTACGGTGAGCGCCGCCCAGCGGTTCCGGGATGATGGAGTCGATCAGTTTCAGTTCTTTCAGGCGCGGAGCGATGATACCCATCGCCTCAGCCGCCAGCGGCGCTTTGTCGGCGCTCTTCCACAGAATGGACGCACAACCTTCCGGCGAGATAACGGAATAGGTGCTGTATTGCAGCATATTCACTTTATCGCCCACGCCAATCGCCAGCGCGCCGCCAGAACCACCTTCACCGATAACGGTACAAATAGTCGGTACACTAAGGCGAGACATTTCACGCAGGTTGCGCGCGATGGCTTCAGACTGACCGCGTTCTTCTGCGCCCACGCCCGGATAAGCTCCAGGAGTGTCGATAAAGGTGATGATTGGCATCTTAAAGCGTTCAGCCATTTGCATCAGACGCAGAGCTTTGCGGTAACCTTCTGGTGCTGGCATACCAAAGTTACGGCGAATTTTTTCTTTGGTTTCACGACCTTTCTGATGACCAATGATCATCACCGGACGACCGTCAAGACGTGCGATACCACCGACGATAGCTTTGTCATCTGCATACGCACGATCACCAGCCAGTTCGTCAAATTCATCAAATGCCAGGCGAACGTAATCCAGGGTATAAGGGCGCTGTGGATGGCGTGCCAGTTGGGCAATCTGCCATGCGCCGAGATCGGCGAAGATTTTACGTGTCAGTTCTACGCTTTTTTCACGCAGACGATGCACTTCTTCATCGATGTTAATATCCAGTTTCTCGTCCTGACGGCTAACCGCAGTCAGAGAATCGATTTTCGCTTCCAGCTCTGCAATCGGCTGTTCAAAATCAAGGAAATTCAGACTCATAGTATTCCTGTATTAGTCAAACTCCAGTTCCACCTGCTCCGAACCAATGAGGCCACGGAGATCGTTTAACAAACGATCGCTCGGAGAGACACGCCACGTCGCGCCAAAACGCAACCGCGCGCGTGCATCCGCCCTCTGATAGTAGAGATGTACTGGAATTGTCCCAGAGCGGTGGGGTTCCAGAGACTGACGGAGTCGGTTTAAAAGCTGGTCATCAATTTGCCTGTCCGTCAGCGAGATAGCAAGCCCGCGAGCATATTTTTCCCGGGCTTCGTCAATATCCATCACTTCGCGAGCGGTCATTTTAAGCCCACCGCTGAAGTCATCAAAGCTGACCTGTCCGCTGACGATAAGTATGCGGTCTTTTTCCAGCAATTGCTGGTATTTATCCAGGGCGTCTGTAAACAACATCACTTCCAGGCGCCCGGAACGGTCATCCAGCGTGCAGATACCGATACGATTGCCGCGCTTGGTGACCATAACCCGCGCGGCAACAACGAGCCCCGCAGCCGTGGTGACTTTACCACGTTCTGTCGGGTGCATGTCTTTCAGCCTTACGCCTCCGACATAACGCTCAATCTCTTTTAAATACTGATTGATGGGGTGGCCCGTCAGGTACAGCCCCAACGTTTCACGTTCCCCATCTAACACCACCTGCTCCGGCCAAGGCTGGCAGCTGGCGTAGGATTGTTCAATTTGTTCCGGCTCTTCGGCCAGCACGCCGAACATATCGGCCTGACCGATGGCTTCCGCTTTCGCGTGTTGATCTGCCGCTTTTAACGCATCGCCCAGCGAGTTCATCAGCGCCGCGCGGTGTGGCCCCAGACGGTCAAACGCCCCGGACATGATCAGTTTTTCCAGCACTCGCCGGTTTAACTTTTTGGTGTCGGTACGAGCGCAGAGATCAAACAGTTCGCGGAAATAGCCGCCTTTATTTCGGGCTTCGATGATGGCCTCAATCGGACCTTCACCTACCCCTTTGATCGCGCCAATACCATACACGATTTCGCCGTCGTCGTTGACGTGGAAATGGTAAAGACCGGAGTTTATATCTGGTGGCAGGATTTTCAGCCCCATCCGCCAGCACTCATCCACCAGGCCCACCACCTTCTCGGTATTATCCATATCGGCGGTCATTACCGCCGCCATAAACTCCGCCGGATAGTGCGCTTTCAGCCATAACGTTTGATATGACACCAAAGCATAGGCCGCAGAGTGCGATTTGTTAAATCCGTAACCGGCGAATTTTTCCACCAGATCGAAGATTTTCATCGCCAGTTCGGCGTTGATCCCGTTCTTTTCTGCACCTTCAGCAAATACAGAACGCTGCTTAGCCATCTCTTCCGGCTTTTTCTTACCCATCGCACGACGCAGCATATCCGCGCCACCGAGGGTATAACCAGAAAGCACCTGGGCAATCTGCATGACCTGTTCCTGATACAGGATGATGCCGTAGGTTGGCTCCAGTACCGGTTTCAGGCTTTCATGCTGCCACTGCACGTCCGGGTAGGAAATCTCTTCGCGACCATGTTTACGGTCGATAAAGTTATCCACCATCCCTGATTGCAACGGGCCGGGGCGGAACAGTGCCACCAGTGCGATCATATCTTCGAAGCAGTCAGGTTGCAGACGCTTGATCAGGTCTTTCATGCCGCGCGATTCAAGCTGGAATACCGCCGTGGTTTCCGAGCGTTGCAGCATGTCGAAGCTTTTCTTATCATCCAGCGGGATCGCGGCGATATCCAGCGGCGGCTCGCCATTCTTCGCTCGCCGCTTGTTGATCATCTCCAGCGCCCAGTTGATGATGGTGAGCGTACGCAAACCGAGGAAGTCGAACTTCACCAGCCCGGCGTATTCAACGTCGCTTTTATCAAACTGGGTGACCGGATGTTTGCCCTCTTCATCGCAATAAAGTGGCGCAAAATCAGTAATTTTTGTCGGCGCGATAACCACCCCACCGGCGTGCTTACCGGCGTTACGGGTGACCCCTTCCAGTTTGCGCGCCATGTCGATCAGCGCCTTAACTTCTTCATCCGCTTCGTAGATTTCCGGCAGCTGTGGCTCAGCTTCAAACGCTTTTGCCAGCGTCATCCCCGGATCGGGCGGGATCAGTTTCGAGATACGGTCGACAAAGCCGTACGGATGCCCCAGCACGCGGCCTACGTCGCGGATCACCGCTTTCGCCGCCATCGTACCGAAGGTGATGATCTGCGATACCGCATCACGACCGTACATGTCTGCCACGTGTTCGATCACCTGATCGCGTTTCTCCATACAGAAGTCAACGTCAAAGTCAGGCATGGAGACACGTTCCGGGTTAAGGAAACGTTCGAACAGCAGGTCAAATTCCAGCGGATCGAGGTCGGTGATTTTCAGCGCGTAGGCCACCAGTGACCCTGCACCGGAGCCACGGCCTGGCCCTACCGGTACGCCGTTATCTTTCGACCACTGGATAAATTCCATAACGATGAGGAAGTAGCCCGGGAAGCCCATCTGGTTGATAACCTGAAGTTCAGTCTCCAGACGCTCGTCATATTCCGGGCGGCGCTTAACACGTTCTTCTTCATCAGGGAATAAAAATGCCAGACGCTCTTCCAGCCCCTCTTTTGCACGCTTGACCAGATAATCTTCAGTACTCATGTCCCCGGTCGGGAACTGCGGCAGGAAGTATTCACCAAGACGCACAGTCACGTTACAACGTTTGGCGATCTCAACGGTGTTGGCAAGGGCTTCGGGGATGTCGGCAAACAGCTCGCACATCTCCTCTTCGCTACGCATATATTGCTGCGGCGAATAGCTACGTGGGCGTTTGGGATCGTCGAGGGTAAAACCGTCATGAATCGCGACGCGGATTTCGTGTGCGTCAAAGTCGCTGCTGTCGATAAAGCGCACGTCGTTGGTCGCCACGACGGGCAAACCGCGCGCTTCCGCCAGTTCCACCGCCGCGTGCAAATAGCTTTCTTCGTCCGGTCTGCCGGTGCGAATCAGTTCGAGAAAATAGCGATCCGGGAAGTGTTCTTCATAAAACGCGACACACTCGTCCACCAGTGCGCTGTTACCACGCAAAAGACTGCGTCCGACGTCGCCCATGCGCCCGCCGGAAAGAAGGATCAACCCTTCGTTTAATTCGATAAGCCAGTCGCGATCGATGATCGGTCCGGCGGCACCGTACCCGCGCTGATACGCTTTTGAGATCAGCAACGTCAAATTCTGATAGCCGGTATTGTTCGCCGCCAGCACCGTCAGGTGGGTTAACTCATCACCCAATAAGTCGCACTGGACATTAAAATCCGCCCCGACGATGGGCTTAATCCCTGCGCCATGTCCCGCTCCGTAGAACTTCACCAGACCGCAAAGGTTGGTGAAATCGGTGATCGCCAGCGCAGGCATACCCAACGCCGCCGCCTTTTTTACCAGCGGCGCGGTTTTGGCCAGGCCATCGATCATCGAGTAGTCGCTGTGCACCCGCAGGTGTACGAAACGTGGTTCAGACATCTTCAGATTCCGGTTTACTTAATCTCGACACAAGAATCAGGACGCAAGTCCCAGTGCGCGTTTGACAGGCCCAAAGCTGCGACGATGATGTTCAGTCGCGCCATATTCAGCCAGTTTTTCCAGATGAAAAGCGGTTGGATACCCTTTGTGTTGGGCAAAGCCATATTGTGGATAAACGATGTCCAGCGCCGCCATTTCAGCGTCGCGCGTCACTTTCGCCAGGATAGACGCAGCACTGATTTCCGGTACGCGGCTATCGCCTTTAACTACAGCCATCGACGGCATCGGTAATTTCGGGCAGCGGTTACCATCAACCAACACATATTCCGGCGCAATATGCAGCCCAGCGACGGCACGCTGCATCGCCAGCATGGTCGCGTGTAAAATATTCAGTTCGTCGATTTCATGAGGTTCCGCACGGCCCAGGCTCCAGCTTAACGCTTTCTCTTTGATCTCTTCACAGAGCGCAAGACGACGTTTTTCACTTAGCTTTTTGGAATCATTCAACCCGACAATCGGGCGCGCCGGATCGAGGATCACGGCAGCGGTAACGACCGCGCCAACCAACGGCCCGCGCCCAACTTCATCCACACCTGCAACCAGATTCGTGTGCGGATAGACAAATTCGATCATTGTGCTAACTCCAGAACGGCTTGTGCCGCCTGCTCATCGGCATTGCAGCGGATCTGCTGATGCAACTCGCGGAAGGTGTCGTGCATCGCGTGGCTGGTTTTCCCGTTCGCCAACAGCGGTAACAGCGACTCAGCCAGTTTTTGCGGCTCACACTCTTCCTGCAATAATTCTTTAACTAACTCTCTGCCCGCCAGCAGGTTTGGCAGCGAGACATAATCGGTTTTCACCAGCCGCTTCGCCAACCAGAAGGTGAAAGGCTTCATGCGATACCCCACCACCATCGGGCATTTCGCCAGCATGCACTCCAGTGCAGCCGTACCCGATGCCAATAGCGCCGCATCGCTGGCGACCATCGCCTCACGGCCCATTCCATCCAGCATATGAACCGACAGGTCTGGCGCGACTTCAGCTTTGATGCGTTCAAACTGCTCACGGCGTTTGGCATTTACCAGCGGCACCACGATCTCCAGCTCAGGGTACGTCTGGCGCAAAAGCTGGGCAGTTTTCAGGAAATCGGCGCTAAGCATCTCAACTTCCGCGCCACGACTTCCCGGCAACAGCGCCAGACAGTGGGCATCGTGAGGGATCCCCAGCACATCACGCGCGGCGTTTTTATCTGGATCTAACGGCATGGCATCAGCCATGGTGTGACCGATAAAACGGCACGGCACGTTAT
Organism: Escherichia sp. E1130; assembly: GCF_005781065.1. Classification (NCBI taxonomy): domain Bacteria; kingdom Pseudomonadati; phylum Pseudomonadota; class Gammaproteobacteria; order Enterobacterales; family Enterobacteriaceae; genus Escherichia; species Escherichia sp. E1130. The sequence goes on from NZ_VATL01000004.1 coordinate 18,032, forward strand.
ATTTGTCATAAAACGCTTTTTCGAAAGGCAGAAATGCGAGCACCAGATCGGTGGCTCTGCCTATTTTGAAAACGCGTTTCTGTCGCCACGCCCAGACGGACGGACTGACATAATGAATGGTTTTGATACCCTGCTTTTTAAGGTTACCTTCAAGGGTAATATTGAAGTCAGGCGCATCAATACCGACAAAAACATCTGGCTTCAGTTCGCCAAAACGCTTTGTCAGATCGGCACGAATATGCAGTAAGCGACGCAGACGCCCGAGCACTTCAACAATGCCCATCACCGCCAGCTCTTCCATTTCGTACCAGGCTTCGCAACCTTCGGCTTGCATTCGTGGCCCGGCAACACCAACAAAGCGGGCATTGGGCACACGTTCTTTCAGAGCACGGATTAAACCGGCCCCCAGGATATCGCCGGAGGTTTCTCCGGCGACCAGGGCAATCGTTAATGGACGCTGTTCAGTCATTAACGAATCAGACCGCGCGTTGAGCGTGCAAAGAAATCGGTAAACGCTTTCACTTCCGGATATGTTTCCGCCAGTTCAGCAATTTCCGGTTTCACTTCATCGAGCGTTTTACCGCTGCGATAAATCAGCTTATACGCATTGCGGATAGCGGTAATCGCCTCACGGCTGAATCCGCGGCGCTTCAGCCCTTCGATATTGACACCGAACGGTGTTGCATGGTTACCCTGCGCAATGACATAAGGAGGGACGTCCTGCGCCACACCAGAGCAACCGCCTACCATCACGTGCGCACCAATGATGCAGAACTGATGGACTGCGGTCATGCCGCCGATAATCGCGAAGTCGTCTACCGATACGTGACCCGCCAGCGTTGCGTTGTTGGCGAGAATGCAGCGGTTACCTACCGTACAATCGTGCGCAATGTGCGCGTTGATCATCAGTAAGTTGTCGCTGCCCACCTTCGTCAATCCACCGCCCTGGACCGTGCCACGATGAATGGTGACGCTTTCGCGAATGCGGTTACGATCGCCGATTTCCACGCGGGTCGGTTCGCCAGCATATTTCAGATCCTGGTTAACTTCACCGATGGAGGCGAACTGATAAATCTCATTGTCGCGGCCAATTTTAGTATGACCATTCACGACAACGTGAGATTTCAGTACGGTACCCTCACCAATTTCGACATGGGGTCCAACGATACAAAAAGGACCAATGTGGGCGTTAGCGCCAATCGACGCGCCCTCTTCCACAATGGCAGTTGGATGCACAAAGGCGGATTTATCAATCACGTATCAGGCCTCCCGGCTACGAGCACACATCATCGTTGCTTCGCAAACTACTTTACCGTCGACCAGAGCAACCCCTTTAAAACGGGTCAGGCCGCGGCGCGTTTTTTCGAAAGTGACTTCCATGATCATTTGATCGCCTGGCACGACCGGGCGCTTGAAGCGCGCTTCGTCAATACCGGCGAAGTAGTACAGCTCACCCGGTTCCAGTTTTCCTACGCTTTTAAACGCCAGAATACCTGTTGCCTGTGCCATAGCTTCCAGAATCAGCACACCCGGGAAAATCGGTTTTCCAGGGAAATGGCCCTGGAAGAATGGCTCATTGACAGAGACATTTTTTACTGCGCGCAGAAAACGACCTTCTTCAAAATCCAGCACGCGATCCACCAGTAAGAACGGGAAACGGTGCGGCAGAAGTTCTAAAATCTCTTCAATCTGCAGAGTATGAGTGTTAGTAGTCAAGATACTCTTCCTGTCAAAATATAAGAAACGACAATAATAACACGGCCTGCCGCAATCGTAAGAATGAGACAGGCCGTAAAGTTTGGCGAACAAAAGATGGAACGTTAGTCTTGTTGATTAACCTTGCGCTCAAGCGACTTCAGACGCTTGCTCATGTCATCAATGTTCATCACCAGTGCAGCGGTTTTGCGCCAGACTTTGTTGGGTTGCAGCGGAATGCCTGAGGAATAGACGCCTGGTTCAGTGATGGGACGCATCACCATACCCATGCCCGTAACCGTCACTTTATCGCATATTTCCATATGCCCGTTGATTACGCTGGCACCGCCGATCATGCAGTAACGACCAATTTTCAGGCTGCCCGCCATAATGACGCCACCGGCAACCGCCGTATTGTCGCCAATCACGACGTTATGTGCAATCTGGCACTGGTTATCAATGATCACGCCATTGCCAATAACGGTGTCGTCCAGCGCACCGCGATCGATGGTGGTACATGCGCCGATCTCCACGCGATCGCCAATAATTACGCGACCAATCTGCGGGATCTTCACCCAGTTACCACGATCGTTGGCATAGCCAAAGCCGTCAGCGCCTACCACAGTTCCGGATTGGATCAGGCAATTCTGACCAATCTGGATCTCATGGTAAATCGTCACGTTCGCCCAAAGACGCGAACCTGCACCGATTTTGCTGTTTTTACCAACGAAGCAACCGGCGCCGATAACCACGTTATCGCCCAGTTCAACGCCGGACTCAATCACCGCGTTAGCGCCAATTGATACGTTGTTACCCAGCTTCGCCGTCGCGTCGATCACTGCACTCGGTGCAATGTTTTGCGCGGGCTGTGGCGTGGTATCTAAAATTTGCGCCATGCGCGCGTAAGTCAGGTAGGGATTCTTCACTACCAGCGCGGCACTTTTCGCGAAAGGGAGATCGTCCTGAGTCATGACAACCGCGGACGCCTGGCACAAGCCTAAATGTTCACGGTATTTAGGGTTAACCATGAACGTGATGTGACCTGTTTGTGCAGATTGCATGGACGCAACGCCGGTGATGACGATATTGCCATCACCGTGTAGTTCTGCATCCAACTGCTGCGCTAAATCAGCCAGTCGAATTGAAGGCATTACTTATTTAACCTGTTTCAGTACGTCAGCAGTGATGTCTTTTACATCGCTGCTGTTGTAAGCAACGGCGTTTGCGTCAACAACCAGATCGATGCTCTGGCTGCTGGCAACGGATTTCACAGCAGTCTGGATACGAGTAACCAGTTTACCGCGTTCTTCGTTGGAACGACGTGCACGATCCTGCTCAAAAGCCTGCGCTTTCTGAGCAAAAGTCTGGCGCTGAGCCATCACGTCTTTTTCCAGCTTAGTGCGATCGCTGCCGGCTTTCATGGACTGCAGCTTTTTCATTTTAGCTTGCAGATCAGTTTCCATACGCTGCAGTTCGCTGGCACGGCCTTTGAACTCATTTTCCAGCGTGTTAGAAACACCGGTTTTCTGTGCTACCTGCTGAAACAGGCTGCCCATATTGACGATCGCAATTTTGTCAGCCGCCTGAGCAGAAGTTGCCAGTGCTAAACCGAGACCTGCCGCTAATAACCACTTTTTCACAATAAACTCCTTACCATCCCATTTGCACCGGAAGGTGCAGTTCTTTGCGTGGCCCGGCGATCTTATCGAGATCGCCTAAAGTCATCGCTACACTACCACTACATTCCTTTGTGGAGAACACTTACCAGGTTTTACCAATGTTAAACTGGAACTGTTCAGCCTTGTCTCCATCGTACTTTTTGAACGGCTGGGCGTAGGAGAACACCAACGGCCCCAATGGGGACATCCATTGTAATGCGATACCCGCAGACATACGGATATTGCTTGGATCACTATAGTCCGGATATCCAGAGTACTGACTTGAATCCCAGTTAGTATCCCAAACGGTACCCATATCCCAGAAGAAGGAGGTACGGACCGAGTTGGCATACTTATCGCTAATGAACGGCGTCGGAGTGATGAGTTCCAGGCTGGCAACCGCCATAGCGTTCCCCCCGATTGCATCATCCGATTTACACAGGTCGGTTGCACCGTCCTGAGTTGCACATTCATAATCGTAGTCCGGATTATAATCACTGGCCTGATGCGGGAAGTAAACCGCTTTCGGACCGATGGTATTGGACTGGAAGCCACGCACGGTGCTGGAACCACCTGCATAGAAGTTTTCATAGAACGGCATTTCTTTGCCGCCTAAACCATCACCGTAGCCCCAACGAGTACGACCCAGAACAACCCATTTGTGATCGTCGTCGATCGGCACATAGGTCGCCGTGTCTAACGTCACTTTATAGTATTCGTTATCCGATCCCGGAATGGTCACTTTACCGGTCAGGTTGACACGGGAACCATCCGTCGGGAAGTAACCACGGTCGAGCTTGTTATAGGTCCAACCATAGTTAAACGTGAAGTCGTCCGTTTTGAAGCTGTTATCCTGATCAGAGGTGTTTGGATGCTCACCCATAGAGTAGAGATAACGCCACATCGCAACCTGCGGCTGCATGTTGGACAGGGAGTTATGGACATAACCCAAACCCGCACGTAGCGAGTTATATTCGTTGATCGGGAAGCCCAACGTCACGTCTGTACCATAACTCTTGTTGGTATAGTCGGACAGGTCAGCGTCATCTGCCTGGAAGTCATTATAGAAGACACGACCGCCAAGGCTTACACCATCTACAGTGAAGTACGGGTTGGTTACCGACAATTCAGCATAGGTCTGGTAATCGTTTTTGGTCCCGTTGATACCAACAGCATAACCGGTACCTAACCAGTTATCCTGCTGCACGCCAGCCTGGAAGCTCACACCACTTTCAGTACCGTAACCGATACCAAAGTTGAAGCTACCGGTGTTGCGCTCTTTTACCTTGTAGACCACGTCAACCTGGTCCGGGCTACCCGGAACACGTTGGGTATCGGTATCAACCGTTTCAAAGAAGCCCAGACGATTCAGACGTTCTTTACCCTGATCGACCAGATCGCTGCCTAACCAGGCACCTTCCATCTGGCGCATTTCGCGGCGCAGGACGGCATCTTTCGAGGTGTCGTTACCTTCAAAACGGATCTTACGTACGTAGAAACGGTTACCCGCATCAACGTTCACACGTAATTTAACAGTTTTGTCGGCGTCGTTGATTTCAGGCATCGACTGCACGCGCGGATAGGCATAACCGTAGCGACCGAGAAGTTTTTTAATGTCATCTTCCATTTTGGTCACTTTGGTGCCGTTATACAGCTCACCCGGCTCGATCTTAGTCAACTGTTCGATTTCCGCAGAGTGCCCGGCAAGGTTACCGCTCACTTCAACGCCAGAGAGTTTGTACTGATCGCCTTCGGTGATGTTTACCGTGACGTAGATACCTTTTTTATCTGGAGTCAGACTGACCTGAGTAGAGTCGATGTTGAAACGGGCATAACCGCGATCCAGATAGTAGCTGCGCAGGGTTTCAAGGTCGCCCGCCAGTTTCTGTTTCTGGTATTTACGATCGCCTACCACGTTCCACCACGGCACTTCGTCACGCAGCTGGAAATGAGAGATCAGTTCGTCGGTGGTGAAAGCATGGTTACCAACAATGTTGATTTGCTGGATTTCAGCTGACACACCTTCCTGGAACACCAGTTTTAGGTCAACACGGTTACGCGGCAGTGGGGTCACGACAGCTTTTACGCTGGCGCTGTATTTACCGACGCTGTAGTAGAAGTCTTCCAAACCTTTCTCGATATCGGCAATGGTGGTGCGATCGAGGGATTCCCCCACTCGCACGCCAGAAGCCTCGAGGTTTTGCTTCAGCATGTCATCTTTCACCGATTTGTTACCGGAGAAAGTGATGCTGGCAATGGTCGGACGTTCTTTTACCTGAACCAGAAGGGTATCACCATCACGAAGGACGCGAACATCCTCAAAGTTGCCGGTAGCAAACAGAGCGCGAATGGTATTACTGATATCTTCATCATTAACCGTGTCGCCTGTGCGCACCGGCATACTGAGGAGGGCCGCACCAACGGCGACACGCTGAAGGCCTTCGAAATGAATGTCTTTCACTACGAACCCTTCAGCACCGTATACGGTGGCGCTGCTAAACAGCAGCGACGCTATGAGCAACTTTTTCATCGCCATCGTTATTATGCGTTCTTCCTAACTAACTCTCATAACCGAGAGAAATCATTGAAAAGTGCAAGCCCCATTAACAGCACCAGCAGAATCGAGCCAATGCGATAACAAAAGTCTTGAACCCGCTCGGATACCGGTCCGCCCTTGATCTTTTCGATCGCAAGGAACAGCAGATGCCCCCCGTCAAGTACGGGCAACGGAAACAGGTTAATTATCCCTAAGTTCACGCTAATAAGCGCAAGGAACGGCAGGTAATAAACAACCCCGAGTTCCGCTGTCATCCCAGCCCCCTTGGCGATAGAGATCGGCCCACTGAGGTTGTTCAGTTTCACATCACCGGTGATCAATTTTCCCAGCATACTGACCGTCAGCTTCATCAATTGCCACGTTTTGTCCGTGGCCTCAACGATGGCGTTGAACGGTCCATACTGGCGTACAACTTTATACTCATCTGGCAAAGGAATGACTTTCGGCTCAATGCCGGCAAAACCAATCGCTTTACCCTTACCCGGTTTGCTCTCCGGGATTAATGTCAAAGACAAGGGACTCCCCTGTCTTTCGATATCTAACGCTAATGGTTTATCCGGGTTATCCCGGACAAGCATCACAAACGTCAGCCATTGCGTTAATGGCTGACCATCGACTTTAACGATCCTGTCGCCTGCTTGCAAACCCGCCTTACTTGCCGCTGAGTTTGGTGACACATTTTCCAGTACAGGTTCAATTTGCGGACCACGAGGGCGAATTCCCAAAGAAGATACCGGATCTTCCTTATCAGGCTCAAACGCCCAGTTTCGCAAATCAAGCTTTACATCTCGTCGTTGATCGCTGCCAAAAGGTGCCACCGTAAGGGTGGTGCTTTCGTCGCCGATTTTGTCAACCAGTTGTAAGCGCACGGCATCCCAATCAGGCGTTTCGATACCATCTACAGCTTTTAGTTCCGTGCCAGGTACAATTTGTGCTTGTGCGGCAATCGAGTTGGCTGATATTTCACCAACAACCGGACGAACGCCGGGAACACCAATGATAAAAACCAGCCAGTAAGCAAAGATAGCAAAAATGAAGTTTGCAACCGGACCTGCGGCGATTATCGCTGCACGCTGGCCAACAGTTTTATTGTTGAAGGCATGGTGGCGAAGTTCCGGAACAACCGGTTCTGCGCGTTCATCCAGCATTTTGACATAACCGCCCAGGGGGATCAGGGCGATGACATATTCGGTGCCGAGTTTGTCAGTGCGGCGCCAGAGCGCCTTACCAAAACCTATTGAGAAACGCTCAACGCGAACACCACAGCGCCGGGCAACCCAGAAATGACCAAATTCATGCACGGTGATAAGCACCCCCAGTGCAACAATGAACGAAGCCAAATCCCAGAGAAAACTCAGCATAATACCTTCCGTTAAAGCGTCCTGAATACCAGCAACAACAGGCAAGCAAAGACCGGCACCGCAGCCGTCAGGCTATCAATACGATCTAAAATACCACCGTGTCCTGGAATTAAATGACCGCTGTCCTTAATTCCTGCTTCGCGCTTAAACATGCTCTCAGTTAAGTCGCCGAGCACAGAAGCTAACGCTGCGACAATGGAGCAAATGAGTAAGGTGACGGGTGCGACGTCGAGATTCGCCCACATACCATAACCCCATGAGATTACTGCTGCGGTCACGAGTCCGCCAATAAAACCTTGCCAGGTTTTACCCGGAGAAACCTTCGGCGCCAGCTTATGTTTGCCAAATAATTTGCCAAACATATATGCCCCTGAGTCAGCTCCCCAGACCAGGATCATGACATAGAGCAGCCATATCGCGCCACTGTAATGATTCTCGTCATAGTGCCAAGCACGTAACGTCAGCATGCCCCAAAAGAAAGGCACAATGGTTAATACACCGAAAATAATGCGTAACGTTTTAGAGTTGCGCCAGATTGCCGCCGAACCGGGGTAAAATAGCACCAATAATAACGCAACACCCCACCAACCAAGCGAAGCCCAAAGTGAGACTTCAACCAGTGGTTGATGAATATTCCGATGATATTCCGGCAATAGAAAAAGCATCAGCGCCAGCAATAACCCGCACAGCACCGCCAGCCATACCCGCTGCGAGCGAGTGGTAAAACCGCTAAGCTGTCCCCATTCCCACGCCGCCAGCATACAAACTACCAGCGTAACAATGGCGAACCCCACCGGCGGCAACAAAAACAGCGCCGCGATGACTACGGGTATTAAAACAAAAGCAGATATCAGGCGATACTTCAGCAAAAGCGACCCCCATCAGGCTGTTTCATCACCGGGCTCGGTGCCGCCGAAACGACGCTCACGATTAGCAAAGGCATTTAACGCCCCTTCAAAGTCTTGTTCATCGAAATCGGGCCAAAGAACATCTGTAAAGTAAAGTTCGGCATAGGCAATTTGCCAAAGCAAAAAGTTACTAATGCGATGCTCCCCCCCAGTCCTAATTACTAAATCTACAGGGGCCAGTTCATGCATACAGACATGCTGGTTAAGCATCTCTTCATCTATCTGATCCGGTTGCAGGTTTCCTTGCTGCACCTTTTCAGCCAGTTGCCTGACTCCCTGGGCAATATCCCAACGTCCACCGTAGTTCGCCGCAATATTTAGCGTCAGACCGGTATTCCCGGCAGTTAACGCTTCAGATTTACGAATACGTTCTTGCAAACGCGAGTTAAAGCGACTGGTATCGCCAATAATACGCAGACGCACGTTATGTCGGTGCAGGCTTTTTACTTCGCTATCAAGCGCCCACACAAACAGTTCCATTAACGCACTGACTTCCTGCGCTGGTCGGTTCCAGTTTTCACTACTAAAGGCATACAGCGTTAACGCCTCAATACCGTTGTTGGCCGCAAAAGAGACAGCACGGCGGACGGATTTTGCCCCGGCTTTATGCCCAAAGGCACGAATCTTCCCTTGCTTTTTTGCCCAGCGACCATTGCCGTCCATAATGATCGCAACATGGCGACAGCCATGTGCTGGCAATTTTTCGCTAAGTGGTTGAGTAGCAGACAACATCACGCGTTTTTTATTCCCTGATAGGGTTTACGGTACTCAGGAATACTGAAGCCTATACAAAAAAAAGCCGTGTAAAACCACGGCATATCTGACCTTACAAAGCCAACTACTGACGATCAGATGGCGCAGACTATATCACTGAAGCCCTACGCTAACAAATAGCACGACTCTCTGTAGCCGGATTATCCTCAGCTTGCGAGACGCATCACCTCTTTTCTGGCGACCTCACGCGCATTGGCATCAACAGACAACACATCGTCCACACATTGTGGTTCGCGCATATCCATTTTTTCCAGCACGGATAAATTCAACGCGGCGATATCCGTAAAGCGGATTTGTTGCGCAAGAAAGGCTGCAACAGTGATTTCGTTTGCAGCATTCAATGCGGTCGTCGCTGCCTGGCCCTGTTCGAACGCCTTCATCGCCAGTTTCAGGCATGGATAACGCTCATAATCTGGTGCGGCAAATGTCAACGCACTTAGTTTGCAAAAATCGAGCGGCTTCACGCCAGAGTTCACGCGATTCGGCCATGCCATGGTGTGGGCAATTGGCGTACGCATGTCGGGTTCGCCCAGTTGCGCCAGAACGCTGCCGTCCTGATAACGCACCATCGAGTGAATCACTGACTGCGGGTGAATCAGCACTTCCATCTGGCTGGCGCTGGCGTTAAACAACCAGCGAGCTTCAATGTATTCCAGACCTTTGTTCATCATGGTAGCCGAATCGACAGAAATTTTACGTCCCATCGACCAGTTCGGATGACGGCATGCTTGATCGGGCGTCATTGTTGCCAAATCGCGCAAGGGCGTCTCACGGAAAGGGCCACCAGACCCGGTAAGTAAAATGGACACCACGCCATTTTGCTCAAGGTCAGCGTATCCCAGATTATGCTGAATAGGTTGCGGTAAACTCTGAAAAATGGCGTTGTGTTCGCTATCGACCGGTAATAACTGTGCTTTACTCTGCTTTACTGCGTCCATAAACAGACGTCCGCAGGTGACCAGTGATTCTTTGTTTGCCAGCAGGATGGTTTTACCGGCGCGGATCGCGGCAAGGGTAGGTAACAGGCCAGCAGCGCCCACAATCGCCGCCATCACCTGATCAACATCTTCAAGCGCCGCCATATCGCAGGCAGCTTGTTGCCCGCTTAAGACTTCGGTGCGGCTACCCTGTTGCTGTAGCATCGTTTTAAGAAGTTTCGCACTCGCTTCATCGTCCATAACGGCATAGCGGGGAGAGAACTCCAGGCACTGTTCTACCATGCGAGTGACATTTTTGCCTGCCACCAGCGCAACTACGCGGAAGTGTTCGGGATTATGGCGCACCACGTCCAGCGTGCTGCAACCAATCGAGCCGGTCGAGCCCAGAATGGTGAGTTGCTTCATGAAACATCCAGAGTTGAGACAGAATAAAAAGCAAAACGCCGCCAGCCGATCCGCAAGGATCTACTGAGCGGCGTTTTTTGTCGTTCAAGAAATCAGAACTGCATCAGTTCTGCTTCTTTGTCTGCCAGCGCCGCTTCAATTTTCTTGATTGCAGCATCAGTCAGTTTCTGTACATCGTCCTGAGAACGGCGATCGTCGTCTTCGCTGATCTCTTTTTCTTTCAACAGTGCTTTCACTTTGTCGTTCGCATCACGACGCACGTTACGTACTGCAACACGCGCCTGTTCAGCTTCGCCACGAACGATTTTGGTCAGATCTTTACGACGCTCTTCCGTCAGCGGCGGCAGCGGAACACGAATGTCGCTACCCGCAGAGTTCGGGTTCAGGCCGAGATCGGACGCCATAATCGCTTTTTCAACGGCCGGAGACATTGAACGGTCAAACACGTTGATTTTCAGAGTACGGGAATCTTCTACCGTTACGCTTGCCAGCTGACGCAGCGGCGTTGGCGTGCCGTAATATTCCACGACAATGCCATCCAGCAGGCTGGGAGAAGCACGACCCGTGCGTATTTTGCTGATTTGGGTTTTGAACGCTTCAACGCATTTGTCCATGCGTACTTCAGCATCTTTTCTGATATCGCTAATCACGTTACGAATCCTTGAAAACTTGTCTCAGTCAGACCAGACAGTCACACACAGTGGAAGTGTGCTAAGTATAGCCCTGATTAAACATATTACGGGTAATTGTCTGGATTATTAGGCTATTTTATTTGCCATTTTGGCCCCGGGCAGTGCTCGCCATCCTCACGTACTTATGTACGCTCCGGTTGCTGCGCGCTGGCCGTGACCAGACTGCCTGCAACAATAACGCCTTATAACCAGACTTACGCCCCCGCGATACTTATGCGGAATCTTACCCTTATTTATCCATCACGGGAATTATTCCGTGATTAATGTTCCTTCTTTTTCACCCATTACCACACGGCGCAGTGCACCCGGTTTGTTCATGTTGAAAACACGAATCGGTAATTTGTGGTCACGAGCCAGCGTAAAGGCCGCCAGGTCCATGACTTTCAGCTCTTTTTCCAGCACTTCGCTGTAAGTCAGCTGCTCATACATAGTTGCAGTTGGATCTTTCGCTGGATCAGCGGTAAACACACCATCAACTTTGGTCGCTTTCAGCACCACATCGGCTTCAATTTCGATACCGCGCAGGCAAGCTGCGGAGTCAGTGGTGAAGAATGGATTACCCGTACCGGCGGAGAGGATCACCACACGGTTGTTACGCAACAGGCTGATTGCTTCTGCCCAGCTGTAACTGTCGCACACGCCATTCAACGGAATAGCGGACATCAGACGAGCGTTCACATAGGCGCGGTGCAGTGCATCACGCATTGCCAGGCCGTTCATTACGGTAGCCAGCATCCCCATGTGGTCGCCCACAACGCGGTTCATACCCGCTTTCGCCAGACCAGCGCCACGGAACAGGTTACCCCCACCAATCACCACACCAACCTGAATACCCAGTTCAACCAGCTCTTTGATTTCCTGAGCCATGCGATCCAGTATGCTTGCATCAATACCGAAGCCTTCCGTGCCCTGCAGAGCTTCGCCACTCAACTTAAGCAGAATGCGTTTATAGACGGGTTTTGCATTGGTAGCCATGTTTCTTTCCTGAGACTGTCAACGATTGAAATGAATTAATACTAGCGACATTGTACGTCGCTTTTCAGCGCAGCCCCATAAGGGTTAGCTGAATTTACAAGATGGGCGCAAAAAGAAGCCGCCCTCAGGCGGCTCCTTTTCGATAATTAAGACTGCTTGGACATCGCAGCAACTTCTGCTGCAAAGTCAGTCTCAACTTTCTCGATGCCTTCACCTACTTCGAAGCGGATGAAGCCAGTCACTTCAGCGTTATGCTCTTTCAGCAGCTGACCAACAGTTTTTGCCGGTTCCATAACGAACGGCTGACCGGTCAGAGAAACTTCGCCGGTGAATTTCTTCATGCGGCCTTCAACCATTTTCTCTGCGATTTCTTTCGGCTTACCAGACTGCATCGCGATGTCCAGCTGTACCTGGTATTCTTTCTCTACCACTTCAGCGGATACGTCTTCTGGTTTGATGAATTCTGGTTTGCTTGCAGCAACGTGCATAGCGATGTGTTTAACCAGCTCTTCGTCAGCGCCTTTAGCAGCAACCAGAACGCCAATACGCGCACCGTGCTGATAAGAACCCAGAACATCGCCTTCCAGCGCAGCAACGCGGCGAATGTTGATGTTTTCACCAATTTTCGCTACCAGCGCAACACGTTCTTCTTCGAACTGTGCTTTCAGAACTTCAACGTCAGTGATTTTGCCAGCTACAGCTGCGTCCAGAACTTTGTCTGCGAACGCCTGGAAACCAGCGTCTTTCGCTACGAAGTCAGTCTGGCAGTTAACTTCCAGAATGATGCCGTAGTTGCCGTCGATTTTGGTTTTGATCACGCCGTCAGCAGCAACGTTGCCTGCTTTTTTCGCTGCTTTAATAGCACCGGACTTACGCATGTTTTCGATTGCCAGCTCGATGTCGCCGTTAGCTTCAGTCAGTGCTTTTTTGCAATCCATCATGCCTGCGCCAGTACGCTCACGCAGCTCTTTTACCAGGGATGCGGTAATTTCAGCCATTCTAAAATCCTCGGAGATGTGATCTGCCCGGCGTTAAACCGCACAGATATAAAAGTGAAAAAGGGGGCCATATGCAGGCCCCCTAACCAAACGTGTACTACCTGGTCTATAAGGGCTCTCCCCCCTTCATATTTCGCGCCGTAGATGCGTTGTCTTCGCTCGCTCATCCCGGTCACTTACTGATGTAAGCTCCCGGGAATTCTCGAGCTTGCCGCCTTTCTGCAACTCGAACTATTTTGGGGGAGTTATCAAGCCTTATTACTCAGCTTCTACGAAGCTTTCTTCCGCCTGGGAAGCCAGATCCTGAGAACGGCCTTCACGTACGGTTGCAGCAACAGCGCCCAGGTACAGGGTCACAGCACGGATTGCGTCGTCGTTACCCGGGATAACGAAGTCAACTCCGTCCGGATCAGAGTTGGTATCAACGATAGCAAATACCGGAATACCCAGGTTGTTTGCCTCTTTGATAGCAATGTGTTCGTGGTCAGCATCGATTACAAACAGAGCGTCCGGCAGACCGCCCATGTCTTTGATACCGCCCAGGCTGTTTTCCAGTTTCTCCAGCTCACGAGTGCGCATCAGCGCTTCTTTCTTGGTCAGCTTTTCGAAAGTACCGTCCTGAGACTGAGTTTCCAGGTCTTTCAGACGTTTGATGGACTGACGAACGGTTTTCCAGTTAGTCAGCATACCGCCCAGCCAGCGATGGTTCACGAAGAACTGGTCGCAGCTCAGAGCAGCGTCTTTCACCGCTTCGCTTGCAGCGCGTTTAGTACCAACGAAAAGGATTTTACCTTTGCGAGAAGCAATCTTGTTCAGTTCAGCCAGAGCTTCGTTGAACATCGGTACAGTTTTCTCAAGGTTGATGATGTGAACTTTGTTACGCGCACCGAAGATGAACGGCTTCATTTTCGGGTTCCAGTAACGGGTCTGGTGACCGAAGTGAACACCAGCCTTGAGCATGTCGCGCATGGAAACAGTTGCCATGATTAAAACCTCTATATAAAAGTTGGGGTTATGCCTCCACGTATCCCATATTACCGACCCCAAAGGGCACCCCGGAATATGTGCCGATACGTGTGTGTTGTTACACAAAGTGAGATTGTCGCTTCCGTCCAGTCTGTGTATACGAAATGGATCGGAAGTCCGGCGCGCTTTATACCACAAATACGTTGCGGACACCAATAATTGTTGGCGCTGTGTACAGCACCAGACGATGAATTTTCTATTATAGAAAACGTTCAGTGGCACGTTTGGCGAAATTCAGAATGATTCTCAATTTGCCCGGGTGTGATACCATTGACAGCACTTACATATATATTGTCGGTATCACCGACGCTGATGGACAGAATTAATGGCTATCTCAATCAAGACCCCTGAAGATATCGAAAAAATGCGCGTCGCTGGCCGCCTGGCTGCCGAAGTGCTGGAGATGATCGAACCGTATGTTAAACCGGGCGTCAGCACCGGCGAGCTGGATCGCATCTGTAATGATTACATTGTTAATGAACAACACGCGGTTTCTGCCTGCCTCGGCTATCATGGTTATCCGAAATCTGTTTGCATCTCTATTAATGAAGTGGTGTGCCACGGTATTCCGGACGATGCCAAGCTGCTGAAAGATGGCGACATCGTTAACATCGATGTCACCGTTATTAAGGATGGTTTCCACGGCGATACCTCGAAAATGTTTATCGTCGGTAAGCCAACCATCATGGGCGAACGCCTGTGCCGCATCACACAAGAGAGCCTGTACCTGGCGCTGCGTATGGTGAAACCAGGCATCAATCTGCGCGAAATCGGTGCAGCGATTCAGAAATTTGTCGAAGCAGAAGGCTTCTCTGTCGTTCGTGAATATTGCGGGCACGGTATTGGTCGCGGCTTCCATGAAGAACCGCAGGTGCTGCACTATGACTCCCCTGAAACCAACGTCGTGCTGAAACCAGGGATGACATTCACTATCGAGCCAATGGTCAACGCGGGTAAAAAAGAGATCCGCACCATGAAAGATGGCTGGACGGTAAAAACCAAAGATCGCAGCTTGTCTGCACAATACGAGCATACTATTGTGGTGACTGATAACGGCTGCGAAATTCTGACGTTACGCAAGGATGACACCATCCCGGCGATAATCTCGCACGACGAATAAGAGGAAGACAAACGCAAAAATGCCTGATGCGTCCTACCTTCTCCATTTGCAAGGAGTTGTAGGCTGGATAAGGCGTTCTCGCCGCATCCGGCATGAACAAAGCGCACTTTGTCAACAATCTGAAGCCGGCGAATGCCGGCTTTTTTAATGTGATAATGTAATCTTATGGGTGGCGCACGATGAATACCCTTCCAGAACAGTACGCAAATACCGCTCTCCCCACCCTGCCCGGTCAACCGCAAAATCCATGCGCCTGGCCCCGTGATGAATTAACTGTCTGTGGGATAAAAGCCCATATTGATATTTTCCAGCGTTGGCTGGGTGATGCCTTTGATAGTGGGATCTCCGCTGAACAATTGATTGAAGCCCGCACTGAATTTATCGACCAGCTCTTGCAACGGTTATGGATTGAAGCAGGATTCAGCCAGATCGCCGATCTGGCGCTGGTCGCCGTCGGTGGCTATGGTCGTGGCGAGCTGCATCCGCTTTCAGACGTCGATTTACTGATCTTAAGCCGTAAAAAACTTCCGGACGATCAGGCACAAAAAGTGGGCGAGCTGTTAACGCTGCTCTGGGATGTGAAGCTGGAAGTCGGTCATAGCGTGCGCACGCTTGAAGAGTGCTTACTGGAAGGATTATCAGATTTAACCGTCGCAACCAACCTGATCGAATCCCGCTTGTTAATTGGCGATGTAGCGCTATTTCTCGAACTGCAAAAGCATATTTTCAGCGAAGGATTCTGGCCGTCCGATAAGTTTTACGCGGCGAAAGTTGAAGAACAAAACCAGCGCCACCAGCGTTATCACGGCACCAGCTACAATCTTGAACCAGATATCAAAAGTAGCCCCGGCGGCTTGCGCGATATCCACACTCTGCAATGGGTGGCCCGCCGTCATTTTGGCGCAACATCACTCGATGAAATGGTCGGATTTGGCTTCTTAACGTCTGCGGAACGTGCAGAGCTAAATGAGTGTTTGCATATTCTCTGGCGAATTCGCTTCGCCCTGCATTTGGTGGTCAACCGTTACGATAATCGCCAGTTATTTGATCGCCAGCTTAGCGTTGCCCAGCGTCTGAATTACGGTGGCGAAGGTAACGAGCCTGTCGAACAGATGATGAAGGATTATTTTCGCGTTACGCGCCGCGTTAGCGAACTTAACCATATGCTATTGCAACTGTTCGACGAGGCTATCCTCGCCCTCCCTGCCGACGAAAAACCACGTCCAATAGACGATGAATTTCAGCTACGCGGCACGCTTATCGATCTGCGCGATGAAACGCTGTTTATGCGCCAACCAGAAGCGATATTACGCATGTTCTATACGATGGTGCGCAACAGTGCGATCACCGGCATTTACTCCACCACACTGCGCCAGTTACGTCATGCCCGTCGCCATCTGCAACAACCGCTGTGCAATATTCCGCAAGCGCGAAAGCTATTTTTGAGCATTCTGCGTCACCCTGGTTCGGTGCGTCGTGGACTGTTACCGATGCATCGCCATAGCGTGCTCGGTGCCTATATGCCGCAATGGTCGCATATCGTCGGGCAGATGCAGTTTGACCTGTTCCACGCCTACACGGTGGATGAACATACTATTCGCGTGATGTTGAAACTGGAGAGTTTTGCCAGTGAAGAAACGCGCCAGCGCCATCCGTTGTGTGTGGATGTCTGGCCGCGATTGCCGTCACCTGAGCTTATCTTTATCGCCGCACTGTTTCACGATATCGCCAAAGGGCGCGGCGGCGACCACTCTATACTCGGCGCACAAGACGTAGTGCATTTTGCCGAGCTCCACGGGCTGAACTCGCGCGAAACGCAACTGGTAGCCTGGCTGGTTCGCCAGCACTTGCTGATGTCGGTCACCGCCCAACGCCGCGATATTCAGGACCCGGAAGTCATCAAGCAGTTTGCCGAAGAAGTGCAAACGGAAACCCGGCTGCGCTATCTGGTATGCCTGACAGTGGCCGATATTTGCGCCACCAACGAAACGCTGTGGAATAGCTGGAAGCAAAGCCTGCTGCGCGAACTCTATTTCGCCACCGAAAAACAGCTACGACGCGGGATGCAAAACACGCCGGATATGCGCGAACGAGTTCGCCATCATCAGTTTCAGGCGCTGGCGCTGCTGCGTATGGATAACATCGACGAAGAGGCGTTACACCAGATTTGGTCACGTTGTCGCGCCAACTATTTTGTCCGCCATAGCCCAAATCAACTGGCCTGGCATGCGCGCCATTTATTGCAGCATGATTTAAGCAAGCCGCTGGTATTGCTTAGTCCGCAAGCCACACGCGGCGGAACGGAGATATTTATCTGGAGTCCGGACCGCCCCTATCTGTTTGCTGCCGTCTGTGCCGAATTAGACCGCCGCAATTTAAGCGTTCACGACGCACAAATTTTCACCACTCGCGACGGTATGGCAATGGATACCTTCATCGTACTGGAACCGGATGGCAGCCCGCTGTCCGCTGATCGCCATGAAGTCATTCGTTTTGGACTTGAGCAGGTACTGACGCAAAGTAGCTGGCAGCCACCACAGCCGCGTCGTCAACCGGCAAAACTACGTCACTTTACTGTTGAAACCGAAGTGACGTTTTTGCCTACCCATACCGACCGAAAATCATTCCTTGAGCTTATCGCTCTCGACCAACCTGGACTACTGGCCCGAGTTGGGAAAATTTTTGCCGATCTGGGAATTTCGCTTCATGGCGCTCGAATTACAACCATTGGCGAGCGAGTAGAAGATTTATTCATAATCGCCACCGCTGATCGGCGCGCACTTAATAACGAGTTGCAGCAGGAAGTGCATCAGCGGTTGACAGAGGCCCTCAATCCAAACGATAAAGGGTGATGTGTTTACTGATATGAAAAGAGTTTAACAATGCAGCAGTTACAGAACATTATTGAAACCGCTTTTGAACGCCGTGCCGAGATCACGCCAGCCAATGCAGACACCGTTACCCGCGAAGCGGTAAATCAGGTGATCGCCCTGCTGGATTCCGGCGCACTGCGTGTAGCGGAAAAAATTGACGGTCAGTGGGTGACGCATCAGTGGTTGAAAAAAGCGGTGCTGCTCTCTTTCCGTATTAATGATAATCAGGTGATCGAAGGGGCAGAAAGCCGCTACTTCGATAAAGTGCCGATGAAATTCGCTAACTACGATGAAGCGCGTTTCCAGAAAGAAGGCTTCCGCGTAGTGCCACCAGCGGCAGTGCGTCAGGGCGCATTTATCGCCCGTAATACCGTGCTGATGCCATCTTACGTCAACATCGGCGCATACGTTGATGAAGGTACGATGGTTGATACCTGGGCCACTGTCGGTTCCTGTGCGCAGATTGGTAAAAACGTCCACCTGTCTGGCGGTGTAGGCATCGGCGGTGTACTGGAGCCGTTGCAGGCTAACCCGACCATTATTGAAGATAACTGCTTCATCGGCGCACGTTCTGAAGTCGTTGAGGGCGTGATTGTCGAAGAAGGTTCCGTCATTTCCATGGGCGTATACATCGGTCAGAGCACCCGTATTTACGACCGTGAAACCGGCGAAATCCATTACGGTCGCGTACCGGCAGGTTCTGTGGTGGTATCCGGCAACCTGCCGTCGAAAGATGGCAAATACAGCCTCTACTGTGCGGTTATCGTTAAGAAAGTTGACGCGAAAACTCGCGGTAAAGTTGGTATTAACGAACTGCTGCGTACCATCGACTAAAAGTATGCACACGGGCAGCACGACGCTGCCCGATTTTTTTGCAGGGATGAGCGATGATTTCACGCCGACGATTTTTGCAGGCTGCCGCCGCGACGTTAGCCGCGGGCTCAGGTTTCGGTTATATGCATTACTGGGAACCTGGCTGGCTTGAATTAATCCGTCACCGCCTCGCCTTTTTTAAAGACAACGTTCCACCTTTCAAAATCCTTTTTCTGGCAGATCTCCATTACTCTCGTTTTGTTCCTCTAAGCCTGATTTCTGACGCGATTGCTCTTGGCGTAGCACAAAAGCCCGATTTGATATTGCTGGGCGGCGATTACGTATTATTTGATATGCCGCTGAATTTTCCGGCGTTTGCTGACGTACTCTCCCCCCTTGCCGAATGTGCGCCGACGTTTGCCTGCTTCGGCAACCACGATCGCCCTGTTGGTACAGAGAAAAATCGCTTAATTGGCGAGGCGTTGCAATCGGCGGGCATCACGGTGTTGGTTAACCAGGCAACCGTGATCGCCACGCCGAACAGGCAATTCGAACTGGTAGGCACTGGTGATTTATGGGCCGGACAATGCAAACCGCCTCCCGCCAGCGAAGCCAATCTGCCACGACTGGTGTTGGCGCATAATCCCGACAGCAAAGAAGTCATGCGTAATGAAAAGTGGGATCTGATGCTTTGTGGTCACACTCACGGCGGTCAGTTACACGTGCCATTAGTTGGCGAACCTTTTGCGCCAGTTAAAGATAAACGCTATGTCGCAGGGTTAAACGCTTTTGGCGAACGACACATCTACACGACTCGAGGTGTGGGAAGTTTGTATGGCTTGCGTCTGAACTGCCGTCCGGAAGTGACAATGCTGGAACTGGAGTAGAACATGAATGATATCGCCAGAATAAAGCAGGTAATTTTTTTAATTTTACGCCATGATAGAAGTCTGGAAGAAAAAGGCTTTCTGCGATCACAGTCGAGCCGGGCGGGCCAGGCCAAATGCTAAGATAAGCACAATTTACTGACTCATTTTGAGGTAACGCTATGTACGACAATCTGAAAAGTCTGGGTATTACCAATCCTGAAGAAATTGATCGTTACAGCCTCCGGCAGGAAGCCAACAACGATATTCTGAAAATCTATTTTCAGAAAGACAAAGGCGAGTTTTTCGCTAAGAGCGTGAAGTTTAAATATCCGCGCCAGCGCAAAACGGTCGTCGCCGATGGTGTGGGTCAGGGTTATAAAGAAGTGCAGGAGATCAGCCCGAATCTGCGTTATATCATTGATGAGCTTGATCAAATCTGCCAGCGTGACCGCAGCGAAGTTGATCTTAAACGTAAGATCCTCGACGACTTACGTCACCTGGAGTCAGTAGTAACCAATAAGATCAGCGAGATTGAAGCCGATCTGGAAAAACTGACGCGTAAATAATCCCGAACAGACAGTTAGCTCGGGCAATCCCCTCTTCCCTTCGGGGTGAGGGGAACAAGCCAGCGCCGCCTCGACCTTAACGCGTAACCTACCGCTTTTCATCCAGTTGCAACGCAACATACAGCAGCAACCTGTCATCAAAATTGCCCAAATCCAGCCCGGTCAGTTCCGATATACGATTAAGCCTATACTCCAGAGTATTGCGATGGATAAACAGCGCCTTTGACGTTGCCAGCGGCTGCACATTATGGCGAAACCACGCTGCCAGCGTCCGCCGCAGCAAGCCATTATTATCCATCGCTTTTAGCCGTGCCAGAGGACGCGCCAGTTCGTTGGCTTGCCAGTCGCCACGTAAACTGTCGAGTAATACTGGCAGCATCAGATCCTGATAAAAATAGCAGCGACTTTCTGGCATCCGCTGTTTACCCACTACCATCGTTGTTTTCGCCGTACGATAAGAACGCGCAATACTGCCAGCGCCGGTAAAATAATTGCCCAGTGACACGCGAAAACGCAACTGACCGTACTCCTTCATACGAGTAATAAGTTGCTCTACTCGCTTACGATGGTCCTCAGCATCCCAGCGCCCAAACGTATTCAATGCCGGTTTCAGCACCACCATTTCGGTTAGCGAGACTATCGCCACCAGATTGTTGCGTTCCGGCGTGGTGAGTGCATTTTGCAGTTGCTGTAGTTCCGCCATCGCGCTGTCCACGCCAAGCTGGCCGCTATCGACCTCGACAATGGCCACCACGCGGGGTTGATTGAGATCGATACCCAGTCGTTGCGCCCATTCGGTTAACGCTGGCGTATTTTCTTCAGCCTGAATCAGATGCATGACTAACTCTTCACGCAGTCGGCTATCCTGCGCCAGCAGGTGCATCAACCGCGACTGTTCCAGCATCATCTCCGCCGTCATACAGACCAGTTCACCATATTTGCGCAAATGCTCCGGTTCACCGGTCAGGCCGATAACGCCGACAATCTCGCCTTCCAGCCGTAACGGCAGGTTAATCCCCTGACGTACACCGTGCAGATGGCGCGCTACCGCATCATCGATATCGACCACCCGCCCTTGCGACAGTACCAGTAATGCACCTTCGTGCAATTCACCAATACGCTCACGATCGCCGCTGCCGATAATTCGCCCGCGAGCATCCATTACGTTGATATTGGTATCGATGATGCGCATGGTACGCGCCACGATATCCTGCGCCATTTTGGTATCAAGATGCCAGCCAGCCATAAGCCCTCCGTTATGCACGGTTTAGCATAAGGAAGTACGCAACGCACAGCATTGTGCAAATGCACAAAGGACGACAGAGAAATATGGAGTTGTGGAGGGGGTCACAAATTGAAAAGAGAACCCCTTCCCGTTTGCAGGAAGGGGTTGAGGGAGATTACTGCATTAACAGGTAGATGGTGCTATCGCCGCGCTGAATGTTCAGCGCCAGCACTGACGGCTTGCTGTCGAGAACTTTACGCAGTTCAGCGATGTTTTTCACTGTCTGCTGGTTCGCGCCAATAATCACATCACCTTTTTTCAGGCCAATCTGCGCAGCCGGAGTACCGGTTTTCACGTTGTTCACGACCACGCCCTGATCTTTGCCTTTGTTGCTCATTTCAGCGCCTTCAATGCCGTTGAAGATAGAGCTGGAATCAACCTGATTCTGGCTGCTCTGCTGCAGTTCCAGATTCACGTTGACCTGCTTACCATCGCGCAGCAAGCCCAGGGTCAGTTTGCTGCCCACCGGCATAGTACCCACCTGAGCACGCAGCGCGGCAAAGCTGCTGATCGGCTTACCGTTCAGTGAGGTGATCACATCACCCGCTTTAATACCCGCTTTTGCAGCAGAAGAGTTCGGCAGAACCTGGCTTACGAAAGCGCCACGCTGAGCGTCAACTTTCATTGCTTTCGCCAGCTCAGAGTTCAGCTCGGTCCCCATAATGCCCAACTCACCGCGTTTCACCTGGCCGTATTCCACCATCTGCGAGGTCAGGTTTTTCACCATGTTGCTCGGGATAGCAAAACCGATACCGATGTTACCGCCATCCGGTGCAAGGATCGCGGTGTTGATACCGATCAGTTCACCGTTCAGGTTAACCAGCGCACCACCGGAGTTACCCCGGTTGATTGCTGCGTCCGTCTGGATGAAGTTTTCGTAGTTTTCGGCGTTCAGACCGCTACGCCCCAGTGCAGAGACGATACCGGAAGTTACCGTCTCGCCCAGACCAAACGGGTTACCGATAGCGACGGTGTAATCACCCACGCGCAACGCATCGGAATCCGCCATCTTAATCGCGGTCAGGTTTTTCGGGTTCTGGATCTGGATCAGCGCGATATCAGAGCGCGGATCTTTGCCGACCATCTTCGCGTCGAACTTACGGCCATCGCTCAGTTGAACTTTAATGACCGTCGCATTATCGACAACGTGGTTGTTAGTCACGACATAGCCTTTATCGGCATCAATGATGACGCCAGACCCCAGCGCCATGAATTTTTGTTGCTGGCCACCGCCGTTACCACCTTGTCCACCACCCTGACAGAACGGGGAGCTCTGGAACGGAGAACCTTCCTGGCAGAACGGGGAATCATCACCGAAGAACTGCTGGAAATTACGCGGCATACGCGGCGTATTAACGGTTGTGCTACCTTCTACGTTAATGCTGACCACTGAAGGCATCACCTTTTCGAGCATCGGTGCAAGGCTTGGCATCTGCTGGGCTGTCGTTGCTGAAGAAGTCTCAGCCGCCGTTGCAGAGAGCGGAGATAACGCCAAACCTAAACTCAGAGCCAGTGCACTCAGTGCTAATGTGGTTTTTTTCATGTATTTCAGTCTCGATTAACAGATAACGCAAAATTGCTGTGTTCTTCAGATTCGTTTTATAGCGCGAAGTTCCGAACTAAAGTTTCTGCAAAAAGTAAAAATTTATTGTCCGTCTTTACAAAAGCCTGGTTATTGTTCTACGGCCATCAGACGGCGGTATTCATCCCACGCATAAAGGTCTGTCATACCGCTGATATAATCCTGTAACAGCCGGCAGCGGTAATAATATTCCCATAGCGGAAACTCAGGTGAATCTGACGATAATTTACTGACAGCCTCAACATAGGCCAACCGATGACGCGTTGAGAGCTTATGGAATAAACGCGTTTCAATAGGGAAACGTTTCACACGTTCTTTTTCAACAAGTTCGGTAAAGTCTGATAACGACATGTTTAACAACGGTCGATATATCTCTAATAAACCGCTAATCACCCGGTAGCCCTGCAATTCAAGCTGCTCGACATCTGGATGGCTAAACACATGTTTTACAGCGACATTTTTATATAACTTCAGCAACTGGCTACATTCGCTGGCATCCTCTAACAGTGCATGATTAAAGGTTCCGGCAAAAATTGCAGGTAAGTTATCAATAAATCGTTGTGCCGCATACGGCACCAGTTTATTTAAGGTATTTACGCGTAAATACATAAAAAACTGATCTTCCGTGCTACGACTTAAGCTATTTGAGCGCGACTTTTCCCAGGCATTTTCTACCACCTGCGCAAACAGAGAACCGTTCTCATGCTGGCCCCACGCTTCATGCAGATGATGATAAAGCTGTTCAACGGTAAATATTCTTTTTTCTACCGCATCTTCAAGGTCAGCCACACAATAAGATATATCGTCGGCAGCTTCCATAATCCACGTTAATGGGAAGCGACTGTAAAGTGCTAAATTAAGTTCTTTACGTAAACGCGCAATATAGAATTCTTCAGAAAGGTAGTAGCCCGGCTTTTTCATTAAATAATCGTGAGTCTCGGGCGTTTCGCCGCGCCACCACGCCGGACGGGTATATTTTAAAATACCGCCGACCTGAGCCCAGGTAAGATTCATCCGCATCAATGTATGCACCAGACGAATACCCTGTGCGTTACCTTCAAAATGACATAAGTCCTGACGAATTTTTCGCCGCAGGTCGTTAAGTGACTCCTCCCCTTCCCTCAATCGCAACGCCGCCACGCTACAGCGATCGTCGGTTAATGGCTGGCTTTCGGCATCCGCCGGGTACAAACGCTGACGGAACCAGTCATTAATAGCTGCCTCGCCAAAATGACCAAACGGCGGATTTCCTATGTCATGCATCAGACACGACATTTCGACAATGCTTTCAAACGGCCCGGTCAACTCGTCCAGACCGTAAGCCTCCAGCAATTTAAGCTCTTTCAGGCGGCTTAAAATCTCTTTAGCGATATAACGCCCCACCTGCTGAACTTCCATAGAATGGGTAAGACGCGTGCGCACGGCAGCATTGCGCTCAAGTGGGAAGACCTGGGTCTTTTGTTGCAGACGGCGAATCGCTGGGGAGTTGATAATACGCCCGCGATCGCTCTCGAAGATCCGCAGGATCTCATGTTCAGTTTTAACGCCCTGCGGTGAACGATAACGACGATGCCAGTTTATTTTATTTCGGAAATCAATCTGTGCCATGTCCTCTCCCGCGTGAGAAATACGCTTCCCCTCAAGCGCATGATAAACTATGCCTTCAAATCGAGCTTATCGCGAGTAAATCTATGAAAATCGGCATCATTGGTGCAATGGAAGAAGAAGTTACGCTGCTGCGTGACAAAATCGAAAACCGTCAAACTATCAGCCTGGGCGGTTGCGAAATCTATACCGGCCAACTGAACGGAACCGAGGTTGCGCTTCTGAAATCAGGCATTGGTAAAGTCGCAGCGGCGCTGGGTGCAACTCTGCTGCTGGAACACTGCAAGCCTGATGTGATTATTAACACCGGTTCCGCGGGTGGCCTGGCGCCAACGCTGAAAGTGGGCGATATCGTTGTCTCGGACGAAGCACGTTATCACGACGCGGATGTCACGGCGTTTGGCTATGAATACGGTCAACTGCCTGGCTGCCCTGCAGGCTTCAAAGCTGACGATAAACTGATCGCTGCCGCCGAGTCCTGCATTGCCGAACTGAATCTTAACGCTGTACGTGGCCTGATTGTTAGCGGCGACGCTTTCATCAACGGCTCTGTTGGTCTGGCGAAAATCCGCCACAATTTCCCGCAGGCCATTGCAGTAGAAATGGAAGCGACGGCTATCGCTCACGTTTGCCACAATTTTAACGTCCCGTTTGTGGTGGTGCGCGCCATCTCTGACGTCGCCGATCAACAGTCTCACCTTAGCTTCGACGAGTTCCTGGCCGTTGCTGCCAAACAGTCCAGCCTGATGGTTGAGTCACTGGTGCAGAAACTGGCTCATGGCTAAGTCACTCTTCAGGGCGCTGGTCGCCCTGTCTTTTCTTGCGCCACTGTGGCTCAACGCCGCGCCGCGTGTCATCACACTTTCCCCCGCTAACACCGAACTCGCATTTGCCGCCGGGATCACGCCGGTAGCGGTCAGCAGTTATTCCGACTATCCGCCAGAAGCACAAAAAATAGAGCAGGTTTCCACCTGGCAAGGGATGAATCTGGAACGTATTGTGGCGCTAAAACCCGATCTGGTCATAGCCTGGCGCGGGGGTAACGCCGAGCGGCAAGTTGACCAGCTTGCTTCGCTGGGAATAAAAGTGATGTGGGTCGATGCGACAAGCATTGAACAAATTGCCGATGCGTTACGTCAACTGGCCCCGTGGAGCCCGCAACCTGACAAGGCCGAGAAAGCCGCGCAAACCTTGCTGGAACAGTATGCGCAACTCAAAGCTAAATTCGCCGATAAGCCTAAAAAACGTGTTTTCTTACAATTCGGCATTAATCCGCCGTTCACCAGCGGAAAAGAGTCGATTCAGAACCAGGTACTGGAAGTTTGCGGTGGAGAAAACATCTTTAAAAACAGCCATGTTCCCTGGCCGCAGGTTAGCCGCGAACAGGTATTAGCACGCGCGCCACAGGCAATTGTCATCACTGGCGGATCGGACCAAACTCCTAAAATCGAGCAATACTGGGGTGAACAGCTCAAAATTCCCATTATTCCTCTCACAAGTGACTGGTTTGAACGTGCAAGCCCACGTATTATCCTCGCTGCACAACAACTCTGTAATGCGCTTTCACAAGTGGATTAGCGCCTGACCTTTTCAGGTGCTCAGTGGGGATTGAACAATGCTCGTCTATTGGCTGGATATAGTCGGCACAGCGGTATTTGCCATCTCCGGCGTTTTACTTGCCGGAAAATTGCGTATGGACCCTTTTGGCGTCCTGGTATTAGGCGTGGTTACCGCGGTAGGCGGTGGAACCATTCGCGACATGGCGCTGGATCACGGTCCGGTATTTTGGGTGAAAGATCCCACCGATCTGGTCGTTGCAATGGTAACCAGCATGCTGACGATCGTCCTGGTACGCCAGCCAAGACGCTTGCCGAAATGGATGCTGCCGGTGCTGGATGCTGTTGGGTTGGCAGTCTTTGTTGGCATTGGCGTCAACAAAGCCTTTAATGCGGATGCGGGTCCATTGATTGCGGTATGTATGGGCGTTATTACGGGCGTCGGCGGCGGGATCATTCGCGATGTACTGGCGCGCGAAATCCCCATGATTTTACGTACAGAAATCTACGCTACAGCCTGTATTATCGGCGGTATTGTCCACGCTACGGCTTATTATACGTTTTCCGTCCCGTTAGAAACGGCCAGTATGATGGGGATGGTGGTAACGCTATTGATTCGACTGGCAGCTATCCGTTGGCATCTTAAACTGCCGACGTTTGCGCTGGATGAGAATGGGCGTTAAAGAGAGCAGATGTGCCGGATAGTTTATCCGGCACATTAACAGCAGATTAGATGCTGAAGGAAGAACCGCAACCACAGGTGCTTTTCGCGTTCGGGTTGGTCACGATGAAACGCGAACCTTCCAGTCCTTCAGTATAATCAACGGAACCACCAACCAGATATTGCAGGCTCATTGGGTCAACGACCAGGCCAACGCCCTGTTTTTCGATGGTCATATCGCCTTCGTTCACCTGATCATCAAAGGTGAAACCATACTGGAAGCCGCTGCAACCGCCACCGGTGATATACACGCGTAATTTCAGATTCGGGTTATCTTCGTCAGCGATCAGGCTTTTAACTTTGTTGGCTGCTGCGTCGGTAAACTCCAGCGGCAGTGCTACGTCATCACTCATATTTTGCTCCAAACGACATCGGCAATTGGGCAAATTCTAACCCAATAATAATCGCCATTATCTAATACCCTGGTATTTCGTTCAAGTATTCTCGCTGGCTGGTGCGGCCTTGGCTCGCGCCAGTTGTTCCGCTTCCTGTTTTGCCAACGTGCGCGCAAGAATCGCCGAGTATAGCGGTTTTCCGCCGGTAAATTGTGCTAATAGTGTTGCGCCAAGACCGGTAATAATCATTGGCAAAATGAGCTGATAGTTATCTGTCATCTCTAATACCAGAATGATCCCCGTTAACGGCGCACGAATGGATGCCGCCAGTAACGCGCCCATTCCGGCAATAGCAAAGGTGCCTGCTTCAAGGTGATATTGCGGAAACAGTTCAACGGCAACCATTCCGAACGCGGTTCCCAGCACGGTACCCAGCGCCAGCATCGGGGCAAAAATACCGCCCGGCGCGCCGGAAGAGAAACAGAGTAAGGTGGTGATGACCCGCGCGACAAAGATAAATACCAGCATTCCCATGCTGAAGTTCCCCGCCGTGGCGATAGGAATCAGGTTAAAACCACCGCCTGAGGTTTCAGGAGCGACAAAACCCAGCAGCCCACACAAACCGCCAATCGCACCGCCCATCAGTACCCATTTGGTAATATTGCCGCCGTGCACGCGATGCAGCAAATCCTGCATCCCCAGCACCCATTTATTAAAAATAGGGCCGAAGATACCAAAAATAATACCGAGGATCAGATAAAGCCAAAGCGTATTGAGCGGGGCGTCAGAAAGTTTACCGACATCAATAAGTGCAACTTCGTGGTTAAATACCCGGTACATAATGGTCGACATAATGACGCCAATAAATACCGCTTTAATCGAAATTAGCGTATAGCGAAACTGCGGACGCATCTCTTCAATAATAAAAAGAATACCCGCCAGCGGCGCATTAAAAGCCGCCGCCAGACCCGCCGCCGCACCGGTTGCCAGTAACGTATGGCGAGCTTCGTCACCTTTCATGCGGAAAATATCAAGCACCATCCGGCCAATATTACCGCCAATCTGCACGGTTGGCCCTTCGCGCCCCAGGACCATACCGCCGCCCAGCGTCCCCAGACCACCAAAGAATTTCACTGGCAATACACGCCACCAGCGAACGGGACGTTGATCTTCCAGCGCCCCTTCAATTTCCGGGATACCCGAACCACCCGCTTCCGGCGCGTATTTGCGCACCAAGAAATAACCGAACATCGCCAGCGCTGCCGAACAGAGAAAAGCAACGGTTAACAGAAGTGGGTAATTATCGGCAGTATGTACCAGCGCGCCCATTCGTTGGTTCTGCAACCAGGCGACACCTTTGTCAAAAGCAACCGCTGCCAGCCCGACAAGGGTACCGACGACCGCCGCCATAAACAAAATAGCTAATGGCGTTTTATCACGCTCAAGAAGCTGGCGAATGAGTTGTCTGCGTCGCAGACGCGCAGCCTGCGGTATTTCATAAGAGGGAGTATCAGTTTTCATCCAATGATCACATATTGGTCATACAAATAAGATGACGGCATTTTACTCGCACATTCAATGAAAATCCTTTGCAAAGCGTAATGTTTCAAATGCACAAAACTTTTATACTCTACGAAGTCAAAGTTGCAGCAGTAAAAGCAACTTGTTGACGAGTATTTAACTTGTTATGAATAACCTAGAATAGCAGCCATTCACTTTTTCTACGAATCAGGAACCCTCCATGAGTAAGTCTGAAAATCTTTACAGCGCAGCGCGCGAGCTGATCCCTGGCGGTGTGAACTCTCCTGTTCGCGCCTTTACTGGCGTGGGCGGCACTCCACTGTTTATCGAAAAAGCGGACGGCGCTTATCTGTATGATGTTGATGGCAAAGCGTATATCGATTATGTCGGTTCCTGGGGGCCGATGGTGCTGGGCCATAATCATCCGGCGATCCGTAACGCAGTGATTGAAGCCGCCGAGCGCGGTCTGAGCTTTGGTGCGCCGACCGAAATGGAAGTGAAAATGGCGCAACTGGTGACCGAACTGGTGCCGACGATGGATATGGTGCGCATGGTGAACTCCGGCACCGAAGCGACAATGAGCGCCATCCGCCTGGCCCGTGGTTTTACTGGCCGTGACAAGATCATTAAATTCGAAGGTTGCTACCACGGTCACGCTGACTGCCTGCTGGTGAAAGCCGGTTCTGGCGCGCTCACTTTAGGGCAGCCAAACTCACCGGGCGTTCCGGCGGATTTCGCTAAACATACCTTAACTTGTACTTATAACGATCTGGCCTCTGTACGCGCCGCGTTCGAACAGTACCCGCAAGAGATTGCCTGTATTATCGTCGAGCCGGTGGCAGGCAATATGAACTGTGTTCCACCGCTGCCAGAGTTCCTGCCAGGTCTGCGCGCGCTGTGCGACGAATTTGGCGCGTTGCTGATCATCGATGAAGTAATGACTGGCTTCCGCGTGGCGCTAGCTGGCGCACAGGATTATTACGGCGTGGTGCCAGATCTCACCTGTCTGGGCAAAATCATCGGCGGCGGAATGCCGGTAGGTGCCTTCGGCGGTCGTCGTGATGTGATGGATGCGCTGGCTCCGACTGGCCCGGTGTATCAGGCGGGTACGCTTTCCGGTAACCCGATTGCGATGGCCGCCGGTTTCGCCTGTCTGAATGAAGTCGCGCAGCCGGGCGTTCACGAGACACTGGATGAGCTGACAACACGTCTGGCAGAAGGTCTGCTGGAAGCGGCGGAAGAAGCGGGAATTCCGCTGGTCGTTAACCACGTTGGCGGCATGTTCGGTATTTTCTTTACCGACGCCGAGTCCGTAACATGCTACCAGGATGTGATGTCCTGTGACGTGGAACGCTTTAAGCGTTTCTTCCATATGATGCTGGACGAAGGTGTTTACCTGGCACCGTCAGCGTTTGAAGCGGGCTTTATGTCCGTGGCGCACAGCATGGAAGATATCAATAACACCATCGATGCTGCACGTCGGGTGTTTGCGAAGTTGTGATCCAACATTGTTTGCCGGATGCGGCGTGAACGCCTTCGTTTGTAGGCCCGATAAGACGCGTCAGCGTCGCATCGGGCATTGTTTGTCGAATGCGGCACCTTATCTGACCTACAGTTCAGCGCCGTTATATGGGCAAATTAACGGCTCTGCTTTCTCAACAAATAGATAAAGTATGGCGCGCCGATAAAGGTCGACAGCAGCCCCGCCGGGATCTGGAACGGAAACAGTGCCATCCGCCCACACCAGTCAGCGAACACCAGCAGCAACCCACCCACCAACGCCGAAATCACAATATGCGGCATCGTCCGTCGAAAGCCCATCATCCGCGCAATATGCGGTGCCATTAAACCGACAAAACTCAACGGCCCAATGGTCATTGTCGCGGTCGCCGTCAGGCAAGCCGCTAGCATCAGCAGTGCAATTCGCGTCGGCGTTAGCGCCATCCCCACGGCCCGCGCGGTATCACCCCCCAGCGGTAAAATGGTCAGCCAGCGGCGGCACAGCGGGGTAATCGCCAGCAAAATCACCATCACAATTCCGGTGCGCCAGACCTGCGCATCGGTCGCGTTGTAGGTCGAACCAGAAATCCAGGTCAGCACTTGCGCCATTCGCGGGTCACCGCTCGCCTGCAACATCATCAAAAGCATGGTGAACGCGGTGCTTAACGCCATCCCCGCCAGTAACATGCGGTGTGGGGAAAATCCACCGCGTCCGGCGGCGATCATAATGATCAACAGCGTCACCGCCGCGCCGAGACTTCCCGCGGGTAACAGCCAGCCAAAGGCATTACCCGGTACCAGAAACAACATCAACACCACGCCAAACGCCGCGCCAGAGCTAATCCCCAGCACTTCTGGGCTTGCCATCGGGTTTCCGGTCAGCCGCTGAATAATACAGCCCGCCACCGCCAGCATGACGCCCGCAAACAACGCCGCCATAATTCGCGGCCAGCGCCAGGGCATCAAATCCTCGAGCAACGCCCCGCTCGCCCACGTCCAGCCGTGCGCATCACGACCAAACGACAGCGCCACCGCCACAGCCATCAACAGCAGCACGCCGCCCGCGAGGGCAAACGCCAGCACGTGTTGACGTTCAGTCGCCACCCGATCGTTCACTTTCATATCTGGCGCACTAATGCTGCGTAAACGCGGCAGCAGCCACAGCAGCAGCGGCGCACCGATCAACGCAGTGACCGAACCGGTAGAAACTTCCATCCACACGCGAGTCAGCCAGAGGATGATTTGATCGGAAAGCCAGAGGATCAGCGCCCCAATCAGCGACGCCAGCATCAGTCGCGGCAGCAGACGCCGCGCGCCCAGCATTTTTGCCAGCAGCGGCGCGAACAAGCCGATAAAGCCGATAATCCCCACCGCGTTCACCAGCAGCGCACTGATGACAATCGCCAGCGACAGTGCCGCCAGACGCGCCAGCGACAAGGCCAGCCCCAGATTGCGCGCCACGCCATCATCAAGCCCCATCAGGGTTAACGGGCGAAGTAGCAGTAACGTCAGCATCACGCCGCCCAGCAGCTGCGGCCATAAACGCTCAACGCCGCCCCAGTCGGTTTGCGTCAGCGTTCCGGTGCTCCACAGGAACATGCTTTGCAGCTGGTCGTGATGGAAGATAACCAGTAGCTGATTAATTGCCCCGCAATAAAGGCTCACCACCAGCCCCGCGAGGATCAGCGTTACCGGCGAAAGCCGTTTCCCCCACGCGACGCCAAAAACGATTAAGCCAACGACACAAGCGCCCGCCAGCGCAGCAAACTGGCTCGCCATCGCGCCGGGGATCGCCCAGAGCGTCGTGACGGTAATCCCCAGTTGCGCGCCTGTAGCAACGCCCAACGTCGTCGGTTCCGCCAGCGGGTTACGCAGCACTTGCTGAAACAGCACGCCCACCAGCCCCAGGCCCGCGCCCACCAGTAGCGAAATCGCCAGACGCGGCAGCAAGCTGTAGTGAAAAATCATCTGCTCGATGACATCGATATCCGGCGACCAGGCAGCCTGCGCCCACTGGCTACGCGGCAGCGCCTGCGAAAAGTTCATCCAGGTCAGCGCCGTAGCGACAATCACCAACAGCGCCAGCAATAACGCCGGGAAAAGCGCAATTCGTTTACTCACGCTTTACCTCCGATGGCGTTATCCAGAATACGTACAAAGTGCATTGCCGAAAGCGTCGCACCATAAAACCAGACTGCGGGTACGCGCTGAATGCGTCCGGCGCGGACAAACGGCATGGCCTGCCACAGCGGGGTTGCCATTAGCGCGTCCATGTCTTTGCTGTTGTCGTGATCAAAACAGAGCACATCAACATCTTTATACGCCGCCAGACGATCGATACTGACGGTAGTACTGCCCCAGAAATTGGTTTCTCCCTGCCAGGCATTCACAATGCCGTATTCATCGAGAATTTCCTGGAACAGGCTGTTTGGACCGAAGACCAGCATATGGCGCGGATCGAGAAGCGACGTCAGCAATAACGGGCGCGCTCCACGCTTCACAAAGCGGGGTTTCATGCTGCGGATAAAGTCTTCATATTGCGCTAAATGCGTTTCTGCTGCGCTTTGTAGATTAAGTAAATCCGCCATTTCCGTCAGCGATTTACGCGCCATCGCCAGCGGCTGTTTGCCGTCGCTGAAGTTAAATCCGCGTCCCGGCGCAATGCGTGCCAGCATTTCTGGCGAAGGGCCATATCCCGCCGACCAGACCATAAACGAC
The DNA here is from genome assembly GCF_005781065.1 of Escherichia sp. E1130. Taxonomy (NCBI): domain Bacteria; kingdom Pseudomonadati; phylum Pseudomonadota; class Gammaproteobacteria; order Enterobacterales; family Enterobacteriaceae; genus Escherichia; species Escherichia sp. E1130. The sequence goes on from NZ_VATL01000004.1 coordinate 51,083, forward strand.
GGTTTCATTTCGGTCAGCAGTTCAAGGTTAGGTTCTGTACGCAAACCAACGTCAATCACCGAATCTGGCAATGGCGGTTCGCTGACCCACAGGCGATAGTTAATGGTGTCTGCCACACCGTAAGGTACGATGCCGAGCGCCAGCAGTAATTCCACCGGCAACCACTCCAGCGCCACAACGCGATGTGGATCAATAGCCGCCGCACGGGCGGTATTCATCTGCCATAGCAACGGAGAAAGCGCCATCGCCGTTAACAGTCGGCGGCGCGAAATAAGAAGTAAACCGCTCATCAATAAACAAAACTCACAGGTGCAGCACCCGCCGGATGCGGCAAAATCCCCATCGGGATGCCATAAATCATTTCGAGGGTTTCGCCGCGCATAATTTCAGCAGGCGTTCCCTGAGCAATCATTTCACCACCGCGCAGGGCGACCAGATAATCACAATAGCGCGCCGCCATATTGATATCGTGCAGCACAGCAATGACCGTCAGACCACGTTCCTGACTTAAACGATGCACCAGCGCCAGCACGTCAACCTGGTGGGCGATATCCAGCGCCGAGGTCGGTTCATCCAGCAGCAGGCAACGGCTGTCCTGCGCCACCAGCATGGCGATCCACGCCCGCTGACGTTCGCCGCCGGAGAGGCTATCGACCAGCCGATGCGCCAGCGGTTTTAAGCCAACCAGCGAAATCGCCTCTTCGACCTTTTCGCGATCTGCCGCGCCAAAGCGCCCCAGCGCACCATGCCACGGGTAACGACCAATCGCCACCAGTTCACGCACGGTCATCCCTTCTGCCGGAGGAAGTTGCTGCGGCAAATAAGCCACTTTGCGGGCGAATGCTTTGCTACTCCAGCTTTCCAGCGGCTGGGTATCAAGAAGGATTTCGCCTTCCGACGGTGGCTGATGACGGCCAAGCATTTTGAGCAGAGTGGATTTACCAGAACCGTTGTGACCAATCAGACCGGTCACTTTCCCGGCAGGAAAGGTTAACGACAGCGGATGCAAAAGCGTGCGCCCTGGCACACGAAAGGAGATATTACGCAGTGCAAAAGTGGTATCGGAATGATTCGTGTATTCCTGCATAACAGCCAACTTGTGAAGCGGGCACGGAAATCCGTGCCCCAAAGAGAAAATTAGAAACGGAAGGTTGCGGTTGCAACGACCTGACGTTCTGCGCCCCAGAAGCAGCCATAGGTGTTAAAGCAGCTGGCGACGTATTCACGATCGAACAGGTTGTTAACATGCAGCGCTACGTTGGAGCCAGCCATACCGACTCGCGCCAGATCATAACGCACTAACGCATCCACGACCGTATAACTTCCCACTTTAAAGGAGTTCGCCGGATCGCCGTAGCTGGAGCCAGTATAACGACCACCAGTACCCAGCGTCAGACCTGAAAGTGGACCGTCAAAGAAGGTGTAATCAGCCCACAGAGAAGCCATGTGTTTTGGCACCTGCGCAGGCGTATTGCCTTTGTAGGTGGTATCGGTGGTGTATTCCGCGTCGGTATAGGTATAAGAACCGACCACGTTAACACTCGCCGACAGCGCCGCTTTTGCTTCGATCTCTACGCCACGCGCACGGATCTCGCCACCTTCAACCGAGAAGAAGGAACCCTCAGGATCCGCCATCAGGTTGTTGGTTTTGGTGAGATTATACAGCGCGCCAGTCACCACAATTGGGCGATCTTCCGGTACGTATTTCACGCCGACTTCGTACTGCTTACCTTTAGACGGTGCGAAAATATTACCATCCTTCCCGACCTGTGAAGAAGGTTCAAACGATTCGCTATAGCTGAAGTACGGTGTTACGCCGTTATCAAACAGGTAGTTAACGCCACCACGCCAGGTGAACTGTTTGTCATCACGCTTGTCTGTCGTTCCCGCTACGCGGTTAAGAGATTCTTGATCCGCCCAGTCGTAACGACCGCCCAGGGTGACCAGCACTTTATCCCACTGCGCCTGATCCTGAACGTAAATACCCGTTTGCTTCTGCTTATTCAGAATGCGGTACGGGCCGGAGTTTGCCGGATCTTTGGCATTGAAATCGAAATCTGTATTCACCGGATTGTACAGATCGAGCAGTGGCACGGAGTCGTCGTAACCAAACCAGGCATTGATGTCATTACGCATACGCATAAAGTCGACACCGGTCAGCAGGGTGTGGTCGATATCGCCAGTGGCGAATTTGCTTTGCAACTGGGTATCAACAGAGAAGTTTTGCAGCTTCTCATCATCAACGACGTATTTACGCGCCAGATAATGGCCTTTATCCGCTGGCGCTAAAGATGCACACTGCTGGCTGTAAGCATTCGCCGGATCGGAGCAGACGCCGTAACCATAAACGCTGTTTTGCGAGGTTTTGTTTTCAGCAAAGCGCAGGTTCTGACGCACAGTAAAGGTGTCGTTAAATTCGTGGTCGAAGCTGTAGCCAATCATCTTCTCATTACGAGAATAGGTGTTGTTCTTCGCCCCTTCGTTAAAGTCAGTCGGCAGACGCTTACCGTTTGGCAGCGTATCGACGGTCCCTTCTTTCGGCAACCAGCCGTAATAACCGGTTTCCGGTTCATTCTGGAAGTAAGAAAGGAAGGTGAAATTGGTTTTATCGTCCGGACGCCAGGTGAACGCTGGAGCAATAGCATAACGCTGCTCTTCCGCGCCCTTTTGCTGGGCATTGGCAGAGCGCGCAAGTCCGGTCAGACGATAAGAGTAAACGCCATCATCATCCAGCGCATCGCTGAAATCAAAACCGGTCTGGAACAGGCTATCAGTCCCTGCTTTAAACTGAATTTCTTTCAGCGGTTCGGTGGTCGGGCGCTTGCTGACCATATTCAGCAAGCCGCCAGGGCTGCTTTTTCCGTACAGCACAGATACCGGACCACGCATGATTTCAGCGCGCTCCAGCATATACGGGTCGATGACCGCATCGTTATAGAAGTTGCCCTGCATCTTCAGGCCATTCAGATAGTTGTTCTGGCTTTGACCGTCAGCTGCAAAACCACGGATGATCAGGTAATCGTAAGTGTTGGATGCGCCACGGGTTCCCACGGCAACGCCAGGGGTGTAGCTAAGCGCCTCTTTAACTGACTTCGGCTGATGCAGCGCCATCTCTTCGGCGGTCACAACAGAAATAGACTGTGGCACTTTTTGAATCGGCGTATCTGTTTTGGTGCCGGTGGCGGACTGTCGCGCCGCAATAGTTGCAGCCGGCCCCCATGCGCTTTCTTGCGGCGCAGGTGCAGCGGTAACGGTGATAGTGTCTTCTTTCGGTTCAACCGCTGCCTGTGCATAAACAGACATGCCGCTAACCGCTGTGGCTACTACAACTGCGATTTTACGCAGCGAGTGTTTTGGCTGAGCAGTTTTGGAACGCGCCATTGGTATATCTCTGATGAAAGTGAATGATAACGTAAACGAGAATGATTATTATAAAGATAAAATAATATTCGAAACGGCGAGACGATAGCAAGCAGTACCCATCAGAGATCCAACCAAAGGGTCAATAAATAACCAGATGAAAAGAAAGGGTTAATGCTTTTGGAGGGATGTTATTTTACCGGATGGCTACTCGCCATCCGGTATGTCACGCTTAGACGTTAATTACTACCAAACATATCCTTGATCCAGCCTGCCACGCCGTCGCTGTCTTTCTGCTGCTGTTGAGCAGGTTGCTGTTGCGGCTGTGAAGACTGATCAAATGGATTGCCTGACGGCTGCTGCTGTACCTCACTCTGCTGGCACAGCGATTGCGGATCGCTGGTCCAGACCGGCAAAGTACGCATACCACCGCTGCAAACAAAGTTACCGTCGTAATCCACGCCCATATCCACGATATCTTCCGGCGGTACAAGATTCAGCGGCGTTGGTGTCTGATTAGCCAGATAACGCTGGTAAATCGACATCGCCCCGCTGGCACCGTACAGCTTAGTCGGCTGGTTGTTATCGCGGCCTACCCAGGTGATGGTCACCGTGCTGCCGTCAATGCCCGCAAACCAGGTATCAACGTTGTTGTTGGTAGTACCCGTTTTCCCTGCCAGATGCAGATTTGGATATTTCGCCCCAAGCTGACGCCCTGTACCACGTTGCACCACTTGCTGCATGGTCCACAGCGTCAGATACGCCGCCTGCGCCGGAACTGCGCGTTCCGCCTGCGGGAAGCTCTGATACAGCACCTTACCATCTTCCGCGATTACCGAACGCAGCGCAGAAAGCGGCGCGCGGTTACCGCCGCTGGCGATAGTCTGGAACGCCTGCGCCACTTCGATTGGCGTTAAGTTCAGCGCTCCCAGCAACATTGCCGGAACTGGATTCAACTGGTCTTTCGGCACGCCCAGTTTGATCCAGGTATCCGTAACCGCAGGCAGTCCCAGCGCCATCCCCAGATTCACCGTCGGCACGTTCATCGAACGGGTCAACGCATCCACCAGCATCACTCTGCCGCTTTCGCTATAGCGACGATCATCGTTCTGCGGTGACCAGACCTGACCGTTCGGCTGACGCAGCGCGATTGGCGCATCAGCAATCCACGTGTTCAGGCGATAGATTTTCGGCTGACTTAACGCCGTAAGGTAAGTCGCTGGTTTTGCCAGTGAACCAATCGAACGACGCGCCTGCATCGCACGGTTATAGCCCGCGAACTGCGGTTCAGCCCCCCCAACCATCGCACGGACTTCGCCACTAAAGCGGTCAACGACGACAATCGCCGTTTCCAGATCGCTCAACTTACGCTGTTTCTTCAGTGCAGGAATGCCTTCTACGGCAGCTTTTTCTGCCGCATCCTGGGCCACTGAGTCAAAAGTAGTGAAGATCTTCACACCAGAGAGATCTTTCACCTTATCGCCCAGTTTCGCCTGCAACTCCTGACGCACCAGCTGCATAAAGGCTGGCTGAGGAGAGATTACTCCGCCGCGTGGCTGTACGCCCAGCGGTCGCGCACTCAGCATTTCATACAGTTCGCCGTCGATAATCTGCTGTTGTTGCAGCAAACGCAGCACCAGGTTACGTCGCTCCAGCGCCAGTTTCGGATTACGCCACGGGTTGTAGATCGACGCGCCTTTCACCATGCCAACTAACAGCGCCTGCTGGTCAAGGCTCAACTCTTCTACCGGGCGACCAAAGTAGTACAGGCTCGCCAGCGGGAAGCCACGAATTTCGTTGTCGCCGCTCTGACCGAGATACACCTCGTTCATATACAGTTCAAGAATGCGATCTTTGCTGTAACGTGCATCCATGATCAACGCCATATAGGCTTCGTTCGCTTTACGCCAGTAAGAACGTTCGCTGGAGAGGAACAGGTTTTTCACTAACTGTTGCGTCAGTGTACTCGCCCCCTGCACCGTGCGTCCGGCGGTCAGGTTTGCCAGCACCGCACGTCCAATGGAGTAGAGGCTGATGCCATCATGCTCGTAGAAATGACGGTCTTCTGTCGCCAGCAAGGTATCTACCAGCAAGTCCGGGAAACCACTGCGCGGCACAAACAGACGCTGCTCACCGTTTGGTGAGGAGATCATGGTGATCAGGCGCGGATCAAGACGGAAGAAACCGAACTGACGGTTGTTCTCCATATTGACGATGGTCGCCAGATGATCACCATCAAAAGTCAGACGCGCACGCACCTGCCCTTCTTTACTGTCCGGGAAATCAAACGGACGGCGGATCATTTCAATGCTGTTGGCCTGCACGGTAAATTCGCCAGGACGGGTCATCTTCGACACCTGACGATACTGGGTCGCCTCCAGCAGTTTCACCATCTCGTTCTTGCTGATGGTCATATCTGGTTCAAGGTTAACCATTCGGCCATAGACCGCCGCTGGCAACTGCCAGACCTTGCCATCAATACGGCTACGAATTTTTTGATCGAGATAAACGCCGTAAATGGCGATCAGCACGGCAAAAACGATAGCCAGTTTTAGCAGCAGCCATAACCAGCCGCGTTTGCCACGAGGCTTACGCCCTTTTCCTTTGCCCTTTCCTTTGCGCGGCATCGGTTCTTCGTCCTCATAGTCATCATAATCGTCGTAATCATCGTCGTCTTCGTAACGACGACGGCTTACCTTTTGTTTGACTGGACGCGTCGGTTTCCCTTTGCGTCCAATTGGCTCGCGGTCATTCCCGGCCATGCTTTTTCTCCGCAATATTCAGGCGCAAAAGCCCGATTTTCTGTTCTTCTGTTGCTATACAGAAGAAGATATCTCTCAAAATGCTTTTCTCCCTCTCCCTGTGGGAGAGGGCCGGGGTGAGGGCATCAGCGCGCACATTGCCCCTATGCCCGTTTACCAACCTTACGAATACTTTTTCGTCCGCCGCGTTGGTGCGGTATTCGCCGGGTCGTCCGGCCAGACGTGTTTGGGATAACGCCCTTTCATCTCCTTTTGCACCTCACGATACGCCCCTTTCCAGAAGGCCCCCAAATCACGCGTGATTTGCAGCGGCCTTTGGGCGGGTGAAAGCAACTCCAGCACCAGTGGCACACGCCCCTGGGCGATTGTCGGATTGGTGGCTTCGCCAAACATCTCCTGCATTCTTACTGCCAGCGCAGGCGGGTTATCTTCATGATAACGAATGGCGATCCGACTTCCCGTCGGCACAGTGTAATGCGCAGGCAGGGAACTCACCAGACGTTGCTGCATTCCCCAATCGAGTAATCCATGCAGCGCCTGGTAAATATCGACTGATTTCAGGCCACGTAGCGAATGTACGCCGCTCATATGCGGCAACAACCACGTTTCAAGCGTCGCCAATAAACTCGCGTCATCGACCGCTGGCCAGTCATACTCTGGTAACCACTTCGCAGCGCACAGTAAACGCAGGCGTAGCTGTTCCGCTTCTGGCGTCCAGTTGAGGACGTTTAATCCTTTATCGCGTATACCGTTAAGCATCGCCTGATGTAATTCTTCTTCCGAAGGTTTCGCTAGTGGCTGCACTTTTACCGTGAGCTGGCCAATTTGCAGCCGACGCCAGGCTTTCAGCGTGCCTTGAGCGTCGTCCCACTCCACAGTGTCAGACTGATGCACCAGTTGCGGGCAACGTTCTACTAACGTATCAATATCGACCGGCAGCGCCAGCAAAATCCGCGCATCCGGCGAGGCGCTGCCCTGCAATAATAACGGTGCGATCAGCCATTCGTGGCGGTTTAACGCGTCGTCGGCATCCAGCATCGCCCCCATGCCGTTCGCCAGTTGATAGCGACCATCTTGCCCACGCCGACGAGCAATACGATCGGCAAACGCTCGGGTGAGTAGCGGCGCAATAAGCGAACTGTCCTCCTCACCGCCGCGAACGTTTAAGCGTTTCAACAGTTGCTGACTACGTTGCTGCCAGGCTGGTTGATTACGCGAGAACGCCACGCCAAGATCGCCATTCCGCATCCGTGGCGGTTCTTCGAGTATGGCGGCAATTTTTGCGGCGGTAGCCGCTTCATCGTCGCTCTTCGCACTCACCAGCATTGCCGCTAAACGCGGATCGTTACCCAGCGCCGCCATTTTTTGCCCTTGCGCACTAAGCCGTTCACCGTCCAGCGCCCCCAGCATGTGTAACAGACGTTTCGCCGCCTGTAGATTCACCGCTGGCGGGTGATCCAGCCAGTTCATCTGTGCCGGATCGCTACATCCCCATTGCAGTAATTCCATCAACAAACCGGAGAGATCGCTTTGTAAGATCTCCGGTTCACTTTGCGCTGCGGCGCGTTCCGCCTGCTCTTTAGCGATTAAATGCAGGCAAATACCTGGCTCCAGACGCCCGGCGCGCCCGGCACGTTGCGTCATCGACGCCTGGCTAACGCGCTGAGTGATCAACCGAGTAAGACCCGTACGCGGATCAAAGCGCGCTACCCTTTCCTGGGCGCAATCCACCACCAGACGGATACCTTCGATGGTTAGACTGGTTTCAGCGATGTTGGTCGCCAGCACCACTTTGCGCATTCCTTGCGGCGCAGGGAGGATAGCTTTTCGCTGATCGTTCAGCGACAACGCGCCATACAGCGGGCAGAGCAACACATCACTGCCGATACGTGACGCCAATTGCTCCTGCACGCGCTGAATTTCTCCGACACCAGGTAAAAATAACAGTAATGACCCAGTTTCCTGGCGCAGCAATTCGGCGGTAGCGGCAGCTACTGCTTCGTCAAAGCGTTGGTGTGCAGGCAACGGCAAATAGCGGCGCTCCACCGGATACGAGCGCCCTTCGGAAACAACAACGGGCGCTTCTGGCAGCATCTGCTGCAAGCGATCGTTATCCAGCGTAGCCGACATAATTAGCAGCTTTAAGTCATCGCGCAGACCTTGTTGCACATCGAGTAACAACGCCAGCGCCAAATCCGCCTGCAAACTGCGTTCATGAAATTCATCGAGGATCACCAGCCCCACGCCGTTCAGTTCTGGGTCGCGCTGGATCATGCGCGTCAACACGCCTTCGGTGACCACTTCCAGACGAGTATTCGGCCCGACGCAGTTTTGCGCACGCATCCGGTAGCCAACTGTGTCGCCAGGCTTTTCGTTCAGCAGCTCCGCCAGGCGTTGCGCAACGTTACGCGCCGCCAGTCGACGTGGCTCCAACAGGATGATTTTCCCGTGAATCCCTGGATGCGCCAGCAGTTGCAGCGGTAGCCAGGTCGATTTTCCGGCTCCGGTCGGCGCACTTAATAACACCTGCGGCGCATAATCGAGGGCGGCAAGTAATTCAGGTAAGACGGCTGCAACGGGTAACGACGACACAAAACGCTCCAGAGGGTTAACATTCTTCGCGCCACATTGTAGCATCGCGGTAATTCATAACCGAGTGCCTGACATGTCTGAACCGCAACGGCTGTTCTTTGCCATTGACCTACCTGCTGAAATCCGCGAACAGATTATTCACTGGCGCGCCGCACAGTTTCCACCTGAAGCGGGCCGCCCGGTTGCTGCTGAGAATTTGCATCTGACGTTGGCGTTTTTAGGCGAAGTAAGCGCAGACAAAGAGAAGGCGCTCTCACTGCTGGCCGGGCGAATTCGTCAACCCGGTTTTACACTCACGCTTGATGACGCAGGTCAGTGGCTGCGTTCACGCGTGGTATGGTTGGGTATGCGCCAGCCGCCGCGCGGCTTAATCCAACTGGCGAATATGCTTCGTTCTCAGGCAGCACGCAGTGGTTGTTTTCAAAGCAATCGACCATTTCATCCGCATATCACCTTATTGCGCGACGCCAGCGAGGCGGTAACAATCCCACCGCCTGGTTTTAATTGGTCATATGAGGTGAAGGAGTTCACTCTTTATGCTTCCTCGTTTGCCCGTGGGCGTACACGCTACACACAGCTCAAACGCTGGACGCTGACGCAATAAAAAGGATTGTCATAATGGAATTTTCTCCTCCTTTACAGCGCGCCACGCTAATTCAGCGTTATAAACGCTTTTTAGCCGATGTGATCACACCTGATGGTCGTGAATTGACGCTACACTGCCCCAACACTGGCGCGATGACCGGTTGTGCAACGCCTGGCGATACCGTCTGGTATTCGACTTCCGACAATACAAAACGGAAATACCCGCACACCTGGGAATTAACCCAAAGCCAAAGCGGCGCATTTATTTGCGTTAATACGCTTTGGGCGAATAGATTGACGAAAGAGGCTATCCTTAATGGGGAAATTTCGGAGCTATCAGGCTATAGCTCGCTGAAAAGCGAAGTAAAATACGGTGCCGAGCGCAGTCGTATTGACCTCATGTTACAGGCGAGGTTTCGACCTGACTGCTATATTGAAGTGAAATCGGTTACGTTAGCGGAAAATGAGCAAGGTTACTTTCCCGATGCGGTTACCCAACGTGGGCAGAAACATCTTCGGGAGTTGATGAGCGTAGCGGCTGAAGGCCAACGAGCGGTGATTTTTTTCGCTGTACTGCATTCAGCCATTACACGGTTTTCACCCGCGCGCCACATCGATGAGAAATACGCGCAACTATTGTCAGAAGCACAACAGAGGGGAGTAGAAATTCTGGCTTATAAAGCGGAACTTTCTGCTGAAGGTATGGCTCTTAAAAAATCACTGCCGGTTACATTGTAGTAGTGTAAGTAACTGGTTAATTTACATTCTGGTCGCGTGCGCAAATACGCTTTTCCTCACACAGTTGTCAAGTGTTACGTTTAGATAATTGCTATCCGGAAAAGCATCTGCTATTTATAGCGGCCTCATTTTTCCCCCGAACATGGGGATCGATAGTGCGTGTTAAGGAGAAGCAACATGCAAGAAGGGCAAAACCGTAAAACATCGTCCCTGAGTATTCTCGCCATCGCTGGGGTGGAGCCATATCAGGAGAAGTCGGGCGAAGAGTATATGAACGAAGCCCAGCTGGCGCACTTCCGTCGTATTCTGGAAGCATGGCGTAATCAACTCAGGGATGAAGTCGATCGCACCGTTACACATATGCAGGATGAAGCAGCCAACTTCCCGGACCCGGTAGACCGTGCAGCCCAGGAAGAAGAGTTCAGCCTCGAACTGCGTAACCGCGATCGCGAGCGTAAGCTGATCAAAAAGATCGAGAAGACGCTGAAAAAAGTGGAAGACGAAGATTTCGGCTACTGCGAATCTTGCGGTGTTGAAATTGGTATTCGTCGTCTGGAAGCGCGCCCGACAGCCGATCTGTGCATCGACTGCAAAACGCTGGCTGAAATTCGCGAAAAACAGATGGCTGGCTAATTACAGCCGTTCCATCACGTTTACCACAGGCGGGAAATACTCCCGCCTTATTTTTTGTTCAAAGAGATGACAGACACACAGTATATTGGTCGCTTCGCCCCCTCACCTTCCGGCGAACTTCATTTTGGCTCTCTGATCGCTGCGCTTGGCAGCTATTTGCAGGCTCGCGCCCGGCAAGGTCGCTGGCTGGTACGCATTGAAGATATCGACCCGCCTCGTGAAGTTCCCGGTGCCGCAGAAACTATCCTGCGCCAGCTGGAACATTACGGCCTGCACTGGGACGGCGATGTTCTTTGGCAATCCCAACGTCACGACGCCTATCGCGAAGCACTCGCCTGGTTACATGAGCAAGAGCTAAGTTATTACTGCACCTGCACGCGTGCGCGTATCCAAAGCATTGGCGGTATTTACGATGGTCATTGCCGAACATTGCATCATGGACCAGACAACGCGGCTGTGCGTATTCGGCAGTTGTATCCGGTCACGCAGTTTACTGATCAACTACGCGGAATTATTCACGCCGACGAAAAACTGGCGCGAGAAGATTTTATTATTCATCGTCGTGATGGTTTGTTTGCCTATAACCTGGCGGTGGTGGTCGATGATCACTTCCAGGGCGTCACAGAAATTGTTCGTGGGGCAGATTTAATTGAACCGACAGTGCGGCAAATCTCGCTGTACCAGCTTTTTGGCTGGCAGGTGCCAGATTACATTCATTTACCGCTGGCGCTAAACGCACAAGGCACTAAACTTTCCAAGCAGAATCATGCGCCTGCGTTACCGAAAGGCGATCCGCGCCCTGTGCTAATCGCGGCACTTCATTTTCTGGGTCAGCAGGCAGAAGCGCACTGGCAGGATTACAGCGTAGAGCAAATCCTTCAGTCAGCCGTCAAAAACTGGACGCTGACCGCCGTGCCAGAGTCGGCAATTGTAAATTCAACATTCTCAAATGCGTCATGCTGAGCTATGATTAGCCGCTATTTTTTTGTCCTGAATGATGTTTGACACTACCGAGGTGTATTATTTTTACCCGAGTCGCTAATTTTTGCCGCAAGGTGTTGAGCCGCGAGGAGAGCGAAGCTGAACAGGCAGTCGCCCGTCCACAGGTGACGGTGATCCCGCGCGAGCAGCATGCTATTTCCCGCAAAGATATCAGTGAAAATGCCCTGAAGGTAATGTACAGGCTCAATAAAGCGGGATACGAAGCCTGGCTGGTTGGCGGCGGCGTACGCGACCTGTTACTTGGCAAAAAGCCGAAAGATTTTGACGTGACCACCAACGCCACGCCTGAGCAGGTGCGCAAATTGTTCCGTAATTGCCGCCTGGTAGGTCGCCGTTTCCGTCTAGCTCATGTGATGTTTGGCCCGGAAATTATCGAAGTCGCCACCTTCCGAGGTCACCACGAAGGCAATGTCAGCGACCGCACGACTTCTCAGCGCGGGCAAAACGGCATGTTGCTACGCGACAACATTTTCGGCTCCATCGAAGAAGACGCCCAGCGCCGCGATTTCACTATTAATAGTCTGTATTACAGCGTCGCGGATTTTACCGTCCGTGATTACGTTGGTGGCATGCAGGATCTGAAAGACGGTGTTATCCGCCTGATTGGGAACCCGGAAACGCGCTACCGTGAAGATCCGGTACGTATGCTGCGCGCAGTACGTTTTGCCGCGAAACTGGGGATGCGCATCAGCCCAGAAACTGCCGAGCCGATCCCACGCCTTGCTACTCTGCTCAACGATATTCCGCCAGCACGCCTGTTTGAAGAGTCTCTTAAACTGTTGCAAGCGGGCTACGGTTACGAAACCTATAAACTGCTGTGTGAATATAATCTGTTCCAGCCGCTGTTCCCGACCATTACCCGTTACTTCACGGAAAATGGCGACAGCCCAATGGAGCGGATCATTGAGCAGGTACTGAAGAATACCGATACGCGTATTCATAACGATATGCGCGTTAACCCGGCGTTTTTGTTTGCCGCCATGTTCTGGTATCCACTGCTGGAAACAGCGCAGAAAATTGCTCAGGAAAGCGGCCTGACCTATCACGACGCTTTCGCGCTGGCGATGAACGACGTGCTGGACGAAGCCTGCCGTTCACTGGCAATCCCGAAACGTCTGACTACGCTAACTCGCGATATCTGGCAGCTGCAGCTGCGTATGTCCCGTCGTCAGGGCAAACGGGCATGGAAACTGCTGGAGCATCCGAAATTCCGCGCCGCCTACGACCTGCTGTCCCTGCGTGCTGAAGTGGAACGCAACGCCGAGCTGCAACGTCTGGCGAAATGGTGGGGTGAGTTCCAGGTTTCTGCGCCACCAGACCAAAAAGGGATGCTCAACGAGCTGGATGAAGATCCAACACCGCGCCGTCGTACTCGCCGTCCGCGCAAACGCGCGCCGCGTCGCGAGGGTACCGCATGACGGTGGCGTATATTGCCATAGGCAGCAATCTGGCCTCTCCGCTGGAGCAGGTCAATGCTGCCGTGAAAGCATTAGGTGACATTCCGGAAAGCCGCATTCTTGCCGTTTCTTCGTTTTACCGTACCCCACCGCTGGGGCCGCAAGATCAACCCGATTACTTAAACGCAGCCGTAGCGCTGGAAACCGCTCTTGCCCCTGAAGAGTTACTCAATCACACACAGCGTATTGAGTTGCAGCAAGGTCGCGTCCGCAAAGCTGAACGCTGGGGGCCACGCACGCTGGACCTAGACATTATGTTATTCGGTAATGAAACGATTAATACCGAACGACTCACCGTTCCGCACTACGATATGAAAAATCGTGGATTTATGCTGTGGCCGCTGTTTGAGATTGCGCCGGAGCTGGTTTTTCCTGATGGCGCATCGTTGCAAAATATACTTAATATTCTGAACACTTCACAACCTGCAATCTGGTAATTTGAATAATTTATATTTACAAATAAACTCAAAAAGTAGTTGATGATAGTAGATATACCATCCCCTCCCAAAAGAAATTATTTCTTATCATAAACATAAACTTGAATTTTCCCACATTAATTATTCTACAATCACCTTTCAAATTATCTAACTTGACATCATTAATCATACAAAAAACAAATAAATTCAATTACATTTCACTAAAAAATCAATTAAAACAAACAAACCAATAAATTAAATAAATACATTCAACCAAATAATAATCACCCCCCTCTTACATAACAACCACATAATCAGTATTATCCGCCAGCTACATTAACTAATATTTTTTGTAAGGATACATGTAATGAAAAAAGCACTTCTCGCGGCCACTCTGGTTTTCACTTCAGGATCTGCACTGGCTGTAGATGGTGGTCATATCGATTTTAACGGTCTGGTGCAATCCGGAACCTGTAAAGTCGGTGTTGTTGATGAAGGCAAACACAGCATCACTACCGATGGCGTAGTTACGCTGGATACTGCTAACGTCAGCGATACGTTTGCAGAAGTAAGTGCAAACACCGTTGGTTTACTGCCTAAAGAATTTATGATTACCGTTGATTGTGCACCAGGCACTGTCAATGTCGCAGCTTTAACCATGGGTTCAGCCAGCTACGCAAACACAAGTGGTACACTGAATAACAATATGAACGTGACTGTTAACGGTATTCAGCCGTCAAAAAACGTCAATATTGCTGTGCATAATATGCAAAAACAGGATGGTAGCGCTGATACTAAACTGGTCAACATGAACAATTCTGCTGAAAAACACCTGCTGAATTTAGATTCAGAAGGTGATGGTCAGTACAAGTTCAATGCTTCCTATGTAAAAGCGCCGAACAGCCAGGATGTTACTGCAGGTCACGTTACCACTAATGCCTTGTACACCATTACTTACCAGTAATAGTTCATTATCTGAGTATAAGGTTTGCCTGAAAGGCAAACCTTATTTTTCTCTTATGTGTATACCTACATTGAGGCAAGGAGTGCTTATGTTTCCCTTCGTAAAAAAAACCGTTAGTGCATTATTTATGAGTACTCTCTTAGCCAGTACTCCAGTATTTGCCGATATTATTATTTCCGGTACGCGTATCATTTATAACGCTGATAAAAAAGATGTTAACGTTCGCCTGGAAAACAAAGGAAATCGTCCTTTATTAATTCAAAACTGGCTGGATACAGGTGACGACAATGCAGATCCCAGCCAAATCAAAGTACCGTTTACCGCCACACCGCCAGTTTCACGTGTTGAACCCAAACGCGGACAAACAGTAAAAGTGATGTTTACCGGGGCAACAACACTTCCTGCGGACAGAGAAAGTGTTTTCTGGTTTAACGTGCTGGAAGTACCGCCTAAACCAAAAGATGCAGAGTCTGACAAAAACTTATTACAACTAGCTTTCCGTACCCGCATCAAACTCTTTTATCGCCCCAGTGGCTTACAGGGTGAACCAGCCGAAGCGCCCGCAAAACTGACATGGAAGTTAAGCAACGCACAGGTACAGGTAAATAACCCAACGCCTTACTACGTTTCATTCAACGATACCACTCTGGAGAGCGGCGGCAAAACCTACACCGTAGACTCCAGCATGGTCGCTCCTTTTAGTCAGGCTAGCTTCGCCGTTACCGGGCTGGCAGGTAACGTGTCATCAGGAAAAATAGTCTACAAAGCCATCAATGACTATGGCGGCAATATTGATGGTTCTGCATCACTCTAATAACCAAACGGATTCTTTTTATATCGCCAGGAATGCAATCTTGTATAAGCTTACTCATCATAAAAACCGTGCCCCGAAAAAGACGATACTAGCTGCCTGCTGCGCCTTGTTCTATAGCGGTAATGGCGCGGCAACAGAAAGTGTAGAGTATGACAGTTCGTTTTTGATGGGAGCAGGATCATCAACAATCGATGTGAAACGTTACACACAAGGAAACCCAACACCACCGGGTGTTTATAACGTCCGTGTATTTGTAAATGAAAAATCTGTCGCTAGTTTAGAGCTGCCCTTTGTTGATATTGGTGAAAATAGCGCAGCTGCCTGTATTACCCGTAAAAATCTTGCACAGATGCACATTAAGCAACCAGAACAACCTGTTACCCTGCTAGCCAGAGAGGGCGAAGAAGGAGATTGTCTGGATCTGGTAAAATCAATTGATCAGGCAGAGATCCGTTATGACGGTGGGGAGCAATTTCTGGAGCTCTCCGTTCCTCAGGCTTATGTGTATAAAAGCTATGGCGGTTACGTCGATCCTTCTTTGTGGGAATCAGGGATAAACGCTG
Organism: Escherichia sp. E1130; assembly: GCF_005781065.1. NCBI lineage: Bacteria > Pseudomonadati > Pseudomonadota > Gammaproteobacteria > Enterobacterales > Enterobacteriaceae > Escherichia > Escherichia sp. E1130. Next base: position 66,969 of record NZ_VATL01000004.1, read on the forward strand.
CCATGCTCTCCTATTCACTGAACATGTACCACACCGATTCAGATAATCGAGACAGAGACAGTATCTATGGCGCATTCAATTCTGGCATTAATTTAGGTGCCTGGCATCTGCGCGCACGCGGCAACTATAACTGGTCAAAAGATGGCGGAAGCAACTTTGATTTTCAGGATCGTTACCTTCAGCGCGACATCCCAGCGATCCGTTCACAGATAATTCTTGGTGATGCCTACACTACCGGTGAAACTTTTGACTCAGTCAATGTGCGCGGGTTACGCCTTTACAGTGACAGCCGTATGCTGCCCTCCGTATTAGCCAGCTATGCACCAACTATCCGCGGTGTAGCTAACACTAACGCTAAAGTCACCATTACCCAGAACGGGTATAAAATCTATGAGGCAACCGTTCCGCCTGGTGCATTCACCATTGATGATATTAGCCCGTCCGGGTTTGGTAGTGAACTGGTTGTCACCATTGAAGAGGCCGATGGCTCTACACGTTCATTTACTCAACCGTTCTCCTCCGTTGTACAGATGCAACGTCCAGGAGTCGGACGTTGGGATTTCAGTGCTGGTCAGGTCATTGATGACAACCTGTACCATGAACCCAACATGGCGCAGGCATCGTTTTACTATGGTATTAATAACCTGTTAACGGGCTATACCGGAGTACAAGTTACTGACAATGATTATATCGCCGGATTATTGGGCCTGGGGATCAATACGGGTATTGGTGCTTTTGCAGTAGACGTAACTCACTCCCGTACCGATATCCCCGATGATAAAACCTATCAGGGGCAAAGTTATCGTATCACCTGGAATAAACTCTTCGAGGGAACAGGCACTTCATTTAACCTTGCTGCCTATCGTTACTCCACACAGAATTATCTTGGTCTGCATGATGCCTTGACATTAATCGATGATGCAAATCATTCATCTGGTGATGAAGATAAAAATACCATGCGAAATTATTCGCGGATGAAAAATCAGTTTACCATCAGTATAAACCAGCCACTGAATATTGCTTATGAAGACTACGGTTCACTCTATTTATCTGGTAGCTGGACAGATTATTGGGCCGCTGCCAATAACCACACTGAATATAACGTGGGCTACAGTAAAAGTGTCTCGTGGGGAAGTTTCAGCGTCAACTTGCAACGTAGCTGGAATGCTGATGGCGATAAAGACGACGCAATGTACCTGAACGTAAGTGTTCCACTGGAGAATATTTTTGGTGGCAAACGTCGTGCATCTGGTTTTCGCAATCTGAATACTCAGGTCAATACCGACTTTAATGGTTCTCATCAAATGAACGTCAGTAGTTCTGGTAGCAGCGAAGACCATTTAATGAGCTACAGCGTTAATACCGGATATAGTCTGGATAATGCATCCGGTGATGTTGCCTCTTTGGGGGGATACCTCAGCTATGAGTCTGCATGGGGAGGGATTTCCGCATCGGCGTCTGCCACCAGCGACAATAATCAACAATATTCAATTAGCACCGATGGTGGATTTGTGTTGCACAGTGGTGGCCTGACATACACCAATAATAGTTTCAGCAGCAATGACACATTGGTTGTTATTAAAGCACCGGGTGCTAAGGGTGCGCGAGTTAATAACAGTAATGATGAAATTGATCGCTGGGGGTATGCCATTACGTCTTCTGTCAGCCCATACCGGGAAAACCAGGTAGGTCTGAATATTGAAACAATGGAAAATGACGTAGAACTTAAAAGTACCAGCGCCACCACAATTCCACGCAGTGGTTCTATTATCCTGACCAGTTTTGAAACGGATCAGGGGCGTTCTGCCGTATTAAATATCATCACTAATAATGGAAAATCTATTCCGTTTGCAGCAGAAGTTTACCAGGATGACATAATGATCGGCAGTATGGGTCAGGGTGGCCAGGCATTTGTCCGCGGAATTAATGATAGCGGAGAATTAATTGTGCGCTGGTTTGAAAATAATCACACCATCGATTGCAAATTACCGTATCGCGTCCCGGCACAACCGCAAACGCTGGGTAGTACCAATACTTTATTATTGAATAATCTAACCTGCCAGTTGGCTAACCACTAATATGGAATATTTTATGAGAAGGATATTAAAAACATCCGTACTAATAGGCTTTGGATTACCTACTATAAGTTTTGCGGCAGATGGGCTTGATGTCGATTTTACTGCAAACATATTAGCCACTACATGTACGATTACTATCGTTCAAGATGGTGGCCCCAAAGTTAATGCTGATGGTGGCGATAATTATAGTCTGACTATTGCCAGCGTTGGATTGGATAAAATAGTCACCGGTAATACACTAGCACAAGCCAACTTTAAGTTAGTGGCTTCGGGATGTAGTAGCGGTTATCAAAAGATTTACACAAAACTATCGGGCGCATCAATTTCAGGTAAATTAATAAAAAATGAAGCGACTACCTCAGCGGCAGCCAATATAGGTATGGGCATCAAACTCAGGGATACCGCAGATTCTGCCTTTATAACACCAAATAATACATTCAGTATTGAATGGTCAGCGGACAATAAAGCCAATGGCCTACCTCTTACTGTTGCGCTACGCGAAACTACAGCAGGAATGGGGAATACCGGTACTTTTCGGGCTAAGGCCACCTTCAACTTCACCTACGAATAACAGGAACCGCAACCATGAAAATAAAAATTATAGCTACAATGATTGGTACTGTTATCGTTAGTGGCGTTACTTTTGTAAATGTCGCTGAGGCTGGTACGCCTTCAGCCTCCCTGACAGTAAATAGTGAAATCACGATGGGTACTTGTACCACTACCTTGCTTGATGCGAGTAATAATTCTATATCTACAATTGCATTTGGTGATGTTTATATTTCTGAACTTTACGCAAAAAGCAAAGTTAAAGTATTCAAAATTCGTTTCAGCGGTTGTGCTGGTATTCCAGGGAAAAGTGCTAAAGTAAAATTAACCCCGAGGACACCAGGGTGCGCAGGCAGTGGAGCTAACACAGCTGCGTTTGCCAATAAATCCAGCAATGGTCCGGCAACAAATGCTGCCGTTGAAGTATGGACAAGCAATATTCCTGAGGGATCTGGTAGTGAGCCGTTCAATTGTTTTAGTGCCAATGCCCTGACAGCCGATCTTTCTACTGCCACCATGACAAAACCTTATGATTATATTTTAAGTGCCCGAATGGTTATTGCTGATAATGGGCCAGTAGCAAATGTCACTCCTGGAGATTTCCTCTCTCCAGCGACCTTTACTATCACTTATCAGTAACAATGGATAAGGATATTATAATGCTTAATAGGCATAATAATTTCGCACTTTATTTAGGGCTGACAACAGCCCTCTGCGCTCCTTTTTGCAGTGCAGGTCAGGATGTAGATCTCACAGCACAGATCGTCTCCAGTACCTGTCAGGTGACAGTAGACAATAATATTGTCGATCTCGGCACCGTGACACTGGACTATTTTTCCGACAATGTGACACCAGAAACTGACTATGCCGGTGGCAAGACATTCACCGTTAAAGTTATTTCCTGTGATAATCTACAAACCACACAGTCGCAAATTAAACTAGATTTTCAACCACAAGTTGGGGCTTTTGCTTCGGTAAATAATCAGGTTTTTAGCAATGAATATGAGTTGCAATCTACCGGGGCAAAAAATGTTGGCGTTGTTATTTTTTCAGCACAACCCAATGAACAGACATTCAACGTTCGGGGTACGGACGGAAAATCAAAAGCCATTTATTCAATTCAGTCAAATCAAGTGATTCCATCAATCTGGACGTTTTATTCCCGTATGCAGCGCATTGATGATACCACTCCCCCGACAGCGGGTATGGTGAGAAGTCAGGTCGTCGTTAACGTTTATTACGAATAATAAGGATCATTATGCAAAGAAACAATAACAATCCATTACTTCAACTATGCCATGCAATACTTCTTTTTTTGATATTTTCTGGGTATGTTTTTGCTGATACTGGGGCCGAGTGTTATATAGAAAATGGTTCTAATGGGGATTATACGATGGATATCTCCCCTTCAATCTATCACGTCGTAACGAAACAGGTAACTTCCGTTTCAGAAATGGCTGATGGGGTCTGGGATGTGCCTATTGTTCTTAGAGGAGGAGGCATTGGCTGTAAAGCAGTCTCAGCTGGTGATGAGTCAGTGCATTTTATTGATGTTGCAGATGCCACTTTGCAAACGGGGTATGTTAATGAAGTTGGTGCTGCATTATTAAAAACCACTGTTCAAGGGATTGCATACTCAGTAGAATTACTCTGTACAAATTGTGGTCAACGTGAAAAACCGAATATCAATCTTGATTTACGTCTCCTGCCTTCTGGAGAGGATAACTTTACACCAAACCCTGATGTTTGGTGGGTGTGGGCAGATACCGATTATAATTGGTCACTACGTTTTCGTCTCTATTATACGCCTGAGTTTAAACCCCAGGAAGGTGTTTCCAGTGGAAAGATTATGCCGGGACCGATTGCCCTATGGCGTATTGGTCCTAGTTTCCAACCAACAATTCGGTTTCTTATGCAAAGTGATTCATTAAACTTTACTGTAGAAGAGCCTACCTGTACTACTATTGCGTTGGATCCAACAAAAGGAAATATTAAAGGCAATGAAGTTAGTTTAGGAGATTCATATATTTCTGAAATTAACGAGGGTATTACCAGAGAAGTACCCTTTTCCATTCGTGGAGATTTCTGTTACGCAAACAAAATTACTGTTAAATTGAATGCGAAAAATGCGGCTCCTGATAAAAAACTGATAGGAAAATCATCCGGCTCAGCAACTGGAGTTGGTGTCAAAATTTATTCGACCGCCAATGACAATAAACTTCAATTAAATGCTGATGGTAGCAACGCTGTGGTTCTTAATTACACTAACTGGTCTAACAATCTTCTGTATTTTCCTTTCACTGCACAGTTAGTAAAAGATGGAGGAAGTGGGGTTGTTGACGTGGGTGATTTTACGGGTAAAGCAACCTTCTCTTTTTCCTATGAATAATTAAGCGATTTCTCCCCATTTCGCACCAGAACTCTGCACTGGTGCGAATATCCTCATAACACTAAAAACCATTGCCCGCCTGATATCGACTGCTAGAATGCGAATGGATCTAACTTTAGCCATCAGGATACGTTATGAAACCGACCACCATCTCCTTACTGCAGAAGTACAAACAGGAAAAAAAACGTTTCGCGACCATTACCGCTTACGACTACAGCTTCGCGAAACTTTTTGCTGATGAAGGACTTAACGTCATGCTGGTAGGCGACTCACTGGGCATGACGGTTCAGGGGCATGACTCCACCCTGCCAGTTACCGTTGCTGATATCGCCTACCATACCGCTGCGGTACGTCGCGGCGCGCCAAACTGCCTGCTGTTGGCTGACCTGCCGTTTATGGCGTATGCCACGCCGGAACAAGCCTTTGAAAACGCCGCAACGGTTATGCGTGCCGGTGCCAATATGGTCAAAATTGAAGGCGGTGAGTGGCTTGTTGAAACGGTACAAATGCTTACCGAGCGCGCAGTTCCTGTATGTGGTCACTTAGGTTTAACGCCGCAGTCAGTGAATATTTTCGGCGGCTACAAAGTACAGGGGCGCGGCGATGAAGCGGGCGATCGACTGCTCAGCGATGCATTAGCCTTAGAAGCCGCTGGTGCACAACTGCTGGTGCTGGAATGTGTGCCGGTTGAGCTGGCAAAACGCATTACCGATGCACTGGCGATCCCGGTTATTGGTATTGGCGCAGGCAACGTCACCGACGGGCAGATCCTCGTGATGCACGACGCCTTTGGCATTACCGGCGGTCACATTCCTAAATTCGCTAAAAATTTCCTCGCTGAAACGGGCGACATCCGCGCGGCTGTGCGGCAGTATATGGCTGAAGTGGAGTCCGGCGTTTATCCGGGCGAAGAACACCGTTTCCATTAAGGAGTCACGTTGTGTTAATTATCGAAACCCTGCCGCTGCTGCGTCAGCAAATTCGCCGCCTGCGTATGGAAGGTAAGCGCGTGGCGCTGGTGCCAACCATGGGTAACCTGCACGATGGCCATATGAAACTGGTCGACGAAGCCAAAGCCCGCGCCGATGTGGTAGTCGTCAGCATTTTCGTTAACCCGATGCAGTTCGACCGCCCGGAAGATCTGGCTCGCTATCCACGCACTTTGCAAGAAGACTGCGAAAAACTGAACAAGCGCAAAGTCGATCTGGTTTTCGCGCCCTCGGTAAAAGAGATCTACCCGAACGGTACCGAAACCCACACCTATGTTGATGTTCCTGGCCTTTCGACCATGCTGGAAGGTGCCAGCCGTCCGGGACATTTTCGCGGCGTGTCGACCATCGTCAGCAAGCTGTTTAACCTGGTTCAGCCGGACATCGCCTGCTTCGGCGAAAAGGACTTTCAGCAACTGGCGCTGATACGCAAAATGGTTGCTGATATGGGCTTCGATATTGAGATTGTCGGCGTACCGATTATGCGCGCGAAAGACGGTCTGGCGCTGAGTTCCCGTAACGGTTATCTGACGGCGGAACAACGCAAAATTGCGCCCGGTCTGTACAAAGTTTTAAGTTCGATTGCCGACAAATTGCAGGCTGGAGAGCGGGATCTCGATGAGATTATTGCCATTGCAGGGCAAGAACTGAATGAAAAAGGCTTCCGCGCTGATGATATTCAGATTCGCGATGCCGACACGCTGCTGGAAGTCTCTGAAAACAGCAAACGGGCAGTAATTCTGGTAGCCGCCTGGCTTGGCGATGCTCGCCTGATCGACAACAAAATGATCGAGCTGGCGTAATACTTAACTGGCGCTACAGCTGATGGCGCCAGTTATTCATTGCCACGTCAACTGTCATAACACAGGTAACTTAATTAAGGCTAATTAGCTTATCAACCTCTGCAAGAGATAAATTTGCCAACTCTGCAACATCCTCACGAAGTATTCCTTTCCTCAGAAGACGTTGGGCGCATTCCTGTCTTACCTCCTGGAGTCCCTCTTGATATCCCTTCTGAAACGCCTCCTGATACGCCTTCTGAAATCCCTTCTCTTCAAACCACTGCGCCAACGTCTGCCTGGTTTCTCTCCGTGTCTTTATGTCCATAGATTCCCTTAATTATCTGGTCAGTTAACAATAACAATTATCTGGCTAAAACTGATAATGCAGATAACTTAGTTAATCAGCTTATCAAGCTCAGCAAGAGGTAAATTTGCCATCTCTGCAACGTCTTCTCGAGACATCCCTTTACTCAAAAGACGCTGGGCGAATTCCTGCCTTTCCTCCTGCCTTCCCTTCTCTTCAAACCACTGCGCCAACGTCATCATAGACTCCCCTCCTGTTTCCCTGTCTCTCACCACACCGTAAAACAAATCCGCTTGTTCAGTATGACCGCGTTGCAGCATATAGTTTTGCATGGCAACTAACTGACTTCCGCTAGTGTACCCTTCGTCAATCAGCGTGACCAGTTGCTCCAGCAATAACATTAAGTCGCGCTGGCGAATATGTTTTTGCAGCAGTTCGAGAATCGCAATCCGCCGATGTTGCATGATTTCGTCATCCGGTGTGATGGTGATGTCCACCAGCGGGAATGGACTGTTATAGACGCGCCGCGCCAGCTCCGGTGAGTAAAACATATCAAACCAGCACATTGAGAGTGGATAAGGTGTGGCCTCGCCCTGATAAAACAGAATTGGCACCACCAGCGGCAGCTTATCGTGATCCGCCTCCAGATGCCGGTGCATGGCAGCAATCGAATAGCGCATCATGCGAAAGGCCATTTTCTTATCCGGCTTGCTTTGATGCTCAATCACAACGTGCAGATAACCAAGATTGCCCTGCATTTGCACGGAATAGAGCACGTCCGTGCTATGTCCTTTCAGGCTCTCTTCAATGAAACTCCCCGACTCAAGATGCAGCGTGTCGAGATCACACAGTTCGCGTAATTCCACTGGCAAATGTATCTCCAGAAAGTCGCGAGCCGTCTCCGCATGCATTAAAAATTGTTTAAATACCGCGTCATGCGGTGTGGTACTCGGTGCGTCCATCTTCCCTGCCTTCCATGTTGCCCTGTGTGAAGGAAGTATCCGGCCAATATGCGCTGTCGTCTGCTGCCTCTTTGTTGTTTACCGAGTAGCGTTCAGAGAAATTTCAATTGGTTACAGGCGTTACATGGCAAGCTTCGGCGCGGTACGCAAACTGCTGGTGCAAATGCCACCAGATCAGTAGACACTTATCAAAAATCGGGCAATACTGCGTGAGAATTTCCTCAAAGCAGGCATCGCCTGCTTCGTTAACGACAGGGTAGAAAGGTAGAAGTTATGATTCGCACGATGCTGCAGGGCAAACTCCACCGCGTGAAAGTGACTCATGCGGACCTGCACTATGAAGGTTCTTGCGCCATTGACCAGGATTTTCTTGACGCAGCCGGTATTCTCGAAAACGAAGCCATTGATATCTGGAATGTTACCAACGGCAAGCGTTTCTCCACCTATGCCATCGCGGCAGAACGCGGTTCGAGAATTATTTCTGTCAACGGTGCGGCGGCCCACTGTGCCAGCGTCGGCGATATTGTCATCATCGCCAGCTTCGTCACTATGCCAGATGCAGAAGCCCGTACCTGGCGCCCCAACGTTGCCTACTTTGAAGGCGACAATGAAATGAAACGTACCGCGAAAGCGATTCCGGTACAGGTTGCCTGATAATCACCCCTGCGGCTGGTTACTCACCAGCCGCGACATCGTCTCCAGCGAATCTGTCCTTAAAATATACAGCCGCTTTAATAAATACGGATTATCCCCCGGTTTTACTTTACCTTTCATGGTGGTCACCGCCAGATGAAATCCAGCTTCATTTGCCGCCGTTACCGCTTTGTCATTAAATCCACCAAATGGATACGAAAGATACAAGACTCGAGGATTAAATTGGTTTAGCGCCCGGCGAGAGCGTTCGAAATCAAACAGAATATTATGCTCACTGCGGCTGAGTAATATGGGTCGGCGATAACCATCAACCCGATGTAAAAAATGCGTATGCGACTGGAAATCAAAAACATCGCTGACATCACGCAGTTCAGAAACACTCATAAACTGTAATGACTGCGGATTCCATTTCTGTGGATGACGTTTGATGCGAGAGGTAATAATAAACGCCGTCGCCTTCATGCCATATTGTTTCAGAATGGGATATGCATAACGACTCACTGATTTCAAGCCATCATCAAACGTCAGCACCACCGCGCGAGCCGGAAGATTCATCGAATTACGCAGATACCCTTCCAGTTGATACAAGGTTAACGTGGTATATCCACGATCGCGCAACCAGGTCATCTGGTTATTGAAAGCTCGCACCGACGTCGTGGTCGAAGTATGACGAAAACGGGTGTTCTCTTCATCGCGTAAAATATGATGGTAGGTCAATACAGGAATACCGTTATCCTGCTGCGCATCCAGTGCACTGATATAGGCCAGTCGTTCGCCAATACGAATTTGATACCAGGTTTGATTCAGGCGATCTTTTAATTTATTAATAATGGGATAACGCAAATTATCGGCCAACACGCCAAATGGCGCACTACCCGCATCAGGCGCGTTGTATATCGGAGTATCTTTCCATGTAATAAGATTTTGGTTACTCAGTGGCTTATTCAGATCCCCCAGACCATCTTCAACTTTTTGCCGCCCTTGTACAGGTTCCAGATGCCCTTTATCAATATACCCCGTAGCAAAACCAAAATTGAATTCATAATAATCGGCAGCGGTTGGGATGACCGAAATAATCTGCCCGGCGCGAATGTTGCCGACGGTTACCGTTTTGTCGCCAATTTTTCCCCAGATAGCTGCATCCTGAGTGGTTTGCATATAACGCGCGGGAAGCGCTGCGCCGACACCAGATGAAACCAGCAGCAGTAAAAAAATAATCTTTTTAATCATGAGAAAACTACCAGGCGAGAAACAGCGCCGTTAGTGTAGCAAAATCGGAATGCGATTTAATACTCGAACCAATTATGCTTGAGGACAAAGGGGGGATTTTTTTGTTGTTGGTGCCAGAGACTACTGACTTCAGGCCCCCCCAGTTCGACAATTCGCTCGCGAAACTCCGCACTGGATAACGTTTCACGGTAGGCCAGCATCTGCTCAATTAACAGTAACGTGACACCAGAAATCACTTCGCAACGGGAATGTTTGTGGCTTAATAACGATGCAACACGATAAGGCGCAGCACCTGCAATATCGGTTAAAAAGATAACCCCATCGCCAGAATCTGTTTCATGCAGAGCATCGCACATCATGCGGCTGAGCATATTGGAACTTAATCCGCGCCAGAAATTCACCGCCCGGCACTGGATAAGTGCGCCATGTTTTTTTTCCAGCGCATCCAACATCTCTTGCGCCCGGTCGTCGTGACAGGTAATTACCCAACCTAACATTACCTTCCTCCTTAGCTGAAAATCAGTCTACCCTGACCATTGTTGATAAAGGGTGATAGTCGTCAAAACTCCTCTCCCCCGAATCCAGAGGAGAGGAACTAGCCTTAGCTGCGCAGACCGCGTCCGCGCTGGATCAGCGACCAGCAGATCAGATAAAACGCAATAATAAAAATAACCAGCACACCAAAAGTAGTAACCAGCGGCACATCATTAATGCCGAGGAAGCCGTAGCGGAATCCACTGATCATATAAACGATTGGGTTGAGATGCGACAGCCCCTGCCAGAACGGTGGCAACAAGGTCAGTGAGTAAAACACCCCGCCCAAATACGTGAGTGGCGTTAACACAAAGGTTGGTACCAGGCTGATGTCATCAAACGTTTTGGCAAACACACCATTAAGCAATCCGGCAAGAGAGAACAACACCGCCGTGAGCACCAGCGTTAAAGCGACAAATACCCACGAATGCACCTGAAACGGTACAAAGAACAGCGAAATTGCTGTCACCAGCATACCAACAAGCAGTCCGCGCGCTACGCCACCGCCGACATATCCGGCAATAATGACGTGAGTCGGAACCGGAGCGACCAGCAGTTCTTCAATATTACGCTGGAACTTGGCGCCAAAAAATGATGAAGCGACGTTGGCGTAGGCATTGGTGATTACCGACATCATGATCAGCCCCGGAACAATGAACTGCATATAGCTGAAGCCATGCATATCGCCAATACGCGAACCAATCAGGTTACCGAAGATGATAAAGTAAAGGGTCATGGTGATAACCGGTGGCACCAGCGTCTGTATCCAGATACGCATAAAGCGATGGATCTCTTTCGCCCAGATGCTTTTTAACGCCACCCAGTAAAGATGCATCATGTGCGATCTCCTTGTTTTTCATTAACCAGTGAAACAAACAACTCTTCCAGACGGTTAGCTTTGTTACGCATACTTAATACCTGAATGCCCTGCTCACTTAACTGCGTGAATACGCTGTTGATCCCCTGCTCACGCAGCACTTCAACTTCCAGCGTCGCGGTATCCACCAGTCGATACTGATAGCCATCGAGTTTCGGTAACGGGCTTTTCGGTGCGAGATCGAGAATAAAGGTTTCTGATTTCAGCTTCGCCAGCAGCGCCTTCATCGAGGTATTTTCCACCAGTTCGCCGTGTTGAATAATGCCGATATTGCGGCACAGCATTTCTGCTTCTTCCAGGTAATGCGTGGTAAGAATAATGGTGGTGCCTTTGTCGTTTAAATCCTTCAAAAAGCCCCACATTGAGCGGCGAAGTTCAATATCTACGCCTGCGGTCGGTTCGTCCAGAATCAGTAGTTTAGGTTCATGCATTAACGCACGGGCGATCATTAAACGACGTTTCATCCCGCCAGATAACATGCGCGCACGTTCGTTACGCTTTCCCCACAAATCGAGTTGCTTAAGATACTTTTCGCTGCGGATGTACGCTTCTTTGCGCTCTACACCGTAGTACCCCGCCTGATTCACCACAATTTGCTGTACGGTTTCAAACGGGTTGAAGTTAAATTCCTGTGGCACCAGTCCCAACTGACGTTTAGCGTTGACGACATCTTTTTCAAGATCGTAACCAAATACGCTGACCCGCCCGGAGGTTTTATTTACCAGAGAGCTGATAATACCGATAGTGGTTGATTTTCCGGCCCCGTTCGGCCCGAGAAGCGCATAAAAATCACCCGCTTCGACTTGCAAATCTATCCCACGAAGCGCCTGAACGCCGCCTGGATAGGTTTTTTTAAGCTGTTGAAGTTCCAGTGCAATGGTCATAAATTTTTACTTACCTTACGTTCTTACACTTTATCTGTGGTTTAAATCGTCCCGGAGTTGCCCTATATTAGCCAAACGTAATTATTTGGTTACAGGTCGTTAACCTCCATGAAAGACATAGATACACTCATCAGCAATAATGCACTATGGTCAAAAATGCTGGTGGAAGAGGATCCCGGGTTTTTTGAGAAACTGGCACAAGCGCAAAAACCGCGCTTTCTATGGATTGGATGTTCCGACAGTCGCGTTCCTGCAGAACGTTTAACCGGTCTTGAGCCGGGCGAACTCTTTGTTCACCGTAATGTTGCTAACCTGGTCATTCACACCGACCTGAACTGCCTTTCCGTGGTTCAGTATGCAGTGGATGTTCTCGAAGTTGAACACATTATTATCTGTGGCCACTACGGTTGCGGCGGCGTACAAGCCGCAGTTGAAAACCCGGAACTGGGGCTTATCAACAACTGGCTGCTGCACATCCGCGATATCTGGTTCAAACATAGCTCATTGCTCGGCGAAATGCCGCCAGAGCGCCGTCTGGATACCTTGTGTGAACTGAACGTCATGGAACAGGTGTATAACCTGGGCCACTCCACCATTATGCAATCAGCGTGGAAACGCGGGCAGAAAGTGACCATTCACGGCTGGGCCTACGGCATTCACGACGGCTTGCTGCGTGATCTGGATGTTACTGCCACCAACCGCGAAACCCTTGAGCAACGTTACCGTCACGGGATTTCCAACCTCAAGCTGAAACACGCCAACCACAAATAAATATGCCATGCCGGATGCAACACATCCGGCAACTTCACACTTACTCGTCCAGCAGAATCACTTTGCCGATATATGGCAGATGACGGTAACGCTGTGCGTAATCAATGCCGTAACCCACCACAAACTCATCCGGGATCGAGAAACCGATAAATTCTACCGGGACGTTCACTTCACGACGGGACGGTTTATCCAGCAGCGTACAAATCGCCAGCGACTTCGGTTCACGCAGGCTTAAGATTTCACGCACTTTCGACAGTGTATTCCCCGAGTCGATGATATCTTCAACAATCAGCACGTCCTTGCCACGGATATCTTCATCCAGATCTTTGAGGATTTTCACATCACGGGTGGTGGACATGCCGCTACCGTAGCTGGAGGCGGTCATAAAATCGACTTCATGAGATACCTGAACTTCACGGCACAGGTCCGCCATAAACATAAATGAGCCACGCAGCAGACCTACCAGCACCATATCGCTGCCGCTGTCTTTGTAACGCTCAGTAATCTGACGACCCAGTTCGGCGATACGCGCTTTAATCTCCGCTTCGGGGATCATTACTTCTACAGTATGTTTCATATATCTAACCATATGATTTAAAAACAAATCACTTCGCACGGGCGGGATTCAGCACCGCAACAAAGCGCAAGACATGCAGTATACCAGTAAAACTATTCATTCGCGGAATCTGTTAATAAAGCTCAAATTGTGATGACGATCACACATGTTAAAACCTATAATTAATTGCTACTAAAATATTAATGAATTGAAATGGTGTTTCTTTATGGCAATTAACAATACAGGCTCGCGACGATTACTCGTCACGCTAACAGCCCTATTTGCAGCGCTTTGCGGGCTGTATCTACTCATTGGCGGAGGCTGGCTGGTCGCGATTGGCGGCTCCTGGTACTACCCTATCGCTGGCCTTGTGATGCTCGGCGTCGCCTGGATGCTGTGGCGCAGTAAACGTGCCGCGCTTTGGCTGTATGCCGCTCTGCTGCTCGGCACTATGATTTGGGGCGTCTGGGAAGTTGGTTTCGACTTCTGGGCGCTGACTCCGCGCAGCGACATTCTGGTCTTCTTCGGCATCTGGCTGATCCTGCCGTTTGTCTGGCGTCGCCTGGTTATTCCTTCTGGCGGCGCAGTTGCTGCGCTGTTAGTCGCACTGTTGATTAGCGGCGGTATCCTCACCTGGGCCGGATTTCACGATCCGCAAGAAATCAACGGCACTTTAAGCGTCGATACCACACCAGCAGAAGCCATTTCTCCCGTTGCCGATCAGGACTGGCCTGCCTATGGCCGCAATCAGGAAGGTCAACGCTTTTCACCACTGAAACAAATTAACGCCGATAACGTCCATAATCTGAAAGAAGCCTGGGTGTTCCGTACTGGCGATGTGAAGCAGCCGAACGATCCGGGCGAAATCACCAATGAAGTGACGCCGATTAAAGTGGGCGACACCCTTTACCTGTGTACCGCTCACCAGCGTCTGTTTGCGCTCGATGCCGCCAGCGGCAAAGAGAAATGGCATTACGATCCTGAGCTGAAAACCAACGAGTCTTTCCAACACGTAACCTGCCGTGGCGTCTCTTATCATGAAGCCAAAGCTGAAACTGCTTCGCCGGAAGTGATGGCGGATTGCCCGCGTCGTATCATTCTTCCGGTCAATGATGGTCGCCTGATTGCACTCAACGCTGAAAACGGCAAGCTGTGCGAAACCTTCGCCAATAAAGGCGTGCTCAATCTGCAAAGCAATATGCCGGACACCAAACCGGGTCTGTATGAGCCGACTTCTCCGCCGATTATCACCGATAAAACCATCGTGATGGCCGGTTCAGTTACCGACAACTTCTCAACCCGCGAAACGTCTGGCGCGATCCGTGGTTTTGATGTCAACACCGGGGAGCTGTTGTGGGCTTTTGATCCGGGCGCGAAAGATCCGAACGCAATCCCGTCTGACGAACACACCTTTACCTTTAACTCACCCAACTCGTGGGCACCTGCTGCCTATGACGCGAAGCTGGATCTGGTCTATCTGCCAATGGGCGTGACCACACCAGATATCTGGGGCGGTAACCGCACACCGGAACAGGAACGTTATGCCAGCTCGATTCTGGCGCTGAATGCCACCACCGGAAAACTGGCGTGGAGCTACCAGACCGTTCACCACGACCTGTGGGATATGGATCTTCCGGCACAGCCGACGCTCGCGGATATCACCGTCAATGGTCAGAAAGTTCCGGTCATTTATGCTCCGGCGAAAACCGGCAACATTTTTGTGCTCGATCGCCGTAATGGTGAACTGGTGGTTCCGGCCCCGGAAAAACCAGTGCCACAAGGTGCAGCGAAAGGCGATTACGTTACCCCTACTCAACCATTCTCGGAACTGAGCTTCCGTCCGACGAAAGATTTGAGCGGTGCGGATATGTGGGGCGCCACCATGTTTGACCAGCTGGTGTGCCGCGTGATGTTCCACCAGATGCGCTATGAAGGCATTTTCACCCCGCCATCTGAACAGGGTACGCTGGTCTTCCCGGGTAACCTGGGGATGTTCGAATGGGGCGGGATTTCCGTTGATCCGAATCGTGAAGTGGCGATTGCCAACCCAATGGCACTGCCGTTTGTTTCGAAACTGATCCCACGCGGTCCTGGCAACCCGATGGAGCAGCCGAAAGATGCCAAAGGCACGGGTACGGAATCCGGCATTCAGCCGCAGTACGGTGTGCCGTATGGCGTCACGCTCAACCCGTTCCTCTCACCGTTTGGTCTGCCATGTAAACAGCCAGCATGGGGTTATATCTCGGCGCTGGATCTGAAAACCAACGAAGTGGTGTGGAAGAAACGTATTGGTACGCCGCAGGACAGCATGCCGTTCCCGATGCCGGTTCCGGTGCCGTTCAATATGGGTATGCCGATGCTGGGCGGGCCTATCTCCACGGCGGGTAACGTGCTGTTTATTGCCGCTACGGCAGATAACTACCTGCGCGCTTACAACATGAGCAACGGTGAAAAACTGTGGCAGGGTCGTTTACCAGCGGGTGGTCAGGCAACGCCGATGACCTACGAAGTGAATGGCAAGCAGTATGTGGTGATCTCCGCAGGCGGTCACGGTTCATTTGGCACAAAAATGGGCGATTATATTGTCGCTTATGCGCTGCCGGATGATGTGAAGTAACCATAATGCCCGGAGAGATCCGGGCATATTTCCGATTACGGTCTTTTTATACCGTAAACCCTAACATCATCCCCGTATCTTCATGCTCCAGCAGATGGCAGTGCGCCATATAAGCATGCTCTTTCGGTGCATCGTGATTAAACTTCACCAGTACTTCGCTGACATTACCTTCTACCTTAACGGTATCTTTCCAGCCTGCGCGATGCGTCGCTGGCGGTTTGCCATTTTCTGACAAGATACGGAACTGCGTGCCGTGAATATGGAACGGATGCAGCATCATGTCACCCACGCCAGAGATAACCCAACGTTCGTACTGCCCTTTCGCCGCCGCAAACATCGGCTTGTTCATATCAAACGCCTGACCGTTGATTTTATTGGCATGGTGGAAATCGAACTTCCCGCCGTGGTTCATATGATTCATATTGCCATGCCCCATATGGCCCATCATCTGGCTGTGATCCATCCCGGCCATCGCCTGATCGCCATATTTCTCCATCAGCATCTGCATACCCATCATATCGAGCATCGGGTCCATAGAGAGTTGCAGCTTGCGTACCGTCAGCCCCTCCAGAGAAGGTAACGCAGGCAGGCTACTTAATGTGTCTGGCAAAGCACCAGAGGCACTAATGGCAATCGGCTGAATCCGCATTACCGGATGCGGCTTATCAAAAGGCGCGATCGCCATCCCCATCTGGCTGACTGGCAACGTCACCAGGTCAAATGGTTTGTTGTCGTTAACCTCCACCAGCACTTCGAAACGCTCGCCCATCAGCACGGGCAGCTCGCTCACCTTCACCGGTTCAGGCAGCAGACCACCGTCGCTGGCAATCACATACAGCGGGCGATTGTCGCTGGTGGCGAAATTGAGCGAGCGGGCATTACAACCATTAAGCAAACGCAAGCGCAGCCAACCCCGCGGGGCGGCGTGTTGCGGGTAGATTGCACCGTTGGTCAGCAACGTATCACCAAACCAGCCCACGGCGGCGGTCATCACATCCAGTTGATAATCAATCTGTCCGTCGGCGTTAAATTTTTTATCCTGAACGATCACCGGAACATCATCGATACCCCACTGTTTTGGCAGCATTAATTTCAGGATCTCGTCATCTTCAATCACCACCAGACCTGCCAGCCCCATCGCCACCTGACGCCCGGTTTTGCCGTGCTGATGCGGATGGAACCAGCAAGTAGCGGCAGGTTGATCGACGTTCAGCGTCACCGTGCGTTGACCGCCTGGCGGAATAATTCCCTGCGGGCCGCCGTCCACTTCTCCCGGCACTTCCAGCCCGTGCCAGTGCAACGTCGTCTCTTCCGCCAGTTGGTTATTGATATCAACCGTCACGGCTTTACCGCGCTGCAACTTCACCGCAGGCCCTAACAGATTACCGTTATAGCCCCAGGTGGTCGCCGTTTTCCCGGCAAAGGTGGACTGACCTGGCATGATCGATAATCTTATGCGGCCACGAACATCAGAAGTGAGGAGTTCGGGGATCGGCAGTGTTGGACGTTCTGCGGCAAAAACTGTTCGACTCCACAGCGGCAAAGCCGAAGCCACGCCCAGCGCGACGGAATATTTTAAGAAATCACGGCGTTGCATAGTTATTTCCTTATTCTCAAGCAGGCGAAACAAAATCAAACGTTGAGCATAGCCCTTCCCCTTACGGGAAGGTCAAGCCGCAGACACAATTTAATCGACAATAATGGTCGTCGCCTCGCTCACAGTGTGCTAACGTTTATCTTCTTTAAGTCCTGGTAGAAGCAATGAAGACGTTTTTCAGAACAGTGTTATTCGGCAGCCTGATGGCCGTTTGCGCAAACAGTTACGCGCTCAGCGAGTCTGAAGCCGAAGATATGGCCGATTTAACGGCAGTTTTTGTTTTTCTGAAGAACGATTGTGGTTACCAGAACTTACCTAATGGGCAAATTCGTCGCGCACTGGTCTTTTTCGCCCAGCAAAACCAGTGGGATCTCAGCAACTACGACACCTTCGACATGAAATCCCTCGGTGAAGACAGCTACCGCGATCTCAGCGGTATCGGTATTCCCGTCGCGAAAAAGTGCAAAGCCCTGGCCCGCGATTCCTTAAGCCTGCTTGCCTACGTCAAATAATCCCTGATACCTTTTTGTAGAAACATTGACCGTGCAACCACGGTCAATGTTAGCTATTATGTTGCGCTCTTTTTTTACGAGTGTTAACAAAGGAGGTATCAACCCATGGCCGAAAATAAACTGTGGCATGAAACGCTACACGACCAGTTTGGGCAGTACTTTGCTGTAGATAACGTTCTGTATCATGAAAAGACCGATCACCAGGATCTGATCATTTTTGAGAACGCCGCATTTGGTCGCGTAATGGCGCTGGATGGCGTAGTACAAACCACCGAGCGCGATGAGTTTATCTATCATGAGATGATGACCCACGTTCCACTACTGGCCCACGGTCACGCGAAACATGTGCTGATCATCGGCGGCGGGGACGGCGCAATGCTGCGTGAAGTGACCCGACATAAAAACGTTGAGTCAATCACGATGGTGGAAATCGACGCGGGCGTGGTGTCGTTCTGCCGTCAGTATTTGCCCAACCACAACGCCGGTAGCTACGACGATCCGCGCTTTAAGCTGGTGATCGACGATGGCGTCAATTTCGTGAATCAAACCAGCCAGACCTTTGATGTCATTATCTCCGACTGCACCGATCCTATCGGCCCCGGCGAAAGTCTGTTCACCTCAGCATTTTATGAAGGCTGCAAACGTTGCCTGAATCCTGGCGGTATCTTCGTCGCACAAAACGGTGTCTGCTTTTTACAGCAGGAAGAGGCCATCGACAGCCATCGCAAACTCAGCCATTACTTCAGCGACGTTGGCTTTTATCAGGCGGCGATCCCGACCTATTACGGCGGCATCATGACCTTTGCATGGGCGACAGATAACGACGCCTTACGCCATCTCTCAACCGAAATTATTCAGGCGCGTTTTCTCGCCTCTGGCCTGAAATGCCGTTATTACAATCCGGCAGTCCATACGGCAGCTTTTGCCTTACCTCAGTATCTGCAAGACGCACTGGCTTCACAGGCGCTCTAAGGAGAAGATAAGAAATTGAAAAAACTGAAACTGCATGGCTTTAATAATCTGACCAAAAGTCTGAGTTTTTGTATTTACGATATCTGCTATGCCAAAACTGCCGAAGAACGCGACGGTTATATTGCTTATATCGATGAACTCTATAATGCCAACCGTCTGACCGAAATCCTGTCAGAAACCTGTTCCATTATCGGGGCCAATATTCTTAACATCGCCCGCCAGGATTACGAACCACAGGGTGCCAGCGTCACTATTCTGGTGAGCGAAGAACCGGTCGACCCAAAACTTATCGACAAAACAGAACACCCCGGCCCACTGCCAGAAACGGTCGTTGCCCATCTCGATAAAAGTCATATTTGCGTACATACCTACCCGGAAAGCCATCCTGAAGGCGGTTTATGTACCTTCCGCGCCGATATTGAAGTCTCTACCTGCGGCGTGATCTCCCCGCTGAAGGCACTGAATTACCTGATCCACCAGCTTGAGTCCGATATCGTGACCATTGATTATCGCGTGCGCGGCTTTACCCGCGACATTAACGGTATGAAGCACTTTATCGACCATGAGATTAATTCGATTCAGAACTTTATGTCCGAAGATATAAAGACGCTGTATGACATGGTGGATGTAAACGTCTATCAGGAAAATATCTTCCATACCAAGATGTTGCTTAAAGAGTTCGACCTTAAGCACTACATGTTCCACACCAAACCGGAAGATTTAACCGACAGCGAGCGCCAGGAAATTACCGCTGCGCTGTGGAAAGAAATGCGCGAGATTTATTACGGGCGCAATATGCCTGCCGTTTAACGGCCCTGGCGGAGCACGGAGGCTCCGCCTGATTTACCTACTTCTGCTGCACGAAATTACGGTACGCCGCCACCACCTGAAGAAAATCCTCAACGCCGCACAGCGACAAGCTCTCTTCGTCGTAGTAGTTCATCCCCTCTTCCATTTCATCGCCAGCGAATTCCAGTTGATTGGCGCGAACCATCACCTCTTCGCCGTCCATCCATAGCGTGTACTCATGCCCTGCCCGCTGCCAGGAACGTTCGCTACCTTTGAGCGTGCGCGCGGCGTCTTCCACTTCATCAAGCAAGGCCAGGTTTTCTTTCACCTCTTCATTAAACCAGTGCCCGACCACTTCATGCCCCATGGACATGCGCACCTTTACCACTCCGGTAATATCGCGCAGAAATTCGTAATCCATAGTGTGTTCCTCTGCTCCCGGCAATGCGCCGAAATCGCATTGCGCCATTGATGTAATTATCGCAGCCTTATCGGAGAAAAACAGCGGAGCGACGGTGGTTTAGAGATAAAAAAATGCCCGGGAATCACATTCACCGGGCATTGTGTCGTTTATGCGCAGCGCGTGCGCTTACTTATTAAACCGCAGTCTGGAAAATCACCCCGTCCGCTTTTTCGGTGTACTGAGAAAGCTGGTTGAAGTTCAGATAACGGTAAGTATCAACGGCAGTTTTATCCACCTGCGCAACGTAGGTCTGGTACTCTTCCGGCGTCGGCAGTTTGCCAATCAGCGCTGCAACAGCGGCCAGTTCCGCAGAAGCCAGGAAGACGTTCGCGCCAGTCCCCAGACGGTTCGGGAAGTTACGGGTAGAGGTGGAAACCACCGTCGCACCGTCTGCTACACGCGCCTGGTTACCCATACACAGGGAACAGCCAGGGATCTCGATACGCGCACCGCTCTTACCGAAGACGCTGTAGTAGCCTTCTTCTGTCAGCTGCGCGGCGTCCATACGCGTTGGCGGTGCCACCCACAGGCGGGTCGGCAACTGGCCTTTGTGCGCATCCAGCAGTTTACCCGCAGCACGGAAGTGACCGATGTTAGTCATGCAAGAACCGATAAACACTTCGTCGATCTTCTCGCCCTGTACCGCAGACAGCGGACGCGCGTCATCTGGATCGTTAGGTGCACACAGGATTGGCTCTTTAATATCCGCCAGATCGATGTCGATCACTGCCGCGTATTCCGCATCTGCATCGGCTTCCAGCAGCTCAGGATTCGCCAGCCATTTTTCCATGCCCTGAATACGGCGTTCCAGAGTACGACGATCGCCGTAACCTTCCGCGATCATCCACTTCAGCAGGACGATGTTGGAGTTCAAGTATTCGATGATCGGTTCTTTGTTCAGCTTGATAGTACAACCAGCGGCAGAACGCTCGGCGGACGCATCGGTCAGCTCAAAGGCCTGCTCAACTTTCAGATCCGGCAGACCTTCAATTTCCAGAATGCGGCCAGAGAAGATGTTTTTCTTACCTTTCTTCTCAACGGTCAGCAGACCTTGTTTGATCGCATACAGAGGAATGGCGTGTACCAGATCGCGCAGGGTGATACCCGGCTGCATCTTGCCTTTGAAGCGCACCAGAACAGATTCCGGCATATCCAGCGGCATTACGCCTGTTGCGGCAGCAAATGCCACCAGACCAGAACCCGCAGGGAAAGAGATGCCGATCGGGAAACGGGTATGGGAGTCACCACCGGTACCGACGGTATCCGGCAGCAGCATACGGTTCAGCCAGGAGTGGATTACGCCGTCACCCGGACGCAGCGACACACCGCCACGGTTCATAATGAAGTCCGGCAGCGTGTGGTGCGTGTTAACGTCAACTGGCTTCGGATACGCCGCAGTGTGACAGAAAGACTGCATCACTAGGTCAGCCGAGAAGCCCAGGCACGCCAGGTCTTTCAGTTCATCACGGGTCATCGGGCCGGTGGTGTCCTGGGAACCTACAGAAGTCATTTTCGGTTCACAGTACGCGCCTGGACGAATACCTTTCACACCACAGGCGCGACCTACCATTTTCTGCGCCAGCGAGAAGCCACGGTCGCTTTCAGCGACATCTTTCGCCTGACGGAACACATCGCTCTGCGGCAGACCAAGTGCTTCACGCGCTTTGGTGGTCAGGCCACGCCCGATAATCAGCGGAATACGACCACCAGCACGCACTTCATCAATCAGCACGTCGGTTTTCAGTTCGAAGGTCGCCAGCAGCTCGTTGGTTTCGTGGTTACGCACTTCGCCTTTGTACGGGTAAACGTCAATCACATCGCCCATATTCAGGTTAGAGACGTCCACTTCAATTGGCAGTGCCCCCGCGTCTTCCATCGTGTTAAAGAAGATTGGTGCAATTTTACCGCCGAGGCACAGACCACCGCCGCGTTTGTTCGGCACATGCGGAATATCATCGCCCATAAACCACAGTACGGAGTTAGTGGCGGATTTACGCGAAGAACCCGTACCCACAACGTCACCGACATACGCCAGCGGGAAACCTTTCTGTTGCAGAGCTTCGATTTGCTTGATCGGACCAACAGCGCCTGGCTGGTCTGGCTCAATGCCTTCACGGGCGTTTTTCAGCATCGCCAGCGCGTGCAATGGGATGTCCGGGCGCGACCACGCATCCGGTGCCGGAGAAAGGTCATCGGTGTTGGTTTCGCCAGTGACTTTGAAGACGGTAACGGTCAGTTTTTCAGCCAGCGCCGGGCGATTCAGGAACCATTCGGCATCCGCCCAGGACTGCATTACCTGCTTCGCGTATTTGTTGCCTGCTTTGGCTTTCTCTTCTACGTCATAGAAGTTATCGAACATCAGCAGCGTGTGGGACAGTGCTTTGGCAGCGATCGGTGCCAGTTTGGCATCATCCAGCGCGTCGATCAGCGGATGAATGTTGTAACCACCCTGCATGGTGCCCAGCAGTTCGATGGCTTTTTCCGGAGTCAGCAGTGGGGATTTGGCTTCGCCTTTGGCGACAGCAGCCAGGAAGCCTGCTTTTACATAGGCGGCTTCATCGACGCCAGGGGGAACACGGTTGGTTAACAGATCTAACAGGAATTCTTCTTCGCCCGCGGGCGGGTTTTTCAGCAGCTCTACAAGCGCGGCCATTTGGTTTGCATCCAGGGGTTTGGGCGCAATCCCCTCAGCGGCACGCTCAGCTACGTGCTTACGGTATTCTTCTAGCACGACGGTTCTCCTCGCTCTCATTGTCATAGTGCGGCAGGCGATTCTCTTCACGCTCCTGTGAGACAGCAGTTTGTAGGGTAAATGCCCAGTACCGCAACGGGCAGAATAGCAGGATTTTGACGATGTGTTAATCTGTTTACAAAAAAGCAACATAAAAAAGTGGCTGAATCGTTAAGGATGGTCTAGAGATTGTTTCCCTCCGTAAAAACTTCGTTAATTCGCATGATGATAATCACCTTTCTCAACGAATCCCAAGATTAGTCAAAATTTAAACTACCGCCTCTTTATACTCAGATTTACAGCACCTGCGGGTGGCAGTTCGCCGACCATTGCGATTTCCTTGAGATCCGAATTATGAAAATGACTTTGCCGTTTAAACCCCATGTGCTGGCGCTAATTTGCAGTGCCGGGCTTTGTGCCGCCTCTGCCGGGCTATATATAAAAAGCCGCACAGTGGAAGCACCTGTGGAACCGCAATCGACACAACAGACTGCGCCTGACATCACCGCAGTTACGCTTCCTGCAACGGTTTCCGCGCCCCCCGTAACGCCTGCCGTCGTCAAATCTACATTCAGCATTGCACAAATCGATCAATGGATCGCGCCCGTCGCGCTATATCCCGACGCTCTGCTTTCGCAGGTGCTGATGGCATCGACCTATCCGGCAAATGTCGCCCAGGCCGTGCAGTGGTCGCACGACAACCCGCTCAAGCAAGGTGATGCCGCTATTCAGGCAGTGTCCGACCAGCCGTGGGACGCCAGCGTCAAATCACTTGTGGCTTTTCCGCAATTGATGGCGTTGATGGGGGAAAACCCGCAATGGGTACAAAATCTTGGCGACGCGTTTCTGGCGCAGCCGCAGGATGTGATGGACTCGGTACAACGTTTGCGGCAACTGGCGCAACAAACCGGGTCACTGAAGTCATCAACTGAACAAAAGGTCATCACGACAACGAAAAAAGTCGTACCGGCAAATCAGCCCGCCAGCGCCCCTGTCACACAATCAAATACCGTTTCTACGTCCAGCCCCGTCGTCGCTGAACCTGCGCCAACCGTAATAACCATTGAGCCCGCCAATCCGGATGTAGTTTATATTCCCAACTACAACCCAACCGTGGTTTACGGCAGTTGGGCCAATACCGCTTATCCGCCGGTTTACCTGCCGCCGCCAGCCGGAGAACCGTTTGTTGACAGCTTCGTGCGCGGATTTGGCTACAGCATGGGCGTTGCTACCACGTATGCACTATTCAGCAGCATCGACTGGGACGATGACGATCATGACCATCATCATCATGACGATGATGATTATAATCACCACGATGGCGGTCATCGTGACGGTAATGGCTGGCAACACAACGGCGACAACATCAATATCGACGTCAACAATTTCAACCGTATTACTGGTGAGCATCTTACTGACAAGAATATGGCATGGCGGCACAATCCAAACTACCGCGATGGTGTGCCTTATCATGATCAGGATATGGCAAAACGGTTTCACCAAACCGATGTTAAAGGCGGCATGAGTGCCACACAGTTACCTGCCCCAACGCGCGACAGCCAGCGCCAGGCGGCAGCAAGTCAGTTTCAGCAACGAACACACGCAGCACCAGTCACTACGCGAGATACCCAGCGTCAGGCTGCGGCACAGCGGTTTAATGAAGCGGAACACTATGGCAATTATGACGACTTCCGCGAGTTCAGCCGCCACCAACCACTGACCCAGCAGCAAAAGGACACCGCTCGCCAGCGTTATCAGTCTGCCTCGCCTGAGCAGCGCCAGGCGGCCCGCGAGAAAATGCAGACTAACCCGCAGAACCAGCAGCGAAGAGAGGCGGCGCGTCAGCGTTATCAATCTGCCTCGCCTGAACAGCGCCAGGCGGCTCGCGAGAAAATGCAGACTAACCCGCAGAACCAGCAGCGAAGAGAGGCGGCGCGTCAGCGTATCCAGTCGGCCTCGCCTGAGCAGCGTCAGGCGGCCCGTGAGAAAATGCAGACCAGCCCGCAGAATCAACAGCAAAGAGATGCAGCACGTCAGCGTATCCAGTCTGCCTCGCCTGAGCAGCGTCAAGTTGCGCGGGAGAAAATTCAGGAGAGCCGCCCGCAACGTCTGAACGACAATAACCATACTGCCCGATTGAATAATGAGCAACGGTCAGCGGTACGCGAACGGTTGTCTGAGCGTGGAACAAGGAGACTGGAAAGGTAAATTGCAGGCATAAAAAAAGCGGCGTAGTTAGCCGCTTAAGACTGATGACAAACATCGAATTGCCCGATACGCAAGTTTATCGGGCCTACATAGCTCCTGCAATATATTGAATTTGCATGATTTTGCAGGTCGAATAAGGCGTTCACGCCGCATCCGGCATCAACAACGAGCACTTTATCAACAATCTGAAGCGGCCTGGTCAGCCGCTTCTTAATTTACCGGATGTTCCGGCACAAGAAGAATTACTTCTTCTTCGCTTTCGGGTTCGGCAGGTCGGTGATGCTACCTTCGAACACTTCTGCTGCCAGGCCCACAGACTCGTGCAGAGTCGGGTGCGCGTGGATGGTCAGCGCGATGTCTTCAGCGTCACAACCCATTTCGATCGCCAGACCGATTTCACCCAGCAGCTCGCCGCCGTTGGTACCGACAATCGCACCACCGATCACACGGTGAGATTCTTTGTCGAAAATCAGCTTGGTCATACCGTCTGCGCAGTCGGAAGCAATAGCACGGCCAGATGCAGCCCACGGGAAGGTGGCGGTTTCGTAACTGATGCCTTTCTCTTTCGCTTCTTTCTCGGTCAGCCCCACCCATGCAACTTCTGGTTCGGTGTACGCGATAGACGGGATAACTTTCGGATCGAAGTAGTGTTTTTGACCTGCGATAACTTCAGCGGCAACGTGACCTTCGTGAACACCTTTGTGTGCCAGCATCGGCTGACCGACGATATCGCCGATAGCAAAGATGTGCGGCACGTTAGTGCGCAGCTGTTTGTCAACGCGGATGAAGCCACGGTCGTCCACTTCCACGCCAGCTTTGCCTGCATCGAGGTTTTTACCGTTCGGCACACGACCAATCGCTACCAGTACGGCGTCGTAACGCTGCGGTTCAGCGGGTGCTTTTTTGCCTTCCATCATCACATAAATACCGTCTTCTTTCGCTTCAACGGCGGTAACTTTGGTTTCCAGCATCAGGTTGAATTTCTTGCTGATACGCTTGGTGAAGACTTTAACGATGTCTTTGTCCGCCGCCGGGATAACCTGGTCGAACATTTCAACCACGTCAATCTGTGAACCCAGCGCGTGGTATACGGTACCCATTTCCAGACCGATGATACCGCCACCCATTACCAGCAGGCGTTCTGGTACTTCTTTCAGTTCCAGCGCGTCAGTGGAGTCCCAGATACGCGGATCTTCATGCGGAATAAACGGCAGTTGGATCGGGCGAGAACCCGCTGCAATGATCGCGTTGTCGAAGTTGATCACGGTTTTACCGTTCTCACCTTCAACTTCCAGGGTGTTAGCCCCGGTAAATTTACCCAGACCGTTGACCACTTTGACTTTGCGGCCTTTCGCCATACCAGCCAGACCACCGGTCAGCTGATTGATCACTTTCTCTTTCCAGGTACGAATCTTGTCGATATCGGTTTTCGGTTCGCCGAAGACGATACCGTGTTCAGCCAGCGCTTTGGCTTCTTCGATAACTTTTGCTACGTGCAGCAGTGCTTTAGAAGGGATACAGCCGACGTTCAGGCAAACACCGCCAAGGGTGTTGTAACGTTCTACGATTACGGTTTCCAGACCTAAATCAGCGCAACGGAAGGCAGCGGAGTAACCTGCGGGGCCTGCCCCAAGTACCACGACCTGAGTTTTGATTTCAGTACTCATCATGACCTCTATATATTTATCTCCGGCGGTCATACCCGTCGTCTTTCAGGCCGCAGCGGCGTTAGCTTCACGCCCTCACCCCAGTCACTTACTTATGTAAGCTCCTGGGGATTCTGGCGCTTGCTACCTTGCTGCACCCAGAAATCCATAGGGTATGTGAAGTAATACCCTAACCACCACCGGGTCGTTCTATCCGTCGGTATTTTACAAAATTGTTAACAATTTTTAAACAACAAACGGCAACCGATTTGTCTATTCGCTAATAATCTCAATACATTCATGAGATTACCAGAAAAAAGCCGGCCGTTGGGCCGGCTCTTTTATTTACATCACCAGACGGCGAATATCAGACAGCGTGTTGTTAATGATGGTAATGAAACGGGCACCATCAGCACCGTCGATCACGCGGTGGTCGAAGGAGAGAGAAATCGGCAGCATCAGACGCGGCACGAACTCTTTACCATTCCACACCGGCTCCATCGCGGACTTGGAAACGCCGAGGATAGCCACTTCCGGCGCATTCACAATCGGCGCGAAGTGGGTAGTACCCAGGCCGCCGATGCTGGAGATGGTAAAGCAACCGCCCTGCATTTCGCCCGCAGTCAGCTTACCGTCACGCGCTTTCTTAGAAATAGTCATCAGCTCGCGAGACAGCTCGATGATGCCTTTCTTGTTGACGTCTTTGAATACCGGAACAACCAGACCGTTCGGGGTATCCACCGCCACACCGATGTTGATGTATTTCTTCAGGGTCAGACGCTGACCGTCTTCCGACAGCGAACTGTTGAAGCGAGGCATCTGCTCAAGAGCTGCAGCAACGGCTTTCATGATGAAGACAACTGGGGTTATCTTCACATCCAGCTTACGTTTCGCTGCTTCTTCGTTCTGCTGTTTACGGAACGCTTCCAGCTCGGTGATATCAGTTTTGTCGAAGTGGGTAACGTGCGGGATCATCACCCAGTTACGGCTCAGGTTAGCACCAGAGATTTTCTGGATGCGGCCCAGTTCCACTTCTTCGATTTCACCAAACTTGCTGAAGTCCACCTTCGGCCACGGCAACATGCCAGGGATACCGCCGCCAGTCGCTGCCGGAGCCGCTTCTGCACGTTTGATAGCTTCTTTCACGTAAGCCTGAACGTCTTCGCGCAGAATACGACCTTTACGGCCAGTGCCCTTCACTTTCGCCAGGTTAACGCCGAATTCGCGTGCCAGACGGCGGATCAGCGGAGTCGCGTGAACGTAAGCGTCGTTTTCAGCAAATTCAGATTTGCCTTCGGCTTTCGCAGCCGGTGCTGCTGCCGGGGCTTCAGCTTTTGCTGCCGGAGCCGGCGCTGCCGCTTCCTGTTTCGCTGGAGCTGCCGCAGGCGCTGCGCCTTCAACTTCGAAGATCATAATCAGCGAACCAGTTTTCACTTTATCGCCAACGTTGACTTTCAGTTCCTTCACGACGCCAGCAAACGGAGCCGGAACTTCCATAGAAGCTTTGTCGCCTTCTACGGTGATCAGTGACTGTTCAGCGACAACTTTGTCGCCCACTTTCACCATCACTTCGGTCACTTCAACTTCGTCACCGCCGATATCCGGAACGTTAACTTCTTTCACGCCAGCTGCAGCCGCTGGTGCTGCTGCCGGAGCCGCTTCCTGTTTAGCTGCTGGAGCTGCCGCGCCTGCTGCACCCGCGACTTCGAAGACCATAATCAGCGAGCCGGTAGACACTTTGTCACCCACGTTCACTTTGATCTCTTTCACGGTGCCAGCAAACGGAGCCGGAACTTCCATAGAAGCTTTGTCGCCTTCTACGGTGATCAGCGACTGCTCAGCTTCAACTTTGTCGCCCACTTTCACCAGGATTTCGGTCACTTCAACTTCGTCGCTGCCGATATCCGGAACGTTAACGTCTTTTGCTGCCGCAGCCGCGGGTACTGCTGCCGGAGCTGCTTCTTTCTTCTCTTCTGCCTGAGCAGGTGCAGCGTCTGCTGCACCGTCGGCGGAATCGAAAATCATAATCAGTGCGCCGGTCTGGGTTTTATCGCCAACAGAGACTTTGATCTCTTTAACGATACCCGCCTGCGGAGACGGAACTTCCATAGAGGCTTTGTCGCCTTCTACGGTGATCAGCGACTGTTCGGCTTCAACTTTGTCGCCCACTTTGACCAGGATCTCGGTGATTTCAACTTCATCAGCCCCGATGTCCGGTACTTTGATTTCGATAGCCATTATTCTTTTACCTCTTACGCCAGACGCGGGTTAACTTTATCTGCATCGATGTTGAATTTGGCGATTGCGTCAGCAACCACTTTCTTATCGATTTCGCCACGTTTAGCCAGTTCGCCCAGCGCCGCTACAACCACGTAGGAAGCATCAACTTCGAAGTGGTGACGCAGGTTCTCACGGCTGTCGGAACGACCGAAGCCATCAGTACCCAGTACGCGGTAGTCGTCAGCCGGTACGTAAGTACGGACCTGCTCAGCGAACAGTTTCATATAGTCGGTAGATGCCACTGCCGGAGCGTCGTTCATCACCTGAGCGATATACGGAACGCGCGGAGTTTCCAGCGGGTGCAGCATGTTCCAGCGCTCACAATCCTGACCATCACGCGCCAGTTCAGTGAAGGACGTTACGCTATAAACGTCAGAACCTACGCCGTACTCTTTCGCCAGGATCTGTGCTGCTTCACGGACGTGACGCAGGATAGAACCGGAGCCCAGCAGCTGAACTTTACCTTTGCTACCTTCAATGGTTTCGAGTTTGTAGATACCTTTACGGATACCTTCCTCAGCACCTTCCGGCATTGCCGGCATATGGTAGTTTTCGTTCAGCGTGGTGATGTAGTAGTAAACGTTCTCTTGTTTTTCACCGTACATACGCTCCAGACCGTCATGCATGATGACAGCAACTTCGTAAGCGTAAGCCGGGTCGTAAGAGATACAGTTCGGGATAGTCAGCGACTGAATGTGGCTGTGACCATCTTCGTGCTGCAGACCTTCGCCGTTCAGGGTGGTACGACCGGAAGTACCGCCGATCAGGAAGCCACGCGCTTGCTGGTCGCCAGCCGCCCAGCACAGATCGCCGATACGCTGGAAGCCGAACATCGAGTAATAGATGTAGAACGGAATCATCGGCAGATTGTTGGTGCTGTAAGAGGTCGCCGCTGCCAGCCAGGAACAACCTGCGCCCAGCTCGTTGATCCCTTCCTGCAGAATCTGACCTTTCTCGTCTTCTTTATAGTAAGCAACCTGCTCGCGGTCCTGCGGGGTGTACTGCTGACCGTTCGGGCTGTAAATACCAATCTGACGGAACAGACCTTCCATACCGAAAGTACGCGCTTCGTCGGCGATGATCGGCACAAGCCTGTCTTTGATCGACTTGTTCTTCAGCATCACGTTCAGGGCGCGAACGAAAGCGATAGTGGTAGAGATCTCTTTGCTCTGCTCTTCCAGCAGCGCACCGAAGTCTTGCAGGCTCGGCAGCTCCAGCTTCTCGGTGAAGTTCGGCTGACGGCTTGGCAGATAACCGTGCAGCTTCTGACGCTGAGCGTGCAGATAGGTATGCTCTTCAGAACCTTCCGGGAAGGTGATGTACGGCAGTTTTTCGATATCTGCATCAGACACCGGCACATTGAAACGGTCGCGAATGTGACGCACGCCGTCCATGTTCATTTTCTTAACCTGGTGCGCGATGTTTTTACCTTCAGCCGCATCGCCCATGCCGTAACCTTTAATGGTATGAGCAAGGATTACTGTCGCTTTGCCTTTGGTTTCCTGCGCTTTCTTGAATGCAGCGTAGATTTTCTTCGGATCGTGACCACCACGGTTCAGCGCCCAGATCTGCTCGTCAGTCCAGTCTGCAACCAGGGCTGCGGTTTCAGGATATTTACCGAAGAAGTGTTCACGAACGTACGCGCCATCTTTCGATTTGAAGGTCTGGTAGTCGCCGTCAACGGTTTCGTTCATCAGCTGGATCAGTTTACCGCTGGTATCTTTACGCAGCAGTTCATCCCAACGGCTACCCCACATCACTTTGATCACGTTCCAGCCAGCACCTTCGAAGATGCCTTCCAGTTCGTTGATGATCTTGCCGTTACCGGTGACCGGGCCGTCAAGACGCTGCAGGTTACAGTTGATAACGAAGACCAGGTTATCCAGTTTTTCACGGGTAGCGATGGTGATCGCACCTTTGGATTCCGGTTCGTCCATTTCACCGTCGCCGAGGAACGCGTAAACGGTCTGTTTAGAGGTATCTTTCAGGCCACGGTGTTCCAGATATTTCAGGAATTTAGCCTGGTAAATAGCACCAATCGGACCCAGACCCATAGATACGGTCGGGAACTGCCAGAATTCCGGCATCAGTTTCGGGTGCGGATAGGAAGAGAGGCCATTGCCGTGAACTTCCTGACGGAAGTTATCCAGCTGCTCTTGAGTCAGACGACCTTCCAGGAAAGCACGTGCGTAAACGCCCGGGGAGATGTGGCCCTGGAAGTAAACCAGGTCGCCGCCATCCTGCTCGTTACGTGCACGGAAGAAGTGGTTAAAGCACACATCATAAATGGTTGCGGAAGACTGGAAGGACGCCATGTGGCCGCCCAGTTCGAGGTCTTTTTTCGACGCACGCAGAACCGTCATGATGGCGTTCCAGCGGATAGCTGAACGAATACGGCGTTCCAGTTCCAGATTACCCGGATACTCCGGTTGTTCTTCAACGGGGATGGTGTTGATGTAGTTGCTGATACCGGTGCCTGCGGCTACGTTGACTCCGCCTTTGCGGGCTTCAGCAAGCAGTTGGTCGATCAGATACTGAGCACGCTCAACACCTTCTTCACGGATGACCGATTCGATCGCCTGGAGCCAGTCGCGAGTTTCGATCGGATCCACGTCATTTGGGAAACGTTCTGACATGGGTTATTCCTTATCTATCTAATAACGTTGAGTTTTCTGGAACCTGTCCCATTGAACTCTCGCCGGAAAGCCCAATAAGACAGGTTCTACGTTTAGTTGCCGCGCTTTTATATGCGCTTGATTTACAACATCTTCTGGATAATTTTTACCAGAAAAATCACTAATTCTTTCGTTGCTCCAGACGACGCAGAGAACGCTCACGGCGACTCTCTTCACGGCTTCTGTCGAGCAAAATTTCTTCGATAAAGGCCAGATGGCGATGCGATGCTTCGCGCGCTTCTTCCGGCTTACCGGCCATAATCGCTTCGAATATGCGGGTGCGGTGACTACTCACCAGCGGCAGCATCTCGCGACGCGAATAGAGCAATTCGAAGTTCTGACGGACATTCTGGGCCAACATCGGCTCCATACACCTTAGCAGATGAAGCAAAACCACATTGTGGGCCGCTTCGGTGACGGCAATCTGATACTGGAGTACGGCGTTTGATTCCGCGTCCAGATCGCCAGACTGCTGCGCCAGTTCTATGGCGTGGTGGAGTTCACGGATGCGTTCCTTGTCTTCATCGGTACTACGCAGCGCGGCGTAATAAGCGGCGATACCTTCCAGGGCGTGTCGTGTTTCGAGCAAGTCATACTGTGATTCAGGATGGTCGGAGAGCAGCTCCACCAGCGGATCGCTGAAGCTTTGCCAAAGGCTGCTCTGAACAAACGTGCCGCCACCCTGGCGACGAAGCAACAAGCCCTTCGCTTCGAGACGTTGAATCGCCTCACGCAATGAGGGACGGGATACATCGAACTGTTTTGCCAGTTCGCGTTCCGGTGGGAGTTTTTCGCCCGGGCGGAGAGTGCCTTCGAGGATCAAAAACTCCAGTTGCTGCTCAATCACATCGGAGAGTTTTGGTTGGCGGATTTTGCTGTAGGCCATGAGTTCCTGTCTTAAGCCACTTGCCGAAGTCAATTGGTCTTACCAATTTCATGTCTGTGACGCTAAAGTAACAAAGTATTCACCTTATGTCCATACAGGTTTTGATTGAAATCATGAAACTGTGCACATTTTAACAACTTGACATATATAACGTTTCAAAGTTGTAACTATGCACAAATGTAGACTTTACGTAGGAAAGTGATTTTTTAACGATTATTAAACTATAAAAATCCGAATTGAACCGATTCACTTACCAATTTTTCGATTTTTAATTCAATTAAAATGAATTTATATTCATTTTATATATTGAGCGGATTCGAGGCTGATCTTTACAAACGGTTCCTTTTTAAGCAACTCATCTTCAACCATGCATAAAGCGGGTGCATTCGCTGCCGCATACCATTATTCTTGATCTGACGGAAGTCTTTTTGTAACAATTCAAACGTCTTTAATGTAAACAAATTAATACAACAAACGGAATTGCAAACTTACACACGCATCATTGCGTAGATCAAAAAAACAATCACCGCACGAGGTTTCATGATGGAAGGTCAACAGCACGGCGAGCAGCTAAAGCGCGGCCTTAAAAACCGCCATATTCAGCTTATCGCGCTGGGTGGCGCGATAGGGACAGGGCTATTCCTGGGTAGCGCCTCCGTAATTCAGTCCGCAGGACCAGGGATTATCCTGGGTTATGCCATTGCTGGTTTTATCGCCTTTCTGATCATGCGTCAGCTGGGTGAAATGGTGGTCGAAGAACCTGTCGCAGGCTCCTTTAGCCACTTTGCTTATAAATACTGGGGCAGCTTTGCCGGATTCGCTTCTGGCTGGAACTATTGGGTACTGTACGTTTTAGTTGCCATGGCAGAACTTACGGCTGTCGGCAAATACATTCAGTTCTGGTATCCGGAAATCCCCACCTGGGCTTCTGCCGCCGTGTTCTTTGTGGTGATCAACGCCATCAACCTGACCAACGTAAAAGTGTTTGGCGAGATGGAGTTCTGGTTTGCCATTATCAAAGTTATCGCGGTGGTAGCGATGATCATCTTCGGCGGCTGGCTGCTGTTCAGCGGCAACGGCGGCCCGCAGGCGACCGTTAGCAACCTGTGGGCTCAAGGTGGCTTCCTGCCGCACGGCTTCACCGGGCTGGTGATGATGATGGCGATTATCATGTTCTCGTTCGGTGGTCTGGAACTGGTGGGGATCACCGCTGCAGAAGCTGATAACCCGGAGCAAAGCATCCCGAAAGCAACTAATCAGGTTATCTACCGCATCCTGATTTTCTACATTGGTTCGTTAGCCGTTCTGCTCTCACTGATGCCGTGGACACGCGTTACCGCTGACACCAGCCCGTTTGTGCTGATCTTCCACGAGTTAGGCGATACCTTTGTGGCAAATGCGCTGAACATCGTGGTACTGACGGCTGCGCTCTCCGTGTACAACAGCTGCGTATATTGCAACAGCCGTATGCTGTTCGGTCTGGCACAACAGGGTAACGCACCGAAAATGCTCGCTTCCGTCGATAAACGCGGCGTACCAGTAAATACCATTCTGGTATCTGCGCTGGTTACGGCATTGTGCGTACTGATTAACTACCTTGCCCCAGAGTCCGCTTTCGGACTGTTAATGGCGCTGGTGGTTTCTGCACTGGTTATTAACTGGGCGATGATTAGCCTGGCACATATGAAGTTCCGTCGCGCTAAGCAAGAACAAGGTGTGGTAACTCGTTTCCCTGCCCTGCTCTATCCGCTGGGTAACTGGATCTGCCTGCTGTTTATGGCGGCGGTACTGGTGATAATGCTGATGACGCCGGGGATGGCGATTTCGGTTTACCTGATCCCGGTATGGCTGGTTGTGTTAGGTATCGGTTATCTGTTCAAAGAGAAAACCGCAAAAGCCGTAAAAGCACATTAATCTCTCTACGCCCTCACCCGTTCTGGGTGAGGGCAGCAATATTTACACCAATGTCCCGTAAATCGTCAGTAGCGCAATCACCACCACAACCACGAACGAGGTTTTCTTCGCCATTGAAACCGCTGCTTTCGGTGTCTCAACCTTATCGACATGCGGTTCACGCGCCAGTGAGAACTGTGCCAGACGCGTTAATACCTGGTATTGCGATGTATGGAAATCGGTCAGTGAAGCAAACCAGGCTGGTAACGCTTTCTCACCGTGACCAATCAAGGCATAAACTACGCCCACAAGGCGAACTGGCACCCAATCCACTACATGAAGCACGGCATCAACCCCCGACTGTAAGCGATGATGCGGCGTCTGGTAGCGCGCCAGCCAGTATTGCCATGCACGCAAGAATGCATAGCCCATCAGGGTAACGGGTCCCCAGATACCGCCTACAATTAGCCAGAACAGTGGCGCAAGGTAAAAACGAAAGTTAATCCACAACAGGGCATTTTGCAGTTCACGCAAAAACTCACGCTCATCGCAGCCTGCGGGGACGCCATGAATCATGGTTAACTCGCCAGCCATCGTGGAACGGGCATGGCTGTCGTTACGAGAAGCTGCGGTCAGATAAGCATGATAATGGAGACGAACTTTTCCTGCGCCAATACACAACAAACCAATCAACAGCCACACCACCAGCGTCGGGACGTTGAACAATAACCCATGCAACGCGCGCAACAGTAAAAAGGTCGCCCCCATCGCGATAATGGTCATCCCTAATGTGCGCCCCAGCGAAAAATGTTTCACCCGACGGAAAAACGCCTCGAGGCGGTGATCAAGCTGCCAGTGCTCGCCCAACTTAAACAGGCGCTCGAAAATTAACACCAGTAAGGTTGTAAACAGCGTCATGTTGTCTCCTTGCTGACCAGGGCGCGAAACCGTGCCCAATCAAAGGCAGGGCCGGGATCGGTTTTACGCTCCGGCGCAATATCACAATGGCCCGTCATATTATTGGCAATGGCTGGATAGCGATGAATCAATGCCCGCGTGACCGCCGCCAATTGCTGATACTGCGCATCGGTATACGCCAGCGTATCAGTGCCTTCCAGCTCAATCCCAATAGAGAAATCATTACAGCGTTCGCGCCCCTGATACACGGAAACACCCGCATGCCAGGCGCGTTTATCGAAAGGAACATACTGGACAATTTCACCATCACGGCGAATCAAACAGTGAGCGGAGACGCGTAAATGGGCAATCTCTGCAAAGAAGGGATGAGCCTGCGGATCAATAGTTCCGGTGAATAATGCATCAATCCACGGACCGCCAAACTCGCCTGGCGGCAGGCTAATATTGTGCACCACCAGCAAGGTGGGAGTTTCGTCATCCGGGCGACAATCGTAATGTGGTGAGGGAACGCGGCGCGCGCCGACCAGCCACCCCTGTTCTAACAACATGCAGGATCTCCTTATATGTGGTGCTAATACCCGGTTCAGAGTAGCATGTTTCTACCTTATGATTCGTTAGCTATCTGGAGTTTTAACATGCCGCCTCGCCGCTATAACCCTGACACCCGACGTGACGAGCTGCTGGAACGCATTAATCTCGATATCCCCGGCGCGGTGGCTCAGGCGCTGCGAGAAGATTTAGGCGGAACAGTCGATGCCAACAACGACATTACGGCAAAACTTTTACCGGAAAATTCACGCTCTCATGCCACGGTGATCACCCGCGAAGAAGGCGTATTTTGTGGTAAACGCTGGGTTGAAGAAGTGTTTATTCAACTGGCAGGCGACGATGTCACCATTACCTGGCATGTGGATGACGGTGATGTCATTAACGCCAATCAACTCCTTTTCGAACTCGAAGGCCCATCTCGCGTGCTGTTAACCGGCGAACGTACTGCGCTTAATTTTGTACAAACTCTTTCTGGCGTAGCCAGTAAGGTTCGCCACTATGTTGAGTTACTGGAAGGCACCGATACGCAGTTGCTGGATACGCGAAAAACCTTACCCGGCCTGCGTTCTGCCCTGAAATACGCGGTACTTTGCGGCGGCGGGGCTAACCATCGTCTGGGGCTTTCTGACGCCTTCCTGATCAAAGAAAACCATATTATTGCCTCCGGCTCAGTGCGCCAGGCGGTCGAAAAAGCGTCTTGGCTGCACCCGGATGCGCCAGTAGAAGTTGAAGTCGAGAATCTGGAAGAACTTGATGAAGCACTGAAAGCAGGTGCCGATATCATCATGCTGGATAACTTCGACACAGAACAGATGCGCAAAGCCGTTAAACGCACCAACGGCAAGGCGCTGCTGGAAGTGTCTGGCAACGTCACCGACAAAACGCTACGCGAGTTTGCTGAAACGGGCGTGGACTTTATCTCCGTCGGTGCGCTAACTAAACACGTACAGGCACTCGATCTTTCAATGCGTTTTCGCTAATTGCTGACAGATTTATCCGCTCCATCGCGGGCGGATAATCTCCCCTTCCCCAACTTTCTTCGTAACGCCTCGCAAATTTCTTGTCTTTCGCTGCAACGTAATAAAAAACCTCGGAAGCCGCCTTCCCGTTTCGTTTTTTGCCCCTCGCCTGTGCTGATGGCGTTTGCCAAAGTAGCGCCAACCAAATCAAGGAGCGAAACAGATGGACAAGCAACGCGGTTTTACACTTATCGAACTGATGGTGGTTATTGGCATCATTGCCATTTTAAGCGCCATTGGTATTCCCGCTTATCAAAACTACCTGCGCAAAGCCGCACTTACCGACATGCTACAAACCTTTGTGCCTTACCGTACCGCCGTAGAATTGTGCGCGCTGGAACATGGCGGACTGGACACCTGCGACGGCGGCAGCAATGGCATCCCCTCGCCTACCACCACCCGCTATGTTTCAGCCATGAGTGTGGCAAAGGGCGTGGTGTCGCTGACCGGGCAAGAGAGTCTCAATGGGCTAAGCATCGTTATGACACCCGGTTGGGATAACGCTAATGGTGTCACCGGCTGGACGCGCAACTGCAATATTCAAAGTGACAGCGCATTGCAGCAAGCCTGCGAAGATGTCTTCCGCTTTGATGACGCCAACTAAGGAGCGGCGATGAATATTTCACAGCTCACCGCCCTGTGTTTGCGTTACCAGGGGGTCTTACTGGATGCCAGCGAAGAAGTGGTTCATATTGCGGTGGTCGATGCCCCCTCACATGAGTTGCTGGACGCATTGCATTTCGCTACCACCAAACGTATTGAGCTCACCTGCTGGACGCGCCAACAGATGGAAGGTCACGCCAGTCGCACACAACAGACATTGCCCGTAGCCGTTCAGGAGAAACATCAGCCTAAAGCAGAATTGCTGGCTCATACGTTGCAATCTGCACTGGAACAACGCGCGTCAGATATTCATATCGAACCAGCGGACAATAGCTATCGTATCCGCTTGCGTATCGACGGCGTGCTGCATCCTTTACCTGATGTTTCACTGGATGCCGGAGTCGCTTTAACCGCCAGGTTAAAAGTGCTGGGAAGCCTGGATATTGCGGAACATCGCCTGCCGCAGGACGGGCAATTCACTGTCGAACTGGCCGGGAACGCCGTCTCATTTCGTATTGCTACCTTGCCATGTCGCGGCGGTGAAAAGGTGGTATTACGGTTGTTACAGCAGGTGGACCAGGCGCTTGATGTCAACACGCTAGGGATGCAACCGTCACAACTGACGGACTTTACCCACGCCTTGCAGCAACCACAGGGACTGGTGCTGGTAACTGGCCCTACCGGCAGCGGCAAAACAGTCACGCTGTATAGCGCACTGCAAACGCTGAATACCGCCGATATTAATATTTGCAGCGTGGAAGATCCGGTTGAGATCCCCATCGCCGGGCTAAACCAGACACAAATACATCCGCGTGCCGGACTCACCTTTCAGGGCGTTTTGCGTGCGTTATTGCGCCAGGATCCTGACGTCATCATGATCGGAGAGATCCGCGATGGCGAAACGGCAGAAATTGCCATTAAAGCCGCGCAAACGGGTCATCTGGTATTGTCCACGCTACACACCAACTCCACCTGTGAAACGCTGGTGCGTTTACAGCAAATGGGCGTTGCTCGCTGGATGCTCTCGTCGGCCCTCACTCTGGTAATAGCCCAGCGCCTGGTACGTAAACTTTGTCCGCATTGCCGCCAGCAGCAAGGGGAACCGATCCGCCTTCCGGACAATGTATGGTCATCTCCGCTGTCCCGCTGGCAGGCACCGGGTTGTGAACATTGCTACCACGGTTTTTATGGTCGTACCGCCTTGTTTGAAGTCCTGCCCATTACACCAGCCATACGCCAGCTTATTTCCTCTAATATTGAAGTTGAATCGCTGGAAACGCACGCCAGGCGGACAGGTATGCGCACACTTTTTGAAAACGGCTGCCTGGCCGTTGAACAAGGCTTAACCACCTTTGAAGAGTTAATCCGCGTGCTGGGGATGCCACATGGCGAATAAGCAACTCTGGCGATGGCATGGCATAACCGGCGACGGCAATGAGCAAGATGGGATGCAATGGTCAGAGAGCCGTGCTTTGCTACTTTTGGCTCTACAGCAGCAAAGGGTTACCCCACTAAGCCTGAAGCGAATCGCCATCAATTCTGCGCATTGGCGAGGAGATAAAAGCACGGAAGTCATTCATCAACTGGCGACGCTACTTAAAGCCGGGTTAACGCTTTCTGAAGGGCTGGCACTGCTGGCTGAACAGCATCCAAGTAAGCAATGGCAGGCATTGTTGCAATCGCTGGCGCACGATCTCGAACAGGGCGTGGCCTTTTCCAGTGCCTTATTACCCTGGTCAGAGGTATTTCCGCCGCTCTATCAGGCGATGATCCGCACGGGGGAAGTGACCGGTAAGCTGGATGAATGCTGCTTTGAACTGGCGCGTCAACAAAAAGCCCAGCGCCAGTTGGCCGACAAAGTGAAATCAGCGTTGCGTTATCCCATCATCATTTTAGCGATGGCAATCATGGTGGTTGTGGCAATGCTGCATTTTGTTCTGCCGGAGTTTGCCGCTATCTATAAAACCTTTAACACCCCACTACCGGCACTAACGCAGGGGATCATGACGCTGGCAGACTTTAGTGGCAAATGGGGCTGGCTGCTGATAGTGCTCGGCTTTCTGCTGGCGATAGCTAACAAACTGCTGATGCGTCGCCCTACCTGGCTTATTGCGCAGCAGAAATGGTTATTACGCATCCCAATAATGGGAGCCCTGATGCGGGGACAAAAACTCACGCAGATCTTTACGATTCTGGCGCTGACACAAAGTGCAGGGATTACTTTTTTGCAGGGAGTGGAGAGCGTCAGGGAGACGATGCGCTGCCAGTACTGGGCGCAACTTCTGACACAAATTCAGCATGATATCAGTAACGGTCACCCCATCTGGCTGGCGCTAAAAAATACGGGGGAGTTTAGCCCGCTCTGTTTGCAGTTAGTGAGGACAGGAGAGACATCCGGGTCGCTGGATCTCATGCTGGAGAATCTTGCCCATCATCATCGGGATAACACGCTGGCGCTGGCAGATAACCTTGCCGCCTTACTGGAACCGGCGTTGCTGGTCATTACTGGAGGAATTATCGGTACGTTGGTGGTGGCAATGTATCTGCCAATTTT
Organism: Escherichia sp. E1130; assembly: GCF_005781065.1. NCBI lineage: Bacteria > Pseudomonadati > Pseudomonadota > Gammaproteobacteria > Enterobacterales > Enterobacteriaceae > Escherichia > Escherichia sp. E1130. Next base: position 107,440 of record NZ_VATL01000004.1, read on the forward strand.
CCATCTGGGCGATGCGATGAGTGGGGTGGGATAATGCTGGCGTGTTGCTCCACGCCAGCATTGGGAGATTACAGATTATTGAAGATGCGGTTTTCTTGTTCCAGTACGCGGATAAACGTGGTGCGTTTGGTCAGCTCTTTCAGGCGTGAAGCCCCAACGTAAGTGCAGGCTGAACGCAGACCGCCTAAAATATCACGCGCGGTATTTTCAACCGGGCCTCGCAGCGGCAGCTTAACGGTTTTACCTTCTGCAGCGCGATATTCCGCAACGCCGCCAACGTGACGTTTCATCGCAGACTCTGAGCTCATACCGTAGAACAGCATAAATTTCTCGCCGTTCTCTTCAACAATACGGCCGCCGCTCTCTTCGTGACCAGCCAGCATTCCGCCAAGCATTACGAAATCGGCACCGCCACCAAAAGCTTTAGCCACATCGCCCGGTGTGGTACAGCCGCCATCGCTGACGATCATCCCGCCCAGACCGTGCGCGGCATCGGCGCATTCGATCACCGCAGAAAGCTGCGGATAACCGACGCCCGTTTTCACGCGAGTTGTACAAACAGAGCCAGGACCAATGCCAACTTTAACGATATCGGCACCGGAGAGGATAAGCTCCTCACACATTTCGCCAGTTACCACATTGCCTGCACAAATAGTTTTGGTCGGCCACGCTTCACGCGCCTTCGCCACAAACTGCACGAAGTGCTCAGAATATCCATTCGCAACATCAATACAAACGAAGTTTAATGCCGGGTTCAGGTCAAGAATTTGTTTAGTTTTTTCGAAATCGGCATCCGACGTGCCGGTAGAAACCATCACATGTTTCAGCACATCAGCAGAAGAATTGTTGATAAACGCTTGCCACTCTTCAACAGAGTAATGTTTATGTACAGCGGTCAAAATATCGAAAGAAGCCAGTGCCGTAGCCATACTAAAAGTGCCTACGGTGTCCATATTTGCGGCGATAATCGGCACGCCGGACCAGCTTTGACCTGAATGTTTGAAGGTGAATTGACGTTCCAGTTCAACATCGGAACGGCTTTTAAGGGTAGAGCGTTTAGGGCGGATGAGGACGTCTTTAAAACCTAACTTCAGATCTTCTTCGATACGCATGTGCAGATTCCTGGGGTTAATGGCTGTAAGGGTAAGAGCGCAACTCCAGTGACGCTATCATACGCACTAATCGATATGGCGCAAGACTGCGAAATTGTCTTTTTTTACGCTACAATCCCATAAATTTACCTGGTAAATAGTGGGCGAACGTTTCATCAATTTCGCTTTCGCGCGCTCTTTATTAACATTTTGATAATCATGATGAATTCCCAGGAATATATATTATGAGGTATACAGTTGCCTTAACAGGCGGCATTGGCAGTGGCAAGAGTACCGTTGCAAATGCATTTGCTGACCTCGGAATTAATGTCATTGATGCCGATATTATTGCACGTCAGGTGGTTGAACCGGGTACACCTGCACTGCGTGCCATTGCTGAACACTTTGGCGCGGATATGATTGCTGCTGATGGAACATTGCAACGTCGCGCCTTGCGCGAGCGGATCTTTGCCTATCCGGAAGAGAAAAACTGGCTTAATGCCCTGCTGCATCCTCTGATTCAGCAGGAGACGCAACGCCAGATCCAGCAAGCAACGTCACCTTATGTGTTATGGGTTGTGCCATTGCTGGTAGAAAACTCACTGTATAAAAAAGCGAATCGAGTGCTGGTGGTGGATGTCAGCCCAGAAACGCAGCTTAAGCGCACCATGCAGCGCGATGATGTTACTCGCGAGCATGTCGAACAAATTCTTGCTGCCCAGGCAACGCGCGAAGCCCGTCTTGCGGTGGCAGATGACGTCATTGATAATAACGGCACACCAGATGCTATTGCATCAGATGTTGCCCGCCTGCACGCACACTATTTGCAGCTCGCGTCGCAGTTTGTCTCACAGGAAAAAACTTAATGCAGACCCAGGTCCTTTTTGAACATCCACTAAATGAAAAAATGCGTACATGGCTGCGCATTGAGTTTTTAATTCAACAACTCACCGTAAATTTGCCTATTGCTGACTACGCTGGTGCTCTGCATTTCTTCCGTAATGTTAGTGAATTGCTGGATGTGTTCGAGCGTGGAGAAGTTCGTACCGAACTACTGAAAGAGCTGGAACGTCAACAGCGTAAACTCCAGACCTGGATTGGTGTGCCTGGCGTGGACCAGCCCCGTATTGAAGCATTAATTCAGCAGTTGAAGGCCGCAGGTAGCGTACTGATTTCCGCGCCGCGTATCGGGCAATTTCTGCGTGAAGACAGGATGATTGCCCTGGTGCGCCAGCGTCTGAGCATTCCCGGCGGTTGTTGCAGCTTTGATTTACCTACGTTGCATATCTGGTTGCATTTACCCCAGTCGCAGCGCGACAGTCAGGTCGAAACCTGGATTGCCAGCCTGAGCCCGCTGACACAGGCACTTACAATGGTGTTGGATTTGATTCGTCAGTCGGCACCGTTCCGCAAACTGACCAGTCTGAACGGTTTTTATCAGGATAACGGCGAAGACGCCGATTTGTTACGCCTGAATCTGGCACTCGATTCACAGCTTTACCCGCAAATATCCGGTCATAAGAGCCGTTTTGCCATTCGCTTTATGCCGCTGGACAGTGAAAATGGACAAGTACCGGAACGTCTGGATTTCGAACTGGCTTGTTGCTAAGGAGTAAAAATGTCAGAAACTATTACGGTGAATTGCCCCACCTGCGGGAAAACGGTGGTGTGGGGTGAAGTCAGCCCATTTCGGCCATTTTGTTCCAAACGCTGCCAGTTGATCGACCTCGGAGAATGGGCTGCTGAAGAAAAACGAATCCCCAGCAGTGGCGATCTTTCTGAGAGCGATGACTGGAGCGAAGAGCCAAAGCAGTGACATTTGTCCGATGCCGCACGTAGGCCTGATAAGACGTGCCAGCGTCGCATCAGGCATCTTGTGCAAATGTCGGATGCGGCGCAAACGCCTTATCCGACCTACAAAACCTGATTTATCAACGAGTTAACAAACCTCGTAGGCCTGATAAGACGCGCCAGCGCCGCATCAGGCATCGTGTGCAAATGTCGGATGCGGCGTAAACGCCTTACCCGACCTACAAAATCTAATTTATCAATGGGTTAATAAACCTCGTAGGCCTGATAAGACGCGCCAGCGCCGCATCAGGCATCTTATGTAAATGTCGGATGCGGCTTAAACGCCTTATCCGACCTACAAAACATTATTTATCAACGAGTTAATAAACCTCGTAGGCCTGATAAGACGCGCCAGCGTCGCATCAGGCATCGTGTGTAAATGTCGGATGCGGCGCAAACGCCTTATCCGACCTACAAAATCTGATTTATCAACGAGTTAATAAACCATGTAGGCCTGATAAGACGCGCCAGCGTCGCATCAGGCATCTTGTGTAAATGTCGGATGCGGCGTAAACGCCTTATCCGACCTCCAGACACTTAAGCTTCGCAATTACCGGTTCATTGGCTGGCGGAAAATCTTCTGCATCGAGGCTGGCCAGCGCCATCCACTCACCGGGCTGTCCCTCTTTCCCCCATGGTTCCCCTTCCCAGCTTTCGACCAACCAGAACCACAGTGTGATATGCCTGTCAGAGAACTGATATTCCAGCTTTTCAAACAGCGAAAAACGTTGCGGGGTAACCCCGACTTCTTCCTGAAGCTCCCGTACCATCGCTTGTTCTGCCGTTTCTCCCGTTTCTATTTTACCGCCCGGAAACTCCAGCTTATTTGCCATGTGCGCATCTGCGGCGCGACGGGTTATAAAGATTTCGTTGTTTTCGTTGCGAATAATACCTACCGCGATTTGCAGTTTTTTCATTGTCTTAAGCCTATAAAAAAGGCGCAGAATCCTGCGCCTTTTATTTCAACACTTAGCTTTTATTGCAGGCGACCATGGCACTGCTTGTATTTTTTACCAGAACCGCATGGGCAAGGATCGTTACGTCCAACTTTACGATCGCCGGTTTGCGCTGCCAGCGCAGCCGCAGCTGCAGAGTCGTCATCCTGATGGCTAAGCTGCTGCATTTGCGCTAAACGCTCAGCTTCCATACGACGCTGCTGCTCCAGCTCTTCAACTTCTTCCGGCATGCGTACTTGTACTTTGCTTAACGTGCTGATGACTTCATATTTCAACGATTCCAGCATCGCCGCAAACATGGAGAACGATTCACGTTTGTATTCCTGCTTCGGATCTTTCTGTGCATAGCCACGCAGGTGGATACCCTGACGCAGATAGTCCATCGCCGCCAGGTGCTCTTTCCACAGGGAGTCCAGCGTTTGCAGCATCACCCCTTTCTCGAAGTGACGCATCATCTCAGCGCCAACCACTTCTTCTTTACGGTGATACACTTCGATGGACTGCTCCAGGATACGCTCACGCAGCGTCTCTTCATGCAGTTCTGGCTCTTTGTCCAGCCACTCGGCAATCGGCAAATCAAGGTCGAAGTCGTTTTTCAGACGTTCTTGTAAACCTGGAATGTCCCACATTTCTTCCAGTGACTGTGGCGGAATGTAGGCATCGATGGTTGCTTTGAACACATCTTCACGAATGCTGTTGATGGTTTCGCTCACATCGCTGACATCCAGCAGTTCGTTACGCTGGGAGTATATGGCACGACGCTGATCGTTAGCTACGTCATCGTATTCCAGCAGCTGTTTACGAATGTCGAAGTTACGGCTTTCAACTTTACGCTGAGCATTGGCAATTGCTTTAGTTACCCACGGATGCTCAATGGCTTCACCGGGTTTCATACCCAGTTTACGCATCATGCCGGATACTCGGTCGGAAGCAAAAATACGCATCAGCGCATCTTCCATCGACAGGTAGAAACGGGAAGAACCGGCATCACCCTGACGACCAGAACGGCCACGCAGCTGGTTATCGATACGACGAGATTCGTGACGCTCAGTGCCGATGATATGCAGGCCACCTGCTTCCAGTACCGCGTCGTGACGCACCTGCCAGTCGGCTTTAATTTTTTCAATTTGCTCTGCGGTCGGGTTTTCCAGCGCGGCAACTTCTGCCTGCCAGCTACCGCCAAGCACGATGTCAGTACCACGACCCGCCATGTTGGTCGCGATGGTCACTGCAGCCGGATAGCCCGCCTGAGCAACGATTGCCGCTTCGTTGGCGTGGAATTTAGCGTTCAGAACGTTGTGTTTGATACCAGCTTTGGTCAGCTCGTTTGATACCAGTTCCGATTTTTCGATTGAAATAGTACCCACCAGCACTGGCTGGCCTTTCGCAGTACGTTCTTTGATATCTTCAATGATCGCCTGAATTTTTTCCGCTTCGGTCATGTAGACCAGATCCGGCAGATCTTTACGAATCATCGGGCGGTTGGTCGGAACGACTACAGTATCCAGCTTGTAGATGGAACTGAATTCGAAAGCTTCGGTATCAGCCGTACCGGTCATCCCCGCCAGTTTTTCATACAGACGGAAGTAGTTCTGGAAGGTGATCGAAGCCAGTGTCTGGTTTTCGTTCTGAATCTGTACACCCTCTTTTGCTTCCACAGCCTGGTGCAGACCATCAGACCAGCGACGGCCCTGCATGGTACGACCGGTATGTTCGTCAACGATGATAACTTCACCATCTTTAACGATGTAATCGACGTCGCGGGTAAACAGCGCGTGAGCACGCAGCGCCGCCGTTACGTGGTGCATCAGCATAATATTGGCCGGAGAGTACAGCGACTCACCTTCATCCATAATGCCTTCTTTCACCAGCAGCTCTTCAATAAGCACCAGACCACGTTCGGTCAGGTTCACCTGGCGAGATTTTTCATCCACCGAGAAGTGGCCTTCGCCCTGGAAGGTTTCGGAGTCTTCTTTTTCCTGACGGATCAGGTACGGAATGATTTTGTTTACACGCTTATACATTTCCGAACTGTCTTCCGCCGGGCCGGAAATGATCAGCGGTGTACGCGCTTCATCGATCAGGATGGAGTCCACTTCGTCCACCAGCGCATAGTGCAGTTTACGCTGTACACGTTCTTCAGGGCTGAACGCCATGTTGTCGCGCAGGTAGTCAAAGCCGTATTCGTTGTTCGTACCGTAAGTAATGTCAGCCGCGTAAGCTTCACGCTTTGCCGGTGCTGGCATGCCCGGCAGGTTGATGCCGACGGTCAAGCCGAGGAATTCAAACAGCGGACGGTTGTTTTCGGCGTCACGTTGCGCCAGGTAATCGTTGACGGTAACAACGTGCACGCCTTTACCGGTTAATGCGTTCAGGTAAGCAGGCAGCGTTGCGGTCAGGGTTTTACCTTCACCTGTACGCATTTCCGCGATGCAACGTTCATTAAGAACCATACCGCCGAGCAGCTGTACGTCGAAGTGGCGCATGCCAAAAACACGCTTACTGGCTTCACGCACGACAGCGAAGGCTTCCGGAATCAAGTTTTCCAGCACTTCGCCTTTTTCCAGACGCGCACGGAACTCTGCCGTTTTTCCTTTCAGTTCTTCGTCGGAGAGTTTTTCAATCTCCGGTTCCATGGCATTGATAATGTTGACGACTTTGCGCATCCGGCGCAGGGTACGATCGTTACGACTACCGAAAACTTTAGTTAATAATTTGATTAGCATAATAAAATCTCAAACACCCCGCATTGCGGAGTAAATAAAATGAAGTAAAGGTTTCTCGTTGTTAGCTGAGGCGTTGAGGGCCAGCACGGATGCCCTGCGCCTGGCTTATCCAGACGGGCGTGCTGAAGTTTGCTTGAGGGGTAAAATGCGCATAATCAATGCGATAACCATTTTCAGACCGCGTGCCTTCCTGGGTCAGCAGCGCGCTGAGCGTATCCAGTAAAGCAAGATGTTGCGCCTGAAGCGGTAAAGATTCCTCGGCAACGGGCAGCGTTTGCGGCGCCATTGCAAAGGAGAGATGGCGGATTACCGTGCGAATAGCATGTTGATGCCAGTAATCAACGGAATAGTTCGAGTTCGGGCGGCGTGTGTTTGCTTCCAGCAAGGCCAACTGACTAAAGTTAACTTTGGCGGAAGGCTCGTGATTGCGCGTTGTCGCTTTTGCGGGCGCGTTTGGCTCGGCGGCGTTGCTGAGCGCAGGCAAACCTAAACTCGCCGCGACCATCCCTAATAAGAGATGCGGCCAGAAGTAGCGTCTACCTAACTGTCGCCAGCGCGTCAGTATTCCACTCACGTTATTGCCATCCCGATCGTATTCAACGTTTTTAGCGCACAAATCTTATCATTAAAGCCAGAAGTCCACAGCAGTATTCAAGATAAGTAACACGTAAAAGTGCTTAAGAAAACAGCGTTCGCACCGATTTCTTACGACGCTGTAAAAACTCAAAAAAAAACGACTGGGTCACCTGGCCGGAGAGAGTGCCAGATTTGCCAGTCGAATTTTATACGACAGTATAGATGTCGTTATGCCAGTACGGCTGAAGGCGCTTTGAAGGCCAACGGCAGTTCTGCGTCGTCCTGGAAGGTCACATATTCCCAGGCTTCCTGTTTCGCCAGTACAGCCTGCAACAGTTTGTTATTCAGTGCATGACCGGATTTATAAGCGGTAAATGCGCCGATAATGTTGTGACCACACATGAACAAATCACCGATCGCGTCGAGCATTTTGTGACGCACAAACTCGTCTTCAAAACGCAGGCCGTCTTCGTTCAGTACGCGATAATCGTCAACAACGATGGCACAATCGAAGCTGCCGCCCAGGCACAGGCCACGGGACTGCAGATATTCGATATCACGCATGAAACCAAACGTACGCGCACGGCTGATCTGGCGCATAAACGCATCAGCAGAGAAGTTCATCGCATAGCGTTGATTGCTGGAATCGATTGCCGGATGGTTGAAATCGATGGTGAAGTCCAGCGAAAAACCATTGTACGGCTTAAATTCAGCCCACTTATCGCCATCTTCGACGCGAACAGTCTCTTTGATGCGAACAAATTTCTTGGCGCAGTTCAGCTCGTCGATACCAGCATCAAGCAGCAGGTAAACAAACGGAGCGGCACTGCCGTCCATGATTGGGATTTCCGGCGCGTTAACTTCGATAACAATGTTATCGATGCCTAAGCCCGCGAGCGCTGCGTTCAGGTGCTCAACAGTTGAAATCCGTACATCATGCTCGTTGACCAAACACGTACAGAGCATGGTATCACGCACAGATTTGGCATCGGCCGGGAAATCTACCGGTGGATTCAAGTCGGTGCGACGATAGATGACCCCGGTGTTGGCCGGCGCAGGGCGTAAGGTCAGGGTGACTTTCTTGCCGGTATGTAAACCGACACCCGTCGCCTGAACGATACGTTTAAGTGTCCTTTGTTTGATCATCGTATTATCTCGCCAAATTATCTATCCAACCGAAGTGTACTATACATTCGGCAGGCCAGTTTAGCACAAAGAGCCTCGCAACCCAAATTCCAGCTAATTCTTAGTCAGCTTGCTTACGCAGGAATGCCGGGATATCCAGATAATCCGGCTCTTTCACGGTTTGTGGCGTATTGTCGTTCACCACTTTGGCCACGGGCTTCTGCTCTTGCGTCAGCGGCGCCATACCATGCTGCTGGTAGCGATCCATCACTGGCTGTTGAACTTGCTTATTAGTCACGAGGGTGATTTCAGGACGTTTGTCCATACCGATACCTGTAGCAACCACGGTTACACGCAGTTCATCGTTCATATCCGGGTCAAGAGAAGTACCGATAACCACGGTCGCGTTGTCCGAAGCAAATGCACGGATGGTGTTACCTACGGTTTCGAATTCATCCAGACGCAGGTCGAAGCCCGCAGTGATGTTAACCAGCACGCCTCGTGCGCCAGACAGGTCGATATCTTCCAGCAGCGGAGAAGAAATTGCCATTTCGGCCGCTTCTTCCGCACGGTCTTCACCGCTCGCCACGCCAGACCCCATCATTGCGTAGCCCATTTCAGACATCACAGTACGTACGTCTGCAAAGTCCACATTCATCAGACCCGGACGAGTAATCAGCTCGGCGATACCCTGAACAGCGCCTTTCAGCACATCGTTAGCTGCGCCAAACGCGTCCAGCAGGGAGATACCGCGGCCCAGAACTTTCAGCAGTTTGTCGTTCGGGATTGTGATCAGTGAGTCTACATGTTTGGATAATTCAGTGATCCCCTGCTCCGCAAATGCCATACGCTTCTTGCCTTCAAAGTTGAAAGGCTTGGTCACAACAGCAACGGTCAGAATACCTAAATCTTTAGCCACTTCAGCAACAACCGGCGCTGCACCTGTACCGGTACCACCGCCCATGCCCGCTGCAATAAAGACCATGTCTGCACCTTCCAGCGCCGCACGCAGTGCATCACGATCCTCATCAGCCGCATTACGGCCAACTTCTGGATTAGCGCCAGCTCCCAGTCCTTTGGTGATACCACTACCGATCTGAATCGTCTGCCCAACCGCTGTTTTACGCAGCGCCTGTGCATCGGTATTTACCGCGAAAAATTCAACACCTTCAATGCGCTCACGCACCATGTGTTCAACAGCATTACCGCCGCCGCCGCCGACGCCGATGACTTTAATCACCGCGTCGTTGGTAAGTTCCATTGGTTCAAACATAGTTTCTCTCCGATATGTGCCTGTCGCCTGAGGCCGTAATCACCGCCGGCCTCATAAAAATTAAAATTCTTTTCGCAGCCAACTATTGAGTCGCTTGATCCACGAGCCAACAGATGCTGTAACACGTTTTTCAACTTCCGCTTCACCGTTAAGATGTGACTCTTTCCCGTAATGAAGCAATCCCACTGCCGTTGAATAATACGGCTCCTGAGCGTAATCCGTTAAACCGGTGATATTCAGCGGCGCGCCGATACGCACCTGCGTATGAAACACGCGTTGAGCGCAGGCGGCAAGACCTTCGATCTGCGCCGCGCCACCGGTTAATACAATACCCGCTGCCAGGTGATGCTTTACGCCTTGTTGGCGAAGCTTTTCCTGCAGCTGCAATATCTCTTCGTTGACCAGGTTGAGCAGCTCGGTATAGCGCGGCTCAATCACCTCCGCCAGCGTCTGACGTTGCAGACTACGCGGCGGACGACCACCTACACTCGGCACTTCCACGCTCTCGTCTTTACCGACGATGGAACCCAGCGCGCAGCCATGACGAACTTTAATCGCTTCGGCGTCGCTTGGCGGTGTGCCAAAGGCATAAGCGATATCACTGGTCACGACATTGCCAGCATAAGGAATTACCTTGGTGTGACGCAATGCCCCGCCAGTATAAACGGCGATATCCATTGTACCACCACCGATATCGACGACGCAGACGCCCAGTTCTCGTTCGTCTTCCGTCAATACCGAATAACTTGATGCCAGTCCGGCAAATATCAGTTGGTCAACTTTCAGGCCACAACGTTCAACGGCTTTCACAATGTTTTTTGCCATATCGTTGTGACATGTGATCAGGTGCACTTTTGCCTGCATACGCACGCCAGAAAGTCCTACCGGATTTTTGATCCCTTCCTGATAGTCAATCGCATACTCTTGCGGGATCACATGCAGCACACGATGTTCATCACGCACGCGCACCGATTTCGCGGTATGGACGACATTTTCTACATCTTCTTGTGTCACTTCTTCTTCAGAAATAGGCACCATACCAATTTCATTCTGGCAGCTGATGTGCTTACCAGAAAGCGCCAGATATACCGAAGAGATCTGACAATCTGCCATCAATTCTGCCTGGTCAATGGCGCGCTGTACGCACTTGACCACGGATTCGAGGTCGTTCACCCCGCCTTTATCCATACCACGTGACGGGCAGCTGCCCACACCAATGATATTGACCATACCGTCGGGCAGAACTTCCCCTACTAAAGCGGCAACCTTCGCGGTACCAATCTCCAGTCCTACTACCAGTTTTCTGTCCGTCGCCTTGATCATTGTTGTTCTGCCTGTGCCTGATTTTGTTGCTGAGTAGATTCCTCTGGCGGCAAGGGCGCCCAGCCGACTGCCGCACCAGAGTCATAACGCAAATCAACGTAGCTAATCCGTTTGCCATCGGTTTGCGCCTGCTGCTGTAAAACCGGATAAAGTTCTACAAAGCGAGCCAAACGTTTCATCGTATCGCCCCGGCCAAGATTGAGCTTAATATCGTTATTCAGCGTCAACTGCCAGGAGCGCCGCGCGGTCATCGCCGCTTCCTTCAGAGTAAATCTGTCCTTTGCCAGCATCTGCCCCATTTCGCGATAACCCTGCAACACTTCATTTGCGCTGCCTTCCGGACCATACAACATTGGGAGCACCTGCTTGCTGGTGCGATCTGGCGGAACGCTGAAGGTGTTTCCTTCAGCGTCAACCATATGCTGATCATTCCAACGCGCAATCGGCACATATTCAACCAGATGAATCTTCAATTCATCAGGCCACTGCTTTCTGACGCTCACCTGCTTAATCCACGGCAGGCGTTGTTCAATTTGCGTCTGGATGATATTTACATCCTGGGTCATAAAGGTACCTGGCTCACCCAATGCCAGGATCGACTGCCGGATATCGTCATTACGCGTGTAATGGCGTTCACCGGTCAACACCAGCTTTGAGAGCGGCAGGCGTTGCGCATCTTCCATCCAGCCCAACACGACCCAGCCGCTCACCAACACTGTCGTTAAAACGGTCAGCAGGAAAAGGATCCCCGCCAGACGCGTTCCATTATTGCGGTGAGAAGAAATCTCTTCTTCACTGTTTCGCGTGTTCAGAGCAGCCTGCGACATATTAGTCCGCCAGTTCCAGAATTCGTACTACCAACTGCGAGAAGCTCATACCCGCCTGACGTGCCGCCATCGGCACCAGACTGTGACTGGTCATACCCGGTGAGGTATTAGCTTCCAGCAGATAAAACTGTCCATCGCTGTCCAGCATGACGTCTATACGTCCCCATCCTTTGCATCCTAAAGTCGTCCATGCTTTCAGCACTAATGCCTGCAAATTTGCCTCTTGAGCCACTTCTAAACCTGCCGGGCAGAAATACTGTGTCTCATCAGAGAGATACTTCGCCTCATAATCATAGAAGGTTCCAGCGGGTTGAATACGTATTGACGGTAAAATTTCTTCACCGAGTATCGCAACCGTGAACTCCGGCCCACTTAGCCATTTTTCAATCAATACTTCTTCATCGTGCTGAAATGCCAATCTTAATGCATCTTGCAGAGCATTTTCTGCTACTACTTTTGACATTCCCACACTGGAACCTTCGCGGCTCGGCTTGACGATAAGCGGCAAACCTAAGGCAGAAATTTCTGCTAACTGCTTATCACTAATGCCTTTTTCAAACTCTGCGCGGGTTAATGCTACCCACGGCGCTACCGGTAAACCAGCCCCCTGCCAAAGCAGTTTGCTGCGTAGTTTATCCATTGAAAGCGCAGATGCCATCACTCCACTGCCGGTATAAGGCAAGCCCATCAGCTCGAGCATACCCTGCAGCGTGCCATCTTCACCACCGCGACCGTGCAGAGCGATAAACACTTTCTGAAAGCCCATCGACTTCAGTTGCGTTACGTCGATTTCTTTCGGGTCGACAGGATACGCGTCAATACCGCCTTCACGCAGCCCAGCTAACACTGCCGCGCCAGAATTCAGAGAAACTTCCCGCTCTGCGGAGGTCCCGCCCAACAGGACCGCGATTTTATCAGTCATGTCGCTCTTCCTCTGTAGTTTGCGGCTTCAGTTTGATTTCAGCTAAAGATCGGGCAATTTTTCCGATATTTCCTGCCCCCTGAACGAGGATCAGGTCGTTACCAGTTAATACTGGTGCTAACATCTCGGCCACCTGCGCCGGGTCCGGCACCAGAATCGGATCAATTTTCCCACGGCCACGGATTGTACGACACAACGAACGACTGTCCGCACCCGGAATAGGCGCTTCGCCTGCCGGATACACTTCCAGCATCAGCAGGGTATCCACCTGAGTCAGCACATTGGCAAAATCATCATACAGGTCGCGCGTACGGGTGAAACGGTGCGGCTGAAACAGCATCACCAGGTTTTTATCCGGCCAACCTGCTCGCGCCGCTTTAATAGTGGCGTCCACCTCGGTCGGGTGGTGACCATAGTCATCAACCAGCATTGCCGTACCGCTTTTACCATTCACAGGTTCCAATGGAAATTCACCAAGGAAATCAAAGCGGCGTCCGGTTCCCTGGAAACTCTCCAGCGCACGCAAAATAGCCTCGTCTTCAATCCCCTCTTCCGTGGCGACCGCAACGGCAGCGGCAGCATTCAGGGCATTGTGACGACCTGGCGCATTCAGTGTAACGCGCATTGGCTCTTTGTCCTGACGCAGCAGCGTAAAGTGCCCCTGCGGGCCAATCTGCTGATAATCTTCCACACGCACGTCAGCATCTTCGCTGAAGCCATAAGTGGTGGTTTGACGGCCTACACGCGGTAACAATTCGCGAATTACCGGATCGTCAACACACATCACCGCACGACCGTAAAACGGCAGGTTGTGCAGAAAATTAATAAAAGTCTGTTTTAAATTCTCAAAGTCGCCCTGGTAGGTATCCATATGGTCGGCTTCGATATTAGTGACAATCGCTACCATCGGTTGCAGATGCAGGAACGACGCATCGCTTTCATCAGCTTCAGCAATCAGGTAACGACCGTGGCCTAAACGTGCATGAACACCCGCCGCTTTTACCAGCCCACCGTTCACGAAGGTCGGGTCGAGGCCCGCTTCTGCGTAGATGCTGGAAACCATCGCGGTGGTTGTGGTTTTGCCATGCGTCCCGGCAATGGCGATGCCATGACGAAAACGCATTAACTCAGCCAGCATTTCAGCACGACGAATAACCGGAATACGTGCCTCATGAGCGGCAACAATTTCCGGGTTATCGGCGGAAATCGCGCTGGAAACTACGACCACACTGGCATCACGCACGTTTTCCGGGCGATGGTTGAAGTAAATCGTCGCTCCCAGGTTCGTTAGCTGTTGCGTGACTGGGTTTGGCGCTAAATCGGAACCACTGATCTGATACCCTTCATTGGCCAGAACTTCGGCAATACCGCCCATACCGGCACCACCGATGCCGACAAAGTGTATGTGCCGAACGCGACGCATTTCAGGCACGATGGAACGCAGTTTTGCCAATTGTTGTGTATTCATTCTTTACGCCATTAACTTCTCAAATTCATACGATGCAAAAGGCATCGCTACGATTACGCCCGGGCAGCCCGGCTCACTTCATTTGCCACTCGCTCGGTGGCATCCGGAATGGATGCAGCTCGGGCGCGTTCTGCCATGGTTAATAAGGTTTCTCGCGACCACCCGGCCAGGGTGTTGGCGACGGCATCCACAGTAAGCTGCGGCTGCTCGATAATTTTGGCTGCGCCCGCTTTTTCCAGCGGCAGCGCATTCCAGTACTGTTGGCGGTCTTTATGTTGAAACGGCACAAACAACGCAGGTAGCCCTGCCGCAGCGATTTCACTCACCGTCAACGCGCCAGAACGGCAAACGACGACATCCGCCCACGCATAGGCCGCCGCCATATCATCAATAAATTCCGTCACTTTATGCTGCGGTTGCCCCGCTTCGGCATAAGCCTGTTCAACGGTTTGTTGCGAACCTTTGCCGCTCTGATGCCAGATAGTGACTGAATCACCCAGCTTTGCTGCAACCTGCGGCATTGTCTGGTTAAGGATCCGCGCTCCCTGGGAACCACCCACAACCAGAACACGAACCGGACCTTCACGACCAGCCATACGCTGCTGTGGCAACGGCAGCGCCAGCACATCAGTACGCACCGGGTTACCAACAACTTCGGCATCAGGGAAAGCCCCCGGAAACGCCTGCATCACTTTGGTAGCAATTTTCGCCAGCCATTTATTGGTCAAGCCAGCAATGCCGTTTTGTTCGTGAAGTACGACCGGAATGCCTAACGACCATGCTGCCAGACCACCAGGCCCGGAAACATAGCCGCCCATACCGAGCACCACATCGGGCTTGTAAGCTTTCATAATCGCCCGCGCCTGACGCCAGGCGTTAAAGATCCGCAGCGGGGCCGCGAGCAACGCTTTAATACCCTTGCCGCGCAGACCAGAAATACGAATAAAGTCGATCCCGATACCGTGCTTCGGCACTAAGTCCGCTTCCATACGATCGGCAGTACCCAGCCAGCGAACTTGCCACCCCTGGGCCATTAAATGGTGCGCAACAGCCAGTCCCGGGAACACGTGCCCGCCAGTACCGCCTGCCATCACCATTAATCGCTTCCCTTTACCACTCATCGAGAACCTCGTACAAACGCCTGCGCTTTCTCCAGACGTGTTTCATAATCAATACGTAACAGCATCATGATGGCTGTCGACATAATCAGTAAGCTCGAACCACCGTAACTGATCAGCGGCAATGTCAGACCTTTAGTTGGCAACATCCCCGCTGCCGCGCCTACGTTAACCAGCGCCTGGAAGCTAAACCAGATACCAATTGAACAGGCGAGAAAACCGGAAAAACGGTGGTCAATTTCTAACGCTTTACGGCCAATCGACATCGCGCGAAAAGCGACGAAGAATACCATTAAAAGCGCCAGCACCACACCGATATACCCCAGTTCTTCGCCGATAATGGCGAAAATGAAGTCAGTGTGAGCTTCTGGCAGATACTCCAGTTTTTGTACCGAATTGCCTAAACCTTGCCCCCACAATTCGCCACGACCAAAGGCCATCAGGGATTGCGTTAACTGATAGCCGCTACCGAAGGGATCTTCCCACGGGTTCCAGAACGCAGTAACACGGCGGATACGGTACGGTTCGGCGAGGATCAGCAGCACGACCGCTGAAATCCCCATGCCGATAATGGCAATGAACTGCCACAATTTTGCCCCCGCCAGGAACAGCATCGCCAGTGTGGTGACGAACAATACGACTACTGTACCAAGGTCTGGCTGTGCCAGCAGTAACACTGCCAGCACCAGAATTACGCCCATCGGTTTCAGGAAGCCGCGCAGGTTGTTACGTACTTCGTCGCCTTTGCGCACCAGATAGTTGGCGATGTAACAAAACAGCGACAGCTTGGTCAACTCCGCAGGCTGAATACGCAGCAGGCCGAGATCGATCCAACGTGATGCCCCTTTAACTGAGCTACCTACCACCAGCACGATCATCAGCAGGATGATTGATCCAAGCAGCATCGTGGCGCTGTAACGTTGCCAGAACTCCATCGGCAGACGCAGCGTAATGATCGCCAGAATGAATGCCAGGATCAGATAGACGCCATCACGCTTCGCGAAGAAAAACGGATCGTTGGTTAAGCGCTGCCCAATGGGCATTGACGCCGAAGTCACCATGATAAAGCCGATCGCCGCGAGGCCGAAGGTCAGCCACAGCAAGGTGCGATCGTACATGATCAGGCTGTCGGTATCTTTTTCCCGCGAGCCCATCACCCAGCCTTTAAGCGCCGTGGAGATCCAGACCAGGATACTGAGTCCTGGCAGGCGCGGCATTTTCAGGCGAGGGAGAGATAAACGCATTAACCTAACTCCTTCGCCAGACGGGCGAACTCATTGCCCCGTTGTTCAAAGTTCTTGAACTGATCGAGGCTGGCACAGGCTGGTGACAACAGCACCATATCCCCTGGCTGCACGCGTGGCGCCAGCAAGAGCATCGCCTGCTCCATGGTTTCGGTTTGCTCTGCCACTTCCGGGCGCAGTGCCGCTAACTGGGCGCCATCACGACCAAAACAGTACAAACGCACGTTGTCGCCATTCAGATAGCGCGCCAGTGGACTGAAATCCGCCGATTTGCCATCACCGCCCAGCAACAAATGCAGCGTACCATCTACCTGCAAGCCGTTCAGCGCCGCCTCTGTACTCCCGACGTTGGTGGCTTTCGAATCGTTAATCCAGCGTACGCCGTTATGCTCCAGCACCACTTCAAAACGATGCGGCAGACCAGTGAACGTGGTTAACGCTTTCAGGCTGCTGGCGCGCGGTAACCCTGCGGCATCAGCCAGCGCCAGCGCTGCCAGCGCATTGGTATAGTTGTGTTGCCCGGAAAGTTTCATCTCTTTCACGTTCAACACTTTCTCGCCTTTCACCCGCAGCCAGGTTTCGCCCTGCTGATGATTCAGGTGATAGTCACCCATGTTGACGCCAAAGCTGACGCAGCGTTCATCCGCACCGCGAACCGGCATCGTTAAGGCATCATCGGCATTGACGACACAAACTTTCGCATTTTCGTAAATGCGCAGTTTTGCCGCACGATATTGCTGCAATCCAAACGGATAGCGATCCATATGATCTTCAGTCACGTTCAGAATGGTCGCCGCCACCGCCTGTAAGCTGGAGGTGGTTTCCAGCTGGAAGCTCGACAGTTCCAGCACGTACAGTTCGCACTCGGCATCCAGCAGCATCAACGCAGGCAGGCCAATGTTGCCCCCCACGCCGACGTTAACACCTGCTGCTTTCGCCATTTCGCCCACTAAAGTGGTGACAGTGCTTTTGCCGTTAGAACCGGTGATCGCCACAATCGGTGCCTGCGCTTCGCGGCAGAACAGTTCGATATCGCCAACAATTTCAATTCCGGCATCGGCAGCGGCGCTTAAAGATGGATGCGCCAGCGCAATACCGGGGCTGGCGACGATCAGATCGGCTGCCATCAGCCACGCGTCATTAAGACCGCCAGTGTGACGTTCCACCGCTTCGGGTAATTTATCCAGGCCAGGCGGTGTCATACGTGTATCCATAACGCGCGGCGTCACGCCGCGAGCAAGGAAAAAGTCCACGCAGGAAAGCCCGGTGAGGCCCAGGCCGATAATAACGACATTTTTACCCTGGTAATCAGCCATGATTAACGTACCTTCAGCGTTGCCAGACCAATCAGGACCAGCATCAGCGAAATAATCCAGAAGCGCACAATGACGCGCGGTTCCGGCCAACCTTTCAGTTCATAGTGGTGATGAATCGGCGCCATGCGGAAAATACGTTGCCCGCGCAGTTTAAAGGAGCCGACCTGCAAAATAACCGACAGGGTTTCAACCACAAACACACCGCCCATAATCACCAGCAGGAATTCCTGACGCAGCAGCACAGCGATAATGCCCAGCGCGCCGCCTAATGCCAGCGAACCGACATCGCCCATAAAGACCTGCGCCGGATAGGTGTTAAACCACAAGAAGCCCAGCCCTGCCCCGACTATCGCGGTGCAGACAATAACCAGTTCCCCGGCATGCCGCAGATACGGTATATGCAAGTAGCTGGCAAAGTTCATGTTGCCGGTTGCCCACGCCACCAGCGCAAAACCACCGGCGACAAATACGGTCGGCATAATCGCCAGCCCGTCGAGGCCATCGGTCAGGTTTACCGCATTACCGGTACCAACAATGACGAAGTAAGCCAGCAGGATGTAGAACAGCCCCAGCTGCGGCATCACATCTTTAAAGAACGGCACCACCAGCTGCGTTGCTGGCGTGTCTTTCCCGGCAAGATACAGCGCAAAGGCGACGCCCAGCGCGATCACCGACATCCAGAAATACTTCCAGCGCGCAATCAGGCCCTTGGTGTCTTTACGCACCACTTTGCGATAGTCGTCGACAAAACCAATGATGCCGTAACCCACCAGCACCACAAGTACGCACCAGACATATGGGTTAGCGGGATAAGCCCACAGCAGTACGGAGATCACAATCGCTGTCAGGATCATAATCCCGCCCATGGTCGGCGTACCGCGCTTACTAAAGTGCGATTCCGGGCCATCGTTACGAACGACCTGACCAAAGGAGAGTTTTTGCAAATGGGCAATCATACGCGGGCCCATCCACAATGAGATAAACAGCGCGGTCAGCAGGCTGACGATGGCGCGAAACGTCAGATAGGAAAAGACGTTAAAGCCGGAATAATATTTGACCAAATGTTCGGCCAGCCAAACTAGCATGTCCCATTCTCCTGTAAAGCGCGTACCACCTCTTCCATGGCGGCACTACGTGAACCCTTAACTAAAATCGTAATCACCTGTTGCTCTGCAATCAGTGATTTAAGACGCGCAATTAACGCGGATTTATCAGCAAAATGTTCGCCAACGCCGCTGGCGGTGCTGATAACATGGCTTTGTTTACCCACGCTTAACACGCGGTCAATACCAGCCGCCTTCGCCGCTTCGCCCACCTGTACATGGCAGGCTTCGCTTTCAGCGCCCAGTTCCGCCATATCGCCCACCACCAGCACGCGGTAGCCAGGCATTTCAGCCAGTACCTGGACTGCTGCGGTCATTGAACCGACATTGGCGTTGTAGGAGTCGTCGAGCAGCAACTGGTTTTCCGCCAGTTGAATGGGGAACAGACGCCCGGGAACGGCTTTCAGATTTGCCAGCCCCGCTTTGATAGCATCAAGCGTTGCGCCCACGGACATGGAGAGCGCGGCGGCTGCCAGCGCATTCGCAATATTGTGACGCCCCGGCAACGGCAGCAGTACATCGACGCTACCCGTTGGGGTTTGTAGCGTAAATTCCGTACCGTGCGAAGTCACATGGATATTGGTGGCGGTGAAATCGCTATTGGCGGCATTCGGTGAGAAACGCCACACTTTGCGTGAGCCAATTACGCTCTGCCAGTTCAGCCAGTCGTTGTTGTCGGCGTTCATAATGGCGATACCGTTTTCCGGCAGGCCGCTAAAGATTTCACCTTTCGCTTTCGCGACACCCGCAAGCGAGCCAAAACCTTCCAGATGCGCCGCTGCCAGGTTGTTGACCAGCGCCGCTTCCGGGCGAGTCAGACTCACAGTCCAGGCAATTTCGCCCTGATGGTTCGCGCCAAGTTCAATAACTGCGTAATCATATTCCGGCGTTAAGCGCAACAGCGTCATCGGCACGCCGATGTCGTTGTTGAGATTGCCTGCCGTATAAAGCGTGTTGCCGCACTGGCTTAAAATCGCCGCAGTCATCTCTTTAACGGAGGTTTTACCGGAGGAACCGGTCAGAGCAACCACGCGCGCCGGAACTTGCTGGCGAACCCATGCAGCCAGTTCACCAAATGCCAGACGCGTGTCTTTAACGATTAACTGCGGCAGGTCGATATCCAGTGGACGGCTGACCAGGAGTGCGCCCGCGCCCCCAGCTTTCGCCTGGTCGGCAAAATCGTGGGCATCGAAACGTTCGCCTTTCAGGGCAACAAACAGACAGCCTGGCGTCAGTTTCCGCGTGTCAGTCGTTACGGCATCCAGGGTGATATCTGCCCCTTTTAGTTCACCGTTGAGAATATCGGTAAGTTGGCTAAGGGTTACGCTAATCATGCGATCACCCCCAGCAAACGCGCCACCGTGACGCGATCGGAGTAGTCCAGGCGCTGATTGCCAACAATCTGGTAATCTTCATGGCCTTTGCCCGCGACCAGCACCACATCGTTCTCTTTAGCCTGCATAACGGCGCAAGTCACCGCTTCGGCACGACCTTCCATCACTTTGGCATGTCCGGCATCTAACATTCCCGCCAGAATATCGTTGATGATGGCGCGCGGTTCTTCGGTACGCGGGTTATCGTCAGTTACTACCGCCACGTCGGCAAACTCTTCAGCAATCGCCCCCATCAGTGGACGCTTGCCTTTATCACGATCGCCGCCACAGCCGAAGACGCACCACAGCTTGCCTGCACAGTGAAGTCGTGCAGCCTGCAAGGCTTTTTCCAGTGCATCTGGGGTGTGAGCATAATCCACAACCACCGTCGGTTTGCCCGGTGCAGTAAACACTTCCATACGTCCGCAAACCGGCTGCAGACGCGCGGCGGTTTTAAGCAGGTCAGCCAGCGGATACCCCAGTGCCAGCAGCGTCGCCAGCGCGAGCAGCAAGTTGCTGACGTTAAAAGCGCCCATCAGGCGACTTTCAATTTCCCCATCGCCCCAGCTTGAGCTAAAGCGAATGGTTGCGCCGCTGTCGTGATAGTTCACGTCGGTCGCTTTCAACCAGCGGCCATGACAGTTCAGATTGATATGGTCTTCCATCGACACCGCAACTGCATCCGGCAGTTTTGCCAGCCAGCGACGGCCTACTTCGTCATCGGCGTTGACTATCGCCTGACCGCAATGATGTTCGGAGTAAAGCAGCCATTTTGCGGCTTCGTAATGTTCCATATCACCGTGATAATCAAGGTGATCGCGGCTTAAGTTGGTAAAGACCGACGCCGCAAATTTCAATGCCGCCACACGGTGCTGTACTAGCCCGTGGGAGGAAACTTCCATTGCGCAAAAAGTCGCGCCCTGATCCACCAGCCCCGCCAGCTCATGCTGAACGTCGACTGCCGAACCGGTCGTGTTTTCCGTCGGAATAACTTTACCCAGCAGGCCGTTACCTACGGTCCCCATCACCGCGCTGGTTTCACCAAGCAACTGACTCCACTGCGCCAGAAGCTGGGTAGTGGTGGTTTTGCCGTTGGTACCCGTTACGCCCACGAGACGTAAATTGTCAGAGGGTTCATGGTAAAAGCGGCCCGCCAGCGCTGATAAACGCTCATTGAGCTGGCAGAGATAGATGACCGGTACGCCGTGCATTTCACGGATTTCACCATCGGTCGCCTCATCTTTTGCCTCTGCAATAATGGCAGCCACACCTTGCGCTATCGCCTGCGGGATATATCGACGCCCGTCCGCCTGATGACCTACTACAGCTACAAAAAGATCGCCCGACGCAGCCACACGGCTGTCGAGTGTCATCTCTCGCAGTGCTCGCGAAGGTGCGTTTGGCACCCACGGAGCAAGAAGGTCGCGCAAATTACGATCTGCCACCTGTCCCCTCGCCTTGATTAATCACAAATTCGTTTTTATCACCCGTTGTCAGCGCATCCGGTTCGATGTTCATGGTGCGCAATACGCCGCCCATGATGGCACCAAAGACCGGCGCGGAAACGGCGCCGCCGTAGTATTTACCCGCCTGCGGATCGTTGATAACAACAACCAGCGCGAAGCGCGGCTGACTCGCAGGCGCAACGCCTGCGGTATAAGCAATATATTTATTGATGTAGCGACCATCCGGCCCGACCTTTTTCGCGGTACCGGTTTTAATGGCGATACGATAGCCTTTAATCGCCGCCTTCACGCCACCCCCGCCCGGTAGCGCCACGCTTTCCATCATATGCACCACGGTGCGAACAATGGATTCCGGGAAGACACGTTCACCAGGAACCGGGGGGTCAACCTTGGTAATCGACAGCGGGCGATAGATACCATAGCTGCCGATGGTTGCGTAGACTCGCGCTAACTGTAACGGTGTTACCATTAGCCCGTAGCCGAAAGAGAAGGTGGCCCTCTCTATGTCAGACCACCGTTGTTTTTGAGGATATAAGCCACTGCGTTCTCCGACCAACCCCAAATTGGTCGCTTTTCCCAACCCAAAACGTGAGTAAGTATCTACTAACGCTGAGGACGGCATCGCTAACGCCAGCTTGGAAACACCGACGTTACTCGACTTCTGTAATACCCCGGTCAGGGTTAATTCGCTATAGCGCGCCACGTCTTTAATTTCGTGGCCGTTAATTCGATAAGGAACGGTATTAAGCACCGAGTTTTCCCGCACCACACCACGTTGCAACGCGGTCATCACCACCATCGGTTTGACCGTAGAGCCCGGTTCAAACACGTCGGTAATGGTACGGTTACGCATCGCCTCTTTTGGCGTGCCACTCAGATTGTTGGGGTTGTAAGACGGGCTATTGGCCATCGCCAGCACTTCGCCGGTGTTGACATCCACCAGCACGGCGCTGCCGGATTCAGCCTTGTTAAAGGCCACGGCGTTGTTCAGTTCGCGATAAACCAGCGCCTGCAGGCGTTCATCAATACTCAACGCCAGGTTGTGCGCCGCCTGGCTGTCGGTAGAAGAAATATCTTCGATTACACGTCCATAGCGGTCTTTACGCACAATACGTTCGCCCGGTTGCCCGGTAAGCCATTTATCAAAACTTTTCTCGACGCCCTCAATCCCCTGGCTATCGACGTTGGTAAAGCCAATGAGGTGAGCGGTCACTTCGCCAGACGGGTAGTAACGGCGAGATTCTTCACGCAGATGAATCCCCGGCAGCTTCAGTTTTTTGATGTATTCAGCCATGTCAGGGTTAACCTGACGCGCCAGATAGATAAAGCGCCCTTTCGGGTTGGCATTAATGCGGGCGGAAAGTTGATCCAGCGGAATATTGAGCGCGTTAGCCAGCGCCTTCCAACGGTCGCCGACGCTGATGCCGCCGGCTTCATGCACTTCTTTCGGGTCGGCCCAGATCGCTTTTACTGGCACACTCACTGCTAACGGGCGACCAGAACGGTCGGTAATCATGCCGCGGGAGGTGGAGACTTGCTGAACGCGAAGAGAGCGCATGTCGCCCTCTTTGACCAGCATATCCGGGGAGATTACCTGCAACCAGGCAACACGCCCCAGCAGGAAAGCCAGTGCCAATAAAATACAGCCGCATAACAACGCAAAACGCCAACTGATAAAGTTGGCATGTTCTTCCTGACGTTTTGGTTTCTGCGTTTTCGCCGCTGCTTTCATGCGTCGCGTTTATCCTTATTTTTGCACTACGATATTTTCTTGTGATGGATCAACATGCTGCATTTGCAGCTTCTCCGTGGCGATCCGTTCCACCCGGCTATGGTCGCCGAGCGCATTCTCTTCAAGAATGAGGTTGCGCCATTCAATGTCTAAAGCGTCTCGCTCCAGCACCAGTTGTTCGCGCTGAGCGGTGAGCAAACGGGTATGGTGCGCCGTGGTCACCACAGTCACCGCCGTCAAAATAATGCAAATGAACAGGCAGAGCGGCAGCTTCCCAAACCGCAAAAGATCGTCACCGATAACGCCAGGCAAGGCATGGCGCTCGTGGCTTCCCATCGATCCTTTAACTTTGCTGAGGGCTTCTGTCACTCTGCTGATCATGCGTTCGTCCTCTCTGCAATACGCAGAACTGAACTACGGGCACGAGGGTTCTCTGCCACCTCTTCTTCGCCCGGCATCAACTTACCTAGTGCTCGCAACTGACGGCCACCCAGTTTTTTGAGCTGCTCTTCAGTCATCGGTAACCCTGCCGGAACTTGTGGACCGCGACTGTTTTCACGCATAAAGCGTTTCACAATACGATCTTCCAGCGAATGAAAACTGATGATCGAAAGCCGCCCGCCTGGGGCCAGCACGTTAAGCGAGCTTTTTAGCGCCTGCTCTATCTCCTCCAGTTCACTGTTCACCCAAATGCGCACCGCCTGGAAGGTACGGGTCGCGGGATGTTTGAATTTGTCTTTCACCGGCGTTGCGGCAGCAACGACTTCTGCCAGTTCTTTAGTGCGGGTCATCGACTGTTCGCGGTTACGCTCGACAATGGCGCGTGCAATACGTTTAGCAAAACGCTCTTCGCCATAGGTTTTTAATACCCAGGCAATATCGGATTCTTCTGCGGTTTGTAGCCATTCGGCGGCAGACTGACCGCGTGTCGGGTCCATACGCATGTCCAACGGGCCATCGCGCATAAAGGAAAAACCGCGTTCAGCATCATCGAGTTGCGGTGAAGAGACGCCAAGATCGAGCAGAATGCCGTCGATCTTACCGATAAGATCGCGCTCGGCGACATATTCGCCCAGCGCAGAGAAAGGTCCATGAATGATGGAGAAGCGCGGATCATTAATAGTCTTCGCGACGGCAATAGCCTGCGGGTCGCGATCGATTGCCAACAAGCGTCCCGTTTCGCCAAGTTGCGAAAGAATCAGACGTGAGTGACCACCGCGACCAAAAGTTCCATCAATGTAGATACCGTCAGGACGGATATTGAGGCCATTTACGGCTTCGTCCAGCAGTACCGTGGTATGTTTATAGTTTTCCATCATTTTATAGAGACAAGTCCTGCAGTCGCTCCGACAAATTTTCGGTAACAGACTGTTCAGCGTCGATATCTTCCCTGACCTGTTGATGCCAGGTCGTTTCATCCCACAGTTCGAACTTATTGAACTGCCCGACCAGCATCACTTCTTTCGTCAGCCCGGCATGCTGCCGCAACACAGGCGCGATTAATAATCGACCTGCGCTATCCAGCTGACACTCACTGGCATGCCCTAACAGAAGGCGTTGAACACGACGTTCAACAGGGTTCATGCTCGAAAGACGCGATAATTTGTGCTCGATAATTTCCCATTCAGGAAGGGGGTAAAGCAGCAGGCACGGGTGATGAATGTCAATGGTACACACCATTTGACCGGCAGCGCTCCCGAGCAGTTCTTCCCGATAACGGGTAGGCACCGATAAGCGCCCTTTACTGTCGAGATTGACTAACGTTGCTCCCCGGAACATGCCAGTCTCCCCCCGATTACCACTTTATCCCACAAATTCCCACTAAAAGGAGTTTACGGAGCGGAGGAAAAGCTTGTCAAGCCAGGAACATTCCTTACCGAAGCAAAAAACCCAATGTTTACGGCTAATATCTGCATTGTTTAAAAATCGCCCAACAAACGAAGCAAATTAACGTCATGAATAGTTGTAAGAAAAAATCCCATTCATCATTACCGTTTTAAAAACGACTCGATTTTCCTTAATGGAAATATAAAGTGTCAGTTTGCGACGCGAGCGGCATTTTAGGACATATCTCCCCCGGATAACAGTCCCTGTTGCACGTGCGCCATGCCTGATGCCAGCGACTTTGGGCAAAAGTTTAGAAAAGTGTTTGTTTAATCGGCAATTGCCGATTTGCTTGTAACAAAATAATGCAATTGCAATCTACCGTTACGAGTTAATTATCATTCAACGCAGCGAATGGAGTTAATTGGCAGGATATTCAGGAGGGCTTATGGATAATTGTCCAGAATAGTCTTATTTACATTATGGATATCGATGTCCAATTACGTACTCAATGCGCCAGAGGTAAAATCCACTGGCGCATCTTTTCGTAATGTTTATCTACGGCTTAGTACACCACGACGATAGAGATTACGTTTAATGCGTGTTAAGCCTGGTTTTGGTTTGCGCGGTTCGTCCAGACTGGCGAGCACAATCTCCAGTACGCGTTCCGCAACATCGCGATGACGCTGGGCTACCGCCAGTACCGGACACTGTAAGAAGTCGAGCAATTCGTTGTCACCAAAGGTCGCAATTGCCAAATCAGAAGGCAGTTTGCCATCGCGGCGCAGCGTGACATCCATAACGCCTTGCAACAACGCAAATGAGGTGGTGAACAGCGCCTGCGGCATCGGATGCGTTTCCAGCCATTTTTCGAATAACTGGGCAGCGGTTTCCCGCTCATAACTGTTGGCATAAAGGAAATGCACTTCGCGTGGATCATCTTTCCAGGCGGTACGGAAACCCTGCTCGCGCAGGAAGCTGACAGAAAGCTCCGGCAACGCGCCAAGATAAAGCACCGTCTCAGCAGGAAACTTACGTAACTCTTCGGCCAGCATTTCTGCATCATCCTGGTCGGCACCCACAACGCTGGTGAAGTGTTCACGATCGAGGGCGCGGTCCAGCGCGACAATCGGGAACGGGTCGTTAGCCCAGCGTTGATAAAAAGGATGCTCCGGCGGCAGCGACGTCGAAACAATGATGGCATCGACCTGGCGCTGCAAAAGATGCTCAATACAGCGCATTTCGTTGTCTGGCTGATCTTCGGAACAAGCAATCAGTAGTTGATAACCCCGTTGCCGCGCCTGACGTTCAAGATAGTTAGCGATACGGGTGTAACTTGTGTTCTCCAGATCGGGGATCACAAGACCAATCGAACGTGTGCGTCCAGCACGAAGCCCAGCAGCCACGGCATTTGGGTGGTAATTGTGCTCACGCACCACTGCCATGACTTTTTCAACGGTTTTGTCGCTCACACGGTATTGCTTCGCTTTGCCGTTAATAACATAGCTTGCAGTGGTCCGCGACACTCCCGCCAGCCGAGCGATTTCATCCAGTTTCACAATTGCCCCTTGAGTAAAATGTAAAAACCATACCCATTGTACTGGCATGGGTTAAATTCATTAACATCTAAGCGCAGAAAATTAACTGCGGCAACTGCTTTTATTCCAGGTTCCCACTGAATTCGCAAAAAAAGCCCAACGTGACATGTTGGGCTGTAAATTGCGCATTGAGATCATTCTCAACGCATTATTTTATCGCCGCGCGAAAGTCCTACTACGCCGGAACGAGCGACCTCCACAATTTTCGCCACATCGCGAATCGATGCTAAAAATGCATCAAGCTTATCGCTGGTTCCCGCCAATTGAACGGTATAAAGCGATGGCGTGACATCAATGATTTGCCCACGGAATATTTCCGTATTGCGCTTCACTTCGTCACGTCCGTAGCCACTGGCCTGAATTTTCACCAGCATGATTTCCCGCTCAACATGCGCCCCCTGCCCCAGTTCGCTAACACGCAGCACATCGACCAGCTTGTGTAATTGCTTTTCAATCTGCTCCAACACTTTTTCATCGCCCACAGTCTGGATAGTCATACGCGATAATGTCGGATCGTCGGTTGGCGCAACGGTCAGGCTTTCAATGTTATAGCCCCGTTGGGAAAAGAGGCCGATCACGCGGGATAACGCGCCTGATTCATTTTCGAGTAATACGGATAATATCCGGCGCATAATCAGGTTCTCTCCGTTTTGCTTAACCACATTTCATCCATTCCGCCGCCACGAATCTGCATCGGGTAGACGTGCTCGCTGCCATCAACAGTGACATCAACAAACACCAGGCGATTATTGCGGACCTGTTCCAGTGCCTCGCTAAGTTTGTTTTCCAGCTCTTGCGGATGAGAGATCTGGATCCCAACATGGCCATAGGCTTCCGCCAGACGAACGAAATCCGGTAGCGACTGCATATAAGATTGTGAATGGCGGCCGGAATAGATCATGTCCTGCCACTGCTTCACCATCCCCAGATAGCGGTTATTGAGATTCACCACCAGCACCGGCAGTTCATATTGCAAAGCGGTAGACAGTTCCTGAATGTTCATCTGAATGCTGCCGTCGCCAGTGACACAGACCACGATTTCTTCTGGCAATGCCATTTTGACACCCAGCGCCGCAGGCAAACCAAAGCCCATAGTGCCGAGGCCACCGGAATTGATCCAGCGGCGCGGTTTATCGAAAGGATAATAAAGCGCGGCGAACATCTGGTGCTGCCCGACGTCGGACGTGACATATGCATCACCTTTCGTTAGCCGCCAGAGTGTCTCGATCACCGCTTGCGGTTTAATCTTTTCGCTCTGAGTGTCGTATTTAAGGCACTGGCGAGCGCGCCACTGTTCAATCTGTTGCCACCAGTCACGAATTTCATCCAACGGTTGGTGAGCCGTTTCTTGTGCCAGCAACTCCAGCATTTGATCCAGCACCAACCGCGCGTCACCAACGATCGGAATGTCGGCGGTAACGGTTTTTGAGATCGACGTAGGATCGATATCAATATGTAAAACCGTTGCATTCGGGCAGTACTTGGCCAGATTGTTAGTGGTGCGATCGTCAAAGCGCACGCCGACCGCAAAAATAACATCGGCATTATGCATGGTCATATTGGCTTCGTAGGTGCCGTGCATTCCCAGCATCCCCAGCGCCTGACGATGCGTTGCCGGAAACGCCCCCAGCCCCATTAATGAAGAGACAACGGGAAGATTAAGCTGCTCAATAATCTGTTTGAGTTGTTGATGGCAACTCGCAGTCACGGCGCCGCCGCCAACGTAAACTACCGGTTTTTTCGCTGCCGCCAGTGTCTGCAATGCGCGTTTAATCTGCCCCTTATGACCCAGTGTGGTCGGGTTATAAGAGCGCATACTGACCGACTCCGGCCAGACGTAGGGTAATTTGTTCGCCGGATTAAGAATATCTTTCGGTAAATCAACCACCACTGGCCCAGGACGACCACTTGCCGCCAGCCAGAATGCTTTTTTCAGCACCTGAGGAATATCTTCCGTTTGCTTAACCAGGAAACTGTGTTTTACCACCGGGCGGGAAATTCCCACCATGTCGCACTCCTGAAAAGCATCGTAGCCTATCAGCGAGGTCGCTACCTGACCAGAAAGGACAACCAAGGGAATGGAGTCCATATAAGCAGTAGCGATACCGGTAATCGCGTTAGTCGCCCCAGGACCCGACGTCACCAGCACGACCCCCACTTCCCCGGTTGCACGTGCCAGGCCATCGGCCATATGCACAGCCGCTTGCTCATGACGAACTAATACGTGATCGATACCCCCCACGGTATGCAATGCATCGTAAATATCAAGGACCGCGCCTCCGGGATAACCGAATACTTGTTTAACGCCCTGATCGATAAGCGATCGGACGACCATCTCGGCTCCAGACAACATCTCCATGGCCTGCCTCACTGTTTGGCGGAAAAAATGTGTAAAACACATTAACCGTCCGATCTTGCTTAAGCAATTGGCAGACAGAGTCACAAACGTGAAGAAATAAGAATAAACAGGAGGAAAGGAGAAAAGAAACGATAAAATACTCCAGAATGAAGGCGTAAATTGATAATAAATTGGCTAGATTCGGCTACTTACAGCAATTTCTCTATTTTTTAATTTTTCATGAAATCTGGCGCACATGCATTTAGAACAAAATTCTACATTTAATAAAAAAAGCAGAATAAACCAGAAAGGAATGCCTGATTTATTCTGCTTTTGTTTAGCGTTTACATATAGAGACTAATTGCTCTTCCATCCACTGATGGCCTTTATCGCGCCCGGCAGCCTCATGCCAGGAGAGATAACAGGTTCTGCTATTCTGTTTTAACGGCAGCGGTAATATCTGTAATTCTAAAGATTCGGCGAACTCTTCAGCCAGCCAACGAGGCGCAATAGCGACCAGGTGAGTTTGCGACACCACGCTAAGGACGCTCATCATTGCCATGCCCTGATAAGCAATACTGGCTTGCTTATCTACTGTGTCGTACCACGGTTGACTAAATGAGGCGAAACGATCGAGTGAAACCGCCGCATGTTGTTCGTTATAAACATCATGTTTCAGTAATGGACCTTTAATATGCGGATGGTTCTTACTGGCTACCAGCACCATTTCATCTTTAAATAACGGCACACTGGTAAATTCAGGGCGGTGGAAATCTTCATAACTTATAACGAACTCCGTTTCCTGATAGCGCAACTGATGTTCAGTGTTCTGATTTAATGAAGACTTGAACATAACATGTATATTTGGCGCAATCTGCTCAATGTGATTATAAATCTGCGAGGTCAGAATGCTGTCTAACGGGCTGCAAACACAGAGATGGAATACCCGCTCGCTACTGGCAGGCTCAAAACCTGAACCCGGTAATTCGTTTTGCACTAATTGCAGCGCCTGGCGCACAGAACCAAAAAGTTGAAATGCGCGGGCAGTCGGTTGGATACCACGACCATAACGAACAAACAACTCGTCATTAAACATCACTTTCAGGCGTGCAACAGCGTTACTGACCGCAGGTTGCGACATTCCCAGAACATGAGCGGCACGAGTAATATTCTGCTCCTGCATCACGGCATCGAAAACAGTTAATAAGTTTAGATCGACCATGCGCAGCTGTGGCTTACTAAAATCTGCTGGTTCTGGATGATCTGTTTTTACCTCTGGCATACTTAACTCCACTGTCACACTTAACTCCCTTTTCCTTACCGGAATGCAGAAAAAAAATAATCCTGAAAAATATGATTTACCATACATATAAAATAAGAAAAAGGAAAATGAGTAAAATTAGGAAAACATAAAGATAAGAGTTCTGTTTAAAACAAAACCCACCGCCGCGCAGAGAGTCATCCACCACAGCATGATTATCTATAATGTTTTTGTCACACAAACAATATAATCATAATCACCATGAATGCTCAATCATCCATGATATGTATAAAATCGCCAATTTAATTAAAAATTTATATATTAATAACCCATATCTTCCTTATTAACTTATCAATAATATAAGCCTCATCAATAATTAAACATTCATCAAATAAATAATTACAGAAAAATCATCAGGATGGGTTAGGTAATTGATACTATCTATATGCATATCACTTATTGATTAAATGCAATAAATTATGCTGAAGTATGTCAATTAATGAAAAGTGTGATCTGGCTGACAGAAATTAATATTGTTGGTTTATGTATACACAGCACAATTAGCTAATTTGATACATGCAAAATTACCGCTGAAAAGCCGCTTTTCTTACTACAGGGTTGACATCCGTTTTTGTATCCAGTAACTCTAAAAGCATATCGCATTCATCTGGAGCTGATTTAATGACTCACATCGTTCGCTTTATCGGTCTACTACTACTAAACGCATCTTCTTTGCGCGGTAGACGAGTGAGCGGCATCCAGCATTAAGCCAGCACGCAGTCAAAAAAAACCCGCGCCATTGCGCGGGTTTTTTTATGCCCGAAGCGAGGCGCTCTAAAAGAGACAAGGACCTAAACCATGAGCCAGCAAGTTATTATTTTCGATACCACATTACGCGACGGTGAACAGGCGTTACAGGCAAGTCTGAGTGCGAAAGAAAAACTGCAAATTGCGCTGGCCCTTGAGCGTATGGGTGTTGACGTAATGGAAGTGGGTTTCCCCGTCTCTTCGCCAGGCGATTTTGAATCGGTGCAAACCATCGCCCGCCAGGTCAAAAATAGCCGCGTATGTGCGTTAGCTCGCTGCGTGGAAAAAGATATCGATGTGGCGGCTGAATCTCTGAAAGTCGCCGAAGCCTTCCGTATTCATACCTTTATTGCTACCTCCCCAATGCACATCGCCACCAAGCTGCGCAGCACGCTGGATGAAGTGATCGAACGCGCTATCTATATGGTGAAGCGCGCCCGTAATTACACCGATGACGTTGAATTTTCTTGCGAAGATGCCGGGCGTACCCCGATTGCCGATCTGGCGCGAGTGGTCGAAGCGGCGATTAACGCCGGTGCCACCACCATCAACATTCCGGACACCGTGGGCTACACCATGCCGTTTGAGTTCGCCGGAATCATCAGCGGCCTGTATGAACGCGTGCCTAACATCGACAAAGCCATTATTTCCGTACACACCCACGACGATTTAGGCCTGGCAGTAGGTAACTCACTGGCGGCGGTACATGCCGGAGCGCGGCAGGTAGAAGGCGCAATGAACGGGATCGGCGAACGCGCCGGAAACTGTTCGCTGGAAGAAGTGATCATGGCGATCAAAGTTCGTAAGGATATCCTCAACGTCCACACAGCCATTAATCACCAGGAGATATGGCGCACCAGCCAGTTAGTTAGCCAGATTTGTAATATGCCGATCCCGGCAAACAAAGCCATTGTTGGTAGCGGCGCATTCGCACACTCCTCCGGTATCCACCAGGATGGCGTGCTGAAAAACCGCGAAAACTACGAAATCATGACACCAGAATCTATTGGTCTGAACCAAATCCAGCTGAATCTGACCTCTCGTTCAGGCCGTGCGGCAGTGAAACACCGCATGGATGAGATGGGATATAAAGAAAGTGAATATAATTTAGACAATCTGTACGACGCCTTCCTGAAGCTGGCAGATAAAAAAGGTCAGGTGTTTGATTATGACCTGGAAGCGCTGGCCTTTATCGGTAAGCAGCAAGAAGAGCCGGAGCATTTCCGTCTGGATTACTTCAGCGTGCAGTCTGGTTCTAACGATATCGCCACTGCCGCCGTCAAACTGGTCTGTGGCGAAGAAGTCAAAGCGGAAGCCGCCAACGGTAACGGTCCGGTCGATGCCGTCTATCAGGCCATTAACCGTATCACTGACTATAACGTCGAACTGGTGAAATACAGCCTGACCGCCAAAGGCCACGGTAAAGATGCGCTGGGTCAGGTGGATATCGTCGCCAACTACAACGGTCGCCGCTTCCACGGCGTCGGCCTGGCCACCGATATTGTCGAGTCCTCCGCCAAAGCCATGGTGCACGTACTGAACAATATCTGGCGCGCCGCAGAAGTCGAAAAAGAGTTGCAACGCAAAGCTCAACACAACGAAAACAACAAGGAAACCGTGTGATGTCGAAGAATTACCATATTGCCGTTTTGCCCGGAGATGGGATCGGGCCGGAAGTGATGACCCAGGCGCTGAAAGTGCTGGATGCCGTGCGCAACCGCTTTGCGATGCGCATCACCACCAGCCATTACGATGTAGGCGGCGCAGCCATTGATAACCACGGACAGCCGCTGCCGCCTGCGACGGTTGAAGGTTGCGAGCAAGCCGATGCCGTGCTGTTTGGCTCGGTAGGCGGCCCGAAGTGGGAACATTTACCACCAGACCAGCAACCAGAACGCGGCGCGCTGTTGCCTTTGCGTAAGCACTTCAAATTATTCAGCAATCTGCGTCCGGCAAAACTGTATCAGGGGCTGGAAGCATTCTGTCCACTGCGTGCTGACATTGCCGCTAACGGCTTCGACATCCTGTGCGTGCGCGAACTGACCGGCGGCATCTATTTCGGTCAGCCAAAAGGCCGTGAAGGCAGCGGACAATATGAAAAAGCGTTTGATACCGAGGTGTATCACCGTTTTGAGATCGAACGTATCGCCCGTATCGCGTTTGAATCTGCCCGCAAGCGTCGTCGCAAAGTCACCTCAATCGACAAAGCCAATGTGCTGCAATCCTCTATTTTATGGCGGGAAATTGTTAATGAGATCGCCATTGAATATCCGGATGTCGAACTGGCGCATATGTACATCGACAACGCCACCATGCAGCTGATTAAAGATCCATCACAGTTTGACGTTCTGCTGTGCTCCAACCTGTTTGGCGACATTCTGTCTGATGAGTGTGCGATGATCACTGGCTCGATGGGGATGTTGCCTTCCGCTAGCCTGAACGAGCAAGGTTTTGGTCTGTATGAACCGGCGGGCGG
The DNA here is from genome assembly GCF_005781065.1 of Escherichia sp. E1130. NCBI lineage: Bacteria > Pseudomonadati > Pseudomonadota > Gammaproteobacteria > Enterobacterales > Enterobacteriaceae > Escherichia > Escherichia sp. E1130. Next base: position 141,234 of record NZ_VATL01000004.1, read on the forward strand.
CTCGGCACCAGATATCGCAGGCAAAAACATCGCCAACCCGATTGCGCAAATTCTGTCGCTGGCGCTGCTGCTGCGCTACAGCCTGGATGCCGATGATGCGGCTTGCGCCATTGAACGCGCCATTAACCGCGCATTAGAAGAAGGCATTCGCACCGGGGATTTAGCCCGTGGCGCTGCCGCCGTTAGTACCGATGAAATGGGCGATATCATTGCCCGCTATGTGGCAGAAGGGGTGTAATCATGGCTAAGACGTTATACGAAAAATTGTTCGACGCTCACGTAGTGTACGAAGCCGAAAACGAAACCCCGCTGTTATATATCGACCGCCACCTGGTGCATGAAGTGACCTCACCGCAGGCGTTCGATGGCCTGCGCGCCCACGGTCGCCCGGTGCGTCAGCCGGGGAAAACCTTCGCCACCATGGATCACAACGTCTCCACCCAGACCAAAGACATTAATGCCTGCGGTGAAATGGCGCGGATCCAGATGCAGGAGCTGATCAAAAACTGCAAAGAATTTGGCGTCGAGCTGTATGACCTGAATCACCCGTATCAGGGGATCGTCCACGTGATGGGGCCGGAACAGGGCGTCACCTTACCAGGGATGACCATTGTCTGCGGCGACTCGCATACCGCCACCCACGGCGCTTTTGGCGCACTGGCGTTTGGTATCGGTACTTCTGAAGTTGAACACGTGCTGGCAACGCAAACCCTGAAACAGGGCCGCGCGAAGACCATGAAAATTGAAGTCCAGGGCAAAGCCGCGCCGGGCATTACCGCGAAAGATATCGTGCTGGCAATTATCGGTAAAACCGGCAGCGCTGGCGGCACCGGGCATGTGGTGGAGTTTTGCGGCGAAGCAATCCGTGATTTAAGCATGGAAGGTCGTATGACCCTGTGCAATATGGCAATCGAAATGGGCGCGAAAGCCGGTCTGGTTGCACCTGACGAAACCACCTTTAACTATGTCAAAGGCCGTCTGCATGCGCCGAAAGGCAAAGATTTTGACGATGCCGTCGCCTACTGGAAGACCCTGCAAACCGACGAAGGTGCAACTTTCGATACTGTTGTGACTCTGCAAGCAGAAGAGATCGCCCCGCAGGTCACCTGGGGAACTAACCCCGGTCAGGTGATCTCCGTGAATGACAATATTCCCGATCCGGCTTCGTTTACCGATCCGGTTGAGCGCGCGTCGGCAGAAAAAGCGTTGGCCTATATGGGGCTGAAACCGGGTATTCCATTGACCGAAGTCGCTATCGATAAAGTGTTTATCGGTTCTTGTACCAACTCACGTATTGAAGATTTACGCGCGGCGGCGGAAATCGCCAAAGGGCGAAAAGTCGCGCCAGGTGTACAGGCACTGGTGGTTCCCGGCTCTGGCCCGGTAAAAGCTCAGGCGGAAGCGGAAGGTCTGGACAAAATCTTTATTGAAGCCGGTTTTGAATGGCGCTTGCCTGGTTGCTCAATGTGTCTGGCGATGAATAACGACCGTCTGAATCCGGGCGAACGTTGTGCCTCCACCAGCAACCGTAACTTTGAAGGCCGCCAGGGGCGCGGCGGGCGCACGCATCTGGTCAGCCCGGCAATGGCTGCCGCCGCTGCTGTGACCGGACATTTCGCCGACATTCGCAACATTAAATAAGGAGCAGACCATGGCAGAGAAATTTATCAAACATACAGGCCTGGTGGTTCCGCTGGATGCCGCCAATGTCGATACCGATGCGATTATCCCGAAACAGTTTTTGCAGAAAGTGACGCGTACAGGTTTTGGCGCGCATCTGTTTAACGACTGGCGTTTTCTGGATGAAAAAGGCCAACAGCCAAACCCGGACTTCGTGCTGAACTTCCCGCAGTATCAGGGCGCTTCCGTTTTGCTGGCGCGGGAAAACTTCGGCTGCGGCTCCTCGCGTGAGCACGCGCCGTGGGCATTGACCGATTACGGTTTTAAAGTGGTGATTGCGCCGAGTTTCGCTGACATCTTCTACGGCAACAGCTTCAACAACCAGCTGCTGCCGGTGAAATTAAATGATGACGAAGTGGATGAGCTGTTTGCGCTGGTGAAAGCCAATCCGGGGATTCATTTCGACGTGGACCTGGAAGCGCAAGAGGTGAAAGCGGGTGAGAAAACCTATCGGTTTAGCATCGATGCCTTCCGCCGCCACTGCATGATGAATGGGCTGGACAGCATCGGTCTGACGCTGCAGCACGACGACGCTATTGCCACTTATGAAGAGAAGCAACCAGCATTTATGCGTTAGTTTGTACGCCGTCCGGCACTCAATCGCCAAAAAGAAAAAAGCCAGCAGATAATCACTGCTGGCGTGGCGATTAACACCAATACTCAGTCACACATGATGTCCGCAAATCAGTATTCAGAATCACTCCCCTCCCACTGCATCAGCTCTTCAAGCATGGTTAATCGTTGTGGAACGCTTAACCAACGCAGCCAGCACAACGTCGCTGTCGCGGTAAAGTAGTGCTGATAAAACTGACGCATGGGACACCTCCTTGCTTCATCGTTAAGAATTATTGACTTAATATAGGGAAAATAAAATTGCTGACTTTTGCGCAGGAGTTCCCCTTTTATGCCATCAGCTCGTCTGCAACAACAATTCATCCGCCTGTGGCAATGCTGCGAGGGTAAATCGCAGGACACGACGCTCAACGAACTGGCGGAGTTATTGAGCTGCTCCCGTCGTCATATGCGCACCCTGCTCAACACCATGCAGGATCGCGGCTGGTTAACATGGGAAGCTGAAGTTGGGCGCGGTAAACGTTCACGTTTGACCTTCCTGTATACCGGGCTGGCGCTTCAGCAACAGCGGGCAGAAGATTTGCTTGAACAGGATCATATCGACCAACTGGTGCAGCTGGTTGGCGACAAAACGGCTGTGCGGCAAATGCTGATTTCCCATCTGGGGCGTAGCTTCCGCCAGGGGCGGCACATCCTGCGCGTGCTCTACTATCGTCCGTTGCGTAATCTGCTGCCTGGCAGCGCATTACGCCGTTCCGAAACGCATATCGCCCGGCAAATTTTCAGCGCGTTAACCCGCATAAATGAGGAAAATGGGGAACTGGAGGCGGACATCGCCCACCACTGGCAGCAAATTTCCCCACTCCACTGGCGCTTCTTTTTGCGCCCCGGGGTCCATTTTCATCATGGTCGTGAACTGGAAATAGACGACGTCATCGCCTCGTTGAAGCGGATCAATACGCTGCCGCTCTATTCCCACATCGCTGAAATTGTGTCGCCGACGCCCTGGACGCTGGATATTCATCTCACTCAGCCAGATCGCTGGTTGCCGTTACTGCTGGCGCAAGTTCCGGCGATGATCCTGCCGCGTGAATGGGAAACCCTCAGCAATTTTGCCAGCCACCCTATCGGTACCGGTCCGTATGCGGTAATGCGTAACAGCACTAACCAACTGAAAATTCAGGCATTCGATGATTTCTTCGGTTATCGGGCATTAATCGACGAAGTTAACGTCTGGGTCTTGCCGGAAATTGCCGATGACCCCGCAGGAGGCCTGATGCTGAAAGGGCCGCAGGGCGAGGAAAAAGAGATTGAAAGTCGCCTTGAAGAAGGTTGCTACTATCTACTGTTCGACAGTCGCACCCATCGCGGAGCGAATCAGCAAGTCAGAGACTGGATAAGCTATGTACTTTCGCCGACCAATCTGGTTTATTTCGCCGAGGAACAGTACCAGCAACTGTGGTTTCCGGCCTATGGGCTGCTCCCCCGCTGGCACCACGCCCGCCCAACACATTGCGAAAAACCTGCCGGACTGGAACATCTCACCCTGACCTTTTATCAGGATCATATTGAACATCGGGTGATTGCCAGGATCATGCAGCAGATTCTGGCAAGTCACCAGGTCACCCTGGAAATCAAAGAGATCAGCTACGATCAGTGGCACGAAGGTGAGATCGAAAGCGACATCTGGCTTAACAGCGCCAACTTTACGCTGCCGCTGGATTTTTCGCTGTTCGCACACTTGTGCGAAGTGCCGCTGCTACAGCACTGTATTCCTCTCGACTGGCAAGCCGACGCCACGCGCTGGCGCAACGGCGAGATGAACCTGGCGAACTGGTGCCAGCGGTTAGTAGCCAGCAAAGCGATGGTGCCGCTGATCCACCACTGGCTGATTATTCAGGGGCAACGCAGTATGCGCGGCCTGCGCATGAACACCCTCGGCTGGTTCGATTTTAAATCAGCGTGGTTTGCGCCACCGGATCCATGATTGCTGGTTGATAACAAAATCACTACACTAACGCCGTTCTCAACGGGGTGCCACGCGGACGCGTGCGCTGAGAAAATACCCGTCGAACCTGATCCGGATAACGCCGGCGAAGGGATTTGAGGCTCCTTCTCAAGTCCTTTGCCACTCTTTTTTGAGGTGCAAAGTGTTAAAAAAATGTCTTCCCCTGCTGTTGCTGTGCACAGCGCCTGTTTTCGCTAAACCCGTTCTGACTGTTTATACCTACGATTCCTTCGCCGCCGACTGGGGGCCTGGTCCGGTGGTCAAAAAAGCCTTTGAAGCCGACTGTAATTGCGAACTGAAACTGGTGGCGCTGGAAGATGGCGTTTCGCTTCTCAACCGTCTACGGATGGAAGGCAAAAACAGCAAAGCCGATGTGGTGCTGGGGCTGGATAACAATCTGTTAGACGCCGCCAGTAAAACCGGACTGTTTGCCAAAAGCGGTGTGGCAACGGATGCAGTAAACATTCCCGGCGGCTGGAATAATGACACTTTCGTACCGTTTGATTACGGCTACTTCGCCTTCGTCTATGACAAAAACAAACTGAAAAATCCGCCGCAAAGCCTGAAGGAGCTGGTTGAGAGCGATCAAAACTGGCGAGTGATTTATCAGGATCCGCGTACCAGTACGCCGGGGCTTGGCTTGCTGTTGTGGATGCAAAAAGTCTATGGCGATGACGCCCCACAAGCCTGGCAGAAGCTGGCGAAGAAAACTGTTACGGTCACCAAAGGCTGGAGCGAAGCCTACGGCCTGTTTTTAAAAGGCGAAAGCGATCTGGTACTGAGTTACACCACCTCTCCGGCTTATCACATTCTCGAAGAGAAGAAAGATAACTACGCCGCTGCGAACTTCAGCGAAGGTCACTATCTGCAGGTGGAAGTTGCCGCCCGCACCGCTGCCAGCAAGCAGCCGGAGCTGGCGCAAAAATTCCTCCAGTTTATGGTTTCTCCGGCTTTCCAGAATGCGATTCCAACTGGCAACTGGATGTATCCGGTAGCAAACGTCACGCTGCCTGCCGGGTTTGAACAATTGACCAAACCAGCAACCACGCTGGAGTTCACGCCAGCCGAAGTGGCGGCACAACGTCAGACCTGGATTAGCGAATGGCAACGCGCCGTCAGCCGTTAATTCCCGGCTGGTTAATTCCAGGTGTAAGCGCTGCTACGCTTGTGGTGGCGGTTGCACTGGCGGCGTTTCTCGCCCTGTGGTGGAACGCGCCGCAGGGTGACTGGGCAACAATCTGGCAGGACAGCTACCTGTGGCATGTGGTGCGTTTCTCCTTCTGGCAGGCGTTTCTTTCGGCGCTGCTCTCTGTCGTTCCTGCGATTTTCCTCGCCCGCGCCCTCTACCGCAGGCGCTTTCCGGGGCGGCAGGCGCTGTTGCGTCTGTGCGCAATGACCTTGATCCTCCCGGTGCTGGTCGCCGTTTTCGGCATTCTTAGCGTCTATGGTCGCCAGGGCTGGCTGGCATCGCTCTGGCAATCGCTTGGTCTGGAGTGGACCTTTTCGCCCTACGGCCTGCAAGGCATTTTGCTGGCGCACGTATTTTTTAATCTGCCGATGGCGAGCCGCTTATTACTCCAGGCGCTGGAAAACATTCCCGGCGAGCAGCGCCAGCTTGCTGCCCAGCTTGGGATGCGCGGCTGGCACTTCTTTCGTTTCGTCGAATGGCCGTGGTTACGGCGACAAATTCCGCCGGTTGCTGCGCTTATCTTTATGCTCTGTTTCGCCAGCTTCGCCACCGTGTTGTCGCTGGGGGGCGGTCCGCAGGCGACCACTATCGAGCTGGCAATCTATCAGGCACTGAGTTACGACTACGATCCCGCCCGCGCGGCGATGCTGGCGCTGATCCAGATGGTGTGTTGCCTCGGACTGGTGCTATTGAGTCAGCGATTGAGTAAGGCCATTGCGCCTGGCACCACGCTGCTGCAAGGCTGGCGCGACCCGGACGATCGTCTGCATAGCCGCATTTGCGATACGGTATTGATCGTGCTGGCGCTGCTGCTGTTGCTGCCACCGTTACTGGCGGTGATTGTCGATGGGGTAAATCGCCAGTTGCCGGAAGTGCTGGCACAACCGGTGCTGTGGCAGGCGCTGTGGACCTCGTTGCGTATTGCGCTGGCGGCAGGCGTATTGTGCGTAGTGCTGACCATGATGCTGCTATGGAGCAGTCGCGAACTGCGGGCGCGGCAAAAAATGCTGGCGGGTCAGGCGCTGGAGATGAGCGGCATGTTGATCCTCGCCATGCCGGGGATTGTGCTGGCAACGGGCTTCTTTTTGCTGCTCAACAACACTATTGGCCTGCCACAATCTGCTGACGGCATTGTGATTTTCACCAATGCGTTAATGGCGATCCCTTACGCGCTGAAGGTGCTGGAAAACCCAATGCGCGATATCACCGCCCGCTACAGCATGTTGTGTCAGTCGCTGGGCATTGAAGGCTGGTCGCGCTTAAAAGTGGTGGAGCTGCGCGCTCTGAAACGTCCGCTGGCGCAGGCGCTGGCCTTTGCCTGCGTGTTGTCGATTGGTGATTTTGGCGTGGTGGCGTTGTTCGGTAACGATGATTTCCGCACCCTGCCGTTTTATCTCTACCAGCAAATTGGCTCCTATCGCAGCCAGGACGGCGCGGTCACCGCGTTAATTCTGCTGCTGCTCTGTTTTCTGCTGTTTACCGTGATTGAAAAACTACCGGGGCGAAATGTTAAAACTGACTGATATCACCTGGCTTTACCACCATTTGCCGATGCGTTTTAGCTTAACGGTGGAGCGCGGCGAGCAGGTGGCGATCCTCGGGCCAAGCGGCGCGGGTAAAAGTACCCTACTGAATTTGATCGCCGGTTTTCTGACGCCAGCCAGCGGTTCGCTGACTATCGACGGCGTTGATCACACCACGACGCCGCCGTCACGCCGTCCGGTATCGATGCTGTTTCAGGAGAACAACCTGTTCAGTCACCTGACGGTCGCGCAGAACATCGGGCTGGGGCTTAATCCAGGACTGAAGCTGAACGCGGCACAGCAGGAGAAAATGCATGCTATCGCACGCCAGATGGGGATTGATAATTTAATAACGCGGTTACCGGGCGAGCTTTCCGGCGGTCAGCGGCAGCGCGTGGCGTTAGCGCGTTGTCTGGTGCGCGAACAGCCGATTTTATTGCTCGATGAACCGTTCTCGGCGCTCGACCCGGCGCTGCGTCAGGAGATGCTGACGCTGGTCAGTACAAGCTGCCAGCAGCAAAAAATGACGTTATTGATGGTGTCGCACAGTGTGGAAGATGCGGCGCGGATAGCCACGCGCTCGGTGGTGGTCGCCGACGGGCGCATCGCCTGGCAGGGTATGACCGATGAGTTGTTGAGTGGTAAGGCGAGTGCTTCGGCGCTGTTGGGAATTACAGGTTAATATGCACTGTCGGATGCGGCGTGAACGCCTTATCCGACGTTTTGTCCGCATCAGGCGCCCCGCACAAGACTATCCTCTAAACCCCAACCACTTTACGCAAAATCTCGATATACATCGGCATCAACGGATGGCGAATTAACACCACCAGCGCCACCACGCCAATGGCAGAAATCAACGGCGCCAGCCACAACAAATGACCACGCGACAAATAATGACTTAAACGATCGGTTACCTTGCCGCTGCGCCATAATCGCCAGCACAACCAACCGCCAACCCACAAAAACACCGCCGTCGCCAGCAGCAACCATTTAAACTCGCCACTCTGCATTCCGGCAGGAATATCGATCGCCGCGCCCGCCAGAATCCCCGGCAGGAAGTAAAACGGAGGCCATAACAGGCAGCCGATAATATTTGGCGTGATAAATTTCGCCACAGGCAGATCCAGCATCCCCGCCACCATTGGCACTAGCGGGCGCGTCGGCCCGACAAAGCGTCCGACCAGAATGGTAAACATGCTGTGTTGATGCAGCGCATGCTCGGTTTTATCGAGTAACGCTTTGTTTTTCTTCAGAAATGACCAGCGATGCAGCGGCTTTTTAAACCGCCAGCCCAGCCAGAAGGAGATCCAGTCGCCCATCAGGCAGCCAACAATCCCCGCCAGCCAGGCGTGCCAGAAACTTAACTCGCCGCTACCTATCAGCGCCCCCAGCCCCGCCATCAGCACCGTACCGGGCAGAATCAAACCGACCAGCGCCAGTGACTCCAGAAAGGCCACCAACACCACCGCCATCAATGAATACACAGTGGATTGGGTAATAAAGTGTTCCAGCAATGCTTGCATAATGTGCCTGTCAAATGGACGAAGCAGGGATTCTGCAAACCCAATGCTACTCCGTCAAGCCGTCAATCGTCTGATACGTTACCAATTATGACAACCTGAGAGCTACATCATTCACTTTTTCTTCACAACCGGCACGGAACTCGCTCGGGCTGGCACCTGTGCATTTTTTAAATACCCGTGAGAAATAGAGTTGATCATCAAAGCCAACATTGCGTCCGACTGTGGCGATAGGCATACGAGTCGTGCTCAATAGCAGCTTCGCCTGACTGATGCGTTGATCTTCGCGCCAGCTTAAGACACTAATCCCTAATTGCTGGCGGAACAGATGCGACAGACGCGACGGAGACAAGCAGACATGCTGTGCGACACTGGCGATATCAAAATTGCTGTCCGCAAGGTGATCGCTGATGTACTGACAAGCCTCGCGTACCCGATTATCCATTGGCGGATGTAGCGACTCATTAATGACTTCCATGCGCCGCAGTAACAATTGCTCAAGAAGATTTATCGCCAGCAACTCCGAATAGCGCCCTTCCACTTGTCCGGCATTGATAATTTGCCCGAACAAATCGCTGAAATGCGGCTGATGCGCTTCATTCGGGCGAAAGAAACCGGTATTGGCAAATATCGACGGCCAGTTAAGCCATTCGTGCCAGTAAGCGCGGGGGCGAAAGTAAACCCACTGGTGATACCATTCGCGGGCCTCCGGATGACGACCGTAGTGATGAATTTCTCCCGGCGGGAATAGCAAAATATCGCCTGGTCGGCAGACAAATTCTCGCCCCTGGTTTTTCACTATGCCCTGTCCGCGAATGGTGAGATTGAGAATATAGCCTTTCATTCCCAGCGATCGGTCGATAAAAAAATCGAGATAACCGTTGGCCTCAATCGGCGTTAAACCCGCCACCAGATGGGCGTTGAACGAGTAACCCGGCAGCAAGGGATCATTTTGCGCTTCAGCCATACTTTTCATACTCCCGCCATTCAGAGAAGAAACCAATTGTCCATATTGCATCAGATATTGCCGTCACTGCGTCTTTTACTGGCTCTTCTCGCTAATCCAACCGGCAACCCCGCTTGTGAAAAGCATTTTGTAACAAAGGGGGGCAATAGCCATAACAAAAACGCGTAACAAAAGTGTCTATAATCACGGCAGAAAAGTCCACATTGATTATTTGCACGGCGTCACACTTTGCTATGCAATAGCATTTTTATCCATAAGATTAGCGGATCCTGCCTGACGCTTTTTTTCGCAACTCTCTACTGTTTCTCCATACCCGTTTTTTTGGATGGAGTGAAACGATGGCGATTGCAATTGGCCTCGATTTTGGCAGTGATTCTGTGCGAGCTTTGGCGGTGGAATGCGCCACCGGTGAAGAGATCGCCACCAGCGTAGAGTGGTATCCCCGTTGGCAGGAAGGGCAATTTAGTGACGCCCCGAATAACCAGTTCCGTCATCATCCGCGTGACTACATTGAGTCAATGGAAGCGGCGCTGAAAACCGTGCTGGCAGAACTTAGCGCCGAACAGCGCGCAGCGGTGGTCGGGATTGGCGTGGACACCACCGGCTCCACGCCTGCACCAATCGACGCCGACGGCAACGTGCTTGCGCTGCGCCCGGAGTTTGCCGAAAACCCGAACGCGATGTTCGTTTTGTGGAAAGACCACACGGCGGTTGAAGAAGCGGAAGAGATCACCCGCTTGTGCCATACACCGGGCAAAACTGACTACTCTCGCTATATTGGCGGTATTTATTCCAGCGAATGGTTCTGGGCAAAAATCCTGCATGTGACTCGCCAGGATAGCGCCGTGGCGCAATCTGCCGCATCGTGGATTGAACTGTGCGACTGGGTACCCGCCCTGCTCTCCGGCACCACACGCCCGCAGGATATTCGCCGCGGACGTTGCAGCGCCGGGCATAAATCTCTGTGGCATGAAAGCTGGGGCGGTTTACCTCCAGCCAGTTTCTTTGACGAACTGGACCCGATCCTCAATCGCCATTTGCCTTCCCCGCTGTTCACTGACACCTGGACTGCCGATATTCCGGTGGGCACCTTATGCCCGGAATGGGCGCAGCGTCTCGGTCTGCCTGAAAGCGTGGTGATTTCCGGCGGCGCGTTTGACTGCCATATGGGCGCAGTCGGCGCAGGCGCACAGCCTAACGCACTGGTAAAAGTTATCGGTACTTCCACCTGCGACATTCTGATTGCCGACAAACAGAGCGTTGGCGAGCGGGCAGTTAAAGGCATTTGCGGTCAGGTTGATGGCAGCGTGGTTCCTGGATTTATCGGTCTGGAAGCAGGTCAGTCGGCGTTTGGTGATATCTACGCCTGGTTTGGTCGCGTACTCGGCTGGCCGCTGGAACAGCTTGCCGCCCAGCATCCGGAACTGAAAGAGCAAATCAAAGCCAGCCAGAAACAACTGCTTCCGGCGCTGACCGAAGCATGGGCCAAAAATCCGTCTCTGGATCACCTGCCAGTGGTACTCGACTGGTTTAATGGTCGTCGCACGCCAAACGCTAACCAACGCCTGAAAGGGGTGATTACCGACCTGAACCTCGCTACCGACGCTCCGCTACTGTTCGGCGGTTTAATTGCCGCTACCGCTTTTGGCGCGCGCGCAATTCAGGAGTGCTTCACTAACCAGGGGATCGCCGTAAACAACGTGATGGCGCTGGGCGGCATCGCGCGGAAAAACCAGGTGATTATGCAAGCCTGCTGCGACGTGCTGAATCGCCCGCTGCAAATTGTTGCCTCTGATCAGTGTTGCGCGCTCGGTGCAGCGATTTTCGCTGCCGTCGCCGCGAAAGTGCATGCCGACATCCCATCAGCCCAGCAAAAAATGGCCAGTGCGGTAGAGAAAACCCTGCAACCACGTACCGAACAGGCACAACGCTTTGAACAGCTTTATCGCCGCTATCAGCAGTGGGCGATAAGCGCCGAACAACATTATCTTCCAACTTCCGCCCCGGCACAGGCTGCCCAGGCCGTTCCGACTCTATAAGGACACGACAATGACGATTTTTGATAATTATGAAGTGTGGTTTGTAATTGGCAGCCAGCATCTGTATGGCCCGGAAACCCTGCGTCAGGTCACCCAACATGCCGAGCACGTCGTTAATGCGCTGAATACGGAAGCGAAACTGCCCTGCAAACTGGTGCTGAAACCGCTGGGTACCACGCCGGACGAAATCACCGCAATTTGCCGCGATGCCAATTACGACGATCGTTGCGCGGGTCTGGTGGTGTGGCTGCACACCTTCTCCCCGGCCAAAATGTGGATCAACGGCCTGACCATGCTCAACAAACCGTTGCTGCAATTCCACACCCAGTTTAACGCGGCGCTACCGTGGGACAGCATCGACATGGACTTTATGAACCTGAACCAGACTGCACATGGCGGTCGCGAGTTCGGTTTCATCGGCGCGCGTATGCGTCAGCAACATGCCGTCGTTACCGGTCACTGGCAGGATAAACAAGCACATGAGCGTATCGGCTCCTGGATGCGTCAGGCGGTATCTAAACAGGATACCCGTCATCTGAAAGTCTGCCGTTTTGGCGATAACATGCGTGAAGTGGCGGTCACTGACGGCGATAAAGTTGCCGCACAGATCAAGTTCGGTTTCTCCGTCAATACCTGGGCGGTTGGCGATCTGGTGCAGGTGGTGAACTCCATCAGCGATGGCGATGTTAACGCGCTGGTCGATGAGTACGAAAGCTGCTACACCATGACGCCTGCCACACAAATCCACGGCGAAAAACGACAGAACGTGCTGGAAGCGGCGCGTATTGAGCTGGGGATGAAGCGTTTCCTGGAACAAGGTGGCTTCCACGCGTTCACCACCACCTTCGAAGATTTGCACGGTCTGAAACAGCTTCCTGGCCTGGCCGTACAGCGTCTGATGCAGCAAGGCTACGGCTTTGCGGGCGAAGGCGACTGGAAAACTGCCGCCCTGCTTCGCATCATGAAGGTGATGTCAACCGGTCTGCAGGGCGGCACCTCCTTTATGGAGGACTACACCTACCACTTCGAGAAAGGTAATGACCTGGTGCTCGGCTCCCACATGCTGGAAGTCTGCCCGTCGATCGCCGTAGAAGAGAAACCGATCCTCGACGTTCAGCACCTCGGTATTGGTGGTAAAGATGATCCTGCCCGCCTGATCTTCAATACCCAAACCGGTCCGGCGATTGTCGCCAGCCTGATTGATCTCGGCGATCGTTATCGTCTGCTGGTTAACTGCATCGACACGGTGAAAACACCGCACTCCCTGCCAAAACTGCCGGTGGCGAATGCGCTGTGGAAAGCGCAACCGGATCTGCCAACCGCTTCCGAAGCGTGGATCCTTGCTGGTGGTGCGCACCACACCGTCTTCAGCCATGCGCTGAACCTTAACGATATGCGCCAGTTCGCCGAGATGCACGACATTGAAATCACGGTGATTGATAACGACACCCGCCTGCCAGCGTTTAAAGACGCGCTGCGCTGGAACGAAGTGTATTACGGATTTCGTCGCTAAGTAGCCGCATCAGGTATGTAACGCCTGATGCGACGCTGCCGCGTCTTATCAGGCCTACGCGCTGCGATTTTGTAGGCCGGATAAGCAAAGCGCATCCGGCACGAAGGAGTCAACATGTTAGAAGATCTCAAACGTCAGGTTTTAGAAGCCAACCTGGCGCTCCCAAAACACAACCTGGTCACTCTGACCTGGGGCAACGTCAGCGCCGTTGATCGCGAGCGCGGCGTCTTTGTGATCAAACCTTCCGGCGTCGATTACAACATCATGACCGCCGACGATATGGTCGTGGTCAGCATCGAAACCGGTGAAGTGGTTGAAGGTACGAAAAAGCCCTCCTCTGACACGCCAACTCACCGACTGCTCTATCAGGCATTCCCGTCCATTGGCGGCATTGTGCACACGCACTCGCGCCACGCCACCATCTGGGCGCAGGCGGGCCAGTCAATTCCGGCAACCGGTACCACCCACGCCGACTATTTCTACGGTCCCATTCCCTGCACCCGCAAAATGACCGACGCAGAAATCAACGGCGAATATGAGTGGGAAACCGGTAACGTCATCGTAGAAACCTTCGAAAAACAGGGTATCGATGCAGCGCAAATGCCCGGCGTTCTGGTCCATTCTCACGGTCCGTTTGCGTGGGGTAAAAACGCCGAAGATGCGGTGCATAACGCTATCGTGCTGGAAGAGGTCGCTTATATGGGGATTTTCTGCCGCCAGCTGGCCCCGCAGCTCCCTGATATGCAGCAAACCTTGCTGGATAAACACTATCTGCGTAAGCATGGTGCAAAGGCGTATTACGGGCAGTAACGACTGTATAAAACCACAGCCAGTCAAACGAAACCAGGCTATACTCAAGCCTGGTTTTTTATTGGATTTTCAGCGTGGCGCAGGCAGGTTTTATCTTAACCCGACACTGGCGGGATACCCCTCAAGGGACCGAAGTTTCTTTCTGGCTGGCAACGGACAACGGGCCGTTGCACGTTACGCTTGCGCCGCAAGAGTCCGTGGCGTTTATTCCCGCCGATCAGGTTCCCCGCGCTCAGCATATTTTGCAGGGTGAGCAAGGCTTTCGCCTGACACCGCTGGCGTTAAAGGATTTTCACCGTCAGCCGGTGTATGGCCTTTACTGTCGCGCCCATCGCCAGTTGATGAGTTACGAAAAGCGCCTGCGTGAAGGTGGCGTTACCATCTACGAGGCCGATGTGCGCCCGCCAGAACGCTATCTGATGGAGCGCTTCATCACCGCTCCGGTGTGGGTCGAGGGAGATATGCGCAATGGCGCTATCGTTAATGCCCGTCTGAAACCGAATCCCGACTATCGTCCGCCACTCAAGTGGGTTTCTATTGATATTGAAACTACCCGCCATGGTGAGCTGTACTGCATCGGCCTGGAAGGTTGCGGGCAGCGCATCGTTTATATGCTGGGGCCAGAGAATGGCGATGTCTCCGCGCTCGATTTCGAACTGGAATACGTCGCCAGCCGCCCGCAGCTGCTGGAAAAACTTAACGCCTGGTTTGCAAATCACGATCCCGATGTGCTCATCGGCTGGAACGTGGTGCAGTTCGATCTGCGAATGCTGCAAAAACATGCCGAGCGTTACCGTATTCCGCTGCGTCTGGGGCGCGATAACAGCGAGCTGGAGTGGCGCGAGCACGGCTTTAAAGACGGCGTCTTTTTCGCCCAGGCCAAAGGTCGGCTAATTATCGACGGTATCGAGGCGCTGAAATCCGCGTTCTGGAATTTCTCTTCATTCTCGCTGGAAACTGTCGCTCAGGAGCTATTAGGCGAAGGAAAATCTATCGATAACCCGTGGGATCGAATGGACGAAATTGACCGTCGTTTCGCCGAAGATAAGCCCGCGCTGGCGACTTATAACCTGAAAGATTGCGAACTGGTGACGCAGATTTTCCATAAAACTGAAATCATGCCGTTTTTGCTCGAACGAGCAACGGTGAACGGCCTGCCGGTAGACCGCCACGGAGGTTCAGTAGCGGCGTTTGGTCATCTCTATTTTCCCCGTATGCACCGCGCTGGTTATGTCGCGCCTAATCTCGGCGAAGTGCCACCGCACGCCAGCCCTGGCGGCTACGTGATGGATTCGCGGCCAGGGCTTTATGATTCGGTGCTGGTACTGGACTACAAAAGCCTGTACCCGTCAATCATCCGCACTTTTCTGATTGATCCCGTCGGGCTGGTAGAAGGCATGGCGCAGCCTGATCCAGAGCACAGCACCGAAGGTTTTCTCGATGCCTGGTTCTCGCGGGAAAAACATTGCCTGCCGGAGATTGTGACTAACATCTGGCACGGGCGCGATGAAGCCAAACGTCAGGGCAACAAGCCGCTGTCGCAGGCGCTGAAGATCATTATGAATGCCTTTTATGGCGTGCTTGGCACCACTGCCTGCCGCTTCTTCGATCCGCGCCTGGCGTCGTCGATCACCATGCGTGGTCATCAGATCATGCGGCAAACCAAAGCATTGATTGAAGCGCAGGGCTACGACGTGATCTACGGCGATACCGACTCAACGTTTGTTTGGCTGAAAGGCGCACATTCGGAAGAAGAGGCGGCGAAAATCGGTCGCGCACTGGTGCAGCACGTTAACGCCTGGTGGGCGGAAACGCTGCAAAAACAACGGCTGACCAGCGCGCTGGAACTGGAGTATGAAACCCATTACTGCCGTTTTCTGATGCCGACCATTCGTGGAGCCGATACCGGCAGTAAAAAGCGTTATGCCGGGCTGATTCAGGAGGGCGACAAACAGCGGATGGTATTTAAAGGGCTGGAAACCGTGCGTACCGACTGGACGCCGCTGGCCCAGCAGTTTCAGCAGGAGCTGTACTTGCGCATCTTTCGCAACGAGCCATATCAGGAGTACGTGCGTGAAACTATCGACAAACTGATGGCGGGCGAACTGGATGCGCAACTGGTTTACCGTAAACGGCTTCGCCGTCCGCTGAGCGAATATCAGCGTAATGTACCGCCACATGTACGCGCTGCACGCCTTGCCGATGAAGAAAACCAAAAACGCGGTCGCCCCTTGCAATACCAGAACCGTGGCACCATTAAGTACGTATGGACCACCAACGGCCCGGAGCCGCTGGACTATCGACGTTCGCCGCTGGATTACGAACACTATCTGACCCGCCAGCTTCAACCTGTGGCGGAAGGAATACTCCCCTTTATTGAGGATAATTTTGCTACACTTATGACCGGGCAACTTGGGCTATTTTGAGCAAAAAAAGAGTTCGTCAGATACCATTTTGATGCGTGACGAATGCCTTGCCATCCAGTACCATAGCGCCCTTTCCATTCCTGGACCTGAATAACACCACTACCACATTAGCCTGGTAGCGGGTAGTTATTGCCTGCAATTAAAGATATAGAGCCAAACACATATGCCTTTTACACTTGGTCAACGCTGGATCAGCGATACAGAAAGCGAATTAGGACTTGGAACCGTTGTCGCGGTGGATGCGCGAACTGTCACATTACTTTTCCCATCTACTGGTGAAAACCGTCTGTACGCACGCAGTGATTCCCCCGTGACCCGCGTGATGTTCAACCCTGGTGATACCATTACCAGCCATGACGGCTGGCAGATGCAAGTCGAAGAAGTAAAAGAAGAAAATGGCTTGCTGACCTATATCGGTACTCGCCTGGATACTGAAGAGTCCGGCGTGGCCCTGCGTGAAGTTTTCCTTGATAGCAAACTGGTGTTCAGCAAACCGCAGGACCGTCTGTTTGCCGGGCAGATTGACCGTATGGACCGCTTTGCGCTGCGTTATCGCGCGCGTAAGTATTCCAGCGAACAGTTCCGTATGCCGTACAGCGGCCTGCGCGGTCAGCGTACCAGTCTGATCCCGCACCAGCTCAACATCGCTCATGATGTTGGTCGCCGCCACGCGCCGCGCGTTCTGCTGGCTGACGAAGTGGGTTTAGGGAAAACCATTGAAGCCGGGATGATCCTGCATCAGCAGTTGCTCTCTGGCGCTGCTGAACGTGTGCTGATTATCGTACCGGAAACTTTACAGCATCAGTGGCTGGTGGAAATGCTGCGCCGTTTCAACCTGCGCTTTGCGCTATTTGATGATGAGCGTTATGCCGAAGCTCAGCACGATGCTTACAACCCGTTCGACACCGAACAGCTGGTGATTTGCTCACTGGATTTTGCCCGTCGTAGCAAACAGCGTCTGGAACACCTCTGTGAAGCCGAATGGGACCTGCTGGTGGTCGATGAAGCGCATCACCTGGTGTGGAGCGAAGACGCGCCGAGCCGCGAATATCAGGCTATTGAACAACTGGCAGAGCACGTGCCGGGCGTTCTGCTGCTGACCGCAACCCCGGAACAGCTGGGAATGGAAAGCCACTTCGCCCGTCTGCGTCTGCTGGACCCGAACCGTTTCCACGATTTCGCGCAGTTCGTTGAAGAGCAGAAAAATTATCGTCCGGTTGCAGACGCCGTTGCCATGCTGCTGGCAGGTAACAAACTGAGCAATGACGAACTGAACATGCTCGGCGAGATGATCGGCGAGCAGGATATCGAGCCGCTGTTGCAAGCAGCAAACAGCGACAGCGAAGATGCACAGAGCGCCCGTCAGGAACTGGTTTCGATGCTGATGGATCGCCACGGCACCAGCCGCGTGCTGTTCCGTAACACGCGTAACGGTGTGAAAGGCTTCCCGAAACGCGAGCTGCACACTATTAAGCTGCCGCTGCCGACGCAGTATCAGACGGCTATTAAAGTCTCCGGCATTATGGGCGCACGTAAAAGTGCGGAAGATCGCGCTCGCGATATGCTCTACCCGGAGCGTATTTATCAGGAATTTGAAGGCGATAACGCCACCTGGTGGAACTTCGATCCGCGCGTTGAGTGGCTGATGGGCTACCTGACCAGCCATCGCTCTCAGAAAGTGCTGGTGATCTGCGCCAAAGCGGCCACTGCGCTGCAACTGGAGCAGGTACTGCGCGAACGTGAAGGTATTCGCGCCGCGGTGTTCCACGAAGGCATGTCGATTATCGAACGTGACCGCGCTGCCGCCTGGTTTGCTGAAGAAGACACCGGTGCGCAGGTACTGCTGTGCTCGGAAATCGGTTCTGAAGGACGTAACTTCCAGTTCGCCAGCCACATGGTAATGTTCGATCTGCCGTTCAACCCGGATCTGCTGGAGCAGCGTATTGGTCGTCTGGATCGTATCGGCCAGGCGCACGATATTCAGATCCATGTGCCTTATCTGGAAAAAACCGCTCAGTCAGTGCTGGTGCGCTGGTATCACGAAGGTCTGGATGCGTTCGAGCACACCTGCCCGACCGGACGCACTATTTACGATAGCGTATACAACGATCTGATTAACTATCTGGCTTCACCGGATCAAACCGAAGGCTTTGACGATCTGATCAAAAACTGCCGCGAGCAGCATGAAGCGCTGAAAGCACAGCTGGAACAGGGGCGTGACCGCCTGCTGGAAATCCATTCCAACGGTGGCGAAAAAGCCCAGGCACTGGCAGAAAGCATTGAAGAGCAGGATGACGATACCAACCTGATCGCCTTCGCCATGAACCTGTTCGATATCATCGGTATCAATCAGGACGATCGCGGCGACAACATGATCGTGCTGACGCCGTCCGATCATATGCTGGTGCCGGACTTCCCTGGTCTGTCGGAAGATGGCATCACCATCACCTTTGATCGTGAAGTGGCGCTGGCGCGTGAAGATGCGCAGTTTATTACCTGGGAGCATCCGCTGATCCGCAACGGTCTGGATCTGATCCTCTCTGGCGATACTGGTAGCAGCACGATTTCACTGTTGAAAAACAAAGCATTGCCGGTAGGTACACTGTTGGTAGAGCTGATTTACGTGGTTGAAGCCCAGGCGCCGAAGCAGTTGCAGCTTAACCGCTTCCTGCCGCCGACACCGGTACGTATGCTGCTGGATAAAAACGGCAACAACCTGGCAGCGCAGGTTGAGTTTGAAACCTTTAACCGTCAGCTTAACGCGGTTAACCGTCACACCGGCAGCAAACTGGTTAACGCCGTGCAGCAGGATGTTCACGCTATCCTTCAGCTGGGTGAAGCGCAGATCGAGAAATCTGCCCGTGCATTGATTGATGCGGCGCGTAACGAAGCCGACGAAAAACTGTCTGCCGAGCTGTCTCGTCTGGAAGCGCTGCGTGCGGTGAACCCGAACATTCGTGACGACGAACTGACCGCCATTGAAAGCAACCGTCAGCAGGTAATGGAAAGCCTGGATCAGGCAGGCTGGCGTCTGGATGCCCTGCGTTTGATCGTTGTGACGCATCAGTAACGGAGCCGAAAATGGGGATGGAAAACTACAATCCACCGCAGGAACCCTGGCTGGTTATCCTGTATCAGGATGACCACATTATGGTGGTCAACAAGCCGAGCGGTTTGTTGTCTGTACCGGGTCGTCTGGAAGAGCACAAAGACAGCGTGATGACGCGCATTCAGCGTGATTATCCGCAGGCAGAATCGGTGCATCGTCTGGATATGGCTACCAGCGGGGTGATTGTAGTGGCGCTGACCAAAGCCGCGGAGCGGGAATTAAAACGTCAGTTCCGCGAGCGCGAGCCGAAAAAGCAGTATGTGGCCCGCGTCTGGGGGCATCCATCCCCCGCAGAAGGTCTGGTGGATCTGCCGCTGATTTGCGACTGGCCAAACCGCCCGAAACAGAAAGTCTGTTACGAAACGGGTAAACCTGCGCAGACGGAGTATGAAGTGGTGGAGTATGCGGCGGATAACACGGCAAGAGTGGTGTTAAAGCCGATTACCGGGCGTTCACATCAATTGCGTGTGCATATGCTGGCGCTGGGTCATCCGATTCTCGGCGATCGTTTTTATGCTTCACCAGAAGCGAGAGCAATGGCACCGCGTTTGTTGCTACATGCAGAGATGTTGACGATTACCCATCCGGCATATGGCAATAGTATGACGTTTAAAGCGCCAGCGGATTTTTAATCGTCACGCTGGCGAAGTTCGGTAGGCCGGAGAAGGCGCTCACGCCACATCCGGCAATTTTGCGCCGATTGCCTGATGCGACGCGGGCCGCGTCTTATCAGGCCTACACTTTGAAACTTATTTAAATCCTTTCTGCTGCTTAATCAGCTCATACGCCTGCTGAATTTCCTGTGCTTTCTGCTTCGCCATCTCCATCATCTCAGGCGGCAAACCTTTCGCCACCAGCTTATCCGGATGGTGTTCACTCATCAGCTTACGGTAGGCGCGTTTAATGGTGGTCGCCTCATCCGTTGGCTTCACGCCCAGCACATTACAGGCATCTTCCAGCGTCGGGCCACGCTGCGCTTGCTGCCAGTTACCACCGCCGGACTGCTGCTGATAACCGCCGCCAAACTGTGCACCGCCCTGCATCATGCGCAGAAACTGATCAAACTGGGCGCGGGAGATCCCTAATTCTTCAGCAATGACATACAGCACCGCTCGCTCATTTGGATGCAGCGAACCATCAGCAAACGCCGCCTGAATCTGGATCTCCAGAAACATACGAATTAAATCAAAACGCCCGAAGCAGACACTGCGGAACTGACGCATCTTTTCGCGCAGTGGGTAATTGTCTGATTTTCCCACCCGGAACGCATTTTGCGCCGCAGTACGGGAAGCACCATGCAGATTCATTCGCTCCATCAGCTGGCTGGCGATATGAATATCAGCCTCGGTAACGCGACCTTTGGATTTGGTTAAATGCCCCATCACTTCAAAAGTGGTGGCAAAAAACAGCGCCTGACGCTCGCGCTGGTTGGCGAACCACGCCATCTTGCGGCTACGGGCTTTATCAAACATATGGCCAATTAACAGGCCTAACACTACGCCCCAAAAGCCGCCGCCCATCAGTAAGGCCACGGCCACGCCAATGATTTTTCCCCAATACTGCATATATTCCCCAAATGGACTTACGGAAACCAGCGCTATCTCCCACAATATAAAGGTGCTTTTACCGTTTTCCGGCTGCGGTCAATTGTGGGACATCGCCTATAATTTGCATTATCATACCTGTCATTCAATGCCGTGCCTAACACCACAGACGCTATTCGGACAGGATTAACACTAGCGTAGAGATGACGAGTACGTTAGTCTCTGACCGTTTGTCACGCGCAACGTTACCGATGATGGAACAATAAAATCAACGTATGAAAAAACGTATCCCCACTCTCCTGGCCACCATGATTGCCACCGCCCTTTATAGTCAACAGGGACTGGCAGCCGACCTCGCCTCACAGTGCATGTTGGGCGTGCCAAGCTATGACCGTCCTCTGGTACAGGGCGATACCAATGACCTACCCGTGACGATTAATGCTGACCATGCAAAGGGGAACTACCCCGATGACGCCGTGTTTAGCGGCAGCGTGGATATCATGCAGGGTAACAGCCGTCTGCAGGCCGATGAAGTACAGCTTCATCAAAAAGAGGCGCCAGGACAACCGGAGCCGATACGTACCGTCGATGCGCTCGGTAATGTCCATTACGACGATAACCAGGTGATCCTCAAAGGGCCAAAAGGCTGGACGAATCTGAACACCAAAGACACCAACGTCTGGGAAGGTGATTATCAGATGGTGGGGCGTCAGGGGCGCGGTAAAGCAGACCTGATGAAACAGCGTGGCGAAAACCGCTACACCATCCTGGATAACGGTACTTTTACCTCCTGTCTGCCGGGTTCTGATACCTGGAGCGTGGAGGGTAGCGAAATTATTCATGACCGCGAAGAACAAGTCGCGGAGATCTGGAACGCCCGTTTTAAAGTGGGTCCGGTTCCGATCTTTTACAGCCCCTATTTACAGTTGCCGGTGGGTGACAAACGCCGTTCTGGTTTCTTGATCCCGAACGCCAAGTACACCACCACCAACTACTTTGAGTTCTACCTGCCGTATTACTGGAACATCGCGCCAAATATGGATGCCACCATCACGCCGCATTATATGCATCGTCGTGGCAACATTATGTGGGAAAACGAATTCCGTTATCTCACCCAGGCCGGCGCAGGCTTGATGGAACTGGACTATCTGCCTTCGGATAAAGTCTATGAAGATGAACATCCAGAAGATAGCAATTCACGCCGTTGGTTGTTCTACTGGCAACACTCCGGAGTGATGGACCAAGTTTGGCGCTTTAACATCGACTACACCAAAGTCAGCGACCCGACCTATTTCAATGATTTTGATAATAAATATGGTTCCAGTACCGATGGTTACGCCACGCAAAAATTCAGCGTGGGCTATGCGGTGCAGAACTTTGACGCCACGCTTTCGACGAAACAATTCCAGGTTTTTGATGATACCAGTGGCAACAGCTATGCCGCTGAACCACAGTTAGACGTCAACTACTACCATAACGATCTCGGCCCGTTTGATACCCGTATTTATGGTCAGGCAGTGCATTTTGTTAATACAAACAGCAATATGCCGGAGGCTACTCGCGTTCATCTGGAGCCGACGATCAACCTGCCGTTATCTAACACCTGGGGCAGTATCAATACCGAAGCGAAGCTGCTGGCTACCCATTATCAGCAGACCAATCTCGACTGGTATAACAGCAACCCACAAAACAATAAGTTGGCAGATTCTGTTAACCGCGTAATGCCGCAATTTAAAGTTGACGGCAAAATGGTCTTCGAACGTGATATGGAAATGCTGGCGCCGGGTTACACCCAGACGCTGGAGCCGCGCGCACAATACCTGTATGTGCCGTATCGCGATCAGAGCGACATCTATAACTATGACTCCTCATTGCTGCAATCCGACTACTCGGGCCTGTTCCGGGACCGGACTTATGGCGGTCTTGACCGTATTGCTTCCGCGAACCAGGTCACGACCGGTATCACAACTCGCGTATATGATGATGCAGCCGTTGAACGTTTTAATATTTCCGTTGGTCAAATCTACTATTTCACGGAGTCTCGCACCGGCGATGACAACATAACATGGGAGAATGACGACAAAACGGGCTCACTGGTATGGGCAGGCGATACCTACTGGCGCATCTCCGAACGCTGGGGATTGCGTGGCGGCATTCAGTACGATACTCGTCTGGATAACGTAGCCACCAGCAACACCAGCATTGAATACCGTCGGGATGAAGACCGTCTGGTACAGCTGAACTACCGCTACGCCAGCCCGGAATATATTCAGGCTACGCTGCCTAAATACTATTCCACTGCCGAGCAGTATAAGAATGGCATTTCGCAGGTGGGTGCAGTCGCTAGCTGGCCAATCGCCGATCGTTGGTCGATTGTCGGGGCGTACTACTACGACACCAACGCGAACAAGCAAGCCGACTCAATGTTAGGTGTGCAATACAGCTCCTGCTGCTATGCGATCCGCGTCGGTTATGAGCGTAAGCTGAACGGTTGGGATAACGATAAACAACATGCGATATATGACAACGCAATCGGCTTTAACATCGAACTTCGCGGCCTGAGTTCCAACTACGGTCTGGGTACGCAAGAGATGCTGCGTTCGAACATTCTGCCGTATCAAAACTCTTTGTGATTTGTTGATTTACCACGTAATCCGCAGTGCGGTTAATTGAAATGGAAAAAGTATGAAGAACTGGAAAACGCTGCTTCTCGGTATCGCCATGATTGCGAATACCAGTTTCGCTGCCCCCCAGGTAGTCGATAAAGTCGCAGCCGTCGTCAATAACGGCGTCGTGCTGGAAAGCGACGTTGATGGATTAATGCAGTCGGTAAAAATGAACGCTGCCCAGGCAAGGCAGCAACTTCCTGATGACGCTACGCTGCGCCACCAAATCATGGAACGTTTGATCATGGATCAAATCCTCCTGCAGATGGGGCAGAAAATGGGGGTTAAAATCTCCGATGAGCAGCTTGATCAGGCGATTGCCAACATTGCCAAACAGAACAACATGACGCTGGATCAGATGCGCAGCCGTCTGGCTTACGATGGTTTGAACTACAACACCTATCGTAATCAGATCCGCAAAGAGATGATTATCTCGGAAGTGCGCAACAACGAAGTGCGTCGTCGCATCACTATCCTGCCACAGGAAGTTGAAGCTCTGGCGCAGCAAGTCGGTAATCAAAATGATGCCAGCACTGAACTGAACTTAAGCCACATCCTGATCCCGCTGCCGGAAAACCCGTCTTCTGAACAGGTGAATGAGGCAGAAACTCAGGCGCGTGCCATTGTCGATCAGGCACGTAACGGTGCAGACTTCGGCAAACTGGCTATCGCTCACTCTGCCGATCAGCAAGCGCTGAATGGCGGCCAAATGGGCTGGGGTCGCATTCAGGAGCTGCCGGGGATCTTCGCCCAGGCATTAAGCACCGCGAAGAAAGGCGACATTGTTGGCCCAATTCGTTCCGGCGTTGGCTTCCACATTCTGAAAGTTAACGACCTGCGCGGCGAAAGCAAAAATATCTCGGTGACCGAAGTTCATGCTCGCCATATTCTGCTGAAACCGTCGCCTATCATGACTGACGAACAGGCCCGCGTGAAACTGGAACAAATTGCTGCGGATATCAAGAGCGGTAAAACCACATTTGCTGCCGCAGCAAAAGAGTTCTCTCAGGATCCTGGCTCTGCAAATCAGGGCGGCGATCTCGGTTGGGCTACGCCAGATATTTTCGATCCAGCCTTCCGTGATGCGTTGACCCGCATGAATAAAGGTCAAATGAGTGCACCAGTTCACTCTTCATTCGGCTGGCATTTAATCGAACTGCTGGACACCCGTAACGTCGATAAAACCGATGCGGCGCAAAAAGATCGTGCATACCGCATGCTGATGAACCGTAAGTTCTCGGAAGAAGCAGCAAGCTGGATGCAGGAACAACGCGCCAGCGCTTATGTGAAAATTTTGAGCAACTAATGGTTAAACCCCAACGTGTTGTGATCACTCCCGGCGAACCCGCCGGGATTGGCCCGGACTTAGTTGTCCGGCTTGCACAGCGAGAGTGGCCAGTAGAACTGGTTGTTTGTGCCGATGCCACTCTCCTTACCGACCGGGCAGCGATGCTCGGTTTACCGCTTAACCTCCGCCCTTATTCCCCCGACTCCCCTGCGCAACCGCAATCTGCGGGAACGCTGACGCTACTTCCCATTGCACTACGTGTACCTGCCACTGCGGGACAATTAGCAGTTGAGAATGGGCATTATGTGGTGGAGACGCTGGCACGCGCGTGCGACGGTTGCCTTAACGGCGAATTTGCCGCGCTGATCACAGGTCCGGTGCATAAAGGCGTTATCAACGACGCAGGCATTCCGTTTAGCGGTCATACCGAGTTTTTCGAAGAGCGTTCACAGGCGAAAAAAGTGGTGATGATGCTGGCAACCGAAGAACTTCGCGTGGCGCTGGCAACAACGCATTTACCGCTGCGCGATATTGCTGACGCCATCACCCCTGCGCTTCTGCACGAAGTGATTGCTATTTTGCATCACGATTTACGAACCAAATTTGGTATTGCCGAACCGCACATTCTGGTCTGTGGCCTGAATCCGCACGCGGGCGAAGGCGGTCATATGGGCACGGAAGAGATAGACACCATCATTCCCGTTCTCGACGAACTGCGGTCGCAGGGGATGAAACTCAACGGGCCGTTGCCTGCCGATACCCTGTTTCAGCCGAAATATCTCGACAACGCCGACGCCGTGCTGGCGATGTACCACGATCAGGGTCTTCCCGTGCTAAAATACCAGGGCTTCGGGCGCGGTGTGAACATTACGCTGGGCCTGCCCTTTATTCGCACATCAGTGGACCACGGCACCGCGCTTGAACTGGCGGGACGTGGCAAAGCCGATGTCGGCAGTTTTATTACGGCGCTTAATCTCGCCATCAAAATGATTGTTAATACCCAATGAATAATCGAGTCCACCAGGGCCATTTAGCCCGTAAACGCTTCGGGCAAAACTTTCTCAACGATCAGTTCGTGATCGACAGTATTGTTTCTGCCATTAACCCGCAAAAGGGCCAGGCAATGGTCGAAATCGGCCCCGGTCTGGCAGCTTTAACCGAACCGGTTGGCGAACGACTGGACCAGCTGACAGTCATCGAACTTGACCGTGATCTGGCAGCGCGCCTGCAAACGCATCCGTTCTTAGGCCCGAAACTGACGATTTATCAGCAGGATGCGATGACCTTCAACTTCGGTGAACTGGCAGAGAAAATGGGCCAGCCGCTGCGTGTTTTCGGCAACCTGCCGTATAACATTTCCACGCCGTTAATGTTCCATCTGTTTAGCTATACTGATGCCATTGCCGACATGCACTTTATGTTGCAAAAAGAGGTGGTGAATCGTCTGGTTGCAGGACCGAACAGCAAGGCGTATGGTCGATTAAGCGTCATGGCGCAATACTATTGCAACGTGATCCCGGTGCTGGAAGTGCCGCCATCAGCCTTTACACCACCACCCAAAGTGGATTCCGCCGTCGTACGTCTGGTTCCGCACACGACGATGCCTTATCCGGTTAAAGATATTCGCGTGCTGAGTCGTATCACCACTGAAGCCTTTAACCAGCGTCGTAAAACCATTCGTAATAGCCTCGGCAACTTGTTTAGCGCCGATGTGTTAACGGGAATGGGGATCGACCCAGCGATGCGAGCGGAAAATATCTCTGTCGCGCAATATTGCCAGATGGCGAACTATCTGGCGGAGAACGCGCCTTTGCAGGAGAGTTAACGATGATCAATTCGCCCCGAGTGTGTATTCAGGTTCAAAGCGTCTATATTGAGGCACAATCTTCACCTGATAATGAACGTTACGTTTTTTCTTATACCGTAACCATACGCAATCTGGGGCGAGCGCCAGTGCAGTTGTTGGGGCGTTACTGGCTGATCACTAACGGCAATGGCCGTGAAACAGAAGTCCAGGGCGAAGGTGTGGTGGGCGTCCAACCGCATATCGCGCCTGGCGAAGAGTACCAGTATACCAGCGGCGCGATTATCGAAACGCCGCTGGGCACCATGCAGGGTCACTACGAAATGATTGATGAGAACGGCGTTCCCTTTATCATCGACATTCCCGTATTCCGACTCGCCGTTCCAATATTCATTCATTAAAAAACTATGGCGACATACCTTATTGGCGATGTTCATGGCTGTTACGATGAACTGATCGCATTGCTGCATAAAGTGGAATTTACCCCTGGGAAAGATACTCTCTGGCTGACGGGCGATCTGGTTGCGCGCGGTCCTGGTTCGCTTGATGTTCTGCGCTATGTGAAATCCTTAGGCGACAGCGTACGTCTGGTGCTGGGCAATCACGATCTGCATCTGCTGG
Source organism: Escherichia sp. E1130 (assembly GCF_005781065.1). Classification (NCBI taxonomy): domain Bacteria; kingdom Pseudomonadati; phylum Pseudomonadota; class Gammaproteobacteria; order Enterobacterales; family Enterobacteriaceae; genus Escherichia; species Escherichia sp. E1130. Next base: position 168,514 of record NZ_VATL01000004.1, read on the forward strand.
CCGTGTTTTCAGGCATAAGCCGCAACAAACCAAAAGATCGTCTCACGCCGCTACTGGAAGCGCCTGATGCCGATGAACTGCTTAACTGGCTACGTCGTCAGCCTTTGTTGCAAATCGATGAAGAGAAAAAGCTGGTGATGGCCCACGCGGGGATCACGCCGCAGTGGGACTTACCGACCGCGAAAGAGTGCGCACGTGACGTAGAAGCGGTACTGTCAAGCGACTCTTACCCCTTCTTCCTCGATGCCATGTACGGCGATATGCCGAACAACTGGTCACCAGATTTGCGTGGTCTGGCGCGATTACGTTTTATCACCAACGCCTTTACCCGTATGCGCTTTTGCTTTCCAAACGGTCAACTGGATATGTACAGCAAAGAATCGCCGGAAGAAGCCCCTGCCCCGCTGAAACCGTGGTTTGCGATTCCTGGCCCTGTCGCTGAAGAGTACAGCATCGCCTTTGGTCACTGGGCATCGCTGGAAGGCAAAGGTACGCCGGAAGGTATTTACGCGCTGGATACCGGCTGCTGCTGGGGTGGTACATTAACCTGCCTGCGCTGGGAAGATAAACAGTATTTTGTCCAGCCGTCGAACCGGCATAAGGATTTGGGCGAAGCGGCGGCGTCTTAAACACAGCCTGATACAGGAAGGCCGGATAAGACGCAACCGGCGTCAAATCCGGCACTAGCCGTAAATTCTATACAAAATTACCGCCGCTCCAGAATCTCAAAGCAATAGCTGTGAGAGTTCTGCGCATCAGCGTCGTGGAATTCGCTGAATACCGATTCCCAGTCATCCGGCTCATAATCCGGGAAATGGGTGTCGCCTTCCACTTCCGCGTCGATATGCGTCAAATACAGTTTTTGCGCTTTCGGCAGGAACTGCTCATAAACGCGACCGCCGCCAATCACCATAATTTCTGGTACGTCACCACACGCCGCAATGGCTTCATCCACCGACTTCACCCACGTTACGCGCTCGTCCGTACCCGGCTGGCTGCTGATGACAATATTTTTGCGTCCAGGTAGCGGGCGACCGATGGATTCCCAGGTATGGCGGCCCATAATCACAGGTTTATTTAAGGTGTTGCGTTTAAACCAGGCGAGATCGGCAGGCAGATTCCACGGCATGGCGTTTTCCATGCCAATAACGCGATCTACCGCTAGCGCCGCAATCAAACTGATCATTGAAATTTCCCGATAAAAAAAATTGTCGTCACTATACGTAAAGCGTAAACCTTCGTCGACTGGCGAGAGGATGATGTTGAGGAAAATTTTTATTTTGCTGGCGAGTCCATAATCTGTTCGTGGACTCGCCGCAATACAATGAAATAAAAACAAATAGTTAGCTGTAAAGCGTGATTTACGTCACTCTTTATTAGGATAAGGGTTTCGTTTCCGGTTCATCCGCCATATTACCGGTATGTTTCCCCTCTTCAGTACCCTGCCAGCCATGCCGTTGGATGAGTGACAGATGTTCCCGGTCCTCGGTGATGATCTCGCTTAACATCGCGCTGGTGCGTTTATAGACCGCCGCGCGGGCTTTGGTATCGTTTTCGCCCATTGCCATCTCTTCCACCATTTCAATATTAAAGCGGCGGAACACATCGGCGCGTTCTCGCGCTTCATACGGCCCCAGACCTAAACTTTCCAGCGCCAGACGCCCGGTTTTCAGCGCACCTTCGAAGGTTTCACGCTCCGGCTTTTCAACGCCTGCCTGACGCAAACGAATGTAGTGGTCGACATCACGGGCGCGGGCAATAATCTGCAAATGCGGGAAATGTTCTTTCACCATCTCCGTCAGTTGCAGGTTGGTTTGCGGATCATCAATAGCGTTAATCAGCACTTCCGCTTTCGCCGCTCCGGCAGATTCCAGTAAATCCATCCGCGTGGCGTCGCCGTAAAACACTTTCATGCCGAATTTACGCAGCGTTTCGATATGGTCCGGGTCGTGATCGAGCACCACCATTTTCACCCCGCTGGAGAGCAGTAAACGCCCGGTGATCTGCCCAAAACGACCGAATCCGGCAATGATTACCCGCGGCTGTTCTTCGTCGATCTCATCGGCTTCACGCGCCTCTTCAGTAGAAGATTGCTCAAGGCGATTGAGGATCACCAGCAGGATCGGCGTTGCCGCCATCGACAGCGCCACCGCCAGAGTCAGCGATTTCGCCCACTCCGGCTCCAGCACATTCGCCATTTGCGCTGCACCAAATACCACAAAGGCAAACTCACTGCCCTGCCCTAACAGCACCGCAAACCAGCGACGCTGTTTATTTGGCACCTGCAACGGTCGGGCAATCAGCCACAGCATGGCAATTTTGATGATAAGGAAACCAAGCAGCAAAATAACAATACGCAATGGGTTTTCAATCAGCGTGCCAAAGTCTATCGACATGCCAACACCGATAAAAAACAGCCCCAGCAGCAAACCTTTAAACGGTTCGATATCGCTTTCCAGCGCATGACGATATTCCGAGCTTGCCAGCAGTACGCCCGCCAGAAACGCGCCCATCGCCATCGACAAGCCGACCTCTTCCAGCAGCAAACCAAAGCCAAACACGAGGAATAACGCCACGGCACTAAACACTTCCCGCAAGCCAGAGCGAGCAACAAAACGCAGCGCCGGACGCGTGACATAGCGCCCCAGCAGTACCACCAGCACCAGCGCGCCCGCCACTTTTAACGCCGACAGGGCAAATGCGCCCATCGTCGTCGAGGCACTGCTCGCCGCCAGTAGCGGGATCATCGCCACCAGCGGGATCGCCGCGATATCCTGGAACAGCAGCACCGCAAAGGCACTGCGGCCCATCTGCGTCATCATCAGATTGCGCTCATTCATCGCCTGCATGGCAATCGCCGTAGAGGAGAGCGCCAGCGTCATGCCGATCAGTTCCGCTACCTGCCAGCGCAGCCCAAGTAACATGCAGAACAGCCCCAGCAGGCCGCCGCAAATCACCATCTGCAATGCGCCACCGCCGAACACCGCCGCACGCAGCTTCCACAGCCTTTGTGGATCGAGTTCGAGGCCGATAATAAACAGCATCAGCACCACGCCGATTTCAGCAAAGTGCAGAATAGATTCGGCATCGGTCACCAGTCGCAGCCCCCACGGGCCAATAATGCAGCCAGCGATCAGATAGCCAAGTACAGATCCCAGACCGAGGCGTACCGCAATGGGTACAATCAGCGCCGCCGAACCAAGATAGATCAGCGCCTGAATCAGCGTATGACTATCCATGATGTGCCTCCTGCCATTCCAGCAGACGTTGTTTATAGTGACGCGCCTGCCCTTCGAGGGTTTCGTCATCACAAATAAAGGTGCAGTGCATGGCAAACGGTGGCAGCCAGTTCAGCCCGCAGTAGATTGCCGTCGCCTGTAGCGGCTGCGACAGCACATCAAAGCCCGGATGCGCACCAATCTCAAAATGGCTTTCCCCGCCGCCGGTCGTCACCGCCCACAGCAAATGTTTGCCATGCAGCGCCGTGCCGCCATGACCGTAAGCCCAGCCGTGGGAGAAGACTTTATCGATCCAAAGTTTAAGGAGCGGTGGAATGCTGTACCACTGCATCGGGTGCTGCCAGACGATCAGATCGGCGCGAGACAGCGCCTCCTGCTCGGCGGCGATATCGATATTGAAGTCAGGATAGAGTTGATAAAGAGAGCGAATTTCGACGCCTTCCAGCGTCCTTGCCTGTTCAAGCATCCGTTTATTCGCATGGGAATGATGCGGATACGGATGCGCATAAATTATGAGGATCATAGTTATTAGCCCGCGTGTTTACGCCTTTGTTTTCCCACAAAGTGTAGTCATATATTCACGCGGCTTATAGTCAATAATATTGATTCAGAAAAGAGAGAAATCTGAATAAATTACCCCGCTCGCAGCCTGCGAATCGTCATATTGCTGGTCTGCGCCAGTGACATCCCACGTGTTTCCGGGGCAAACGCTACGGAAATCAACAAGCCAAATAGCGAGATCCCCGCCCCCATCAGCATGGTGCTACTGATGCCGTAATTATTGATAAAGATTGGCAGCGCCCAGGTCGAAACAATGGTGCCAATACGGCTTAATGACATAATCACGCCCACGGCTGAAGCACGAATATCCGTCGGGAAGAGTTCATTAGGATAGAGCCACTGCAAATTACCTGGCCCGCCAGAGAAAAAGGCATACACCGCAAAAGCCATTACTACCAGCCAGATCCCCATATCCGGGATCAGCCCCAAAACCGCCAGCGCCAGCGTCATCATGGCAAAGCTGCCAATCAACAATGGACGCCGTCCGGCAGTGTTTAACCACAGCATCGGCGGAATACAGCCGAGCATAAAGAACAGGCTAATCACCACATTCCCCAGCGCCGCGTTTTTGCCAACCCCCAATCCCAACAAACCAACGATTTGCGGGCCAAAGGTGTAAATGGCGAACATTGGGATCACCTGGCAGGTCCAGATGGCGGCAACAAACAGAACAAAAGGAAAATGGCGGCGATTAAACAGATCGCGAAAACGGGTTTGCTGCGGCTGCTCTTCCTCGAAAGCCACCGGTTCGCCAAACAGTTTGATCATCATCTCTTCGCACTCTTTTACTCGCCCTTTGCGTAACAACCAGCGGGGAGATTCAGGCAGTTCGAATCGACCAATCAAAATCAACAAACAGGGGATCGCTGCGCTGCCCAGCATCCAGCGCCAGCCGCCTTCCACATCATAAAGCCAGTAGCCGACCAGATCGGCACAGGTCGCGCCGACATACCACATCGCGGCGATAAAGCTGATGGAAAACGCCCGCTGACGGGTGCTGGAGAACTCGGTGATCATTGAGGTGGCGATGGGATAATCTGCGCCGATAACAATGCCGATGAGTACCCGCATCACCAACAGTTCGACGGGGGATGAGACAAACATCGTCGCCACCGATATCACGCCGATGGCGATGATATCAATGAGGAACATTTTGCGCCGTCCGACTTTATCGGAGATATAGCCAAACAGCGATGTGCCAATGAACAGCCCGGCGAGCGTTCCCGCGCCCAGCAAGCCAATCCAGTCAGCGTCCAGTTTCAGCGCCGGAGTCAGTTGCTCCAGTGCCACGCCAATCATTACCAGTACATAACCATCCAGAAACGGCCCCCCGCTTCCCCACAGCAAAATGCGGCGGTGAATAGAGGAAAATTTAAGATCGTCAAAGTTTCTGGACGGTTGCATGGGTTATTCCTGTTTTTTTGCAATGAGAGTCAGTACGGCGTTACGTATCAAACCAACATCAGCCGTAACGAAACTCCACACCAAAGGTACCGCGCGGGTATTCCCACTGTTCCAGCGCCGACCCCAGCCCCAGAATGCGGCAGGTGCCACACTCCAGACATCCGGCGTAATCAAAGCGCACACTGCCGTCATCCTGCTTCTTGTACAGACCTGCGGGGCACGCTTTCACCAGCAGCTCCAGCACCTGTTTATCGGCATCGGCCTTCACAACAATGTGCGGATGCTCTTCATCGACATTGAATTTATTGACGCCCAGTTTGACGTCCACATTGACGGGAGAAGTCATAAAACGGTCACTCCTTTCATGCCATCCTTGATCAGATTGATGAAGCCCACCTTCTTGCCGTGGCGGAGGATTTTCTTGCGCATCAGTTCCGGCGCGCTGCCGTCAATGGTGAACAGGTCACGCGCCACGCCCACCGCCAGTTCCGGGTAGCCGCTAAACATGCGTGGATTATCAAGGAACGCCGGTAGTTTCTGGTACATGCGCATATCGCGCAGCGGGCCACTCTCCAGATGCTGACGATATTCCGCCAGTTTCTGCTTACTGAAATCGTCGTTTTTCATCGCTGAAAGCACGGTTTTTGCTGCGGCTTCCCCGGCGGCAATCGCCAGATCCATACCGCGAATGGTAAAACCGAGGTTCATACACATTCCGGCGGCATCACCGGCAATCAATACGCCATCACCGACCAGCTCCGGCAGCATGTTGATGCCTGCTTCCGGCACTACGTGAGCGGAATATTCCACCAGCTTGCCGCCCGCGATCAGCGGTGCAACGGCCGGATGCTGTTTGAAATCTTCCAGCATCTGCGGCACCGATTTTTTTGCGTCATGCAGATGATGCAGACCACAAACCAGCCCCAGCGACAGGGTATTTTCATTGGTATAAAGGAAGCCGCCGCCCATCAGGCCATCGGTGGGGGAACCCGCAAACAGGCAAGCCGCACCCTGATTACCCTGCAACTGAAAACGGTCTTCGATAACCGACTTCGGTAACTCGATCAGTTCCTTCACGCCAACCGCCACATCCGTCGGTTTAACGCGTTTTGCCATCCCCAGCTTTTCGGCAAGGATGGAATTCACCCCATCAGCAAGGATCACTGTTTTCGCTTCAATCACATCGCCATCGGCTTCTACACCGACAACTTTGCCATCGCGCTGTACGAGGTTATCGACGCGAATCCCGGTAATTAACTGCGCGCCCGCGTCTTCGGCCTGCTCCATCAACCAGGCATCAAATTTACTGCGCAAAACGGAGTAAGAACGCTGGGATGGCGAGGTTTCATCACCATTGCAGTAGTCCATGGTCATCGCTGACTTTTCCGTCATAAACGCGAGTTTTTCATGGGTGATCAGGCGTTCTACGGGGGCGGAGTCGGCGAAACCAGGAATAATGTGTTCCAGACTGTGGGCATAGAGACGCCCGCCAGTGACGTTCTTGGCACCTGCGGAATTACCACGCTCGATAACTAACACTTGCGCCCCTTCGCGGGCGAGCACCAGTGCGGCAACCGAACCGGCAAGCCCAGCACCGACGATGATGGCGTCAAAGATATCTTCGGACATAAGAACTCCCTGTCAGCGGCAGGGCCGAAATGCAGCCCTGCCAGAGTGGATCAACGCGCTAAAGCTGCGGTCAGCGCCGGAAGGATCTTCACGGCGTCGCCAACAATGCCGTAATCCGCATACTGGAAGATCGGCGCATTTTTATCTTTATTGATGGCGAAAATGGTTTGCGACGCGTTAGCGCCAACCATGTGCTGGATCTGCCCGGAGATCCCCACCGCCAGATACAGTTCAGGTTTCAGCATCAGGTTGGAGATACCGACATAGCGTTCGTGCTCCATCCATTTTTCGTTTTCCGCCACCGGACGAGAACAGGCCAGCTCCGCACCTATCGCCTTGCAAAGCTGTTCTGCCAGCGCAATGTTCTCTTTGCTGCCAATGCCGCGACCGACGCTGACCACCAGACGGGCTTTGTCGAGATCGACGCTGTTGCTCTGGCGCGACTGGGTTGCCGTGCGGGTAATCGCCACAGCCGGAGCCTGCCACTCCACGGTGTGCGTTTCGCCAGTGCGTGACGCGTCTGGCTGAGCCGCATCAAACGTGCCGCTGCTGATGGTCAGTACCGCATACGGCGTGGCAATGCGTTCTTCGCCAATTGCCAGGCCGCCGTAAACCATGTGTTTCACCGTCGCTTTACCGTCCTGTACGCTGACGGTGCTGGCATCGTTAGAAACTGCCGCTTTGAGGCGATAACCCAGTTTTGCCGCCAGTAATTTGCCGCGACGGGTGTTTGGCAGCAGTACCAGGCCGTCTGCGCCGTGCTGGCGAATAGTGTCAGCCATGACACTGGCGTAATCTTCGATCATCCGATCGTCCGGTTTGCCGCTTAATTTCCAGACATGATTAGCGCCGAGCTGGATTGCCTGTACGCCATCGGCATCATTGAGAACAAAGGCATTGATTTGATTAGCTAAAGCCTGCGCACCGTTCATCAGTTCCGGCAGACGAGAAGGGGTATCGCTGAATACCCAGACTTGAGAAAACGTGTTCATAGCATCCCCTGTAATTAAATGACTTTGCGAAGATTTTCAGCAAATGCGGCGATCTGTTCTTCGCCGTCGCCTTCAATCACGATGCGCTGACGCTCGCGCTGTTTCGGCGCGGCAACCTGTTGTTCAGACCACGCAACCTCCGCGTTAAAACCGATATCCGCCGCCGACCACACCTGGACTGGCTTTTTCGCCGCGCCGAGAATGGATTTCATCGAAGGAATTTGTGGGGAGTTGATATCAGTGGAAACAGCAACAACCGCAGGCAGCGGAATGCTTAACGTTTCTGTTTCATCTTCCAGTTCGCGCTCAACGGTGAGGGTATCTGCCGTCAGGGAGATAATTTTGCTGACGCCGTTAACTGCCGGAATATTGAGGATTTCGCCCACCAGCAGACCAACCTGCTGGGCATAAAGGTCGGAAGAACCGTCGCCGCAGAGGATCAGATCAAAGCCAGCTTTCTGTGCCGCGGCAGCCAATGCAGCCGCCGTTTGTTGCGGCAGTGCCTGCTCGAACTGGTCATCAATCACCACAATCAGTTCATCCGGGCCGCGCGATAGCACATCTTTACGCCCTTTGGCGTTGGTCAGGGCTTTACCGCCCACACTTAAGGCCGTCACCTGCGCCTCTGCCGCCTGCTGTTTTAACTGGCAAGCCGCTTCAATAGCGTTCAAATCGTATTGGCTTATTTTCGCATCGGCTTTACTGAAGTCTAACGAACCATCAGCATTATTGACCGCAATATCCTGTTCATCAGGCACGCACTTATAGCAAGTAATAATCTTCATTGCATCTCCAGAAATCATGAAGGAAACGTCGTTCATATCGGTGGTGTTAATTACAGATAGCACGTCCTTTAATTCGGGAATAAAACTTTAATCACCAATATTGAAAATGTCACACGCAGATAAATCCAACTTTCAATATTGTTAAGCTCCTCACCAATATTGAAAACATGGCGTAGCAAAGAGAAATTTTCAATATTGTTTTATGGATCACCAATATTGAAAGTCAGATGCTATTTTTTTACTCACAATCAAATCCATCATATTGATTAATAATGGATATTTACACAAAGACACTCTGTTTTTACCCGATGAAAAACTGTGATTTACATCACAGAATGCAGCCAATTGAATACCCATTATGAGTTAGCCAGTAACGCGTCCACGAGGTTAATAATAATTATATTAAATGTTAACAAAAATAAAACAAACGGGAACGCAAAATAAATATTCGTTTTCACAGTGGAATTAACTCATGACAAAAGAAAAGAGTAAAACGGGAATAGAACCGAAGGTGTTCTTTCCGCCATTAATAATCGTTGGCATACTTTGTTGGCTTACCGTAAGGGATCTGGATGCGGCGAATGTCGTTATTAATGCTGTATTCAGTTACGTCACCAATGTATGGGGATGGGCATTTGAATGGTATATGGTGGTGATGCTTTTCGGCTGGTTCTGGCTGGTGTTTGGCCCGTATGCCAAAAAGCGTTTAGGTAACGAGCCGCCAGAGTTTAGCACCGCCAGTTGGATCTTTATGATGTTCGCCTCCTGTACGTCAGCCGCCGTACTGTTCTGGGGATCGATTGAGATCTACTACTACATCTCCACACCGCCATTTGCTTTAGCGCCAAACTCTACTGGTGCGAAAGAACTGGGGCTGGCCTACAGTTTGTTTCACTGGGGACCGCTACCGTGGGCCACTTACAGCTTCCTTTCCGTCGCCTTCGCGTACTTCTTCTTTGTCCGCAAAATGGATGTGATTCGCCCCAGCTCCACTCTGGTGCCGCTGGTCGGTGAAAAACATGCCAAAGGCTTGTTTGGCACTATCGTCGATAACTTCTATCTGGTGGCGCTGATCTTCGCAATGGGCACCAGTCTGGGTCTTGCCACGCCGCTGGTGACCGAGTGTATGCAGTATCTGTTTGGTATTCCGCATACCCTGCAACTGGACGCTATCATCATTACCTGCTGGATCATCCTCAACGCTATCTGCGTCGCCTGTGGTCTGCAAAAAGGGGTGAAAATCGCCAGCGATGTGCGCAGCTATCTGAGTTTCCTGATGCTTGGCTGGGTATTCATCGTCAGCGGCGCCAGCTTCATCATGAACTACTTCACCGACTCGGTGGGGATGTTGCTGATGTATCTGCCGCGCATGTTGTTCTATACCGATGCCGTTGGCAAAGGCGGCTTCCCGCAGGGCTGGACCGTGTTCTACTGGGCATGGTGGGTGATTTACGCCATCCAGATGAGTATCTTCCTGGCGCGTATTTCCCGTGGTCGTACCGTGCGTGAACTGTGCTTCGGTATGGTGATGGGGCTGACAGCATCCACCTGGATCCTGTGGACCGTACTCGGTAGTAACACTCTGCTGTTGATGGATAAAAACATCATCAACATTCCAAACCTGATCGAACAGTATGGTGTGGCGCGCGCCATCATCGAAACCTGGGCCGCTCTGCCGCTCAGCACTGCCACCATGTGGGGCTTCTTCATTCTCTGCTTTATTGCCACCGTTACCCTGATTAACGCCTGCTCTTACACCCTGGCGATGTCCACTTGCCGCGAAGTACGCGATGGCGAAGAGCCGCCGCTGCTGGTGCGTATCGGCTGGTCAGTGTTGGTTGGTGTTATCGGCATTGTTCTGCTGGCGCTCGGCGGCCTGAAACCGATTCAAACCGCCATCATCGCCGGAGGATGCCCGCTGTTCTTCGTCAACATTATGGTGACGCTCTCCTTTATTAAAGACGCGAAACAGAACTGGAAAGATTAATTAACCCCCAAAATATCAAGAGGTTGAAAGATGGATTTTAATTTAAATGATGAGCAGGAACTGTTTGTCGCCGGTATCCGCGAACTGATGGCCAGCGAAAACTGGGAGGCCTATTTTGCCGAGTGCGACCGTGACAGCGTCTACCCGGAACGTTTTGTCAAAGCACTGGCGGATATGGATATCGACAGCCTGCTGATCCCGGAAGAGCACGGTGGTCTGGATGCGGGGTTTGTTACCCTCGCCGCCGTGTGGATGGAACTGGGTCGTTTGGGGGCGCCAACCTACGTGCTGTACCAGTTGCCAGGCGGGTTTAACACCATCCTGCGTGAAGGCACACAAGAGCAGATCGACAAGATTATGGCTTTCCGCGGCACCGGTAAGCAGATGTGGAACTCAGCGATTACCGAACCGGGCGCGGGCTCCGACGTGGGTAGCCTGAAAACGACTTATACCCGTAGAAATGGTAAGATTTATCTTAATGGTAGTAAGTGTTTTATTACCAGCAGCGCCTACACCCCGTACATCGTGGTGATGGCGCGCGACGGGGCTTCTCCGGACAAACCTGTCTACACCGAATGGTTTGTTGATATGAGCAAACCAGGCATCAAAGTGACCAAACTTGAGAAGCTCGGTTTGCGTATGGATAGCTGCTGTGAAATCACCTTTGACGACGTGGAACTGGACGAGAAAGACATGTTCGGTCGGGAAGGTAACGGCTTTAACCGCGTCAAAGAAGAGTTCGACCATGAACGTTTCCTGGTAGCCCTGACCAACTACGGTACGGCGATGTGCGCCTTTGAAGATGCGGCGCGCTACGCCAACCAGCGCGTGCAGTTTGGCGAGGCGATTGGTCGTTTCCAGTTGATTCAGGAAAAATTCGCCCACATGGCGATCAAATTAAACTCCATGAAAAACATGCTGTATGAAGCTGCGTGGAAAGCAGACAACGGCACCATCACCTCTGGCGATGCAGCGATGTGCAAATACTTCTGCGCCAATGCGGCATTTGAAGTGGTGGATAGCGCAATGCAGGTGCTGGGCGGTGTCGGGATTGCGGGCAACCACCGCATCAGCCGCTTCTGGCGTGATCTGCGTGTAGACCGCGTCTCCGGGGGATCTGACGAAATGCAGATCCTGACGCTGGGTCGTGCGGTGCTGAAGCAATACCGCTAAGTCCGTGCGCTGCCTGATGCGACGCGGCCGCGTCTTATCAGGTCTACGGAAGCACGAATGTCGGCCGGATAAGGCGTTTACGCCGCATCCGGCAGTCATGCGCTACACAATTTTTCAGGAGCTAATAATGGATCATCTACCCATGCCGAAATTCGGGCCGCTGGCCGGATTGCGCGTTGTCTTCTCCGGTATCGAAATCGCCGGGCCGTTCGCCGGGCAAATGTTCGCAGAATGGGGGGCGGAAGTTATCTGGATCGAGAACGTCGCCTGGGCCGACACCATTCGCGTTCAACCTAACTACCCGCAGCTCTCTCGTCGCAATTTGCACGCGCTGTCGTTAAATATTTTCAAAGATGAAGGCCGCGAAGCGTTTCTGAAATTAATGGAAACCACCGATATCTTCATCGAAGCCAGTAAAGGTCCGGCCTTTGCCCGTCGTGGCATTACCGATGAAGTCCTGTGGCAGCACAACCCGAAACTGGTTATCGCTCACCTGTCCGGTTTTGGTCAGTACGGCACCGAGGAGTACACCAATCTTCCGGCCTATAACACCATCGCCCAGGCCTTCAGTGGTTACCTGATTCAGAACGGTGATGTTGACCAGCCAATGCCTGCCTTCCCGTATACCGCCGATTACTTTTCTGGCCTGACCGCCACCACGGCGGCGCTGGCAGCACTGCATAAAGTGCGTGAAACCGGTAAAGGCGAAAGCATCGACATCGCCATGTATGAAGTGATGCTGCGTATGGGCCAGTACTTCATGATGGATTACTTCAACGGCGGCGAAATGTGCCCGCGCATGACCAAAGGTAAAGATCCCTACTACGCCGGTTGCGGTCTGTACAAATGCGCCGACGGCTACATTGTGATGGAACTGGTGGGCATTACTCAGATTGCAGAATGCTTTAAAGATATCGGCCTCGCACATCTGCTCGGCACGCCGGAAATCCCGGAAGGCACCCAGCTTATCCACCGTATCGAATGCCCTTACGGACCACTGGTAGAAGAGAAACTCGATGCCTGGCTGGCGGCGCACACCATCGCGGAAGTTAAAGAACGCTTTGCTGAACTGAATATCGCCTGCGCCAAAGTGCTGACCGTACCGGAACTGGAAAGCAATCCACAGTATGTGGCTCGTGAATCAATCACCCAGTGGCAAACGATGGATGGTCGCACCTGCAAAGGGCCAAACGTGATGCCGAAATTCAAAAATAACCCAGGCCAAATCTGGCGCGGAATGCCATCACATGGCATGGATACGGCTGCCATTTTGAAAACTATCGGCTACAGCGAAAACGACATTCAGGAGTTGGTCAGCAAAGGTCTGGCCAAAGTTGAGGACTAAACGCGTGGCGCCAGCCGGCTTGCCTGACTAGCGCCCGCCCAATAACAAACGAACAAAATGGATAGAGGTGCAATGGATATCATTGGCGGACAACATCTACGTCAAATGTGGGACGATCTGGCGGACGTTTACGGTCATAAAACGGCGCTGATTTGTGAATCCAGCGGCGGAGTCGTTAACCGGTATAGTTATCTTGAGTTAAATCAGGAGATTAACCGCACGGCAAACCTGTTTTATACGCTGGGGATTCGCAAAGGCGACAAGGTTGCTCTACATCTCGACAACTGCCCGGAATTTATCTTTTGCTGGTTCGGGCTGGCAAAAATTGGCGCGATTATGGTGCCGATTAACGCCCGCCTGTTACGCGAAGAAAGCGTGTGGATCCTGCAAAATAGCCAGGCGTGCCTGCTGGTGACCAGTGCGCAATTCTATCCTATGTATCAACAGATTCAGCAGGAAGATGCCACTCAGTTGCGGCACATTTGCCTGACAGATGTGGCGCTTCCCGCTGATGATGGTGTGAGTTCGTTTACTCAACTGAAAAATCAACAACCTGCCACCTTGTGCTATGCACCGCCGCTAACGACCGACGATACGGCGGAAATTCTCTTTACCTCCGGTACCACTTCCCGACCGAAAGGGGTGGTGATTACCCATTACAACCTGCGCTTCGCTGGATATTACTCCGCCTGGCAGTGCGCACTGCGTGACGATGACGTCTACCTGACGGTAATGCCTGCATTTCATATCGATTGCCAGTGTACTGCGGCGATGGCGGCGTTTTCTGCCGGAGCCACCTTTGTGCTGGTCGAGAAATACAGCGCTCGCGCCTTCTGGGGACAGGTACAGAAGTATCGCGCCACCGTTACCGAATGTATTCCGATGATGATCCGTACGTTGATGGTGCGACCGCCTTCAGCGAGCGATCAGCAACACCATCTGCGGGAAGTAATGTTTTATCTCAACCTGTCGGAGCAGGAAAAAGATGCGTTTTGTGAACGCTTCGGCGTTCGCTTGCTGACCTCTTATGGGATGACGGAAACCATTGTTGGCATTATCGGCGATCGCCCTGGCGATAAACGACGCTGGCCGTCGATTGGCCGGGCGGGATTTTGCTACGAAGCGGAGATCCGCGACGATCACAATCGTCCGCTCCCGGCTGGTGAGATCGGTGAAATCTGCATTAAAGGCGTACCGGGAAAAACCATCTTCAAAGAGTACTTTCTCAACCCTGAGGCCACCGCTAAAGTCCTGGAAGCTGATGGCTGGCTGCATACTGGCGATACCGGATACTGCGACGAAGAGGGCTTTTTTTATTTCGTCGATCGTCGCTGCAATATGATCAAACGCGGTGGGGAGAATGTCTCTTGCGTAGAGCTGGAAAATATTATCGCCGCGCACCCGAAAATTCAGGACATCGTGGTTGTTGGTATTAAAGATTCGATTCGCGATGAAGCCATCAAAGCGTTTGTGGTGCTGAATGAAGGTGAAATATTGAGCGAAGAGGAATTCTTCTACTATTGCGAACAGAATATGGCGAAATTTAAAGTGCCCTCTTATCTGGAGATCAGAAAAGATCTACCACGTAATTGCTCGGGGAAAATAATCAGAAAGGCGCTGAAATAAACACTACAGCAGGGTACTACTCTGTCTGGTAATAATCACGTTCAACAATAATATGCATTTTTTTGCAGGGGCGTTGTCGTCCCTGAAAAAGCAAAAATGGAGAAAAGGAATGAGTGAATCATTACATCTGACCCGCAATGGATCAATTCTGGAAATTACCCTAGATCGCCCAAAAGCGAATGCTATTGATGCGAAAACCAGCTTTAAAATGGGCGAAGTATTTCTAAATTTCCGTGACGATCCGCAATTACGTGTCGCCATTATTACCGGTGCCGGAGAGAAATTCTTTTCCGCAGGCTGGGATTTAAAAGCAGCAGCAGAAGGCGAAGCACCGGATGCTGACTTTGGTCCGGGTGGTTTTGCGGGCTTAACCGAAATTTTCAATCTGGATAAACCGGTCATCGCAGCCGTGAACGGCTACGCCTTTGGCGGCGGCTTTGAACTGGCGCTGGCGGCAGATTTTATTGTTTGTGCCGATAACGCCAGCTTCGCCCTGCCGGAAGCCAAACTGGGCATCGTTCCTGACAGCGGCGGTGTGCTGCGTCTGCCGAAGATCCTGCCGCCTGCCATCGTCAATGAAATGGTGATGACCGGCAGAAGAATGGGCGCAGAAGAGGCGCTGCGTTGGGGGATAGTCAACCGCGTAGTTAGCCAGACGGAACTGATGGATAACGCCCGCGAACTGGCGCAGCAACTGGTTGACAGCGCCCCGCTGGCGATTGCGGCGCTGAAAGAGATCTACCGCACCACCAGCGAAATGCCAGTAGAAGAAGCGTATCGCTATATTCGCAGCGGCGTGTTGAAACACTACCCATCAGTTCTGCATTCGGAAGATGCCCTTGAAGGGCCGCTGGCGTTTGCCGAGAAGCGCGATCCGGTGTGGAAAGGACGTTAACAACCGTGAGCTATTACGCCTTTGAGGGGTTAATTCCGCTGGTTCACCCGACGGCGTTTGTCCATCCCAGTGCAGTATTGATTGGCGATGTGATTGTGGGGGCCGGAGTCTACATCGGCCCCCTCGCCTCGCTGCGTGGTGACTACGGGCGTTTGATCGTGCAAGCGGGAGCCAATATTCAGGATGGCTGCATTATGCATGGCTACTGCGACACTGACACCATCGTTGGAGAAAACGGCCATATCGGGCACGGAGCGATCCTGCATGGTTGTGTGATTGGTCGCGATGCATTGGTCGGGATGAACAGCGTGATTATGGATGGCGCGGTCATTGGCGAAGAGAGCATTGTTGCCGCCATGAGTTTTGTCAAAGCAGGCTTTAGCGGCGAGAAACGCCAGTTGTTGATGGGTACGCCAGCCCGCGCTGTACGCAATGTGAGTGACGACGAGTTACACTGGAAGCGGTTAAATACCAAAGAATATCATGATCTTGTCGGGCGTTGTCATGCATCGTTACATGAAACGCAGCCGTTGAGGCAAATGGAGGAAAATCGCCCCCGTTTGCAGGGGACGACGGATGTGACGCCGAAACGGTAACATCGTCAGATGCGGCATAAACGCCTTATCCAACCCGGCTGGAGAGCAACCGTAGGCCGGATAAGATGCGCCAGCATCGCATCCGGCGACCAGGTCGCACGGTATCAACGAAATGACATTAACGACGCATACTCTTTGACAACATCATCTGCCACTTCTGCTCGCGGTTAAGTTCCGTGAGCGGAACGGCAGGAATACGCGGCGTCTTTCTTACGCCGACTAATTTATCCCGGCTGTTATTGCGCAGGCGCGCGTAAATTTGCTCATCGATATCGACCACTTTTACCAGTCGCTGGCACTGGCATCCCCGCCCTTCCAGCTTATTAGGGATCATCTTAACTTCGCAGCTTATTTCTGCGACTTCCGACAGAATATAAGTCAGGGTATTAACCGCCTTGCTGTGTTCAATATCGAAATGAATAGAGATCTCTCTTGCTATCACCCACCGGTTTTCAGCCATCATCCATTCGGCGATTAACAAATAGAGTGGTTTTTCAACACATCCTTCACACATACGAACTCCAGTTTCACAAATTAAAAGACTGGCTATGACTCGTTTTGCAGCAATTAAACAAGGCCATATTAAAATTGTGGATATATCGATAGTATGCAACCTAACGAAGGATTAGTGTGAGCAAAATCCTGCTTACGCCATCAAAAATATGAATTCCAACAAAGTTTTGTCTTACAGATAAAAAAACGGTCCTCTTTCGAGAACCGTATTAGTTATTCGATCAAATTGGCGAATAAAACATATCCGCCATCACACGCTATTATTTGATCTGTGCGTGCATTTCCTGCACCGAAATAACTTTTTCGGTCGCATCGGCATTCAGCGCCATCGCGGTAGCGAAACCACCGTTCAGGGTGGTGTCATAATGCACTTTATATTGCAGCGCACTGCGACGAATCACGCGGGAGTCTTCAATCGCGCGACGACCTGAGGTGGTGTTGATGATGTAGGTGTATTCGCCATTCTTGATACGGTCCTGAATGTGCGGACGACCTTCATGCACCTTGTTTACCAGACGCGGATTAATGCCCGCTTCGCCCAGCACAATCGCCGTGCCGTGGGTCGCATCCAGCTCGAAGCCCTGTTTCAGCAGTTTTGCCGCCAGGTCCACCACGCGTTCTTTGTCGCCTTCACGCACGGAGAGCAGCGCACGGCCCTGTTTCTTCATGGTGGAGTTACTGCCCAGCTGCGCTTTGGCAAACGCTTCAGCGAAGGTGCGCCCGACGCCCATCACTTCCCCGGTGGAGCGCATTTCTGGCCCTAACAGCGGGTCAACGCCCGGGAATTTGTTGAACGGCAGCACCACTTCTTTCACCGAGTAGTACGGCGGGATGACTTCTTTAGTCACGCCCTGCTCAGCCAGCGATTTGCCTGCCATCACGCGCGCCGCCACTTTTGCCAGCGGCACGCCGGTGGCTTTGGAGACGAACGGAACGGTACGCGCCGCACGCGGGTTAACTTCAATCAGGTAGACTTCGTTGTTTTTCACCGCAAACTGCACGTTCATCAGGCCGCGCACCTGCAATTCGAAGGCCAGTTTCTGCACCTGTTGGCGCATCACATCCTGAATTTCCTGACTTAAGGTGTAGGCTGGCAGAGAACATGCGGAGTCACCGGAGTGCACGCCCGCCTGCTCGATGTGCTCCATAATGCCGCCAATCAGCACCATTTCGCCGTCGCAAATAGCATCCACATCTACTTCTACCGCGTCATCGAGGAAGTGATCCAGCAACACTGGCGCATCGTTAGAGACACTCACCGCCGTCTGGAAGTAGCGACGCAGGTCAGCTTCGTCATAGACGATTTCCATCGCCCGACCGCCGAGAACGTAAGACGGGCGCACCACCAGCGGGTAGCCAATCTCTTTTGCCTTCTCAACCGCCATTTCAATAGCGGTAACGGTGGCGTTCGCCGGTTGTTTCAGTTTCAGACGGTCAACCGCATGCTGGAAGCGTTCACGGTCTTCCGCACGGTCGATAGCATCCGGGCTGGTACCGATAACCGGGACGCCAGCGGCTTCCAGCGCACGTGCCAGTTTCAGCGGAGTCTGACCACCGTACTGGACGATAACGCCTTTCGGCTTCTCGATACGCACGATTTCCAGTACATCTTCCAGGGTTACCGGCTCGAAGTAGAGGCGATCGGAAGTGTCGTAGTCGGTGGAGACGGTTTCCGGGTTACAGTTCACCATAATGGTTTCGTAACCGTCTTCACGCAGCGCCAGCGAGGCGTGTACGCAGCAGTAGTCGAATTCGATACCCTGACCGATACGGTTCGGGCCGCCGCCAAGCACCATGATTTTTTCACGGTCGGTAGACGGATTCGATTCGCACTCTTCTTCATAAGTGGAGTACATATAAGCGGTGTCGGTGGCAAATTCTGCCGCACAGGTATCCACGCGCTTATAAACCGGGTGCAGATCATACTGGTCGCGCAGCTTGCGGATTTCCGCTTCGCGAACGCCCGCCAGTTTAGCCAGACGCGCATCGGCAAAGCCTTTGCGTTTCAGCTGGCGCAGGAAGTCAGCGTTCAGGCCAGTGATGCCCACTTCTGCCACTTTCTCTTCCAGACGCACCAGCTCTTCAATCTGTACCAGGAACCAGCGGTCAATGTTGGTCAGGTTGAAGACGCCGTCCACAGACAGGCCCGCACGGAAAGCATCGGCGATGTACCAGATACGCTCTGCGCCTGCGTCTTTCAGTTCGCGACGGATTTTGGTTAACGCTTCCGGGTCATCCAGGCTCACTTTCGGGTCGAAGCCAGTTGCGCCCACTTCCAGGCCGCGCAGCGCTTTTTGCAGGGATTCCTGCTGCGTGCGACCAATCGCCATCACTTCGCCAACCGATTTCATCTGAGTGGTCAGACGGTCGTTAGCACCGGCGAATTTCTCGAAGTTGAAGCGAGGAATTTTAGTAACCACATAGTCGATGGACGGCTCGAAGGAGGCCGGAGTACGCCCGCCAGTGATGTCGTTCATCAGTTCGTCGAGGGTGTAACCCACCGCCAGTTTCGCCGCTACTTTAGCAATCGGGAAGCCGGTCGCCTTCGACGCCAGCGCCGAAGAACGGGACACGCGCGGGTTCATTTCGATAACAATCAGACGACCGTTTTTCGGGTTCACCGCAAACTGAACGTTGGAACCACCGGTTTCAACGCCGATTTCACGCAGCACCGCCATCGAGGCGTTACGCATGATTTGATATTCTTTGTCGGTCAGCGTTTGCGCTGGCGCGACAGTGATGGAGTCACCGGTGTGGATGCCCATTGCATCGAAGTTTTCGATAGAGCAGACGATGATGCAGTTGTCGTTTTTATCACGCACCACTTCCATCTCGTACTCTTTCCAGCCAATCAGCGACTCATCAATCAGCAGCTCTTTGGTTGGGGAGAGATCCAGACCGCGGGCGCAGATTTCTTCAAACTCTTCGCGGTTATAAGCGATACCGCCACCACTACCGCCCATTGTGAAGGATGGGCGAATAATGCACGGGAAGCCCACGTCAGCGGCAACCGCCAGCGCTTCTTCCATCGTGTGTGCAATACCGGAACGCGCAGTTTCCAGACCGATTTTCTTCATCGCTACGTCGAAACGGCGGCGGTCTTCTGCTTTATCAATCGCATCGGCGGTAGCACCAATCATGGTGACGCCGAACTCTTCCAGCACACCCTGACGCTCCAGCTCCAGCGCGCAGTTCAACGCCGTCTGACCGCCCATCGTTGGCAGCACTGCGTCCGGGCGCTCTTTTTCAATAATCTTGCGTACCACTTCCCAGTGAATCGGCTCGATGTAGGTCGCATCAGCCATTTCCGGGTCGGTCATGATGGTCGCCGGGTTGGAGTTCACCAGAATAACGCGGTAACCCTCTTCGCGCAGGGCTTTACATGCTTGCGCGCCAGAGTAGTCAAACTCACACGCCTGACCGATAACAATCGGGCCCGCACCCAGAATCAGGATACTTTTTATATCTGTACGTTTTGGCATGACTCTTTTACTCCTGATTACTTAGCGGTTTTACGGTACTGCTCAATTAACTCGATAAAGTGGTCGAACAACGGCGCGGCGTCGTGTGGACCAGGGCTGGCTTCCGGGTGCCCCTGGAAGCTGAACGCCGGTTTATCGGTGCGATGAATCCCCTGTAACGTACCGTCGAACAGGGATTTATGCGTGACACGCAGGTTTGCAGGTAATGTTGCTTCATCCACCGCAAAACCGTGGTTCTGGGCGGTGATCATCACCACGTTTTTCTCAACATCTTTCACCGGATGGTTGCCGCCGTGGTGTCCGAACTTCATCTTAATGGTCTTCGCACCGCTCGCCAGTGCCAGCAACTGATGGCCGAGGCAGATGCCGAATACCGGAATATCGGTTTCGAGGAATTTCTGGATGGCAGTAATAGCGTAATCGCACGGGGCCGGGTCGCCAGGACCGTTGGAGAGGAAGATACCGTCTGGATTCATTTTCAGCACATCTTCCGCAGAAGTTTGCGCCGGAACGATGGTCAGGCGGCAGCCTCTGTCCACCAGCATCCGCAGGATGTTGCGCTTGGCACCGAAATCGTAGGCCACGACGTGGAACGGCAGCTCGTCTTCTTTTTTCGCTTCTGGCAGGCCGCCGGTCAGCGTCCAGCTCCCTTGTGTCCAGCTATAGGCTTCTGCGGTGGTCACTTCTTTTGCCAGATCCATGCCGTTCAGACCTGGGAACGCGCGGGCTTTTTCTAATGCCAGCGCCGCATCCGGGTTATCGCCCGCGATAATGCAGCCATTCTGTGCGCCTTTCTCGCGCAGTAAACGCGTCAGCTTACGGGTATCGATATCGGCAATCGCCACGATGTTATGGCGTTTCAGGTAAGAAGAGAGGTCTTCGGTGTTGCGGAAGTTGCTGGCAATCAGCGGCAGGTCGCGAATCACCAGACCTTGTGCATGTACCTGAGAAGATTCTTCATCGGCGTCATTAGTGCCGACATTGCCAATATGGGGATAAGTAAGAGTAACGATTTGACGAGAATAGGAAGGATCAGTGAGGATTTCTTGATAACCGGTCATTGAAGTATTGAAAACGACTTCCCCAACCGCCGAACCTGTTGCCCCTATGGCCCGACCGTGAAACTGGGTTCCGTCTTCCAGAACCAATAGCGCTGACTTAATCAAAACACCCTCCAGAGAATATTCACTCACTTTATTTGCATATTAATTCACAATGATGACGCAAATCAATGCAAATCTGCTTACCGACGAATTTCTGGCAAACGGCGGCATTCTGGAGATATGGGCGCTAAAAGTCAACTCAATCGCGGTATTTATTATATGATTTTATGCGTCATGCATATTTTTATGGCATTAAGCGACAAAAAGATCACCTAACGTAGTCAGGAAAACGCTTGCACAGCGAGAAGAATGTAAAAACAAAATTCACTCGGAAAAAAGTGGACCAGATGGTCAAAATTTACATTAAAACAACAAAAACCACAGACAAAACTTTATATTTTTGGCAATTTGCATCAACAATTAAGAAAAAACCACAAAATAAAAGGGCTAAAAATTAAAGCCCTTTACAATCAATGAATTAGATATGTTATTTTTGCATCAATGCAAATGTTTTGTGGTTATAATTTATTGAGATCCAGCACATCTCGCATATCAAAAAGACCATTTTTCTTGCCATTTAGCCACAATGCCGATCTTACCGCACCGTTAGCAAATGTCATGCGGCTGGACGCCTTATGGGTAATCTCCAGACGTTCGCCGATATCAGCAAACATGGCGGTATGTTCACCCACAATGTCACCCGCACGTACAGTGGCAAAACCAATGGTGCCAGGAACACGTTCACCAGTATGGCCTTCACGACTGTAGACCGCGCAATCTTTCAGGTCTTTGTCCAGTGCATGAGCAATCGCCTCCCCCATTGCCAGCGCAGTGCCTGACGGCGCATCGACTTTATGTCTATGATGTGCTTCGATAATTTCAATATCGGTGTAGTCACCCATTACCTGAGTGGCTTTCTCCAGCAGCTTAAGCATGACGTTAACGCCAACGCTAAAATTGGCGGCAAAGACAATCGCAATATCTGTGGCAGCGTCACGAATCGCTTGTTTGCCAGCGTCATCAAAACCCGTTGTACCAATCACCATCCCTTTACCATGCTGGCGACAAAAAGCGAGATGGTTCAGCGTACCTTCCGGACGGGTAAAATCGATAAACACATCAAAATCATCTTTTACCGCGTCGAGGCTGCTTTGCACGGTAACGCCTGTTTTTCCGACGCCGGCCAGTTCACCAGCGTCGCTGCCCAGTAAAGAAGATCCTTCGCGCTCCAGCGCCGCGCCCAGCTGCACGCCTTCTAATGCCAGCGCCGCCTGAATCAACTGGCGGCCCATACGCCCCCCGGCTCCCGCGATGGCAACGCGGATGTTTGCATCATGCATAGCTATTCTCTTTTGTTAATTTGCATAGACCGTTTTCAGAGTAACCAGCGCATCGCTACGCCGCCAGCCAAAAACGCTGATAATTAGAAATTAATGATAAACAGGGAGGGATATCAGTGAAAGGCATGACGCAGAAAGTGATGCGTCATACCATCTGTCATTATGCCTGGTCTTGTGACTTTGACGGCAGGCAGCAAAGTATAAGCAGAATTACGCCCGTAACAGGGATCAACACGACAATAATGACCCACCACCCTGGATATCCGATATCGTGCATCCTTCTGACGGCTAGCGCCATCGCCGGTACGGCAAAAATCAACGTTAAAATAAATGACGCGGGCAGCGCAAAAAAAATGAAAACACCATAGTCATTGTTCATTGTTTCCGCAAACCACCAGCATAAAAGCGGTAGCAGACAGATAACGACACTACCGATCATAAACGACCAGAACTCAAAACGGGTGGCGACACCTTCATAATTAAAGATGTTTTTCCACCCTTCCAAATACGCTTCTCCATACGTCATAGAACACTTCCTTGTTTTCTGATTAGTTCGCCAGGGTCAGCACTTCCGCCACCCACTGCTGAAAGCCTTTCACATCCAGATCCAGCGCCACCTGCACGTTTGCAGGTTTACTCAGGCAACCGTCGATATCAACAACCGTAGTACCTGAGGTAAATTCGCCCTGCGTTTCCACTGCCACAAAACACGGCTTGAGAGTGAATAAGTCCGGGCGCACCAGCCAGGCGATAGCGCAGAGATCGTGCATACGCAGGCCGCTTTGCATACTGCCGCTACGGTAGTGACTAAACAAGGCGTGCAGCATTTTTCCGGTACGATTCAACTCCGGCAATGTAGCAAGATAATCAGGAGCTAACACCGCCTGATTGGTGACATCCAGACCGCACATGACGATTTCGATGCCGCTACGGAAGACGCACGCAGCCGCTTCTGGATCGGCAGCGATATTAAACTCGGCGTTTGGTGTGCAGTTGCCGCGTCCGGCAGAACCACCCATGATCACCAGACGGCGAATATGCGGTTTGCATTCCGGGCATTGTGAAAGTAACAGCGCAATATTGGTTAACGGGCCGATGGCTACCAGAGTAACAGGCTCAGGCGCACGCAGCAGGGCATCCCGAATAGCCAGAAATGCGGGTTTGTCCAGTGGGCTTCTGTTGTGCTCGACAAAGTCGTAGCCAGCCATTCCCGATTCACCGTGCACAGATGCTGCATTACGCGGTGCGCGTACCAGCGGCACGGCAGCTCCCTGGGCAAGCGGAATCTCCGCATTCCAGAAATGCAGCAGTTGCAGGGCGTTGCGGGTAGTTTTCTCAACCGAGACATTACCTGCGACGGTGGTCATCAGTTGCAGGTCGAGCTCGGGGGCAAAAATCGCGGCGGCAATGGCGACGGCATCGTCAATGCCGGGGTCTGTATCGAGGAAAATAGGTAAACGCATGTTTTCTCCATAAAAAATGCCGGTAACAAGACCGGCATTTTCGCATAACTTAGGCTGCTAATGACTTAATCAACTTCACGAATATCGACACGCAACTCTTTCGGCACTTCGAAAACGATATTTTCTTCGCGGCCTTCCAGCGGAATGGCTTCGCCACCGCCAAGCTGCTGTAAACGTGCGACTACGTTCTGTACCAGAATATCCGGAGCCGATGCGCCAGCAGTCACACCGACGCATTTCACCTCTTTTACCCACTCTTCCTGGATATCTGTCGCATCGTCAATCAAAAACGCCCGTTTGCCCATGCGCTGGGCCAGTTCCGCCAGACGGTTGGAGTTGGAGGAGTTTTTCGAACCGACCACCAACACCACTTCTGCCTGCTCTGCCAGGGCGCGTACCGCTTCCTGACGGTTGGTGGTGGCGTAGCAGATATCATCTTTGCGCGGCCCGACAATTTTCGGGAAGCGTTTACGCAGTGCGTCGATGACATCAGACGTGTCATCCACCGATAGCGTGGTCTGGGTCATAAAGGAGAGTTTCTCTTCGTTTTTGACCGTCAGTTTCCACACGTCGTCCGGCGACTCGACCAGATACATTCCCCCTTCCGGGTTACTGTACTGGCCCATCGTACCTTCCACTTCCGGATGCCCGGCGTGGCCGATGAGAATCGACTCTTCGCCACGACGGCTGGCGCGCGCGACTTCCATATGCACTTTGGTCACCAGCGGACAGGTCGCGTCAAATACCGTCAAATCGCGACTTTTCGCTTCGTTGCGGACTGCCTGAGAAACACCATGTGCGGAGAAAATCAGGATCGCGCCGTCCGGCACTTCGCTGATCTGCTCAATAAAGATAGCCCCGCGCTCGCGCAGGCTATCGACCACGTAGCGGTTATGCACCACTTCGTGACGGACATAAATCGGTGCGCCGTAAATGGCCAGCGCGTTTTCAACAATGCTGATAGCGCGGTCTACCCCGGCACAAAAACCACGTGGGTTGGCCAACAGGATCTGCATGTTACGCCTCCAGTGCCGGATCGATTTCCAGCACTTCAATATCAAAATGAACGGTCTGCCCGGCCAGTGGATGGTTGAAATCGACGGTAATGGAGTCACCGTTAATTTCGCGGATCACGCCAGGCATCTCACTGCCATCCATTGCGGTAAAAAGCATTATTGCGCCAATTTCTGGCTCGCCTGCATCCATAAACTCACGGCGGGAGAAGTACTGAATCAGGTCCGGTGACGGCACGCCAAACGCCGCATCTGGCTCCAGCGAGAAGGTGGTTTTATCGCCCACTTTCAGCCCCAGCAGATGTTGCTCCAGCCCTTCGGAAAGAGAAGCATCACCCAGGCGGAATAGCGCCGGTTTACCGTTGTTGCGGGTAGACTCGGCGGTGGTGCCATCGTCGAGTTTTAGCGTGAAGTGCACCAGGACGGCGCTATTGCTCTGTACAGATTCAGACATGCAGGTTTGCTCTTATATTTTGAGGATTTTTGCCGGATGCGCCTACGATTTCGCAGCAATCTGTAGGCCGGATAAGATGCGTTAGCATCGCATCCGGCAGGGTTTATTATTGTTTTTTCGCTTTAGAAGGCAAAAAACCTTCCAGCACAATCAGTGCCGCACCGACACAGATTGCAGTATCGGCAAGGTTGAAGGTGGCGAAGTGCCAGTCGCCGACGTAGAAGTCGATCATATCGACAACGAAGCCATGCCACAGGCGGTCGAACAGATTGCCCAGCGCGCCGCCAATAATCAGCGCGTAAGCGATATTGTTTAGCTTTTGCGTCGCCTTCGAGCGATACATCATCACCACCAGGGTAACGCTAATACCAATCGCTATACCGGCAAAGAACCAACGCTGCCAGCCGCCGCTATCGGCAAGGAAACTAAACGCCGCGCCATAGTTACGCGCATAATGCAGATTAAGCGACGGGAACAGCGGGACCGAATCCCCCAGAGCAAAGTTCTGGAGGATCAGGTATTTGCTGCCCAGATCGATAATCAGCACGACTACCACCAGCCACAGCCAGCGTAGCCCTGTTGAACAGATCGATTGACTCATCAGGCAAACTTACGTTTTTCACCGTCACCGGCGACGTTGCTGACACAGCGGCCGCAGATTTCTGCGTGTTCCGCCACCTTGCCGACATCCAGGGTGTAGTGCCAGCAGCGTGGACACTTCTCACCTTCGGCACGAGTTACAACTGCCTGAACGGTTGTATTACCAGGGTTATACTGGATATTTTCATCATTGATACCGCCAGCCTCATCAGAAATGACGAATTGAGACGTAATGAAAATGAATCTCGCCTCTTCGCCCAGACGTTTTAGCTTCGCAATAGTCCCCAGATCATCGTCAGCATATTTCAGCGTAACTTTAGCTTCCAGATTAGACTTGATGCCATTCGCCTTCTGATTTTCCAGTTCTTTGTTTACCTGATCTTTGATGTAACGAACATCGTCCCAGAAGGAATCATTAAATTCCTCATCATCTGCCAAGCCAAACAGGCCTTCGTACCACTCGCCGGTGAAGACGTATTTTTCACGCTCGCCCGGCAGGTAGCCCCACACTTCATCAGCGGTGAAGGAGAGGATAGGTGCCATCCAGCGAACCAGCGCTTCTGCGATGTGATACAGCGCAGTCTGGCAGCTACGACGCGCCACACTGTCCGCTTTGGCGGTGTACTGACGGTCTTTGATGATGTCGAGGTAGAAGGAACCCATCTCAACGGAACAGAAGCGCATCAGACGCTGTACCACTTCGTGGAAATCGTATGCTTCGTACGCCTTGAGGATGTCTTCCTGTGCCGCTTTCGCACAACCTACGGCCCAGCGATCCAGTACCACCATCTCTTCCGGTTTCACCATATCTTTTGCCGGATCAAAACCGTTCAGGTTTGCCAGCAGGAAGCGTGCGGTGTTACGGATACGACGATAGCTGTCGGCAGCACGTTTCAGGATCTCGTCAGAAACGGCCATTTCACCGGTGTAGTCGGTAGATGCCACCCACAGACGCAGAATATCCGCGCCCAGTTTATTCATCACATCCTGCGGCGAAACGGTGTTGCCGATGGATTTAGACATCTTGCGACCCTGACCATCCACGGTAAAGCCGTGGGTCAGTACCTGACGATACGGCGCTTTGCCCTTCATCGCGGTAGAGATCATCAGAGAAGACATGAACCAGCCGCGGTGTTGGTCAGAACCTTCCAGATACATGTCCGCTGCGTGACCAGCAAATTCAGGACGCACGTCAACAACGGAAGAGTGGGTAGATCCGGAGTCAAACCATACGTCGAGAGTATCCGGCACTTTCACATACTGGTCAGCTTCGTCGCCGAGGATCTCTTTCGCATCGAGATCCCACCACGCCTGGATGCCATCAACTTCAACGCGTTTAGCCACTTCTTCCATAAGTTCGAGGGTACGCGGATGCAGTTCTTCCGTGTCTTTATGCACGAACAGTGACATCGGTACGCCCCAGGTGCGCTGACGGGAGATACACCAGTCAGGACGGTTAGCGACCATCGACTCGATACGCGCCTGGCCCCAATCCGGGATCCACTGCACGCCTTTGATCTCTTTCAGCGACTGCGCGCGCAAACCTTCTTTGTCCATGCTGACGAACCACTGCGGTGTCGCGCGGAAGATGATCGGCGTTTTGTGACGCCAGCAGCACGGATAGCTGTGCTGCATTTTCTCAACGTGCAGCAGCGCGCCTTTTTCCTGCAGCAGCGCAACGACGATGTCGTTCGCTTTGAAGACATTCACGCCATCCAGCGTCGGGTAAGTGCCCGGCAGATAAGTGCCGTCCGGGCCAACCGGGTTAGCGGTTTCCAGACCGTATTTCTGGCCAATCACATAGTCGTCCGGACCGTGGCCAGGCGCGGTGTGAACGGCACCGGTACCAGCATCCAGGGTAACGTGATCGCCGAGGATTGCCGGAACGTCGAAGCCCATAAACGGATGGGTAAAGCGCAGCAGCTCAAGCTCCGCACCTTTTACCGTGCCGAGAATGGTGTAATCGGTAACGCCGATACGCTGCATTACGCTTTCAACCAGATCTTTCGCCAGAATCACGGCCTGACCGTCGATCTGCACCAGCGCATAGTCGAAATCCGGTGCAATAGAGATTGCGCGGTTTGCAGGCAGAGTCCACGGCGTGGTGGTCCAGATTACCAGCGAGATTGGGCCGTTAACGTTGCTGACGCCAAATTTTGCTTTCAGCGCATCCTGATCGACCGCCTGGAAAGCGACGTCGATGGACGGAGACGTTTTGTCATAATACTCAACTTCCGCTTCTGCCAGTGCAGAACGGCAGTCAACGCACCAGTGCACTGGCTTCGCGCCTTTGTGCAGGTGACCGTTGCCGATGATTTTGCCCAGCGCGCGGATGATGTTGGCTTCAGTTTTGAAGTCCATGGTCAGGTACGGGTGCGACCAGTCGCCCAGCACGCCCAGACGGATAAAGTCTTTGCGCTGACCGTCAACCTGGGTAGCTGCGTATTCGCGGCACTTGGCGCGGAACTCGGCAGCAGTGAATTTCTCACCCGGCTTACCGTATTCTTGCTCTACTTTCAGCTCGATCGGCAGACCGTGGCAGTCCCAGCCAGGCACATACGGCGAGTCATAACCGGAAAGTCCTTTGGACTTCACGATAATGTCTTTCAGAATCTTGTTAACCGAGTGACCAATATGAATGCTGCCATTCGCATAAGGAGGGCCATCATGCAGAATGAAGGTTTTTTTGCCTTTTTTAGCCGCACGAATGATGCCGTACAGGTCATCATCAGTCCAACGCGCCAGCATTCCCGGTTCGCGTTTGGCGAGATCGCCACGCATCGGGAACCCTGTTTCCGGCAAATTCAGGGTTGATTTATAGTCACTCATCAGATTCTCGGTTCCGTATTTCGGTTTGATTACATAACAGGCTTAAGCCGGTTTTGTTAGCCCAAAAAATTCGCGGGCGGTTAATTCATCACGCGCAATCTGCGCTTTCAGTTCGTCCAGCGACGCAAATCGCTGCTCATTGCGTATTTTTTTACGCAGCACTACTTGTATATGGCGACCGTAAAGGTCCATTGCAACATCTAACAAATGCACTTCCAGCTGCTGGCGAATACCGGCAACCGTTGGACGTGTTCCGATGTTTGCCACGCCGGGTAACGGCTTTTCGCCGAGGCCCAGCACTTCCACCGCATAAACCCCTTTCACCGGGGAAACCTGACGGCGTAGCGGTACATTCGCCGTCGGGAAACCTATCGTGCGCCCTAATTCATCACCGTGGACCACACGCCCGGAGATGGCAAACGGGTGCCCCAGTAAACTTTCTGCCAGAGCCAGATTATCGTCTGCAAGTGCCTGACGCACAGCGGTGCTGCTGATACGCACGCCACCTTCGCAAAAAGTTTGCGTACTGGTAATGTCAAAGCCGTATTCCACGCCAGCTTTCTGTAATAACAAGAAATCGCCTTCACGACCAGCGCCAAAGCGGAAATCATCACCCACGGCGAGGAATTTTACCCGCAAATGCTTCACCAGTAGATCGCTGATGAAGTTTTGCGCAGTCAGCGCCGCAAAGCGCCTGTCGAAACGCACGCACAGCACGTAATCTACGCCACACTCTGCAAGGTAACGCAGTTTTTCCCGCAGTCGGGTCAGTCTTGCCGGGGCTTTATCGGTAGCAAACAGTTCCAGTGGTTGAGGTTCAAAAAGCATCACCATCACCGGTAAGTTTCGCCTGCGCCCTTCTTCCTGCAAGCCCTGCAACAGCGCGCGATGACCGCGATGCACGCCGTCGAAATTACCAATAGTCAGCACACACCCTTCTTGCGGGGCCTGGCTGAGATTATGTATGCCGCGTATCAGCTTCATGTCTGGCTCAAAACAGTGAAAATCGTCCGAGTATACCTTGTACAGCGGTCAAGGTTAACCGGCGATTGAGTACCGAAATCAGAAAGAAGTGGCTTTTCATTGCCATGGCGCAAATCACGGGCAGAAACTCACGGCCTGATGCAATTTTTATCGCGGAAAAGCTGTATTCACACCCCGCAAGCTGGTAGAATCCTGCGCCATCACTACGTAACTAGCGCCGGCACATTAACGGCGCTTATTTGCACAAATCCATTGACAAAAGAAGGCTAAAAGGGCATATTCCTCGGCCTTTGAATTGTCCATATAGAACACATTTGGGAGTTGGACCTTGGCTAATATCAAATCAGCTAAGAAGCGCGCCATTCAGTCTGAAAAGGCTCGTAAGCACAACGCAAGCCGTCGCTCTATGATGCGTACTTTCATCAAGAAAGTATACGCAGCTATCGAAGCTGGCGACAAAGCTGCTGCACTGAAAGCATTTAACGAAATGCAACCGATCGTGGACCGTCAGGCTGCTAAAGGTCTGATCCACAAAAACAAAGCTGCACGTCATAAGGCTAACCTGACTGCACAGATCAACAAACTGGCTTAATCGCCTTTTGTTGTCAGCTTTGTAAAAAAGCCCGCGCAAGCGGGTTTTTTTATGCCCATCTGCAGGCCAAAACTGCAGCCTGCAGAGTACAAATGGTTATTTTGAAGCTGAAGTAAACAACGCAGAGTAATCTGTGTTGCAAATACGCTGTACCGCAGGATGTTGAATCATCCTTTCGGCGAAAATCGCGTGGTACTCTTCCATCACGTTCTCAACGCGGCCTATCTCCAAAACCGAGTCATCGTTATAGAAATCATTAGCGTAAAGCGAAGGTGCAACGAAAATAGCATTATGCGTCGCTCCAAAAGCTTTCATCAACGCCGCATCATCAAACTCCCCCAGAATTTCAACGTTTAAGCCCTGAGAGTTAAACCAGTTTAATAGCTTGCGTCCCAACATTGAGCGACGCCCCGGAATAAGTAAGCGACGCTCTTCCAGACAGGCAGGAAACGGCTTTTCTGGCAGCGGGTTAGTGCACCAGAAACTGACACCACACTCGCCAATTTTTATGGAAAACAGCCCTTCCTGCTGGGTGGAGTCTATCGGACAGTCAGAGATGATCATATCCAGCTTATGCTGACTCAGTTGCTCCAACAGCATCTCGTGCGTCGATTCAAAACAGCGTAAATGGATCTGCTCGTCTTCCACCACTGCGGCATTCAAAACACTACTGACCAGGCGTTTGGAAAGAGCATCTGCCACACCAACATCAAACAACAAATTGGACTCTTTGCGATAGTTGACGATATCCAGCATTTCCTGGCTCAAGGTGAACATTTTATCGGCGTAGCGATAGACCAGTTCCCCCAGTTCGCTGGGTTCCAGACCACGTCCTTTACGCTTAAATAGTTTCCCTTGCAGGCGCTCTTCCAGCGCCCGGATCTGCCCAGTAATGGTTTGTGGTGTTAAATAAAGCGCCTCCGCTGCGCCAACCACAGAACCTTCTTTATAGACATGCCAGAAGTAATACAAGTGGTTGTAATTGATATGAGACATGCTCATTTCTCTCCCTGATAAGAATGAAAAGGGAGCCATTTATGGCTCCCCGGTACATCGCCCTGTCAAACTGATGGACGTAAACGAATGCGTAACCAGCTATATCCAATTACCGCCGAAGAGATTGAGCCAACCAGAATGCCCAATTTCGCCCAGTTAATCAGTTCTGGATCTACGCTACCAAAAGCCAGGCTGGCAATAAAGATAGACATAGTAAAACCGATACCGCACAAGATCCCAACCGCCATAATTTGCTGATAAGTGGTTCCCTCTGGCAAATGAGCCAGTTTCAAACGCAGCGCCAACCAGCAGAACAAACTAATACCCAACGGCTTGCCAATCAGCAAACCGGCGATGATCCCTAATGGCAGGATGGAGGTCAGGCCATCCAACGTCACGCCTTGCAGAGAAACGCCGGCATTGGCAAAAGCAAACAGCGGCAAAATCAGATAAGCCACCCATGGATGCAATACATGCTCCAGGCGCTTCGCCGGAGAACGGCCATGCTTCTCTTTCAATGGAATAAAGAAACCGACAATGACACCTGCCAGCGTTGCGTGGACACCTGATTTCAACACTGCGGTCCACAGCACCACGCCGACCAGAATATAAACTCCCGTGCGGCGAACACCACAAATGTTCAGCACCGCGAGCACCGCAATTGCTACGGCTGCAACGCCAAGAGAGGTCATCGACAAATCATTAGTGTAAAACAAGGCAATGATTATGATGGCCCCAAGATCATCGATAATAGCCAGCGCCATCAAAAAGATCTTCAGCGCCAACGGTACACGACTTCCCAATAACGCCAGAACCCCCAGCGCAAAAGCAATGTCAGTTGCCGCCGGGATCGCCCACCCTTCACGAGTAACAGGATCGGCGTAGTTAAAGGCCAGATAAAGCAATGCCGGGACAATCATCCCGCCGATTGCGGCAATAACTGGAAATGCCGCCTGGCGCAAACTGGCCAGCGATCCTTGCATCAGCTCGCGTTTAACTTCCAGACCAACCAACAGGAAAAATACCGCCATTAACGCGTCATTTATCCATAACAGCATGTTTTTATTGATTTCAAGAGAACCAACCCGGAGCTGAACCGGCGTCTCAAGAAAGTCGTGATACCATCCACTGGTTGCGCCGCTGTTGGCCATAATCATCGCCAGAACAGCGGCAATGATGAGAATAATGCCTCCCGAGGCATCACTGCTAAAGAATCGATGCAGATGTTTCACTTTTTATTTCTCTTTCAGGTGAATAGATCGTTTTTACTATTTTACTCTGCACGAATCATCGTTAAAATCAGATTATAGTGTAGGAATAATTCGTTTTTTACGATCTATAAAGAAGATTAAGTCACCAGCAGAGGAAGTGTTTTTGGCGCTCGAAAGCGGTGGCTGATGACCTCAAGCCCTGATAATCATAGCTTAATGTCTGGATTTCTGAGGGATTAATTCGGAAAAGTAATAATTAATTTGTTGTAAGTCGGCGTCGTTTGTTAGGACAATATTTCAAAAATAATCCAGCTTGTCGTCAATAATTGCGATAAAGAGATAAATTAAAGTTAAATAATTAAATCCTTAAAAAATTACGCCATAAAAATGCGAGGCGTCTTCAGGATTAGAATCGATAAAACAGAGTGGGTTAAAGAGAGCGGTATAATAGCGGCGGGTGCTTGAGGCTATCTGTCTCAGGCATTAGCTGGATGGCAGATAGAGAAAAGCCCCGAGTGATATTTTACCATCAACCCGAGGCCCCCTATATGCTGAACACATGTAGAGTGCCTCTTACTGACCGTAAGGTCAAGGAGAAGAGAGCAATGAAGCAGCATAAGGCGATGATTGTCGCCCTGATCGTCATCTGTATCACCGCCGTAGTGGCGGCGCTGGTAACGAGAAAAGACCTCTGTGAGGTTCACATCCGAACTGGCCAGACGGAGGTTGCTGTTTTCACGGCTTACGAATCCGAGTAAGAGCAACGGCGGGGAGTTATCCCCGCCACTTTACAGGTGCTCGCATATCTTCAACGCACCCTGGTTTTTACCCAGGCCTGCCCACGGGCAGGCTTTTGGGGAGGTTAGCGAGTCAGGTCGTCGAAAAACTTCTTCACGCCATCAAAGAAACTCTTCGAACGCGGACTGTTGTGCTCGCCGGTTGGGCCACCGAAGCTTTCCTGCAGCTCTTGCAGCAGTTGTTTCTGCTTCTCGTTCAGACCTACCGGTGTTTCGACCACTACGCGGCACAGCAAGTCACCTTGCGCACCACCGCGGACAGACTTGACACCTTTACCGCGCATACGGAACAGCTTACCGGTCTGGGTTTCGCCAGGCACTTTCAGTTTGACGCGACCATCGAGGGTCGGCACTTCGATTTCACCGCCCAGCGCCGCCATAGCGAAGTTGATCGGGACTTCGCAATACAGGTTGTTGCCTTCACGCTCGAAAATCGGGTGCTGTTTAACCTGAACCTGAACGTACAGATCGCCTGCCGGTGCGCCGTGTTCGCCCGCTTCACCTTCGCCCGCAAGACGGATGCGGTCCCCGGTATCCACCCCTGCCGGGATTTTAACGGACAGCGTTTTGCTGCGCTCAACACGACCATGACCATGACATTTGTTGCACGGATCTTTGATCAGCGTACCGCGGCCCTGACAGTGTGGACAGGTCTGTTGTACGGCGAAGAAGCCCTGGCGCATCTGCACCTGACCAGAACCATGACAGGTCGGACAGGTTTGCGGCTGTGTACCTGGTTTTGCACCGCTACCGTGGCAAACGTCACACTCTTCCAGAGTCGGAATGCGGATCTCTTTGGTCACGCCACGTACAGCTTCTTCGAGGGTGAGCTCCATGTTATAGCGTAAATCAGCACCACGCGCCGCACGTTGACGACCACGTCCGCCGCCAAAAATATCGCCGAAAACGTCACCAAAAATATCGCTGAAGTCTGCGCCGCCGCCAAAACCGCCGCCGCCCATGCCGCCTTGCTCAAACGCCGCATGGCCATACTGATCGTATGCCGCACGTTTTTGCGAGTCGGTCAGAACTTCATAAGCTTCCTTGATCTCTTTAAATTTCGCTTCGGCCTCTTTGTCACCCTGGTTACGGTCCGGGTGGTATTTCATGGCCAGGCGTTTGTAGGCCTTTTTGATTTCACGCTCTTCCGCTGTTTTGGAAACGCCTAAAATCTCGTAATAATCTTGCTTAGCCATCTTTTTTGATTTGCCCCTAGATGAATGCACGGGCGGAGAGGAAATTCCCCTTCGCCCGTGTCAGTATAATTACCCGTTTATAGGGCGATTATTTTTTGTCTTTGACTTCTTCAAATTCAGCGTCGACAACATCGTCATCTTTCGCGTTGTTTGCAGAAGTATCAGCACCGGCAGTCTGCTGCTGGGCATGTTGTTGCTGGGCGATTTCCATCAGTTTCTGGGAAACCTGTGCCAGCTCCTGCATTTTCGCTTCGATAGCGGCTTTGTCTTCACCTTTCAGAGCAGTTTCCAGTGCAGTCAGCGCAGACTCGATAGCAGTTTTGTCGTCAGCCGGCAGTTTGTCGCCTGCTTCTTCAACCTGCTTACGGGTGCTGTGCAGCAGATGGTCGCCCTGGTTGCGGGTCTGTACCAGCTCTTCAAACTTACGGTCAGCTTCGGCGTTCGCTTCTGCGTCGCGTACCATTTTCTGGATTTCATCTTCGTTCAGACCAGAAGAAGCCTTGATGGTGATCTTCTGCTCTTTACCGCTGTTTTTATCTTTCGCGGAAACGTGCAGGATACCGTCAGCATCGATATCGAAGGTAACTTCGATCTGCGGCATACCGCGCGGTGCCGGGTTGATACCATCCAGGTTGAACTGACCCAGAGATTTGTTATCAGCCGCACGTTTACGTTCACCCTGCAGCACGTGGATGGTTACCGCAGACTGGTTGTCTTCAGCGGTAGAGAACACCTGGCTGTGCTTGGTCGGAATAGTGGTGTTTTTCGCGATCAGCGTCGTCATCACACCGCCCATAGTTTCGATACCCAGAGACAGCGGGGTAACGTCCAGCAGCAGTACGTCTTTTACGTCACCAGTCAGAACACCACCCTGAACAGCAGCACCGATAGCTACAGCTTCGTCCGGGTTAACGTCTTTACGCGGCTCTTTACCAAAGAATTCAGCAACTTTCTTCTGAACCATTGGCATACGAGTCTGACCACCAACGAGGATAACGTCGTCGATATCAGATACGGACAGGCCAGCGTCCTGCAGTGCAACTTTCAGCGGCTCGATGGAACGGTTTACCAGGTCTTCAACCAGGCTTTCCAGTTTCGCACGAGTCACTTTGATGTTCATGTGTTTCGGACCGGTCGCGTCTGCAGTGATGTACGGCAGGTTAACGTCGGTCTGCTGAGCGGAAGACAGCTCGATTTTCGCTTTTTCTGCCGCTTCTTTCAGGCGCTGCATTGCCAGCGGGTCGTTGCGCAGGTCAATGCCCTGATCTTTCTTGAATTCTTCAACCAGGTAGTTGATCAGGCGGCTATCAAAGTCTTCACCACCCAGGTGGGTATCACCGTTGGTAGCCAGAACTTCGAAGGTTTTTTCGCCGTCAACTTCGTCGATTTCGATAATGGAAATATCAAAAGTACCACCACCCAGGTCATAAACCGCGATAGTACGGTTGCCAGTACCTTTGTCCAGACCGTAAGCCAGCGCAGCTGCGGTCGGTTCGTTGATGATACGTTTTACTTCCAGACCAGCGATACGGCCTGCGTCTTTGGTTGCCTGACGCTGAGCATCGTTAAAGTATGCCGGTACGGTGATAACAGCTTCAGTTACCGGTTCGCCCAGGTAATCTTCCGCGGTTTTCTTCATTTTTTTCAGCACTTCAGCAGAAATCTGCGGCGGTGCCATTTTCTGGCCTTTAACTTCGACCCATGCGTCGCCGTTATCAGCAGCAATAATTTTGAACGGCATGATGGAAACATCACGCTGTACTTCTTCGTCCTGGAAGCGGCGGCCAATCAGGCGTTTAATCGCAAACAGGGTGTTTTGCGGGTTCGTCACTGCCTGACGTTTAGCCGGCTGACCAACCAGAGTTTCACCATCCTGGGTATAGGCAATGATAGAAGGCGTGGTGCGATCGCCTTCGGCGTTCTCCAGCACACGAGGAGTGGTGCCATCCATAATCGCTACACAAGAGTTGGTAGTACCCAGGTCGATACCAATAATTTTACCCATCTAAACGTCTCCACTATATATTCGGTCATCATGTGGTATGAGTCTGTAATAGGGGCGAAACGTCTGGTTTCAACTGCCCAATTTCATTTTTTTGCAGACTCACTCACTGCGGTTGACTACTAAATGGGGTCGTAACCCACGTCATCAAGGGGGAGATGCAAAAATTTTTTGTGCTTTTGCGCAGAAATTTCGTGATATGCCGTAAGAAGACATGAAACAGACGGCAATTTCATTCATATAAAGAATGAATCCAACACAAGAGATTCACCAAAAAATTGTAATAAAAAGAAAAGATTACATACCTGAATCTTCTTTTCGCCAGCAGTAAACTAGTGGCTATTCATCCCCTACTGCTCCCCCGCTAAGAGAATCTTTATGAAATCCGTTTTTACGATTTCCGCCAGCCTGGTACTTAGCCTTATGCTGTGCTGCACGGCGCAAGCTAACGACCATAAAATCCTCGGCGTCATTGCGATGCCGCGTAACGAAACCAACGATCTGGCACTGAAACTCCCCGTTTGCCGCATCGTAAAACGTATCCAACTCACCGCCGACCACGGCGATTTACAGTTGAGCGGCGCGTCGGTTTATTTCAAAGCCGCCCGTAGCGCCAGTCAAAGCCTGAATGTTCCCGCCGAAATTAAAGAAGGGCAAACCACCAGCTGGATCAACATTAACAGCGATAACGACAACAAACGCTGCGTGTCAAAAATCACCTTTTCCGGTCATACAGTGAACTCGTCCGATATGGCCACGCTGAAAATTATCGGCGACGATTAACGCTTGAACAGAGAAGCCACAATAAATGAATGTTAATTACCTGAATGATTCAGATCTGGATTTTCTCCAGCATTGTAGTGAGGAGCAACTGACCAATTTCGCCCGTTTGCTCACCCATAACGAAAAAGGCAAAACTCGCCTCTCCAGCGTTCTGATGCGTAATGAACTGTTCAAATCGATGGAAGGGCATCCCGAGCAACATCGCCGCAACTGGCAGCTAATTGCCGGAGAATTACAGCATTTTGGCGGCGATAGTATCGCTAACAAACTTCGCGGACACGGTAAACTGTACCGGGCCATTTTGCTCGACGTCTCAAAACGGCTGAAGCTAAAAGCCGACAAAGAGATGTCTACGTTTGAAATTGAGCAACAATTACTGGAACAATTTCTGCGTAATACCTGGAAGAAAATGGACGAGGAACATAAGCAGGAATTTCTCAAGGCGGTCGATGCCAGAGTCAACGAGCTGGAAGAGCTATTACCGCTGCTGATGAAAGACAAATTATTGGCAAAAGGCGTGTCGCATCTGCTTTCCAGCCAGCTTACCCGCATTTTACGTACCCACGCAGCAATGAGCGTTCTCGGGCATGGCCTACTACGTGGTGCGGGGCTTGGTGGCCCGGTGGGCGCGGCATTAAACGGAGTTAAAGCCGTCAGCGGTAGCGCCTATCGCGTTACTATTCCGGCGGTCCTGCAAATTGCCTGCCTGCGTCGAATTGTCAGCGCCACTCAGGCCTAATCCCTCACATCGGGGAAAATTTTCATTTTCCCCTCAAAAGATCATGGACACTACTCCATTGGCTGATTATTATGCCGCGCCCTGAAAACACTACAGTTATTCAGGGAAATTATTTCACCATTCATTCAATGATGATTTTTGAGGAATTATGGGCAACACTAAGTTGGCTAATCCGGCACCGCTGGGCCTGATGGGCTTCGGCATGACCACCATTCTGCTTAACCTGCACAACGTGGGTTATTTCGCTCTGGACGGTATTATTCTCGCTATGGGCATCTTCTACGGCGGTATCGCGCAAATTTTTGCCGGTCTGCTGGAGTATAAAAAAGGCAACACTTTCGGTTTAACTGCCTTCACCTCTTACGGTTCTTTCTGGCTGACGCTGGTTGCGATTCTGCTGATGCCGAAACTGGGCCTGACCGATGCGCCAAATGCGCAGTTCCTTGGTGTCTACCTGGGTCTGTGGGGCGTGTTTACGCTGTTTATGTTCTTCGGCACGCTGAAAGGCGCACGCGTTCTGCAATTCGTATTCTTTAGCCTGACCGTGCTGTTTGCCCTGCTGGCGATCGGTAACATTGCCGGTAACGAAGCAATCATCCACTTCGCAGGCTGGATTGGCCTGATCTGCGGTGCCAGCGCAATTTATCTGGCAATGGGTGAAGTGCTGAACGAGCAGTTTGGTCGCACCGTTCTGCCGATTGGTGAGTCTCACTAATCGTTAAGATCCCCCCGCTCGAAGGGATAAGATTGTTAACAACGTGCGCTTTGTTTATGCCGGATGCGGCGTGAACGCCTTATCCGGCCTACAAAATCGTGCAAATTCAATATATTGCAGGAAACTCGTAGGCCTGATAAGCGTAGCGCATCAGGCAGTTTTGCGTTTGTCATCAGTCTCATCCCCCGCCTGGGGGGATTTTTTTATTCGCTAACTTCGCGTCTTGCACTCTTCGGTCTGAATGCTGCCACCACTTCCGGTGCAGTTTCAACGTATGGTCCTTCCAGCAACTGAATGCAGTACGGTACGCTGGCGAAAATGCCATGTACCACGACCTTACCCTCGGCATCCTTCACGCCTTCTAGTGTCTCTTTGATGGACTTCGGCTGACCGGGTAAGTTAAGGATCAGTGCCTGCTTACGAATCACCCCCACCTGGCGCGAAAGGATCGCAGTTGGTACAAAATGCAGGCTTATCTGGCGCATCTGTTCACCAAAGCCTGGCATCTCGCGGTCCGCTACTGCCAGCGTCGCATCGGGCGTTACGTCACGGCGCGCCGGGCCAGTACCGCCGGTTGTCAGCACCAGATGGCAACTCATTTCATCCACCAGCTCACACAACGTTTGCTCAATGATCGCCTGCTCATCGGGGATTAAGCGAGTTTCCAGTTCAAACGGCGTGGTTAGCGCCGATGTCAGCCATTCTTCCAGCGCAGGGATGCCTTTATCCTGATAAACGCCGCTGGACGCGCGATCAGAGATGGAAACTAAGCCGATACGTAAAGTATTCATCAAGATTTTTCCGTTTAAACAGTCTCGTTAAACAGAATGATACACTGCGAAGGGAGTGACAGACAGGCTTCAGAAGAGGTAGCGTGACCGACTTCCCGGTCACGCTAAGAATGATTACAGCAGATCGCCGATCATTTTTTCCAGTTTTTCCTGGTCAACAGCAAACTTACGGATACCTTCCGCCAGTTTATCAACTGCCATTGGGTCCTGGTTGTGCTGCCACAGGAACTCAGACTCGGTGATACGCGCCGGACGCGCTTTCACTTCACCAGTGTAAGACAGTTTACGTTCGATAGCCCCTTCGCTCTCAGCCAGCTCTTTCAACAGTGCCGGTGCGATGGTCAGACGGTCGCAGCCTGCCAGTTCCAGAATTTCGCCGATGTTACGGAAGCTTGCGCCCATAACCACGGTTTCATAACCGTGTTCTTTGTAGTACTGGTAGATTTCAGATACAGAAACGACACCCGGATCTTCTGCCGGAGCGTACTCTTTCTTATCGGTATTGGCTTTGTACCAGTCAAGAATACGGCCAACAAACGGAGAAATCAGGAACACGCCCGCTTCCGCACAAGCACGTGCCTGAGCGAAGGAGAACAGCAGAGTCAGGTTACAGTTGATACCTTCTTTTTCCAGCTGTTCTGCAGCACGGATACCCTGCCAGGTAGAAGCCAGTTTGATCAGAATACGATCGTTGCTAATACCTGCATCGTTGTAGAGCTTAATCAGGCGTTTTGCTTTCGCAATTGACGCTTCGGTGTCATAGGAAAGACGCGCATCAACTTCAGTTGAGATACGGCCCGGAACCAGTTTCAGGATTTCCAGACCAATATTTACTGCCAGTTTGTCGGTCGCGTCCACGATCTGCTGCGCGCGATCGTTGCTCTGCTGTTT
Organism: Escherichia sp. E1130; assembly: GCF_005781065.1. Taxonomy (NCBI): domain Bacteria; kingdom Pseudomonadati; phylum Pseudomonadota; class Gammaproteobacteria; order Enterobacterales; family Enterobacteriaceae; genus Escherichia; species Escherichia sp. E1130. The sequence goes on from NZ_VATL01000004.1 coordinate 209,240, forward strand.
CGCCCAGGCGACAGCATCATCAATCAACTTACGGTATTCCGGAATTTGCGCTGCGTTAAGAATGAGAGAAGGGTTGGTTGTGGCATCCTGCGGTTGATACAGCTTCATTGCCGCGATGTCCCCAGTGTCGGCCACTACGGTGGTGTACTGACGAAGGGAGGTCAATTTGTCCGTCATGATAGTATTTCTCTTTAAACAGCTTGTTAGGGGGATGTAACCGGTCTGCCCTGATGATATCACGACGTAACGACAGCGCAACCGCAGACAAAAGGGTTATCACCAGGCAAGACTGTTTCGGATTTCTGACATGGCGTTGATATCACCCGCCATTTTTAAACAAAACCTCATGTATGCTACACAGACGTTATCAACCAATGCACATCGTATATAATTCTTAATCAATTGGTAACGTTTACACAGGAATGTAACCGCGCGCCGGCGACAAGAGGGATACAAATGCCTGACTTTTTCTCTTTTATTAACAACGTACTATGGGGATCAGTGATGATCTACCTGCTCTTCGGCGCAGGCTGTTGGTTCACTTTTCGTTCTGGGTTCGTTCAATTTCGCTATATTCGTCAGTTTGGCAAAAGTCTTAAAAATAGCATTCATCCGCAACGAGGCGGTTTAACTTCTTTTCAATCATTGTGTACCAGTCTCGCCGCGCGCGTCGGCAGCGGCAACCTAGCAGGCGTTGCGCTGGCTATCACCGCCGGTGGACCGGGTGCTGTTTTCTGGATGTGGGTTGCCGCGTTTATTGGCATGGCGACCTCTTTTGCTGAATGTTCCCTTGCCCAGCTTTATAAAGAACGTGACGTCAATGGGCAGTTTCGCGGCGGACCGGCATGGTATATGGCGCGTGGGTTAGGGATGCGCTGGATGGGCGTTCTGTTCGCCGTCTTTTTGCTCATCGCCTACGGACTGATTTTCAGCGGTGTTCAGGCAAATGCTGTCGCTCGCGCGATGAGTTTTGCATTTGATTTCCCTCCGTTAGTAACGGGTGTCATTCTCGCCATTTTTACCTTGTTGGCGATAACTCACGGCATTCATGGCGTCGCCCGGTTAATGCAATGGTTTGTCCCTATTATGGCGTTAATCTGGGTACTCGCCAGCCTGGTCATTTGCGCAATGAATATCGGGCAACTTCCACACGTTATTTGGTCTATTTTTGAAAGCGCCTTTGGCTGGCAGGAAGCGGCAGGCGGCGCGGCGGGTTATACCCTGAGTCAGGCGATTACTAACGGCTTTCAGCGCAGTATGTTTTCCAATGAGGCGGGGATGGGATCAACACCGAACGCAGCGGCGGCGGCGGCATCATGGCCACCGCATCCGGCAGCGCAAGGTATTGTCCAGATGATCGGCATCTTTATCGACACGATGGTGATTTGTACGGCAAGCGCCATGCTGATATTGCTGGCTGGTAACGGCACCACCTATTTGCCACTGGAAGGTATCCAACTCATTCAGAAAGCGATGCGTGTATTAATGGGTTCCTGGGGGGCAGAATTTGTCACGATAGTAGTGATTCTATTTGCCTTCAGCTCGATCGTCGCCAACTACATTTATGCCGAAAATAATCTCTTCTTTTTACGGCTGAACAACCGGAAAGCTATCTGGAGTCTGCGTATCTGTATCTTTGTTACAGTCATTGGCGGCACCCTACTGAGCCTTCCGATGATGTGGCAACTGGCCGATATTATTATGGCCTGCATGGCAATCACCAATTTGACAGCGATTTTGCTGCTTTCCCCTGTGGTGCATATCATTGCCAGCGATTATCTGCGCCAGCGTAAACTCGGCGTACGTCCGGTGTTTGATCCGCTGCGCTACCCGGATATCAGTCAGCAACTGTCCCCTGACGCGTGGGATGATTTGTCGCAGGAGTAATCACAACTATCGATCAACTCATCCACTTTTTTTGCTACAGTCGCAGTAAATTTCCTGCAAGGACTGGATATGTTGATTCTGATTTCACCTGCTAAAACACTTGATTATCAAAGCCCTTTGGCCACCACACGCTACACGCTGCCGGAGCTGTTAGACAACTCCCAACAGCTTATCCATGAAGCGCGAAAACTAACGGCACCGCAGATTGGCAAACTGATGAAAATCAGTGACAAGCTGGCCGATCTCAACGCTACCCGCTTTCATGACTGGCAGCCAGATTTCACGCCAGAGAATGCCCGGCAGGCAATTCTGGCATTTAAAGGCGATGTCTATACCGGCTTGCAAGCCGAAACCTTTAGTGAAGAAGATTTTGCTTTTGCCCAGCAGCATTTACGTATGCTTTCCGGTTTGTACGGCGTACTGCGCCCGCTCGATTTAATGCAGCCATACCGTCTGGAGATGGGGATCCGTCTTGAGAATGCGCGGGGTAAAGACCTGTACCAGTTCTGGGGGGATGTGATCACCAACAAGCTAAACGAAGCGCTCGAAGCACAAGGCGATCAGGTGGTGATTAACCTGGCGTCAGATGAGTATTTTAAATCAGTGAAACCGAAGAAATTAAATGCCGAGATAATCAAGCCGGTATTCCTCGATGAGAAGAACGGCAAGTTTAAGGTCATCAGCTTCCATGCTAAAAAAGCGCGTGGCCTGATGAGTCGGTTTATCATTAAAAATCGCCTGACCAAGCCAGAGCAACTGACAGGTTTTAACAGTGAAGGTTACTTCTTCGATGAAGCCTCTTCCAGCAATGGCGAACTGGTGTTTAAACGCTACGAACTGCGTTAAGTTTGCGGTAAATGCCGGAGGTCATCCGGCATTTATATTTAGCGGTGATGTCTGCCAGGCCCCGGATAATGATCATCCCGGTGATCATGACGATGATCGTCACGATGATCGCGATGATTATTATAGTGCGGCTGCAGTCCGTATGGGTGCCAGCGATTGCCTCGCCATTCATAATTTCTGTGCCACCAGTCGTGGTCACGCCAGTAACCGCCATCCCAGTAGAAACCGCGATAATCACGATCGCCAATCTGTAACTTTACTGATGGCACCAGCATTATTTCCTCAGCCTGCGCTGCCATAGGAGCAACCAGAATCAGGGAAAATGCGAGTAAGAGAGATTGCATCTTTTTCACAGGTGACTCCTTATTATCATTGCCAGTTATGGGCCGATATAAGGAGCTTACGGTAAAAGAATCCTCGTTGTCATTATCCAATCTAAGTCACCGCATTTATTGAAAATTTCTCCTTTTTTTCTGTCGATTTTTCTCATATTTTCTCCACAAAAAAGCCGAGCTGTATAAACACAAGCCCGGCTATTTTTTCGGAATTTAATAGATATTAATTATGATTCATCATGAGTTTGCGCAGCGCAGCAAAATCGGCAGGCAAACTATGTGAAAGTAAGGGTAAATCAGCACGTTCTGCCAGCTCTTTTGGCAGTTCCAGCGTTTCACCAAGAATCACTTCCACGCTCTCTTTAAACTTCGCCGGGTGCGCGGTGCCGAGGAACAGACCATATTCTCCCGGATGAAGCTGGTCACGCAGCGCACGGTAAGCCACGGCAGCATGCGGTTCCGAGGTATAGCCCAGTGCTTTTAACTCACGCATTGTCTGTCGGGTGGTTTCATCATCCACCGCCGCATAACCCAGCTCCTTCAGTTGCCAGATTTTACGGCGGAACAACTCTTCCACTCGCGGCCAGTTGTTTGGCTGGCTGACATCCATCGCATTGGATAATGTCGCCTGGGTAGCTTTAGGCACCCAGTGCCCGTCGTGCAGGAAACGCGGCACCGTATCGTTAACGTTAGTGGCAGCAATAAAACGTTTCACCGGCAGACCGAGTGATTTCGCCAGCAATCCTGCCGTCAAATCGCCGAAGTTTCCGCTCGGCACTGAAACAACTAGCTGGTTACGCGCTTCCTGCGGCAACTGCGCCACGGCTTCAAAGTAATAGCAAATCTGCGCCAGCAAACGACTGATGTTAATAGAGTTAGCAGAGTTCAGTCCCAACGCCACTTTTAGTTCTTCATCATCGAATGCCTGTTTAACAAGAGCCTGGCAGGCATCAAAATCGCCGTCGATGGCGACGGTTTCAATATTGCCACCCAGCGTACAGAACAGTTTTTCTTGCAGTGGACTGATTTTGCCGTGCGGGTAAAGGATGACCACTTTAACGTTCGGTAAACCGTAGAAAGCGTGAGCCACTGCCGCTCCGGTGTCGCCGGAAGTCGCAGTCAGAATAGTCACTGGCTTATCGCCCGCAATATGGGTCAGCATTTGCGCCATAAAGCGACCGCCGAAATCTTTAAATGCCAGCGTTGGCCCGTGGAACAACTCCAGACAACCGACGTCATTTTCAACTTTGGCAACCGGAGCCGGGAAAGCGAATGCCGCGCGCACGCGCTCTTCCAGAACTTCCTGTGGGATCTCATCACCAATAAACGCCGAGAGGATCTTCGCGCTGCGAGTGACGAAATCCAGTTTCAGCATCTCATCAATTTCGGTCAGGCTGAATTCCGGTAGCTCATGAGGGAAAAACAACCCCTGATTTTTGCCCAATCCCTGCGTTACGGCTTGCGCAAAACTGACCTGCTCATTGTGATCTTTCAGATTGTAGAGTTTCATTTAGTTTTCCAGTACTCGTGCGCCCGCCGTATCCAGCCGGCAAATATGAACAAAACCTTCCTGATTTTGCAGGTAATTCTTACCTAACCAGTCGGCAACTCGCTGGGCGGTATCCTGTTTATCGCACAGGGCGAACAAGGTCGGCCCCGAGCCAGAGATACCGCTCGCTAGCGCACCGATTTCCGCGACCGCCTGTCGTGCCTGTCTGAAACCTGGCAGTAAACGCTCACGATACGGCTCGGCGATAACATCTTTCATCAGCTTTGCGGCCAGATCAGGCTGGCGGGAATAGCAGGCATGAATGAAGCCCGCCAGGTGTCGCCCGTGAGCAATGCAATCCTGGCGGCGATACTGCGCCGGTAAAATAGCCCGTGCTTCTGCCGTCGAGACTTTAATCCCCGGATACGCTAACACCCATAACCACTCATCAAATCCTGGTACCTGCTGGCTGATGATGCCGTTTTCTTCGATCATCAACTGCATGCCGCCAAGAAAACACGGTGCTACGTTGTCGTAATGAATGCTGCCGGAGATACGCCCTTCCAGTTCGCCCATCAAGGCCAGCAGGCGGGTATCATTGAGCGGCTTACCACAGTGTTCATTCATCGCCACCAGCGCCGCGACCACCGAACAGGCGCTGGAACCTAAGCCAGAACCGATCGGCATATTCTTTTCCAGGGTCATCGCCACCGGAATTTGCTTACCCACTTCCTGGCAAAAACGCTCCCAGCACTGATAAACGATATTTTCCTGCGGTTCTGACGGCAGCTTGCCTGCAAACCGTCCAAGATTGTTGAGACTGAAGCGCTCTGCTGACTCAACCGTCACTACATCTCCCAGCAAGGAACCATCAACAGGCACCACCGCCGCCCCGAGCACATCAAACCCGACGCTCATATTGGCACTGGAAGCCGGAGCATAAACCTTAACCATTTTAGACTCCTAACTTCCATGAGAGGGTGCGCAGCAGATCGGCAAAGACACCGGCAGCTGTAACGTCATTACCCGCACCGTATCCGCGCAGGACCAGCGGCAGTGGCTGATAATAGTGGCTATAGAAGGCCAATGCGTTTTCGCCGTTTTTCACTTTGAACAGCGGATCGTTGCCATCCACTTCAGCAATCTTCACGCGGCAGACGCCATCTTCATCAATATTGCCAACATAGCGCAAAACTTTTCCTTCATCACGGGCCTTCGCTACGCGCGCGGCAAAGAGATCGTCGAGCTGTGACAGATTCGCCATAAAAGTCGCAACATCGCCTTCCGCGTTAAACTCTGAGGGCAGCACAGATTCGATTTCGATATCCGCCAGTTCCAGTGATCGTCCTGTTTCACGAGCGAGAATCAACAGCTTGCGCGCCACATCCATACCAGAAAGATCATCACGCGGGTCCGGTTCGGTATAGCCCATTTCTCTTGCCAGCGTGGTGGCCTCGGAGAAGCTCATCCCTTCGTCTAACTTACCGAAGATGAAAGAAAGCGAACCAGAAAGAATGCCAGAGAACTTCATCAATTCATCACCCGCGTTGAGCAGGTTTTGCAAGTTCTCAATGACCGGCAACCCCGCACCGACGTTGGTGTCATAAAGGAATTTACGCCGTGATTTTTCCGCCGCGTAACGCAGCTGATGGTAGTAATCCATCGACGAGGTGTTGGCCTTTTTGTTCGGGGTCACCACATGGAAACCTTCGCGCAGGAAGTCGGCATATTGATCCGCCACCGCCTGGCTGGAAGTGCAATCGACAATCACCGGATTCAGCAAATGATATTCTTTCACCAGGCGAATTAAGCGCCCAAGGTTGAACGGCTCTTTGGCCTGCGCCAGTTCTTCCTGCCAGTTATCCAGGTTAAGGCCATGCACATTAGTCAGCAGCGCCTTCGAGTTAGCAACGCCGCAAACGCGTAAATCGATGTGTTTGTTCTTCAGCCAGCTTTGCTGACGCTTCAGTTGCTCCAGCAGCGCACCGCCAACGCCACCGACGCCAATCACAAACACTTCGATAACCTGATCGGTATTGAACAGCATCTGGTGGGTAACGCGTACGCCAGTGGTCGCATCATCGTTATTTACCACGACAGAGATTGAGCGTTCAGAAGACCCTTGAGCAATGGCGACAATGTTGATATTGGCGCGGGCCAGCGCAGCAAAGAATTTCGCCGAGATCCCACGTAAGGTGCGCATACCATCGCCCACCACCGAGATAATGGCCAGCCGTTCAGTGACCGCCAGCGGCTCCAGCAAACCTTCTTTCAGTTCCAGGTAGAACTCTTCCTGCATCGCGCGTTCAGCACGCGCACAGTCGCTTTGTGGTACGCAGAAACTGATACTGTATTCGGAAGATGATTGCGTAATCAGCACCACTGAAATGCGGGCGCGTGACATTGCCGCAAAGACGCGCGCCGCCATGCCGACCATTCCTTTCATCCCCGGACCAGAAACGCTGAACATTGCCATGTTATTCAGATTGGAAATGCCCTTGACCGGTAATTCGTCCTCATCACGGCTGGCGCCAATGAGCGTACCTGGTGCTTGAGGATTTCCGGTATTTTTAATCAGGCAAGGGATCTGGAACTGAGCGATAGGGGTAATGGTGCGAGGGTGAAGAACTTTAGCGCCGAAGTAGGAAAGCTCCATCGCTTCCTGGTACGACATCGACTTCAACAGCCTCGCATCGGGCACCTGACGCGGGTCGCAGGTATAGACACCGTCGACATCCGTCCAGATCTCGCAACAATCGGCGCGTAAACAGGCGGCCAGTACCGCGGCGGAGTAGTCAGAACCGTTACGTCCCAGCACCACCAGCTCACCTTTTTCGTTACCCGCAGTGAAACCAGCCATCAGCACCATATGGTCAGCCGGAATGCGGCTTGCCGCAATACGTCGGGTGGACTCAGCAATATCGACCGTAGATTCGAGGTAATGACCGATTGCCAGCAGCTTTTCGACCGGATCGATAACGGTAACGTTGTGGCCACGCGCTTCCAGTACCCCGGCCATAATGGCGATCGACATTTTTTCACCACGGCAAATCAGCGCGGCGTTGATGCTGTCCGGGCATTGCCCCAACAAGCTAATGCCATGCAGGACATGTTTGATTTGGGCAAATTCTTGATCAACGAACGCTTTCAATTGCGCCAGTGGAAATCCCGGTTGGGCGGCGGCGAGTCCCGTCAGAAGTTCGGCAAAAATACGTTCGGCATCGCTGATATTGGGTAAAGCATCCTGACCGCTAATGGTTTTTTCTATCATTGCGACCAGATGGTTGGTAATTTTGGCGGGGGCAGAGAGGACGGTGGCCACCTGCCCCTGCCTGGCATTGCTCTCCAGAATATCGGCAACCCGCAGAAAACGTTCTGCATTTGCCACTGATGTACCGCCGAACTTCAACACTCGCATGGTTGTTACCTCGTTACCTTTGGTCGAAAAAAAAGCCCGCACTGTCAGGTGCGGGCTTTTTTCTGTGTTTCCTGTACGCGTCAGCCCGCACCGTTACCTGTGGTAATGGTGATGGTGGTGGTAATGGTGGTGCTGATGCGTTTCATGGATGTTGTGTACTCTGTAATTTTTATCTGTCTGTGCGCTATGCCTATATTGGTTAAAGTATTTAGTGACCTAAGTCAATAAAATTTTAATTTGCTCACGGCAGGTTACCAGTTCATAGAGTGCTGGTAGATGCTCTTTTTTTAATCCACACAGAGACATATTGCCCATTGCAGTCAGAATAAAAATCTGAAAACGCTCTTCCTTGTCGTTTTTTATTTGGTGATATTTTTTTCAATATCATGCAATAAACGATGCAACATGGCCGTGTCTCGTTGCTCCAACAGCCCGATGCGTTGTTGTAACCAGTCGACCAGTTTGGTGTCATCTGCCACCGCCAGAGTCGTTAACAATGACATGGCACGTTCACGTAAAGCCTGCAGTTGAAATGGGTCCGCCGTTGCGGCAGATTCCACCGGTTGTTGTATTAATGTTGCTAATTGATAGCAATAGACCATCACCGCCTGTCCCAAATTCAGTGATGGATAATCCGCCACCATTGGCACGCCGGTGAGGACATCAGCAAGCGCCAACTCTTCGTTAGTCAAGCCGGAATCTTCGCGACCAAAGACCAGCGCCGCGTGGTTCATCCATGTCGATTTTTCCTCCAGTAGCGGCACCAGTTCTATCGGCGTGGCGTAGTAATGGTATTTCGCCCGACTGCGCGCAGTGGTGGCAACGGTAAAATCAACGTCGTGTAGCGATTCAGCCAGCGTTGGAAAAACTTTAATATTATCAATAATATCACCAGAACCATGTGCCACCCAGCGGGTAGCTGGTTCCAGGTGTGCCTGGCTATCGACAATGCGCAGCTCGCTAAATCCCATTGTTTTCATCGCCCGGGCCGCTGCACCAATATTTTCAGCTCTGGCAGGTGCTACCAGAATGATCGTTATACGCATGTTGCCACTCTTCTTGATCAAATAACCGCGCACAGGGTGATGAATGTCAACTTATTACGCGGAGAGAATTTACAAATTCGTAACGTAAGTCGCAGAAAAAGCCCTTCACTTAACTTAAAAAAAGCTAAACTATTTCTTGACTATACTAACGGTGCAATTGTTAAAAATTGCTACATATCTTTCTGTTTACTTAGGATAATTTTATAAAAAATAAATCTCGACAATTGGATTCACCACGTTTATTAGTTGTATAAGGCAACTAGTTGTATTATTAAAATAATGTGACGAAAGCTAGCATTTAGATACGATGATTTCATCAAACTGTTAACGTGCTACAATTGAACTTGATATATGTCAACGAAGCGTAGTTTTATTGGGTGTCCGGCACGTCTTAGCCTGTTATGTTGCTGTTAAAATGGTTAGGATGGCAGCCGTTTTTGACACTGTCGGGTCCTGAGGGAAAGTACCCACGACCAAGCTAATGATGTTGTTGACGTTGATGGAAAGTGCATCAAGAACGCAATTACGTACTTTAGTCATGTTACGCCGATCATGTTAATTTGCAGCATGCATCAGGCAGGTCAGGGACTTTTGTACTTCCTGTTTCGATTTAGTTGGCAATTTAGGTAGCAAACATGCAGACCCCGCACATTCTTATCGTTGAAGACGAGTTGGTAACACGCAACACGTTGAAAAGTATTTTCGAAGCGGAAGGCTATGATGTTTTCGAAGCGACAGATGGCGCGGAAATGCATCAGATCCTCTCTGAATATGACATCAACCTGGTGATCATGGATATCAATCTGCCGGGTAAGAACGGTCTTCTGTTAGCGCGTGAACTGCGTGAGCAGGCAAATGTTGCGTTGATGTTCCTGACTGGCCGTGACAACGAAGTCGATAAAATTCTCGGCCTCGAAATTGGCGCAGATGACTACATCACCAAACCGTTCAACCCGCGTGAACTGACTATCCGTGCGCGCAACCTGCTGTCTCGTACCATGAATCTGGGTACTGTCAGCGAAGAACGTCGTAGCGTTGAAAGCTACAAGTTCAATGGTTGGGAACTGGACATCAACAGCCGTTCATTGATCGGCCCTGATGGCGAGCAGTACAAACTGCCGCGTAGCGAGTTCCGCGCCATGCTTCACTTCTGTGAAAACCCAGGCAAAATTCAGTCTCGTGCTGAACTGCTGAAGAAAATGACCGGCCGTGAGCTGAAACCGCACGACCGTACTGTAGACGTGACGATCCGTCGTATTCGTAAACACTTCGAATCTACGCCGGATACGCCGGAAATCATCGCCACCATTCACGGTGAAGGTTATCGCTTCTGCGGTGATCTGGAAGATTAATCGGCTTTACCTCCGTCAAAAAAAACGGCGCTTTTTAGCGCCGTTTTTTTATTTCCAGATACGTAACTCATCGTCCGTTGTGACTTCTTTACTGGTTTTCATTTTTGGCAGTGAAAATGCATACCAGTCGATATTCCGCGTCACAAACATCATGCCTGCCAGCGCCACCACCAGCACACTGGTTCCCAACAACAGTGCGCTATCGGCAGAGTTGAGCAGTCCCCACATCACACCATCCAGCAACAACAGCGCGAGGGTAAACAACATGCTATTGCGCCAACCTTTTAATACCGCCTGCAAGTAAATACCGTTCATTAATGCCCCTATCAAGCTGGCAATTACCCATGCCACGGTAAAACCGGTGTGTTCAGAAAGCGCCAGCAAGAGCAAATAAAACATCACCAATGACAGCCCCACCAGCAAATATTGCATCGGGTGCAAACGTTGCGCGGTGAGCGTTTCAAAAACAAAGAAGGCCATAAAAGTCAGGGCAATCAGCAAAATAGCGTACTTAGTCGCCCGGTCCGTTAATTGATACTGATCGGCAGGCGTAGTGACTGCGACGCTAAACGCCGGGAAGTTTTCCCAGCCGGTATCATTGCCTGAAGCAAAACGCTCACCGAGATTATTGGCAAACCAGCTACTTTGCCATTGCGCCTGAAAACCGGATGCACTTATTTCTCGTTTCGCTGGCAAAAAATCACCTAAAAAACTGGGATGCGGCCAGTTGCTGGTTAAGGTCATTTCGCTATTACGCCCGGCAGGCACCACAGAAAGATCGCCGGTACCGCTTAAATTCAGTGCCATATTCAGCTTCAGGTTCTGCTTCCGCCAGTCCCCTTCAGGTAAAGGGATATGCACGCCCTGCCCGCCTTGCTCTAACCCGGTACCGGGTTCAATGGTCAGCGCTGTTCCGTTAACTTCAGGCGCTTTCACCACGCCAATACCACGCGCATCCCCGACGCTAATCACAATAAATGGCTTGCCTAAGGTGATATTTGGCGCGTCGAGTTCGTTAAGACGCGAAACATCGAAATCGGCTTTTAGCGTTAAATCACTGTGCCAGACCTGACCGGTATAAATTCCAATCTTGCGTTCTTCCACATTCTGATTACCATCAACCATCAACGACTCAGGTAACCAGAAATGGATAAAACTTCGTTTCCGCTCCACGGTTTTATCCTCTTCCTGCACCGTATAAAGCTCGGTCACAGGAATAGCGATGAGCGGCCCAACGAGTTTTTGCGGCCCGCTGGTACTTTGGCGAATCGCATCTTCCACATCGCTACGGTAATCGGCACGTTCGACAATCACCTGCCGAATCAGCATTATCGGAATCAACAACAGCAATACTGCACCAAACAGGGTGGTCATTTTCCAGAACAGGGGGGATTTCAACATAGTCTTCTCCTTTGCAATGGCGACAGGATATGAAGGCTATGTGGGAAGAATTTGAAGTTATGTGAAGTGACGGTGAAGTCGAAGCGAGGCCAATACGCCGCCTTCCGGCACGTTGCGCAACGTGACTTCGCCATTAAGCAAACGGGCAACTTCACTGACAAACGCCAGCCCCAGACCACTGCTTTTTTGCCCATTCGCACGCGGCAAAGAGTAGAAACGCTCAAAAATACGTGACAGCGCGTAGTCAGGAATACCGCTGCCGGTATCCTGCACGTTAAGCGTAACGTGTTCCTGCTCCACCCCAGCGCTAAGCGTTATGCGGCCATTCTCGGGAGTAAAATCGATAGCATTATCCAGTAAATTCCCCAGTGCCTGTTCCAGCAACGCAGGTTCAGCAGCAACGTTAACCTCGGTGGGCATAACATTAAGAGTGATATTCTTTTCTGCCAACTGCACGGTGCGCGCTTCGCTGACGCGGCGAAATAAAGCCGCCACAGCAACCGCAGAAAGAACGACCTCCTGGCGATTCTCCAGTCTTGCCTGGCGTAATAGCGTTTCCACCAGCGCCTGCATTCGCGCATTTTGCGTCAGAATATTGTCGGTAAAACGGGCTACCACTTCCGGTGGCGGACCTTCGCGTAAAATTTCCGCCGCGCCACGAATTGCCGCCAGCGGACTTTTCAACTCATGAGTTAACGCGTAGACATACTGCTCAATATAGTTTTTCCCTTCCAGCTTCACGCGCATACTTTCCAGCGCCTGCGCTAACTTACGCAGCTCGCTACTGCCGAGTTCAGGAAGCGGAACGGGCTTATTGTCGGTAACGGAATCAGCATAACGAGTGAGTCGGGCAATGGAGTGGTTGATCCACCAAACCATTCCTGCGCCGATTACCAGCGCAATTCCCAGCAAAATGGCGCTCGCCCATAAAATTCGCCGCTCGCTGCGTTTAATCACCGGCGCCATCGCCGCGTTCGGTTTGCCTACGCTCAAAACGCCAACCAGCCGCGTGCCGTCCATAATAGGTGCGGCAACATACATCACAGAACTTTCGGGATCGGCAGGATTTTGCAACGTACTGCGCGCACCATACTGACCACGCAACGTTAGCCATACGTCATTCCAGCGCGAATAATCCTGCCCGACGGCTTTATTGGCCGAATCAAACAATACTTTGCCCTGCGCATCAGTCATATAGACATGATATTCATTGCGCACTTTGTTGATGCCGCTGATATTGGCGCGAAACGGGCGATTTTGTAGCTGGTTAAATGCCTGCGCCAACTGCCCATGCGTTGGGTCACCAGAGAGCAAATCGGCACGCGCCAGCTCCGCCAGCAACGTTGCCGTATCGATCAACGTCCCTTCCGTCGCCCTTCGCACGCCCGGTTTAACTTCTTTGACAAAAATAGCCAGTACGAACCAGGCGGCTACCGCCACCAGTAAAAAATACCCCAGCAACAGCCGCATGCCGATACGCATTACAGGCTCCTCAGGCTGTATCCCATGCCGCGATGGGTATTGATCGGCGAAAGCTCGGGATTAATAGCGCGCAGTTTGGCACGCAGCGTTTTAATGTGAGTATCGACAGTGCGATCGTAGGTGTCCTGCGCATCTTCCCAGACGCTATCCATCAGTTGCTGACGGGACCAGACGCGGCCCGGCGACTTGAGTAACGTTTTCAGCAACAAAAACTCATACCGTGTTAGCGTTAACGGCGTGTCAAACCAGCTGATCTGCGCCGCGGGTTCATTCAATTCAAAATGACCAATACGGATGACGGGAGACGGCGTTGAGAACTTCTTCACCCGACGCAGTAAAGTGCGCACTCTGGCGCACACTTCGCGGGGTGAAAACGGTTTAGCCACGTAGTCGTCAGCGCCAATTTCCAGTCCAAGCAGGCGATCCACCTCTTCACTACGGGCTGTCAGGAACAGTACAGGTAGCGCCGGATGGATCACCAGCAACTGACGGCACAATTCAAAGCCGCTGATATCCGGCAGACCTACATCGAGAATAATGACGTCGGGAATCTGCTGGCGTGCTTTATCCAGCACCGGCAAGCCTCGCTCAAAGACCTCGACGGCAAAACCTTCCTGCTGCAACATGTAGACCAGCGTGTCGGCTATCCCTTGCTCGTCTTCCACTAACCAGACCGTTTCCCGTTGCATATATCGCCTCTGTTATTGCCGCCACGGCATGACAGGCACCGCGCTAATCGCGTTTTTCGGTGACCCATCAACAACTTTGTCGGAGTAGGCCAGGTAAGCGAGCGCGTTGCGTTTGGCGTCATAGAAGCGTACGACCTGTAACGACTTAAAGACCAGCGACGTACGTTTTTTGAATACCACTTCGCCCTGAGCTTTGCCGTTTTTAATGCGCTCTGACAGTTCAATTGGCCCGACTTGCTGGCAGGAAATAGCCGCATCGGAAGTATCTTCCGCCAGGCCCAATCCCCCTTTAATACCGCCGGTTTTTGCCCGACTCACATAACAGGTGACATTTTTCACATCGGGATCGTCAAAGGCTTCTACGACAATTTTGTGATCCGGGCCGATCATTTTAAATACGGTATCGACCGAACCAATTTCTTCCGCATGTGCCAATGGCCCCAGCATTATCAGGCTTAAAGACAGGATCAAATGCTTGTATTTCATATTGTTACCATTTTTATAAGTTACACAGAGCAATTAGTTCGTCACGGTAAATAACATATTGATTAAGAACAAAATCTCAACACTTTTATTTCCGTCAAGACCTAAAACATACTCTGCTAAGAAAAAAACACTGAATGCTAAAACAGCAAAAAATGCTATTATCCAATTACCTGATGTCAGGTGCTCGTTGTGAAAGGATGAGGATATTTTATGGATCAGGCCGGCATTATTCGCGACCTTTTAATCTGGTTGGAAGGTCATCTGGATCAGCCACTGTCGCTCGACAATGTAGCGGCGAAAGCAGGTTATTCCAAGTGGCACTTACAGAGAATGTTTAAAGATGTCACTGGCCATGCTATTGGCGCGTATATTCGTGCTCGTCGTTTGTCGAAATCGGCGGTTGCACTACGCCTGACCGCGCGCCCAATTCTGGATATTGCGCTGCAATACCGCTTCGACTCTCAACAGACATTTACTCGTGCATTCAAGAAGCAGTTTGCCCAGACTCCCGCACTTTACCGCCGTTCTCCTGAATGGAGCGCCTTTGGTATTCGCCCACCGCTGCGTCTGGGTGAATTCACCATGCCAGAGCACAAATTTGTCACGCTGGAAGACACGCCGCTGATTGGCGTAACTCAGAGTTACTCCTGTTCACTGGAGCAAATCTCTGATTTCCGCCATGAAATGCGTTATCAGTTCTGGCACGATTTTCTCGGTAATGCGCCGACTATTCCGCCAGTACTTTACGGCCTGAATGAAACGCGTCCAAGCCAGGATAAAGACGACGAGCAAGAGGTGTTCTACACGACTGCGTTGGCTCAGGAGCAAGCAGACGGCTATGTACTGACGGGGCATCCGGTGCTGTTGCAGGGCGGCGAATATGTGATGTTTACCTATGAAGGTCTGGGAACCGGCGTACAGGAATTTATCCTGACGGTGTACGGAACCTGTATGCCGATGCTGAACCTGACGCGCCGTAAAGGTCAGGATATTGAGCGATACTATCCGGCAGAAGATGCCAAAGCGGGAGATCGCCCAATTAATCTGCGCTGCGAACTGCTGATTCCAGTACGTCGTTAACGCTGCAGCTCGTCTAATGCAGGGGCGTCCAGATGCGAGATATCCCCTGCGGTTTCAACGACCCAACCAGACGCCAGCCACAGGCTTTCCTGATAATCCACGCGCGAAATAGAACAGTTACGCAGACGTAAGCGGCGTTCTGCCCATGCAGGTAGGCCCAGAATAGTACTCACCAGGCATCCCAGCGCGATACCGTGGCTCACCAGTAGCGGTCGACTTCCCTGCGGCAAATCCCGACAAGATTCCAGTGCAGCATGGACGCGCTCGCTCAGTTCCTGCATTGACTCGCCTTCAGGAATACGCCCGTCAACAGTGCCATTTACCAGTTGGCGACGCCAGTTCTCTTCTTCTTCGGTCAGAGAGTCGATATGTCTTTTTTCCAGCACGCCCATATTTAATTCACGCAGGCGGGAATCAAAGATTATGTCACAGCCGCAAGCCTGAGCGATGATTTCCGCCGTGCGCCGGGTGCGACCTAAATCGCTACTGATGATATGTGTGATTCCAAGCTCTTTGGCACGTGCCGCCACCTGCATTGCTTGTTGCTCACCTTTGGCAGTCAGTGGGCTATCAGACTGACCCTGAATACGTCGCTCGGCGTTCCACTGCGTTTCACCGTGGCGGACTAGGTATACCTGTAACATGCTTTTTTTCCGTATACTGCTGTAACGTTAATTTTTGAGTAATCCTGATTATGCACCATGTTGTCTGTGCGACCACCAATCCCGCTAAAATTCAGGCCATTCTGCAGGCATTTCACGAGATCTTCGGCGAAGGATCCTGCCACATTGAGTCCGTTGCCGTCGAGAGCGGCGTACCGGAACAACCCTTTGGCAGTGAGGAAACGCGCGCTGGCGCACGAAATCGGGTAGAAAATGCCCGCCGTTTACATCCAGAGGCCGATTTTTGGGTGGCGATTGAAGCGGGCATTGATGGTGACAGCACCTTCAGTTGGGTGGTCATTGAAAACGCCAGCCAGCGCGGCGAGGCGCGTTCGGCTACTTTGCCGTTGCCTGCGGTGATTCTGGAGAAAGTGCGTGAAGGCGAGGCGCTCGGCCCCGTGATGTCGCGTTATACCGGTATTGATGAGATTGGTCGTAAGGAAGGAGCCATCGGCGTGTTTACCGCCGGGAAACTCACTCGCGCCAGCGTTTATCATCAGGCGGTGATTCTGGCGCTAAGTCCGTTTCATAATGCCGTGTATCAGCCATTGTAAACCGGATAAGGCGTTCACGCCGCATCCGGCATTCGGTACACAATGCCTGATGCGACGCTGACGCGTCTTATCTGGCCTACAAAATCAATCGCTTTTCAGCAACACGTCTTCCAGCCACTGGCGCAGCTCGACGGGGGCGGCTTTCAGACTGTTAGATCCACGCGTAATGGTCGCGATGCCGGCGCCGAGTTCATTTTTTAACTCGCGCTGGCTCATTTCACCACGCAGCAACTCTTCGACGATACGCACGCGAGTCCCCAATGCTTCGCGCTCATCTGGCGTCAGCATCAGATTTAACAACGGTAAATGGAGATCGTTTTCGTAGGCATTCTTAAGCAGGTCGACAAAACGTAACCACTCCTGGTGACGCTGTTCTGCCATCGCTGCTGAATAGGGTGATTGTTGGGCCATAATATGTCGCCATTGTTAGCGGGGGAAGCAAAATGCCTCCCCCGGTTGTACTCGCTAAAGAGTACGATAGCATATCATAAAGGTTCAAATCAGTAACGACGTCCCCATTCCGTAGCGCTCAAAAGCGTGGGCTTATCGCCCATGAAATAGCGATAGTACGCGTCATAAGCCAGCACATTTTTCACATAACCGCGCGTCTCGGAAAACGGAATACTCTCGACAAACGCCACCGCGTCGATACGCCCGGCGCTGTTACCAAGCCACGTGCGCACCCGCCCTGGACCGGCGTTATAAGCTGCCGAGGAGAAAATGCGGTTATTGCCAAATTGCTGATAAACATATTGCAGGTAACTGGTGCCAATGTTGATGTTCGTTTCCGGATCCAGCAATTGCCCAGGGCTGCTATAACCAGGAATAGAGAACATCTTCACCGTCTGAGTCGCCGTACCGGGCATAATCTGCATCAGGCCGCTGGCTCCTACCGGTGATTTCACTTTCGGATTCCAGGCGCTCTCCTGACGGGCAATCGCCATTGCATAGCTTTGTGGGATATCTTTGCCGTTGGTGTAACGTTCGAAGAGATCGTTGTAGGCCAGGGGGAATCGTTCTTCCAGATGATCCCACAATTTCCCGGCGATCGTCGCCTGAACACTGAGATCCCACCAGTGATTATTAAAGGCATAGCGTGCCAATTGCGCCTGCTCTGTTTTTGACTTGCTCTTCACCAGATTGGCCCACTCGCTACGTGCGGTGTTATCCATATTCCAGTACATCAACTCGCGCACGCGCGCCATCTCCGGCCCCTGGATCAGGACGCTGTCAACGTTCTGCGGCGCTTTATCAATCTTTAGTTGATACTCTTCGCCAATACGTTGCGCAGCGACCATCGGGTAAAATCCACGCTGTTGCATGAGTTGATGCAAAATCTCTTTTGCTTCAGCTTCACGCCCGCGTTCCAGCAGTATATCCGCCTGCCAGTAGCGCCATTCATCTTTATCTTTCGCCTCTATTGGCAGACGCGCCAGCCAGGTATTCAGACCACGGCGATCGCCAGTGCCAAGCGCCATCCGCACGCGGCGTTCAATTAACGACGTGGATTGCGAACGCATAATCGCGTCATCACGCCATTTCGCCTGTTCGTCGGTAACATCGTTGCCCATCAGACGCCAGGCGACGATATCACGCAGCTCCTGAATCTGATCCTCATTAAGCTGCTGTGCCTGGGCAAGTGAAGGGATCATCAGTCGTGCGTTTTCAGCATCCTGACGCGCCACGCTGGCAAATGCCACCGCCGCCATCTGACGGGTAAAATCGGTCGCGCCGGTGGAACGCGCGAAGGTCAGCACAGTATTAGGATCATTCGCCAACGAAATAATTGCCGAAGCAATAGTCTGGTAATCGGCAGGCATTTGCCCTGCCAGCACCGTCACCAGCCCGGTATTGCCTGCTTTCATCGCAAGGCGGATACGCTCTAAATAAGCCAGGGGTTCTTGTTTGCCGGACGCTCGCCAGACGCTAAATAACTTGTCACAAGCGTTAGGCTGGCTCTTTCCGGTTAGCCACAGCTCTTTCGCCCCCTGCCAGGCTTCTTCACTCTGCCCGGTGTTCCATTTTGCATAGTAGTAATTACACTGGGCTTCGGTTGTGCCTGGCTTTTCCGGGCTAAAGGCTAACAAGCCACGCCAGTCTTCACGCCGCGCCAGTTCATTGACGAAACGAGATTGCAGCGTGCGAGCGGGAGGAAGCGTGGGGTTAGCGCGAACAAAGTTAGTGACCGTCACCGCCGGTTGATTCATCAGGTCATCGGTGATCTGGCGATATTCCAGGTAGGGGTATAACGGGTAATCCTTCAGGGATGGCATCATTTGTTCGACCACATCCATTTGTCGGTTATCCCAGGCCTGCTTGATTTGCGCGTAACGGCTACGCTGCTCATCCAGTGAGTCGGCTCGCGCCACGCTGCTGACCGTCAGCAGACAGACACCGGCAGCCAACAGCCGCCAGGTAACTTGTTTGGCTTTTTCCACAAGCGCACCCTCTAAGTGTAAATACATCAATGCAGCATCATGCCGCGTAATAGATTTATGCTAACCAGTCATTGCCGTTTACGCCACGTTACGGACACTTTTTTACTTTTATACTCTAAATAATTCGAGTTGCAGGAAGGCGATAAGTGAGTGAGTCCCCAGGAGCTTACAGAAGTAAGTGACTGGGGTGAGCGAGCGTAAGCGCAGCACATGCAACTTGAAGTATGACGAGTATACTGCGAAGGTGATCGACCAACTGGGATTAGGCGGGGAAAAAGGCTACACTTCGGCTTTGAAAACTCATCATCATGATAAACATAGAGGCGAAGTCCAACGTGGCTCAATTCGTTTATACCATGCATCGTGTCGGCAAAGTTGTTCCGCCGAAACGTCATATTTTGAAAAACATCTCTCTGAGTTTCTTCCCTGGGGCAAAAATTGGTGTCCTGGGCCTGAACGGCGCCGGTAAGTCCACCCTGCTGCGCATTATGGCGGGCATTGATAAAGACATCGAAGGTGAAGCGCGTCCGCAGCCAGACATCAAGATTGGTTACCTGCCGCAGGAACCGCAGCTCAACCCGGAACACACCGTACGTGAGTCCATTGAAGAAGCCGTTTCTGAAGTGGTTAACGCCCTGAAACGTCTGGATGAAGTGTATGCGCTGTATGCCGATCCGGATGCCGATTTTGACAAGCTGGCCGCTGAACAGGGCCGTCTGGAAGAGATCATTCAGGCTCACGACGGTCATAACCTGAACGTACAGCTGGAGCGTGCGGCGGATGCGCTGCGTCTGCCGGACTGGGACGCGAAAATCGCTAACCTCTCCGGTGGTGAGCGTCGTCGCGTGGCGTTGTGCCGTCTGCTGCTGGAAAAACCAGACATGCTGCTGCTCGACGAACCGACCAACCACCTGGATGCCGAATCCGTGGCCTGGCTGGAACGCTTCCTGCACGACTTCGAAGGCACCGTTGTGGCGATTACTCACGACCGTTACTTCCTCGATAACGTTGCAGGCTGGATCCTCGAACTTGACCGCGGTGAAGGTATTCCGTGGGAAGGCAACTACTCCTCCTGGCTGGAGCAAAAAGATCAGCGTCTGGCGCAGGAAGCTTCTCAAGAAGCGGCGCGTCGTAAGTCGATCGAGAAAGAGCTGGAGTGGGTACGTCAGGGAACTAAAGGCCGTCAGTCGAAAGGTAAAGCACGTCTGGCACGCTTTGAAGAGCTGAACAGCACCGAATATCAGAAACGTAACGAAACCAACGAACTGTTTATTCCACCTGGACCGCGTCTGGGCGATAAAGTGCTGGAAGTCAGCAACCTGCGTAAATCCTACGGCGATCGCCTGCTGATTGACTCCCTGAGCTTCTCGATCCCGAAAGGGGCAATCGTCGGGATCATCGGTCCGAACGGCGCGGGTAAATCGACCCTGTTCCGTATGATCTCCGGTCAGGAACAGCCGGACAGCGGCACCATCACTTTAGGTGAAACGGTGAAACTGGCGTCTGTTGATCAGTTCCGTGACTCAATGGATAACAGCAAAACCGTTTGGGAAGAAGTTTCCGGCGGGCTGGATATCATGAAGATCGGCAACACCGAGATGCCAAGCCGTGCCTACGTTGGCCGCTTTAACTTTAAAGGGGTTGATCAGGGTAAACGCGTTGGTGAACTTTCCGGTGGTGAGCGCGGTCGTCTGCATCTGGCGAAGCTGCTGCAGGTTGGCGGCAACATGCTGCTGCTCGACGAACCAACCAACGACCTGGATATCGAAACCCTGCGCGCGCTGGAAAACGCCCTGCTGGAGTTCCCGGGCTGCGCGATGGTTATCTCGCACGACCGTTGGTTCCTCGACCGTATCGCCACGCACATTCTGGATTACCAGGATGAGGGTAAAGTTGAGTTCTTCGAAGGTAACTTTACCGAGTACGAAGAGTACAAGAAACGCACGCTGGGCGCAGACGCGCTGGAGCCGAAGCGTATCAAGTACAAGCGTATTGCGAAGTAATGCGTAAAATGCCGGGTGCGGCGCGCCAGCATCGCATCCGGCATTAGTTAAATGATGAGTCCCCGAAAAGGCAGAATTCTCTTTAAGTGTATTAGCTCAGATGCGGACTGACATCTCAACTCAAGCGGGAACTCATGGTTCCCGCTTAACGTTTTATTCACCGCGCAGAATCTGGCGGAAATGGGAAACCAGCGGACGTTGGTTGGCTTTATGCCAGGCTGCCCATAATTGCGTTGAATAATTCATCCACGGCAATTCACGTAATACCACCCCTTCCGGCGCATTATGACGCAGACTATGTTGAATTAAGGCCAGACCTAATCCCGCAGCGACCAGACCTAATGCCGTGAGGGGTTCACCCGCTTCCAGGCGAATATCAGGATTAAACCCGGCGTTAACACAGGCGGCGACAAAATGATCGCGAGAATGCGCATCGTCGTTATGAATCACCGCAATCCACTGCTCATCGCCAAGTTGTGACGCAACAAGATTTTCCTCCTGCGCCAGAGGATGATTTTGCGGTAAGGCCAACAACATTCGATCATCCAGAACCTGAATATATTCCAGATCCTGCTCGCTGTCGGTGGGCGGCGTATCGACCAGAGAAAAATCGAGACTGCGCTGGCGCAGGCCTTCAATCTGGGTAGCCGGTGGTTGGCTGTAAAGAGCGATATGCACATTCGGACGCGATACACGTAACGTACGTAACGCCGTAGAAAGTACACCGGAATGCATGGCGTTTTCGATATAGCCAATACACAAGCCCCCATCTTCCCCCCGTCCCAGGCGTTTGCCTAACGACTCCAGGCGGTTGGCGTGTGTCAGCAACGAACGTGTTTCGGCAAGGAATGTCTGTCCATCAGCGGTCAGGCGAATGCGCTGCTGATTACGCTCAAACAGCGTCAGCCCCAGTCGTTCTTCCAGTTGTGCAATCTGGCGGCTCAGCGGCGATTGCGAGATATGTAATCGCTCGGCTGCGCGTCCCACGTGCTCTTCTTCTGCGACCACCACGAAGTACTTCAGTTGGCGTAAATCAATCATGTTAGACCTCAAAGGACTTAAGTCAGACGAATTATGTCCTATCAAGTCACAACATCGCAAGGTATTGTGATCCACGTCACAGGGCGATAGCAAAAAAACGCCCTAACACAAACCGAATAATTGAGGACATCTTATGAGCATTAAAAATTTACTCCCCGGCAAAATTGGCTTAGGCGGCGCACCACTTGGCAACATGTTCCGTGCCATTCCGGAAGAAGAGGCCCACGCCACCGTGAGCGAAGCCTGGAACCTGGGTGTGCGTTACTTTGATACCGCGCCGCTGTACGGCTCTGGCCTTTCTGAAATCCGCATGGGTGAAGCGCTGTCTCAGTATCCACGCGATGAATACGTTCTGAGTAGCAAAGTCGGTCGCATCATGCTGGACGAAATGGAAGATCCGGCAAAACGGGATTTCGGTGAAAAAGGTGGCCTGTTCGAACACGGCCTGAAAAACAAAATTCTGAATGACTACTCTGCTGACGCCACGCTGCGATCGATTGAAGACAGCCTGAAACGCCTGAAAACAGACCGTCTGGACATTGTCTGGATCCACGACCCGGCGCAGGACTTCTACGGTGACAGCTGGCTGGAGCAGTTCAACATTGCCCGTACCGGTGCATTTCGTGCGCTGACGCGTTTGCGTGACGAAGGTGTGATTAAAGCCTGGGGACTGGGTGTGAACCGCGTCGAACCTTGCGAACTGACGCTGGCGCTGGACGAACCGAAGCCGGATGCGTTCCTGCTGGCGGGGCGTTATTCCCTGCTGGATCACGAACGTGCGCTGCAACGCCTGATGCCAGAAGCACTGGAACAGAACGTGGATATCGTTGTGGGCGGTCCATACAGCTCTGGCGTACTGGCAGGCGGCGAGCACTTTGAATATCAGAAAGCCTCTGCGGCCATCCAGCAGAAAGTGGCGCAAATTAACGCCATTGCCACACGTTTCAATGTGAACGTTAAAGCGGCTGCGCTGCAGTTCGCGCTGGCAAACCCGGCCGTTGCAGCGGTTATTCCTGGCTCCAGCCGTCCTGGCCGTATGGCAGAAGATCTGGCTGCACTGAATGCGCCTGTTCCGGCTGAATTCTGGGCAGAAATGCGCCGTCAAAATCTGGTTGCGGAAAACGCTCCGCTGCCGACCCGTTAATCAACCTGGTGAGAAAACGATGAAACTGGATCTGACAGGTAAAGTCGCGGTGGTCAGCGGCTCAACCTCCGGCATTGGGCAGGGTATCGCCGCCGGACTGGCAAAAGCAGGCGCAACGGTGGTTGTCGTCGGCCGTAAACAGAGCGGCGTTGATGACGCCATGGCTGCGATTGCGGCACAAACTCCCACAGCGTCACTGCGCGGCGTGGTGGCGGATCTCAGCACCGAAGACGGCGTGGCTGCGCTGATCGCTGCAGTCCCAACGGCTGATGTGCTGGTCAATAATCTGGGCATTTTTAACGATAAAGATTTCTTTAGCGTTCCGGATGATGAGTGGATGCACTTCTATAACGTCAACGTCCTCTCCGGCGTTCGTCTGGCGCGTCACTATGCGCCAGGCATGACGGAACAGGGCTGGGGGCGGATTATCTTTGTCTCGTCCGAATCCGGCGTGGCAATCCCTGGCGACATGATCAACTACGGCGTCACCAAAGCCGCGAATCTGGCGGTTTCTCATGGTCTGGCGAAACGACTGGCGGGGACCGGTGTGACCGTCAACGCCATTCTGCCAGGGCCAACCTTTACCGATGGCCTGAAAGAGATGCTGGCGGATGCCGCTGCACAATCGGGACGCAGTGCGCGTGAACAGGCCGATGAGTTTGTTAAAACCTCGCGTCCGAGTTCCATCATCCAGCGTGCGGCAGATGTGGAAGAAGTGGCGAATCTGGCGGTTTATCTCGCGTCACCGCTTTCCTCGGCAACCACAGGGGCAGCCTTGCGCGTCGATGGCGGCGTCGTCGACACCCTGACAATGTAACCCTATAAATTAAGAGAAAATTATCATGGCTAAAACAACTGTATCGATCGAAATTCCGGCTTCTGCCGACGCCGTATGGCAATTGATGGGCGGCTTTGATGCGCTGCCAGACTGGCTGCCGTTCATCCCGAAAAGCGTAGTGACAGAAGGCGGTCGCGTTCGTTCGCTGACAACCTCTGACGGCGGCACTGTGGTTGAACGTCTGGAAGCGTTTGATAACCGTCAACGCAGTTATACCTATTCCATTATTCAGGCACCGTTCCCGGTGGTGGATTACCTCTCCACCATTACCGTTCATGAAACCGCCGACAGCCAGGTTTCCCGTGTGGAATGGTTCGGTGAATTCACCCCGGTGAATGTGACGAACGAAGAGGCCGAGGCGCTGTTTACCGGCATCTATCGGGATGGTCTCAAGGCGCTAAAGGACAACTTTGTTGCCTGATGCGATCGACAGGCGTCGGAACGTCCGGCGTCTGATTATTAACAAAAACAGAATAGTCTATTGCCATTTGTATCATTTATGTTATCAGGCAGCAGGCGTATTCTCTCCCCATCGCGTTAATAAACGCCAAACAATTAAGACACTCTGGAATATAAACATGAAAACGATCATCGCAATTTTTACGGCTTCTCTTTTCTCTGTCGCGGCGTTTAACGCATCGGCGCAAAGCGTGACAGCAACCGGTACAACACTGGATTCCGCTGAAGCGGTTATTGCGCAGAAAGCGAAAGAGATGAACGCCTCTGAATACAAAATTACCAGCGCTCGCATGGGCAATACCGTCACCATGAGTGCCGAACTGTATAAATAATCGCGCGAGGAACCCATTACGTAATTTGCTAAATATGCGCTGAATGCGTTGCCATGAAAAAACCGTATTGTACTGCCACCGATGACGCGTTCCCGCGCCGGTGCGGGTGACGTTGCGATTGACATGATGGCGGAGTATTACGCGCAGCGCGCCAGTGCTGGACTTATCATCTGCGAAGGTACGCAAATCAGCAGAAGCGCTGCGCATAATTTTCCACGGCACGCTGATTTACTCCGGTAAATACACCAAAGCGCGCGCCGAAGCGAACTGTCAGATTTGATTGCATTCTGGCTACGCAACCGGTCGGTTGGAGTATGAAGTTGCTCACGAATAGCCTTAGCATCCGCAATTTCGTAGCGGGTCACCCGTACAGGTTCTTTCTAATCTCGACAGTCTCTTCCAGAGAGGTTTTCAACTCATCAAAAAAACTCATTTTATACCTCGCCTTTGAGCAGTTTCGTCACGGTTATCCCTGCTCCCCCATCATCTCCCGCACCAGCTCCACGCAGCGCAGGAAACGGCTGTCGTAATCGTCCTCTTCAACCCGCACGAATTCGATATTGTTCTCTTCCAGCATCTCCACCAGCAAGTTCTGGAACTCTTTGCGATCCACCGAACTACCGAGGCTGCGTAAACCATCCGCCACCCACGGAGTGTTGTTCTCCAGCAGGATCACCAGATCAAAACGGTATTCATCGATCAGCGCCTGCACGAACGGATGCTCGCGTCCTTCGTACTTTTTGCAGAACGCCTGAGTAGTCACAAAATCAGTGTCGATAAACGCCACTTTATTGGCATATTTTACTGCAAAATCAATATATTGTGCGTGTCCCAGCGCGATTTTATCGTAGTCGGAATACTGTAATGCAATCTCATCGCCGCCAAGATGCGAAAAGACATAATCACGACCAAATTCCCACGCACTGGTGGTGTTGAAGATATTGGCGAGTTTGTTTACCAGGGTGGATTTACCGCTCGACTCGCCGCCGAGGATCGCCACGGTGCGCACAAAAAACGGCTTCACTTCGGTAGGAATATATTCCCAGTAGCGGAACGGGTTTTCGCGGATCTGCGCACCGCTGATACTCATAAAGGTGCGTTTCGGATCGACCAGCACTGTTTCGATCCCCAGATGTTCCATATACTGCGGCGCGTCGGCTTCTTCCGAGGTATAGATCAGATCCGGCTGGATCCCCTTTTCAGCCATAAACTTTTTGATGCCGTTGCTCCACACATCCCAGCCGTGCGGATACGGCTCCATGCCCTCTTCGTTAAAGGCATGAATACGAATGTTTTTTTGATACTTAAAGGTTTGCAATAACCAGCGTAGACGATCCGGCACGGTCGGCTGCTGCGACATGGCACTGTCTTCGAACAACGCGCGGTCACGGGTATCGTCAAAGCCCATAATGATATGCAGCTCGTCAACCTGGCTACAGGCGCGCTGGATAAGGTAGATATGTCCGGTATGCAGTGGGTAGAACTTACCGAATACAACGCCGATCGTTTTCTTCTGCCGTGGAAACTCAAGCCCCAAAAAACGGTGCAACGCCTCCAGCTTTTGCGCGCTGGGGCTTTTGATTTTGGCATTCAGTAACTGGCTTAAATACCCTTTGGTCATACCGCTGGCATCAGCTACCTGCTGTAGCGTGCAGCCCTGTTGCTTGATGGCAGTTTTCAGGTAATCAAATGACGACATATCTCCCTCCGTATCTCTCATTATAAGTCGTCGAACACGCTAAGCGCGTCGGAGAGTTTTTTAACGCCAAAAATCTGCATCCCTTCCGGCGCTTTTTTCGGTACGTTAGCCGCCGGAACAATCGCCCGCCGAAAACCGTGTTTCGCCGCTTCTGAGATTCGTTCCTGGCCGCTGGGCACCGGGCGGATCTCCCCTGCCAGCCCGACTTCACCAAATACCACCAGATCCTGCGGTAGCGGTCTGTCACGCAGGCTGGAAACCATCGCCAGCAGTAACGCTAAGTCGGCGCTGGTCTCTGTTACCTTCACGCCGCCGACCACGTTCACAAATACATCCTGATCGGCCATTTGCAACCCACCATGACGGTGCAACACAGCCAGCAGGATTGCCAGACGGTTTTGCTCCAGACCTACTGCCACGCGGCGTGGATTCGCCATCATCGAGTGATCGACCAGCGCCTGAATCTCCACCAGCAGTGGACGCGTTCCTTCCCATACCACCATCACTGAACTACCAGAGGTCACTTCATCGCCACGGCTTAAAAAGATGGCTGAAGGGTTGCTGACTTCACGCAGCCCCTGTTCGGTCATCGCAAATACGCCCAGCTCATTCACCGCGCCGAAGCGGTTTTTATGGCTGCGCAAGGTGCGAAAACGGGAGTCGGCATCGCCGTCCAGAAGCACCGAACAGTCGATACAGTGTTCCAGCACTTTAGGGCCAGCCAGCGAACCATCTTTGGTTACGTGCCCCACCATGACAATCGCCACACCGCGCGTTTTGGCGAAGCGCGTCAGATAAGCCGCTGTTTCACGCACCTGCGCCACGCTGCCTGGCGATGACTGAACATCCGCCATATGCATCACCTGGATCGAGTCAATCACCATCAGCTTCGGTTGCTCTTCTTCGGCAATCAGGCAGATCTGCTCGATGCTGGTTTCCGACAACATATTGAGATTGTCGGTCGGCAGGCCAAGGCGATGAGCGCGCATTGCCACCTGTTGCAGCGACTCTTCGCCAGTGACATACAGCGTTTTCATCTGCTGCGCCAGTTTGCACAGCGTTTGCAGTAGCAGCGTGGATTTCCCGGCACCTGGGTTACCACCAATCAGAATGGCGCTTCCCGGCACAACGCCGCCGCCTAATACGCGGTCGAACTCTTTAAATCCGGTGGAAAAACGCGGCAGCTCTTCAAGGCTGATATCGGAGAGTTTCTGGACTTTAGCCACTCCGGCGCTACCGGCATAGCCACTCAGACGCTCGTTACGCGCCACCGTTGGCGACGCAGCAAGACGCACCTCGGTGATGGTGTTCCAGGCATGACAGGCGCTGCACTGCCCCTGCCAGCGCGGATAATCGGCCCCGCATTCATTACAAACAAAGGCGCGTTTTGGAGCTTTTGCCACGGTGTACCTCGTTAATGCTGTGCCGCCCGCAGGATGACGGGCGGGCAATTACTTCTGATTCAGGCTGCCAGAGAGGATGCAGAATACCCCCATCAAGTCAGCGTGACGGATGGTGACTTCCGTCTTTTCATTCACTTTTGGCTTGGCATGGTAGGCAATCCCCAGCCCTGCCGCTTTGATCATCGGCAGGTCGTTGGCACCATCGCCAATCGCCACGGTTTGCGCCAGCGGAATATCATACTCCTGCGCCAGCCGGGTCAGGGTTTTCGCTTTGTACTGCGCGTCCACAATGTCGCCGATCACATTGCCGGTAAATTTACCGTCCATGATCTCCAGTTCATTGGCTACCACGGCGGTTAATCGCAGCTTGTCGCGCAGGTATTCAGCAAAGAAGGTAAAGCCGCCGGAGGCAATCGCCACTTTCCAGCCCAGCGTTTCTAGCTTCAGCACCAGTTGCGTTAAGCCTGGCATCAGCGGCAGATTTTCACGCACCTGTTGCAGAATATTGGCGTCAGCGCCTTTCAGCGTCGCCACGCGGCTACGCAGGCTAGCGGTAAAATCGAGTTCGCCGCGCATCGCCCGTTCGGTCACTTCCGCCACCATCTCGCCCGTTCCGGCTAGTTTGGCAATTTCATCAATACATTCTATCTGGATGGCGGTGGAGTCCATGTCCATCACCAGCAAACCCGGCGTGCGCAGGTGCGGGATTTTCCCCAGCGGCGCGACATCTAGCTGCGCCTCGTGGGCCAGGCGCGTAGCCCGGGCGGTGAGTGAACCTGCCAGACGAATCACCTGATAATCTTCCACGCACCAGGCGGCAACAATCACCATTGCCGCGCCCAGTTTGCTTTGGTACTGGGTCAGACGTTGTTTATCCAGCCCACGACCATACAGCAGCCAGCCGCTACGACCTGCGTGGTAATCCAGTGGCATCACTTCATCACCACTTAATGAAAGAGGCAGACCCGGCCATAAAGAGACATCTTCAGGCAGGTCGCACCAGGTAATGTTAGGCATTAAGGCTCCTGTAAAATCGTTCGAAGCAGGGAAAATAACGCATGAGGCTACCTTGTATCCATTGCTTCTGGCAACATTAAGTCTCAAATTTTCAACGGGTGGAATATGGCTCGCACAAAACTAAAATTCCGGCTGCATCGGGCAGTGATTGTCCTGTTCTGTCTCGCGTTGTTAGTCGCACTAATGCAGGGAGCATCATGGTTTAGTCAAAACCACCAGCGACAGCGTAATCCACAGCTGGAAGAACTGGCCCGTACCCTGGCGCATCAGGTAACCCTGAACGTTGCGCCGCTGATGCGTACCAACTCACCTGATGAAAAACGCATTCGGGCGATCCTCGATCAGTTGACGGACGAAAGTCGCATCCTCGACGCGGGTGTGTATGACGAACAAGGCGATCTTATCGCCCGCGCAGGCGAAAGCGTCGAGGTGCGCGACCGACTGGCGCTCGACGGTAAAAAAGCAGGTGGCTATTTTAACCAGCAGATTGTCGAACCGATTAAGGGGAAAAATGGACCGCTCGGCTATCTGCGCCTCACGCTCGATACCCATACGCTCGCCACCGAAGCCAAACAGGTGGATAACACCACCAATATTCTACGCCTGATGCTGCTGCTCTCGCTGGCAATCGGTGTGGTGCTAACTCGCACACTGTTGCAGGGTAAACGTACCCGCTGGCAGCAATCGCCCTTCCTGTTAACCGCCAGCAAACCGGTACCGGAAGAGGAAGAAAGCGAGAAAAAAGAGTGACCCATTACTACAAGAAAGGAAATCGTTATGTCCACATTACGCCTGCTCATCTCTGACTCTTACGATCCGTGGTTTAACCTGGCGGTGGAAGAGTGTATTTTTCGCCAGATGCCCGCCACGCAGCGCGTTCTGTTTCTCTGGCGCAATGCCGACACGGTAGTGATTGGTCGTGCGCAAAACCCGTGGAAAGAGTGTAATACCCGACGGATGGAAGAAGATAACGTCCGCCTGGCACGGCGCAGCAGCGGTGGCGGCGCGGTGTTCCACGATCTCGGCAATACCTGTTTTACGTTTATGGCTGGCAAACCGGAGTACGATAAAACCATCTCCACGGAGATTGTGCTTAATGCGCTGAACGCGCTCGGCGTCACCGCAGAAGCTTCTGGGCGCAACGATCTGGTGGTCAAAACCGCCGAAGGCGACCGCAAAGTCTCTGGCTCGGCCTATCGCGAAACCAAGGATCGCGGTTTCCACCACGGCACCTTGCTGCTCAATGCCGACCTCAGCCGCCTGGCAAACTATCTCAATCCGGATAAAAAGAAACTGGCGGCGAAAGGCATTACTTCAGTACGTTCCCGCGTGACCAATCTGACCGAGCTGCTACCGGGAATTACCCATGAGCAGGTTTGCGAGGCCATAACCGAGGCCTTTTTCGCCCATTATGGCGAGCGCACAGAAGCGGAAATCATCTCCCCGGACAAAACGCCAGACTTGCCGAACTTCGCCGAAACCTTTGCCCGCCAGAGTAGCTGGGAGTGGAACTTCGGTCAGGCTCCGGCGTTCTCGCATCTGCTGGACGAACGCTTTACCTGGGGCGGCGTAGAACTGCATTTCGACGTTGAAAAAGGCCATATCACCCGCGCCCAGGTGTTTACCGACAGCCTTAACCCCGCGCCGCTGGAAGCTCTCGCTGGGCGGCTGCAAGGCTGTCTTTACCGCGCGGATATGCTGCAACAGGAGTGCGAAGCGCTGCTGGTCGACTTCCCTGAACAGGAAAAAGAGCTACGGGAGTTGTCGGCGTGGATAGCGGGGGCGGTACGGTAACTCGCTCATTAAAATATCCAGGGAAGGAAATATGATCGATCTGGAGAACCAGGAACGGGAGATTATCAATTTAATGTTCAGCCAGGGTATATCCTGGCTAGCCGCCGTGCGTATCAGGCATAAATTATCGCTTGCTGAAGTAAGTAAAATGTTAGGTATCTCGATTAATTCTCTAAAACGGATCGAAAAGACGGAACGGCTTAGCTCAAATATCAAATGCAAAATGGCAGGAATTTATGGTTGTCCGCCAGAGTTGCTGATATGCCCTTACTGGATGACGGTTGAACATAAATGAATAGATTCGTGAATAGATACTTGAATGGATTTGATTTCCTATCCATATGAAAAATAATAGTAAATCTATAAATCAGTTGCTATTGATGAATAGATACTAAAAAGCCGGAGCAGTCTCCCGCTCCGGCTTAACACGACAATCGCCTTTCAGCGAAACACAATTACTCTTTATCGCCCAGCAGAACGGATTCCAGTGCGATTTTGATCATGTCGTTGAAGGTGGTCTGACGCTCTTCAGCAGTGGTCTGCTCGTGAGTACGGATATGGTCAGACACGGTGCAGATAGCCAGTGCTTTCGCACCAAACTCTGCAGCCACGCCGTAGATACCAGCCGCTTCCATTTCTACGCCGAGGATGCCGTATTTTTCCATCACGTCGAACATTTCGCCGTCCGGAGAGTAGAACAGGTCAGCGGAGAACAGGTTACCAACGCGCGCATCAACGCCCAGTGCTTTAGCTGCATCTACTGCGTTACGCACCATGTCGAAGTCAGCGATAGCCGCGAAGTCATGATCTTTAAAACGGATGCGGTTAACTTTGGAATCGGTGCAGGCACCCATACCGATAACAACGTCACGCAGTTTTACGTGCGGCAGAACAGCGCCACAGGAACCTACGCGGATAATTTTCTTCACGCCGAAATCGGTGATCAGTTCTTTGGTGTAGATGGAGCAGGACGGGATACCCATACCGTGACCCATTACGGAAATTTTGCGGCCTTTGTAAGTACCGGTGAAGCCCAGCATACCGCGAACGTTGTTCACTTCACGGGCATCTTCAAGGAAAGTTTCAGCAATATACTTCGCACGCAGCGGGTCGCCAGGCATCAAAACTACGTCAGCGAAATCGCCCATTTCTGCATTAATGTGTGGGGTAGCCATCGTTTTATCCTTTTTGTGACATAACAAAGGCGGAGTCAACGCTCCGCCCAAATCCATCAGAACATGGCTTTGCCATATTCCATATCAGAAGTACCAAAATATTTTGCCAGAGTCTGGCCGATATCCGCGAAGGTTTCGCGGTGACCCAGCGAACCCGGTTTTACTTTCGGGCCGTAAACCAGTACCGGAATGTGTTCACGGGTATGGTCAGTACCGGTCCAGGTCGGATCACAACCGTGATCAGCGGTGAGGATCAGGATGTCGTCATCGCGCAGCAGAGACATCAGTTCCGGCAGACGGCGGTCGAACAGTTCCAGACCCGCAGCATAGCCTGCGACATCGCGACGGTGGCCCCAGGAAGAGTCGAAGTCAACAAAGTTAGTGAAGACAATGGTGTTATCACCCGCTTCCTTCATCTCTTTGATAGTGGCGTCAAACAGCGCGTCCAGGCCGGTCGCTTTCACTTTTTTGGTGATACCGCAGTTGGCGTAGATGTCTGCAATTTTACCGACAGAAACCACCTGGCCGTGTTTTTCATCAACCAGTTTTTGCAATACGGTCGGTGCTGGCGGTTCAACGGCCAGGTCGTGACGGTTACCGGTACGCTGGAAGTTACCGGCTTTGTCGCCGATAAACGGACGAGCGATAACACGACCGATGTTGTAGCCGCCGTTGGTCAGCTCTTCACGGGCGATTTCACACAGTTCGTAGAGTTTATCCAGACCGAAAGTTTCTTCATGGCAGGCAATCTGGAACACGGAGTCAGCGGAGGTATAGAAAATCGGCTTGCCGGTTTTCATGTGCTCTTCGCCCAGTTGATCCAGGATGACCGTACCGGAAGAGTGGCAGTTACCGAGGTAACCTGGCAGGTTAGCGCGTTCAACCAGTTTATCCAGCAGCTCTTGCGGGAAGCTGTTTTCGTGATCGGAGAAGTATCCCCACTCAAACAGAACCGGGACACCGGCGATTTCCCAGTGACCGGACGGGGTATCTTTACCGGATGACATTTCGTGCGCCCATGCGTACGCGCCGATAACTTCAGCGTTGCCGTCCATTCCTGCCGGAATGAAACCGGTAGAACCTTCATGTGCTTTCGCCAGCCCCAGACGGGTCAGATTTGGCAGATTGAGCGGGCCTTTACGACCTTTATCAGCTTCGCCTTTGGCGCAAGCTTCTGCGATATGACCCAGGGTGTCAGCCCCGACGTCACCAAAGCGTTCTGCATCTTCTGTAGCGCCGATGCCGAATGAGTCCAGCACCATAATAAATGCACGTTTCATATGTTCTCCGTACTCAGTGCTTCAAATTTAAATGATCAGATCAGTATACCGTTATTCGCTGATACGACGATAGACAGTTGGTGTGCTTTCCGGTGCTTTATCGGCAAGTTTAATTGCCGCTTTCACCGCTTTCGCCGCTTCCTGCCAGCTGTTTTCGTCTTTCGCGTGGATAACCGCCAGCGGACGCTGACCGTCTACCTGGTCGCCCAGACGCGCCATATCAGTAAAGCCGACGCTGTAATCGATGGTGTCAGATGCCTGACGGCGACCGCCGCCCATCGCAACCACTGCCATTCCCAGCGCACGGGTATCCATTTCACTGACAAAACCTTCGGTATCAGCATAGACTGCTTTCGTCAGCATCGCTGTCGGCAGATACTTCGCGTAGTTCTCAACGAAGTCGGTCGGGCCTTTTTGTGCTGCCACCATACGACCAAAGACTTCTGCCGCTTTACCGTTGTCCAGCACCGCCTGCAATTTTGCGCGCGCTTCGGCGTCATCTTTCGCCAGTTTACCGGAGATAAGCATCTCCACGCACAGCGCCATCGTGACATCAAACAGACGCGGGTTACGATACTCACCCGTCAGGAACTGCACCGCTTCACGTACTTCAACCGCGTTACCTGCACTGGAGGCCAATACCTGATTCATGTCGGTGAGCAGCGCGGTGGTGCGCACGCCAGCGCCGTTAGCCACGCCAACAATCGCTTCGGCAAGGGCTTCAGAGAGTTCGTAGGTCGGCATAAACGCGCCGCTACCCACTTTCACGTCCATCACCAGCGCGTCCAGACCTTCCGCCAGTTTCTTCGCCAGGATCGAGGCGGTGATCAGCGGGATGGAGTCCACGGTTGCGGTAATATCGCGGGTCGCGTAGAAACGTTTATCCGCCGGAGCCAGTGAGCTGGTCTGGCCGATAATCGCCACACCGACGTCTTTAATGATTTCGCGGAAACGGTTGTCATCCGGGAAGATGTCGAAGCCAGGGATGGATTCCAGTTTGTCGAGCGTGCCGCCAGTATGACCGAGGCCGCGACCGGAGATCATCGGAATGTAACCGCCGCAGGCTGCGACCATTGGCCCTAACATCAACGAAGTGACATCGCCGACGCCACCGGTGGAATGTTTATCAACAATCGGGCCATTCAGATGCAGGCTTTTCCAGTCGAGAACGGTTCCTGAATCTCGCATCGCCATGGTCAGCGAGACACGCTCCGGCATCGTCATATCGTGGAAGAAAATGGTCATCGCGAGGGCGGCAATCTGCCCTTCGGAGATAGTGTTGTCGCGAATGCCGTTGATAAAGAAACGAATTTCTTCATCGCTCAGCGCATGACCATCACGTTTTTTACGAATAATTTCTTGTGCGAGAAACAAGGTAACCTCCCGTGGAAAAGAGTATGAGGCGGCTTTTGCCGGATGCGTCTACGCCTTATCCGGCCTACGGGTGATACGTCTCGTAGGCCGGATAAGCGCAGCGCATCAGGCGCAAAGCATCTTACTTAGTAGCTGCTGGCGCTCTTACCGTCGCCGTGGCCCAGCGCTTTCAGCAGGCTTGCCAGCAGGCTGGAAGCGCCAAAGCGGTAGTGACGCGCATCTGCCCAGTCAGCACCGAACAGTTCATCTGCGATGGCGAGATATTTCTGCGCATCTTCCGCAGTACGCACGCCACCCGCCGGTTTGAAACCAACGGTTTTCTCTACGCCCATATCACGGATCACTTCCATCATGATGCGCGCGCTTTCCGGCGTCGCATTCACTGCCACTTTACCGGTAGAGGTTTTGATGAAGTCGGCACCCGCTTTGATGGAGATTTCCGACGCTTTGCGGATCAGCGCTTCGTCTTTCAGTTCGCCGGTTTCGATGATCACTTTCAGCAGTACATTCGCTGCCGCGCAAGCCTCTTTACAGGCTTTCACCAGATCAAAACCAACTTGCTCGTTGCCCGCCATCAGCGCACGGTACGGGAACACCACGTCAACTTCATCAGCACCGTAGGCGATTGCCGCACGGGTTTCTGCCAGCGCAATTTCAATGTCATCATTACCGTGTGGGAAGTTGGTTACCGTAGCAATACGGATTTCCGGGGTGCCCTGCTCTTTCAGCGTTTTGCGAGCAATCGGGATAAAGCGAGGATAGATACAGATAGCAGCGGTATTGCCGACCGGAGTTTTGGCCTGATGACACAGGGCGATCACTTTCTCGTCGGTGTCGTCGTCATTCAGGGTGGTCAGGTCCATCAATTTCAGTGCACGCAGGCTGCTTGTTTTCAGATCAGTCATTTCATTCTCCTGGCTTGTCGCCAATAAAATTCACCTTGCGAGTTTGTTAGTATTCTAACATCGACTCCGCAACACACTTCGATATACATCACAATTAAGAAAATCTACTTACAAATTTGCATTACGGTAATGCGATCTGGTTCAAATAATTCACTTTCAAATGAATGCACCGATGGTGACAAACGCATCAGGATCAAAGTGAACATCACGAAACTTCTTACAATGGCGCATCACCTTTGGCATAAAAGGAAAAGAAGATGCCCACTTCTCACGAGATTGCACTGCAACAACGTTGCCAGCAAATTGTCACAAGCCCGGTGCTTAGTCCGGAGCAGAAACGCCATTTTCTGGCGCTGGAAGCAGAAAACAATCTGCCTTATCCGCAGCTGCCTGCCGAAGCCCGCCGCGCGCTGGATGAAGGCGTAATCTGCGATATGTTTGAAGGTCATGCGCCGTACAAACCGCGCTATGTCTTACCCGATTACGCCCGTTTTCTGGCGAACGGTTCCGAATGGCTGGAGCTGGAAGGCGCGAAAGATCTTGATGACGCGCTCTCTCTGTTGACCATTCTTTATCATCATGTCCCTTCGGTCACATCGATGCCGGTCTACCTGGGGCAGCTGGATGCGTTGTTGCAACCGTATGTTAGAATTCTAACACAAGACGAGATCGACATTCGAATAAAACGTTTCTGGCGTTACCTCGACAGAACCCTGCCAGATGCCTTTATGCACGCCAATATCGGCCCGTCTGACTCGCCTATTACCCGAGCGATTTTACGCGCAGACGCGGAGCTGAAGCAGGTTTCACCGAACCTGACCTTTATCTACGATCCTGAAATTACCCCTGATGACCTGCTGCTGGAAGTGGCGAAAAACATCTGTGAATGTAGCAAACCGCACATCGCCAACGGTCCGGTGCATGATAAAATTTTCACAAAAGGGGGCTACGGGATTGTGAGCTGTTACAACTCACTGCCGCTGGCGGGGGGTGGCAGCACGCTGGTGCGCCTTAACCTGAAAGCCATTGCCGAGCGCAGTGAATCGCTGGAAGACTTCTTTACGCGCACTCTACCGCACTACTGCCAACAGCAGATCGCCATCATCGATGCGCGGTGTGAATTCCTCTATCAACAATCACACTTCTTTGAGAATAGCTTCCTGGTGAAAGAAGGGCTGATTAACCCTGAACGTTTTGTGCCAATGTTTGGCATGTATGGGCTGGCGGAAGCGGTTAACTT
The DNA here is from genome assembly GCF_005781065.1 of Escherichia sp. E1130. Classification (NCBI taxonomy): domain Bacteria; kingdom Pseudomonadati; phylum Pseudomonadota; class Gammaproteobacteria; order Enterobacterales; family Enterobacteriaceae; genus Escherichia; species Escherichia sp. E1130. The sequence goes on from NZ_VATL01000004.1 coordinate 246,109, forward strand.
GCTGTGCGAGAAAGAAGGGATTGCCGCGCGCTACGGTAAAGAAACCGCTGCAAATGAAGTGGGTTATCGCATCAGCGCGCAACTGGCGGAGTTTGTCGCCAATACCCCTGTGAAATATGGCTGGCAAAAACGCGCCATGTTGCACGCACAGTCGGGGATCAGTTCTGATATCGGCACCACGCCGGGCGCACGCTTGCCGTATGGCGATGAGCCAGATCCGATCACCCATCTGCAAACTGTCGCCCCGCATCATGCTTATTATTATTCCGGCATCAGCGACATTCTGACGCTCGATGAAACCATCAAACGTAATCCGCAGGCGCTGGTACAGCTTTGCCTCGGTGCCTTTAAAGCCGGAATGCGTGAGTTTACCGCCAATATCAGCGGTAACGATCTGGTTCGCGTTACCGGTTATATGGTGCGTTTGTCGGATTTAGAAAAATATCGCGCCGAAGGTTCACGCACCAACACCACCTGGCTGGGCGAAGAGGCCGCACGTAACACTCGTATTCTGGAACGCCAGCCGCGCGTGATAAGCCATGAACAGCAGATGCGCTTTAGTCAGTAAGATTATCCCCTTCTCCTGCGTTGACGGGCCAGGCAGTCGTCTGGCTCTGTTTTTGCAGGGCTGCAATCTGCGCTGCAAAAATTGTCACAATCCGTGGACGATGGGGCGCTGTAATGATTGCGGAGAGTGCGTGCCACAGTGTCCGCATCAGGCGTTGCAGATTGTTGACGGCAAAGTGCTGTGGAACGCTATGGTCTGCGAGCAATGTGATACCTGCCTGAAGATGTGTCCGCAACATGCCACGCCAATGGCGCAATCCATGAGCGTGGACGAGGTGCTTAGCCATGTCCGCAAAGCGGTGCTGTTTATTGAAGGGATAACGGTGAGCGGCGGCGAAGCCACGACCCAGCTGCCGTTTGTGGTGGCGCTGTTTACTGCCATCAAAAACGATCCGCAACTGTGCCATCTCACCTGCCTCGTGGACAGTAACGGTATGTTGAGCGAAACCGGCTGGGAAAAATTACTCCCGGTGTGCGACGGCGCGATGCTCGATCTCAAAGCGTGGGGGAGCGCGTGCCATCAACAGCTAACCGGACGCGATAATCAGCAGATTAAGCGCAGCATCTGTTTGCTGGCAGAGCGCGGCAAGCTGGCGGAACTGCGTTTGCTGGTAATTCCAGGCCAGGTGGATTTTTTGCAACACATCGAAGAACTGGCGGCGTTTATCAAGGGGCTTGGCGATGTTCCGGTTCGCCTGAACGCGTTTCATGCCCACGGCGTGTATGGCGAGGCGCAAAGCTGGGCGAGCGCCACACCGGAAGACGTTGAGCAGTTGGCTGATGCGTTACGGGAGCGCGGGGTGAGCCGGTTGATATTTCCGGCGCTGTATTTGTGACATGCCGGATGCGGCGTGAACGCCTTATCCGACACGAAAGACAAACTACCCACATACGTTAAACACCGCATACGTGTTATTAAGCAACACTTCGGCAATCTCATCCGCAGGTTCCGGGCGTAACTCGCAAAGCACAGCAAACACACGGGCAGCCTGCTCCGGGCGGTTAGGCTGCCCCTGAAAACCGTTGAGCGGCATATCCGGCGCGTCGGTTTCCAGCAACAACGATGCCAGCGGTAATTTTGCGATGACATCGCGGGTTTTACTGGCGCGTGGATAGGTGATAGTACCGCCTACGCCAATTTTGTAGCCCAGCTGTACAAACCGTTCGGCCTGCTGCAAGCTGCCGGAAAAACCGTGAACCACGCCAGTGCACGGCAAATCGTGACGCTTAAGATGCATCGCCAGTTTGTCGTGCGTGCGCCGTGAATGAAGGATCACCGGCAGAGCGTAGCGTTTCGCCAGTTTCAGTTGTTCGTCGAGCAACCACTGCTGCCTCTCAAATTGCGGATCGTCGCCAAAGAGATCCAGGCCGATCTCCCCCACCGCTACCACCTTCGTCGGATGCCTTTCCAGCGCCTGCTGTAACTGATCCAGCGATGCATCGTTATGTTTTTCCAACATACCCGGATGCAAGCCCAATGCGGCATACAGTGGCTGATAATTTTCCGCCAGTGCCAACACGCGGGCAAAATTTGCCGCCTCGGTTGCCGGAACAATGATCTTGCCTACGCCCGCTTGTGCCGCGCGTTGCAGGCTGGCCTCTTCATCGCCGCTAAACGGCGGGAAATCAAAATGGCAGTGGGTGTCGATAAAACGGCAAATCAAGCCAGATCCTCATTGTTAAATGTCGGGTCGTTCGCCTGCGGAGCGTCGCTCACTTCGGTAACCAGCGTATCGTTGGCGACTGGCGCAGGCGGAATGACTATCGATTCCGGCGTCACCACTGGCACCAGATGGCGGGTAAGCGGCGCTTTTTCAGTTAATAGCTTGCCAACCGTGGCGAGGAAATAACGACCGCATAAACGCCCAAGTTTATAGTCTTCGCGCAGTGCCGGAAGCCGACTACCGAGCGCAATACTATGCAATGGCTTCGGCGGATAAATTTCGAATATCCGCAGCTTGCCCGGTGGTTTCTCAATAAACTGCTGAATGTCACGATAGCTGGTTTCATGATGCTGCACCAGATTGACCAGCGGCTGCAGGCTACTGTCACCCAGCCAGCGTTCCATGCGCTTGAACCACTGCGGCGTGTAGTACATTTGTGACGGCACGGTGCGGATGACGACCAACGTTTTTGCTCCCTGCCTTGCCGCCTCTTTAACCGGAATCGCATCACTGATCCCACCATCCAGGTAGTTAATGCCTTCCAGCGACACTCCGCTACGATAAAAACCAGGTATCGCACTGGAGGCGCGAATCACATCCAGCCAGTTTTGTTTGGTTGGTAAAAAGTAATTCGGCGCGTAGTCATCCTGACGACAGGCACACATATAAAAGGATTTACCGCTGTCAAACAGCCGCGCGGCGGTGTCCATTTGCAACGGCATCTGGCTTGCGGTGGCCTCCACCAGCCAGTCGAGATCGATAAGATTTCCTCCACGTACAAAGCGCACTGGATCGAAAAATTCGCGTTTTGTGGTATAGCGCATGATGACTTTGCGCGCGTAACCGGGCTGATTGCAGATATATGCCGAAAGGTTCTGCGCCCCGGCAGATGTGCCGAGATAAAGATCGAAAGGATTAAACTGCGCGCGCATAAACTCATCCAGCACACCAGCCGTGAAAATTCCACGCTGCCCGCCGCCTTCGCACACCAGAGCAATTCGTCCAGGCTGGAACGGCCTTAGCGACAACGGCGCAATATTACCAAGCGTTACAGGTATTCGCTGCCCCACCTCTGCCTTCCTGTTTTTGTTGTGAAAGACTGACAAAGTAACGCAATTTATTATTCGCTAAAACCGCAAAAGCCAGTCCGCTGGACTGGCCTTGTATAAAATTTTCTTAATAGTTTGAAATCTAGGGTCGTTTTCGGCCCATAAACAAACTCACCAGGAACAGAATAATCCCGACGACAAAGACAATTTTAGCTGCGCCTGCAGCGGTACCGGCCAGACCACCAAACCCAAGTGCGGCGGCGATTAACGCGATAACCAGAAATATGATGCCCCAACGAAACATAAGCGTCTCCTTTACCATAGTTAATGTCACCGCTTGATATGAGCGTGAAAATCACTCAATGCGATATTTTTAGTGTGGTGCACATCGCGCCTCCCGACAAAGTTCGGGAGAACGAATTACGACGAATTACTTAGTTTTCAGATCATTTTTAACGCTTTTCACACCATCTACCGCTTTGGCGATACTTTCAGCACGGTCGCTTTGTGCCTGGGAATCGACGGTACCGGAGAGCTGAACCACGCCGTCGGTGGTTTCAACTTTCACATGACGGGAAGGGACTATGTCATCCGCCAGTAGTTTGGCTTTGATTTCACTGGTGGTGGCGGTGTCACCCGCATAGCCCTTCACAGAACCTTCTTTAGCGTCGCGAACGTGCAGTTTGTCGCTGACAGAGGTCACGCCTTCAACGCCTTTCGCCACTTTCACAGCCTCTTCGGCCTGGGCCTGGCTTTCAACGAAACCACTCAGGGTCACCACTTTTTGATCGGTTTTGACAGAGATATCAGTGCTCTTGATGTTGTCATGATCCACCAGGGCCGCCTTCACTTTCGCGGTGATGGCGCTGTCATCCATGAAATTACCGACTTTATTCATAGAGCTATCGACTTTTTGCCCTGCGCTTTCATTGGTTGTCTGCGCGCTGTTTTCTGCGTAGGCAGAGCCGGTCGCGACGGCAGAGGTCAACATTACAGCCAGCAGAGTTTTCGAAATCTTCAGTCTTGTCATAGTCATCGATTTATTCCTGTATGTTTGCTCGTAATTTGAGCCAGGCAACACGAGGTTGCATTGCTGAAAGGGAGAGACTTCACCCTGTACAGAAGTCAATGGTCGCCATCACAAAAGCGATGAGTGATGAATAACGACCATTACAGCCTCTGAATCAGTTATTAATATCAATCGGATGACAGTTAACGGTTTTAAATACTGATATCTACGTATTGATCGGTATTTAAAGCCGTCAAAAATGTCATCACTTTGTTAAATATAGATCACAATTTTGAAACCGCTCGCCGTATCGACTAAAAAACGCGCAAACATAAGCAAAAGCTAATGTTTTAAGAACATTCCGCAAGCGGCTAATAAGGAAGGGAAATTGACAGGGCGCGGCGGATACCGCGCCCTGGAGGCAAGAATTAATGCTCGCGGGTCTGGTGGAACTGAACGTCCGGGTAACGCTCCTGCGCCAAGCGCAGGTTGACCATGCTGGTAGCGATGTAAGCGAGGTTGTCGCCGCCATCCAGCGCCAGTTGGCTTTCGTTCTTACGCTTGAACTCTTCGAATTTCTTCGCGTCCGCGCATTCTACCCAGCGAGCGGTGGCGACGTTGACTGACTCATACACCGCTTCGACGTTGTATTCGCTCTTCAGGCGCGATACCACCACATCAAACTGCAGCACACCAACCGCACCAACGATCAGATCGTTGTTGGAGATCGGACGGAACACCTGCACCGCGCCCTCTTCGGAAAGCTGTACCAGCCCTTTGAGCAGCTGTTTTTGCTTCAGCGGATCTTTCAGCCGGATACGACGGAACAGTTCTGGCGCGAAGTTCGGAATACCGGTGAACTTCATCATCTCGCCCTGGGTAAAGGTGTCGCCGATCTGAATGGTGCCGTGGTTGTGCAGACCAAGGATGTCGCCCGGATACGCTTCTTCAACATGCGAACGGTCGCCTGCCATAAAGGTCAGCGCGTCGGAGATCACCACATCTTTCGCGGTGCGCACCTGGCGCAGTTTCATGCCTTTTTCATATTTACCGGACACCACACGCATAAACGCCACGCGATCGCGGTGTTTCGGGTCCATGTTGGCCTGAATTTTAAATACGAAGCCGGTAAATTTATCTTCGCTCGCTTCTACGGTACGGGTATCGGTCTGACGCGGCATCGGCGCAGGCGCCCACTCCACCAGGCCATCCAGCATATGATCGACGCCGAAGTTACCCAGCGCAGTACCGAAGAATACCGGGGTGATTTCGCCCGCAAGGAACAGCTCTTTGTCAAACTCGTTAGATGCGCCTTTCACCAGTTCCAGTTCGTCACGCAGCTGCTGTGCCAGATCTTCACCAACAGCTGCGTCGAGATCCGGGTTATTCAGCCCTTTAACAATGCGGACTTCCTGAATGGTGTGGCCTTTACCGCTCTGATAGAGATAGGTTTCATCTTTATAAAGGTGGTAAACGCCTTTAAACAGCTTGCCGCAGCCAATCGGCCAGGTGATCGGTGCGCAGCCGATTTTCAGCTCGTTCTCAACTTCATCGAGCAGCTCCATCGGGTCGCGGATATCACGGTCAAGTTTGTTCATAAAGGTGAGGATCGGTGTATCGCGCAGACGGGTAACTTCCATCAACTTACGGGTACGATCTTCAACACCTTTTGCAGCGTCGATAACCATCAGGCAGCAGTCCACCGCCGTCAGGGTACGATAGGTATCTTCCGAGAAGTCTTCGTGCCCCGGGGTGTCGAGCAGGTTAACCAGGCAATCGTGATACGGAAACTGCATCACAGACGTAGTAATGGAGATCCCACGCTGCTTTTCCATCTCCATCCAGTCCGACTTAGCGTGCTGGTTGGAACCACGGCCTTTTACCGTACCGGCGGTCTGAATGGCCTGTCCGAACAGCAGCACCTTCTCGGTGATGGTAGTTTTACCGGCGTCCGGGTGAGAAATAATGGCAAAAGTGCGGCGCTTCGCCACCTCTTGCAAATAAGGAGACAACGTCATAATTCTTTCTTCTTGAGTAAGCGGCATCGCGCCGCGCTTGTTGAAAACGAAAAATTGCGGCTATTTTACCCATCAACGGGGGGGAGGCAATCAGTGTTTACACAGGAGCTGCTCCAGTTCGTGCAACGAAGAGACGGTCCAGGTGGGCGCGATGCCTTCTGGTTGCTCGCGATTGTGCGCATTCAGCCAGCAGGTCGCAAGCCCGGCGTTGATGCCACCGAGAATATCGGACTCGGCAGTGTCGCCAACCATCAGCACGCGTGAACGGTCAGGATTACCCGCCTGTTCCAGCGCATAATCGAAAATTTTCTTATTCGGTTTGGCAACGCCAACTTCTTCGGAAATCACCAGCAAATCGAAGTAATCACGCAGGCCCGTGCGTTCCAGACGCACTTGCTGCAAGGCGCTAAAACCGTTGGTGATTATGCCGATTTTGGCGTTACCACGAATGGCGTTAAGCAGGGAAACCGCGCCCGGCAGCGGCGTGCAGATTTCTGCCATCGCATTAATAAAGGCATCGTTGAGTTTACCCGGCTCGACGTTCAGCCGTTCGGCCCAACTTTCAAAACGCCCGTGCTGAAGCTGTAATGAAGTGATCGCGCCGTTTTGATAATCCACCCACAGTGGCTTGTTAACGGCCTGATAGTCCTGAAAATCCTCAGCGGTAAAGGTGACGCTGTAGTCAAGAAACATCCGCTGCAAGCCGGTGAATGAGTCAAAGGTAAACAGCGTTTCATCGGCATCAAAGAAAATCCAGTCCCACTTCATTATTCCACCTTGTCTTACATACTGATTGGCAACGCCATGATGATGGCGTCTTCGCGACCGTCCGTGGTGGGGTAGTAATTGCGGCGAATCGTCGCCTCGTTAAAGCCTAAACTTTCGTACAGGGCAATGGCGGCAGCGTTTGAGGCACGGACTTCCAGCCAGAGCGTCGCCACGCCGCGTTTTTCCAGTTCGTCGATCAGATGTTCCAGCAGCGCCCTTCCCAGCCCCTGACGCTGATACTCGGGATCGACCGCAATATTGAACAATGTAGCTTCATCCAGCACCACTTGCGTAATCGCAAACGCCGCCATTTTGCCGTTTTGCGTTAACTGAAAGTTGAGATAACGCTCGCCCTGATTGCTGGCAAACGTTTTTTCACTCCACGGAAAGGCGTGGGCGCGTTGTTCAATGTGGAAAGCCGCTGGTAAATCAGTCGTTTCGAGGGAAGAAATCGTGTTCATATGTGCAAATTTGTTGCCATAATGCGGCGCGTGCCGTTGGGTTTGCCCGTAATTCGGTGAGCGCCGGTGATGCCACCTGAGCGCCTTCCAGTGATAGCGGTTCGTCAGTACCCAACCGCCAGCTGTTGCAGCGACTGCCTTGCGGCAGCATCGCGATCCTATCTGGCGTCAGTTGCAGCACTTGATCGGGGCTGACGGTTAATGCACGCAGAACGTCGCTCACCAGTGGATCGGTCAGGGCGGGAAGATCGTTTGCCACCATCACCAGACGGACGTGTGCCGGGATCGCAATGGCAATCTCCCCCTGCAACGCGCCAGGGCGACGCAGCGACCACTGGGTAATGCCCAGTTGCTGTAACTGCCAGTCTCGTCGGGATGTCATAGCGAATCGCTCCTGTTGTCAGGGGCGCAAATATAGCAAATTCGTCGATACCGCGCCAACATATGGCTATAATCGCCGCCAGTATCAATTGAGGAGCATTCCATGTCTGCATTTACCCCGGCAAGTGAAGTCTTGCTGCGTCACAGTGATGATTTCGAACAAAGCCGTATTCTGTTTGCCGGAGACTTACAGGATGACCTGCCCGCGCGTTTAGATACCGCGGCCAGCCGTGCTCATACCCAGCAATTCCACCACTGGCAGGTGTTAAGCCGCCAGATGGGGGATAACGCCCGTTTTAGTCTGGTCGCCACAGCGGATGATGTCGCAGATTGCGATACGCTGATTTACTACTGGCCGAAGAATAAACCAGAAGCCCAGTTCCAGTTGATGAATTTACTTTCTCTGCTGCCGGTGGGGACGGATATTTTTGTTGTTGGTGAAAACCGCAGCGGCGTGCGCAGCGCCGAGCAGATGCTGGCCGATTATGCGCCGTTGAATAAAGTCGACAGCGCCCGTCGCTGTGGCCTCTATTTTGGTCGTCTGGAAAAACAGCCGGTGTTTGATGCCGATAAATTCTGGGGCGAATACAGCGTCGATGGCCTGACGGTCAAAACGCTGCCTGGCGTGTTTAGCCGCGACGGTCTGGATGTCGGTAGCCAGTTGCTGCTCTCGACGTTAACTCCGCACACCAAAGGTAAAGTGCTGGATGTCGGCTGTGGCGCGGGCGTGCTTTCGGTTGCCTTTGCGCGCCACTCACCGAAGATTCGTCTCACTCTGTGCGATGTCTCTGCGCCAGCGGTAGAAGCCAGCCGTGCGACGCTTGCTGCCAACGGTGTTGAAGGTGAAGTCTTTGCCAGCAACGTCTTTTCCGAAGTGAAAGGTCGTTTTGATATGATCATCTCCAACCCGCCGTTCCACGATGGGATGCAAACCAGCCTGGATGCGGCGCAAACGCTGATTCGCGGCGCGGTGCGTCATCTTAACAGCGGCGGCGAGCTGCGAATTGTAGCGAACGCCTTCCTGCCTTATCCGGATGTGCTGGATGAGACATTTGGCTTCCATGAAGTTATCGCGCAAACCGGGCGCTTCAAGGTGTATCGCGCCATTATGACCCGCCAGGCGAAGAAAGGTTAAGTATCTGGCACCTGTCGCCGCATGTCGTGTTGGATGCGGCGTGAACGCCTTATCCAACCTACAAGACCTGTATTACCCGTAGGCCAGATAAGACGCGCCTGCGTCGCATCTGGCATCTGCGCCCGTATGCCGTGTTGGATGCGGCGTGAACGCTTTATCCGACCGACAAACGAATTATCCACAATCCGCTGATGGCCATTTTTCCAGCAATTACACATCAGGCGATAATTAACTATTGACGAAAAGCTGAAAACCACTAGAATGCGCCTCCGTGGTAGCAATTCTTTTTTAAGAATTGATGGTATGCGAAGGTGGCGGAATTGGTAGACGCGCTAGCTTCAGGTGTTAGTGTCCTTTCGGACGTGGGGGTTCAAGTCCCCCCCCTCGCACCAAAAACCACGTTGATATTGCTCGCACTGGGCGAAGGTGGCGGAATTGGTAGACGCGCTAGCTTCAGGTGTTAGTGTTCTTACGGACGTGGGGGTTCAAGTCCCCCCCCTCGCACCAAACGAGGCGATATCAAAAAAGTAAGATGACTGTGCGAAGGTGGCGGAATTGGTAGACGCGCTAGCTTCAGGTGTTAGTGTCCTTACGGACGTGGGGGTTCAAGTCCCCCCCCTCGCACCAATTATCTTTACTTCCTTCCCTGTTTTATCATCCCTGATTCCCGTTCATTATCATCAGCATAACGCCAGAAATAAGCGCCAGGCACGATGGTAGCAAAACGTAGTGCCGTAATTGTTTGTGATACAGCATCACCGGCGTCAATACTAATCCCATCAGAATCACAATCCGCCACTGATCCGGCGATAAATCCGCATACATCAGCCCTGCAATCAGCAATCCTGGCAGCAACACTCCCCAGCCACTGCCCAGCATACGTTGCAACATGGTTTGATCTCTTTTATTGATAATGATAACCAATATCATATGATAATTTTTATCATTTGCAAGCCAGAGAAATCCCTTGATATCGGGTAAACCTATCGATAGGATTAGCAATCATTATCATTTAGATTACTATCACTATTATGACCTATCGTTCCGCACCGCTCTATGAAGATGTTATCTGGCGAACGCATCTCAAGCCGCAAGATCCCACGCTTGCACAAGCGGTTCGCGCGACGATCGCCGAACATCGTGAACATTTGCTGGAGTTTATCCGTCTGGATGAACCCGCCCCGCTTAGTGCCATGACGCTGGCGCAATGGTCCTCTCCCAATGCGCTAAGTTCTCTACTGGCGGTCTACTCCGATCATATCTACCGCAATCAACCAATGATGATCCGCGAGAACAAACCGCTAATCTCACTGTGGGCGCAGTGGTATATCGGCCTGATGGTGCCGCCATTAATGCTGGCGCTGCTGACGCAGGATAAAGCGTTAGATCTTTCCCCGGAACATTTCCACGTTGAGTTTCACGAAACCGGTCGTGCTGCCTGTTTCTGGGTCGATGTGTGTGAAGATAAAAACGCAACATCACATTCGCCACAGCAGCGAATGGAAACGTTAATCAGCCAGGCGCTGGTTCCGGTTGTGCAGGCATTAGAAGCGACAGGTGAAATTAACGGCAAACTTATCTGGAGTAATACCGGTTATTTGATTAACTGGTATCTGACTGAGATGAAGCAGTTGCTTGGCGAGGCGTTAGTTGAATCGCTCCGCCATGCCCTGTTCTTTGAGAAAACGCTCTCCAGCGGCGAAGATAATCCATTGTGGCGCACAGTCGTGCTGCGCGACGGCCTGCTGGTGCGCCGCACCTGTTGCCAGCGTTATCGCTTACCGGATGTGCAACAGTGTGGGGATTGCACGCTGAAATAAGCACACTGCCGGGAGGATAAACCCGGCATTAAGTAGATTAATATGGATGCAACACATTACTTGTTTCTGAAATCCGCATACATAACAGAATATCTGCCGCCTCAAGCAATCCGGCATCAGAACTGACACCCAGTTTCGACATCACATTAAATTTATGCGCGCGGATCGTTTTTATATTCCGTTTAAGCTGTTCAGCAATTTGCGTCATTGAGTAGCCACGCGACATAAACCGTAATATTTCCCTCTCCGTCGGGCTCAGCGTCCGGCTTTGATTAATATACCACTGGTTGTTCAGTCGATCGGTCGCCTGACGTACGCCATTTAATGACAGAAACAGCTCCTGGTGAAAAACATCCAGTGTTGATGCTTTACTTAACACACCATCCAAAGGAGAAGGCGATAATGAGCCAATCAACCGCGCTTCAATATCATCATCCGCAATAACCAAACGCCGGGTACGTGGAAATTTGATTGCCAGCTCAGTCAGACAAGATAATCCCTCCCTGCGCTCAGTTCTCATGGCAGAAAAAGAAAAAATGACCGCCGCAAATGAAACCCGCGACATAGCATCCTGAAAAGCCTCCTGGCTGGTGTACGTATAGAGTTTATAAGGATTACCCGCAAACTTTCTGAATAAACTCTCAATACCGATACTGCTCATGACGCACTTTTCTATGAGTGCGACATTTCTCTTCTTAATTCGGTTGTGTTCCATTCCGCGGCATCTCCATAAACAGAAGGCAAGTTAAGTTCCCTTGCCCCCTGTGCGCTATTAATCCATGCATACATCTCAGCGTTACTGTGAATTGCCAGCCGACGCATCGCACTGTTTTTTTGTGCGCTGATGGTTTTATTGCTTTTCTTAAGCAATGAAGCTATTTGGTTGATGCCCCATCCTTTACCTAACAGCCGCAGTACCTTGCGTTCAGAAAGGGTAAGAATCACGGTGCGATAACCAACTTCCTGAATTTCCGGCATTGCAGGCGAAGTCAGCATGGCGCTGATGCGATCTGCATGGACATTGCCGGAACGAACGGTCTTGACCAGATTCTCAATGGGCTCGATATCGGACAGTAACGTCGCAGTTGGACACATAAGCAGCTCCACCGCCTGAGAGTACCAGGCTCGCGAAACCATGAAAACCCAATGAATTTCCCGGTATTGTGAGATCAATGAATAGTAATGTTCACAAACAGAACGCGGATCTTCTGTTTGTCCGGCTAAATCGGCAATAACTAACCCAGCACGACGTAATTGTAATATGGTCAGCTCCTCCGCAGAGGTGCTACTCGTTATATCGTATTCAGGGAGATGGGTCCTCATGACCTCTTTTAACCCTGCCTGCATAACGGGTATTTTACTGATAACAATTCCATTTTTGCAGCATCCTGGCAACATATATCCTCCATATCCACTGTCTATAAATTATGATGGTTTATTCAGGACATTCACCCTTCAAATGACTCCAACAAATTAATAGATTGAGCGAATAATTTATCCTTAGCATTCACTTCATATCAGTTTACCCCAGCCACACAAAAAATCCTTTGTATGTTTCAGGAGACTAGCATCAAATAATAACCTGGAAAAATACCTCTGACACATTTAAAATATCTAAATTATGTTGTTAGAAATACTTAATCAAAACCCTCAAAATCAATCAGTTTAAGATATCATTTAAAATAACGAATAAAAGTTAAATGAAAATCCTTTAACCAGAATATCAAGAAAAAAACCAATAAAAACTGAAGGATATTTCTTACCCGGTTCCGAAAAAAAATTATTTCATCAGCCATTACTCAATCGCGTAAAAACAAAACGATAAATTCATTTTAATGATAATATTCATGAAATTATTTATTCCACTCAAAACTTGCATCGCTTCCCTTCAGCGAACTCATCACCGCAACCAGGATTAATCAGCGCAATTTTGATCTTAACCAACGTCAAAACAGTCATGCTTCGTGATACAAAAGGGTTCTCATTTTTTGAAAAATACGCAACGCGTCTATGACAAAGGGCGAGTTATGCAAACAGAGCAACAGCGAGCCGTTACACGGCTATGTATCCAGTGCGGGTTATTTCTTTTACAACATGGTGCGGAAAGTGCGTTGGTTGACGAGCTTTCTTCACGACTGGGTCGGGCGTTAGGGATGGACTGCGTCGAAAGTTCTATCTCTTCGAACGCCATAGTGCTGACCACCATTAAAGATGGTCAATGTCTGACATCTACGCGCAAAAACCACGATCGCGGCATTAATATGCATGTGGTTACTGAGGTACAACACATTGTGATTCTGGCGGAACATAAGCTGCTGGATTACAAAGGTGTTGAGAAACGTTTTAGCCAAATACATCCCCTGCGCTATCCGCGTTGGCTGGTCGCTTTGATGGTGGGACTCTCTTGCGCCTGTTTCTGTAAACTGAATAACGGTGGTTGGGATGGTGCGTTGATTACATTCTTCGCCAGTATGATCGCCATGTATATCCGCCAGCTACTGGCACAACGCCACCTCCATCCACAAATAAACTTTTGCATCACTGCCTTCGCCGCCACCACAATTTCTGGCCTTCTTCTACAACTTCCGACATTCAGTCATACGCCTACTGTGGCAATGGCGGCCAGTGTTCTTTTACTGGTGCCGGGTTTTCCGTTGATAAATGCTGTAGCCGATATGTTTAAAGGTCATATAAATACCGGACTGGCACGCTGGGCGATTGCCAGCCTGCTGACACTGGCAACCTGCGTTGGCGTGGTGATGGCACTCACAATTTGGGGGCTACGCGGATGGGTGTAATCGAATTTCTATTAGCATTAGCGCAGGATATGATTCTCGCGGCAATCCCAGCAGTCGGCTTTGCGATGGTGTTCAACGTGCCAATCCGGGCATTACGCTGGTGTACGCTGCTTGGCGCGATGGGTCATGGTTCGCGAATGATTTTAATGACTACTGGACTCAATATTGAGTGGTCGACGTTTATGGCTTCGCTACTGGTCGGCACCATTGGTATTCAGTGGTCGCGCTGGTATCTGGCGCACCCGAAAGTCTTTACCGTGGCGGCTGTCATTCCGATGTTCCCGGGCATCCCGGCGTATACTGCAATGATTTCAGCGGTAAAAATCAGTCAGTTAGGTTACAGCGAGCCGTTAATGATTACCCTGTTAACTAACTTTCTTACCGCTTCATCAATTGTTGGCGCGTTATCCATCGGTCTTTCCGTTCCTGGATTGTGGTTGTACCGCAAGCGCCCCCGCGTATAAAATTGCCTCGCTTAAAGCACATGGATGAGAGGCTGCCTGGCCTCATCCGTGTGTTACTATAAAAGTAATCTCCCTTCTCGTTCATCGTTCCATATTGAGAAACAGTATGTCCTCCAGAGTTTTGACCCCGGACGTCGTTGGTATTGACGCCCTGGTACACGATCACCAAACCGTTCTGGCAAAAGCAGAAGGCGGCATGGTTGCCGTATTTGCCAACAATGCCCCGGCGTTTTATGCCGTTACGCCCGCGCGTCTTGCTGAACTGCTGGCGTTGGAAGAAAAACTGACGCGTCCGGGAAGTGACGTGGCCCTGGACGATCAACTCTATCAGGAACCGCAAGCCGCCCCCGTTGCCGTACCCATGGGTAAATTCGCCATGTACCCAGACTGGCAACCCGATACCGACTTTATCCGTCAGGCGGCATTATGGGGCGTGGCGCTAAAAGAGCCGGTAACCGCCGAAGAACTGGCGTCATTTATTTCTTATTGGCAGGCGGAAGGCAAAGTCTTCCATCATGTGCAGTGGCAACAAAAACTGGCGCGCAGCCTGCAAATAGGTCGTGCCAGCAATGGCGGATTAACGAAACGAGATGTGAACACAGTCAGTGAACCTGACAGCCAAATTCCACCGGGATTCAGAGGGTAACGATGAAAAACGTTGGCGACCTGATGCAACGTCTGCAAAAAATGATGCCAGCCCATATCAAACCCGCCTTCAAAACGGGTGAAGAACTTCTGGCGTGGCAGAAAGAACAAGGGGCGCTCCGTGCCGCCGCTCTTGAGCGCGAGAATCGGGCGATGAAAATGCAGCGTACCTTTAACCGCTCTGGCATTCGTCCACTGCATCAAAACTGCTCCTTTGAGAACTATCGTGTTGAGTGCGAAGGGCAGATGAATGCGTTGAGCAAAGCGCGCCAGTATGTCGAAGAGTTCGACGGCAACATCGCCAGCTTTATCTTTTCTGGCAAGCCGGGAACTGGTAAAAACCATCTGGCGGCGGCAATCTGCAACGAACTGCTGCTACGCGGTAAATCCGTATTGATCATCACCGTGGCCGATATTATGTCGGCGATGAAAGATACCTTCAGAAATAGCGGTACCAGCGAAGAACAACTGCTTAACGATCTGAGCAACGTTGACCTGCTGGTGATCGATGAGATCGGCGTGCAGACCGAATCGAAATACGAAAAAGTGATCATCAACCAGATCGTCGATCGCCGCTCTTCTTCCAAACGCCCGACCGGGATGCTGACCAACAGCAATATGGACGAGATGACCAAGTTACTGGGCGAACGCGTTATGGATCGTATGCGACTGGGTAACAGTCTGTGGGTTATTTTTAACTGGGAAAGCTATCGTAGCCGGGTAACGGGTAAAGAGTATTAATCCTCCTTTCCGGCGCTATACTGCGACACAATTCCACCTTGAGTAATGATGATGAAAACTATTAAACACCTTCTGTGCTGTGCAATTGCCACCAGCGCATTAATTTCCACCGGGGTGCATGCCGCGTCCTGGAAAGATGCGCTTTCCAGCGCCGCCAGCGAACTTGGCAACCAAAACAGCACCACACAGGAAGGCGGTTGGTCGCTCGCCTCATTAACTAACCTGCTTGGTAGTGGCAACCAAGCGTTAAGCGCAGACAACATGAACAATGCCGCAGGCATTTTGCAATACTGCGCGAAGCAAAAACTGGCTTCAGTTACCGACGCGGAAAACATCAAAAATCAGGTCCTGGAGAAGCTGGGCCTGAACAGCGAAGAACAGAAAGAAGATACCAACTATCTGGATGGCATTCAGGGTTTGCTAAAAACCAAAGATGGTCAGCAGCTTAACCTGGATAACATCGGTACGACGCCTCTGGCTGAAAAGGTAAAAACCAAAGCCTGCGATCTGGTGTTAAAGCAAGGTCTGAACTTTATTTCCTGATCCGCATAACGCCGCGTTTTAGCTATTAACAAACTAACGCGGCCCTTCCCCGCTCTTTTCCCTGTTTCTGGACGTCTTTCCCTCTGTTACACGGGAAGCTTTCTTGCGCAAAAAAGTCTGTTTATAAACTAATTCCTAACAACATCGCATTTTTTTGACACTAGAATTGCAGCTATATGGCAGCACCATTACATTGTGTTTCTCAAAAAATCTTAAACATCGGCTAACCGGCCTGTTTTAGTGAGGATCGCCCGTTGTCAGAACTATTCTCTTTCGCCCTATTTCTCGCCTCTGTGCTGATCTACGCATGGAAAGCGGGACGTAACACCTGGTGGTTTGCCGCCACGTTAACGGTACTGGGGTTATTTGTCGTTTTAAACATTACCCTGTTTGCCAGTGACTATTTTACTGGCGACGGCATTAACGACGCGGTGCTCTATACCTTAACTAACAGCCTGACCGGTGCTGGCGTCAGCAAGTATATCCTGCCGGGAGTGGGTATCGTGCTGGCACTGGCGGTAGTTTTCGGCGCGCTGGGCTGGATCCTACGCCGACGCCGTCATCATCCTCACCATTTTGGCTACAGCCTGCTGGCACTCTTACTGGCGCTGGGTTCTGTGGACGCCAGCCCGGCGTTTCGCCAGATAACGGAGCTGGTAAAATCCCAGTCACGCGACGGCGATCCTGACTTTGCTGCTTATTATAAAGAACCGTCGAAAACCATCCCTGCCCCCAAACTTAACCTGGTTTATATCTATGGTGAGAGTCTGGAGCGGACCTATTTTGATAACGACGCTTTTCCGGACCTCACTCCCGAACTGGGCGCACTGAAAAATGAAGGGCTGGATTTCAGTCATACTCAGCAACTACCAGGAACGGATTACACTATCGCGGGCATGGTGGCGTCTCAGTGCGGGATTCCACTGTTTGCTCCGTTTGAAGGTAACGCCTCTGCCTCGGTTTCCAGCTTCTTCCCGCAGAACATCTGTCTTGGCGATATCCTGAAAAACTCAGGTTATCAGAACTATTTTGTGCAAGGGGCTAACCTGCGTTTTGCGGGTAAAGATGTGTTCCTGAAATCACACGGCTTCGACCATTTGTATGGTGCAGAAGAGCTGAAAAGTGTGGTGGCGGATCCGCATTATCGCAACGACTGGGGATTCTACGACGATACCGTGCTGGATGAAGCGTGGAAAAAGTTTGAAGAGCTTTCCCGCTCTGGTCAGCGATTCTCACTGTTTACTCTGACGGTCGATACCCATCACCCGGATGGTTTTATCTCTCGCACCTGCAACCGCAAAAAATATGATTTTGACGGTAAGCCGAATCAGTCATTCAGTGCGGTAAGTTGCAGCCAGGAGAACATCGCGACGTTTATCAATAAAATCAAAGCGTCACCGTGGTTTAAAGATACCGTCATCGTCGTCTCATCTGACCATTTAGCGATGAACAACACGGCGTGGAAATACCTTAATAAACAGGATCGTAACAACCTGTTTTTCGTCATTCGTGGCGACAAGCCACAGCAAGAGACGCTGGCGGTGAAGCGCAACACCATGGACAACGGCGCTACAGTGCTGGATATTCTTGGTGGCGATAACTTTATCGGCCTTGGGCGTAGTAGCCTCTCTGGTCAATCCATGTCGGAAGTGTTCCTCAACATTAAAGAGAAAGTGCTGGCGTGGAAGCCCGATATCATTCGTCTGTGGAAATTCCCCACCGAGATGAAAGAGTTCACCATCGATCAGAATAAAAACATGATCGCCTTCTCGGGTACCCATTTCCGTCTGCCGCTGCTGTTACGCGTGTCGGATAAACGTGTGGAACCACTGCCAGAAAGTGAATATTCTGCACCACTTCGTTTCCAGTTGGCCGATTTCGCGCCGCGCGACAATTTCGTCTGGGTTGATCGCTGCTACAAGATGGCGCAGCTATGGGCGCCAGAGTTGGCTCTCTCCACTGACTGGTGTGTTTCCCAGGGGCAGCTTGGTGGTCAGCAAATTGTTCAACATGTTGATAAAACGACGTGGAAGGGCAAAACCGTATTTAAAGATACCGTCATCGATATGGAACGCTACAAAGGCAATGTCGATACGCTGAAGATTGTCGATAACGATATTCGCTACAAAGCCGACAGTTTCATTTTTAACGTCGCAGGTGCACCGGAAGAAGTGAAACAGTTTAGCGGGATTTCCCGTCCGGAGTCGTGGGGACGCTGGTCCAACGCGCAGCTGGGCGATGAAGTGAAAATCGAGTACAAACATCCTCTGCCGAAGAAATTTGACCTGGTGATCACCGCCAAAGCATACGGTAATAACGCCAGCCGTCCCATTCCGGTACGCGTAGGCAACGAAGAACAAACCATCGTGCTGGACAATGAAGTGACCACCACCACGCTGCATTTCGAGAACCCAACCGATGCCGACACGCTGGTAATTGTTCCGCCAGAACCTGTCTCAACCAACGAAGGGAATATTCTCGGCCATTCGCCGCGTAAGCTCGGCATTGGTATGGTGGAAATCAAAGTGGTGGCGCGTGAAGGGTAATCACTGACTGATTTGTAGGTTAGATAAGACGCGCAAGCGTCGCATCCAACATTGAGTACATAATGCCGGATGCGACGAAAACGCCTTCTCCGACCTACAAAACATTATTGAAAACAGAAAAAACAGCGCCCAACATTTCCCCGGGCGCTGCATGGCAACTCGATTATCAGAAAGTAATTACGCCCTTAATCAACTCACGATTGTTAATCACATCGCGCTCATAGATTTCTGCCAGCGTGGCGAACGGATAGCGATGGGTTAACATCATGTCGGCAGTAATTTTCCCTTCCGCCATCAGCCGCCCGACTTTCGCAAAATCTTCCGGCGTGGCATTTCGGCTACCCATCATCGTCGTTTCTTTTTTATGGAATTCCGGATCGGAGAACTGCAACTCGCCTTTAAACAGACCGACAAAGACCACCGTGCCGCCGTGACGAATCAGATTCACGGTGTTATTCATCGCATGTTGATTACCTGTCGCGTCGATCACTTTCTGCGCCAGCGAACCACCAAACTGCGCTCGCAGCTGCGCGTCAAAATCCTCAGCTGACGGGTCCAGCACGGGTAACTCCAGGCGCGTTGCCACATGCTCACGCCGCGCCGGACTGGTATCCGCCACCACCACCTGTGCACCATCGGCTTTAGCGATTGCTGCCGCGCCCAGACCAATTGGTCCCGCCCCGACCACCAGCACCTGCTCACCAGGCGCAATTGCTGCGCGACGAACCGCATGAGCGCTAATAGCGAAAGGTTCAATCAACGCTGCCGCCTGCGGATCAATACCATCGGCAGGCAAAATGTTCGCCTCCGGCACGCTCAAATACTCACAAAAACCGCCATCCTGATGCACGCCAATGACCGAAATTTTCTCACAGCAATTGGTGCGACCACTTTTACACGCAGGGCATTCCTGACACGCAACATAAGGGATAACCGCAACTTGCTGACCATTTTTAAGATCAGCAATATTTTTTCCCATCCCAACAATCTCCCCACATATTTCATGGCCTAAAACGCGTGGATAACTAAAAAATGGTTGATTTCCACCCCAGGCATGAATATCGGTACCACAAATCCCGACAGACTTAATTTTTATTAATGCTTCTTCGTTACCAGGAATAGGCATTTCACGTTGTTTCCAGACTAACTCCTTTGGTTTCTGACAAATTAATATATTTATCTTAGACATGATTCCGCTCTCCATTTTTTCATTTTCTTAGATATTTATAAAAATAAAAAACACCTGCGCAACGTAAAATCCATTTTGTGAAAACACACACATAAAAATGTTTTAAATCGGGTTTTAATGGCGCGACAAGGAGGAAAATATGAGTCGTTCGAAAAATTTACGCTACAATGTGATTAACCAGTTCATTGATGATATGGCACGTGGGTATATCCCTTCCCCACTCCCTTCGCAAAGCGCACTGGCGGAAATGTACAGTGTCAGTCGAACTACGGTGCGTCATATTCTTAGCCATTTACACCAATGCGGTGTCATTATCCTGTCAGGAAACGAATACGTCATCGCGCGTAAACCTGATCATAACGACGGATTTGCCTCTACTACTACTTTGATGAATGAACAAAATAAAGTATTTGAGCAGTTTTTTTTTACGATGATAAATCAGCGTCAGTTACTCCTTGGGGAAACTTTTTCTGAGCTACAACTGGCACGAGCGGCGGGAGTTAGCTCAATGACAGCAAGGAAATATATTTCAAAATTATGGTGTTATAACTTTATTCAAAGTGAAAAACGCGGCCAGTGGAGCATGAAGCAATTCGACCAGTCCTACGCCGAACAGCTTTTTGAACTGCGTGAAATGCTTGAAACGCACTCAATTAAGCATTTTCTCAACCTGCCTGATAATGATCCACGCTGGTTGGAGGCAAAAACCATGCTCGAACGTCACCGGACGCTACGGGACAACATCGGCAGCAGCTTTCGCATGTTCTCACAACTGGACAGAGATTTTCACGCCCTACTTCTTTCAGCGACCGAGAATATCTTTTTTGACCACTCGTTTGAAATAATCTCAGTTATCTTTCATTTTCATCTGCAATGGGATGAAAGCGATCTCAAGCAGCGCAATATTATTGCTATAGATGAACATATGACCATTCTATGCGCTTTGATATGTCGCAGCAATCTGGATGCCATTATCACACTACGTAGCCATTTAAATTCAGCCAAACAATCGATGATTCGCTCCATCAATAAGAACAAACGGTTCCCTCATTAAGTACAGATTAAAAACAGCAAACCATTAGCTTGTGCACGGTTTTATCAAAATATAAACACAGCAAAATTCCCGCTTACTTATTCTCACAATCAGTCGACTATAAATATTTTTGTGAGCGGTAGTGAAAGCCTAAAGCTTTCATCTGCCATTAATATCAACCTTGCGCAATATATTATTACGCAAACGATTAAATATAAACACAGGAGTCCGGCGTGAAAAAAGGAAATATTAACCTCGCACCACGCTCTTCGTTTAGTTCGTTATCGGAAGATATACCTGAGCAGCCAGAGAAATTAGTTCAATGCAGCCCCCGAATTAAACGCATCAGAACCATCGCCATGTTTTTGTTATTTGTTGCAGCGGTAATAAACTTTCTTGATCGCAGCTCGCTGTCAGTTGCGAATTTAACTATTCGTCAAGAACTGGGGTTAAACGCCACCGAAATTGGTGCGTTGCTCTCTGTGTTTTCGCTCTCTTACGGGATTGGGCAGTTGCCCAGCGGCGTGCTGCTGGACCGTAAAGGCCCCCGACTGATACTTGGGCTGGGGATGATCGTCTGGTCGCTGTTCCAGTCAATGTCTGGCCTGGTACACAACTTCACACAGTTTGTGCTGGTACGTATTGGTATGGGACTCGGTGAAGCACCGATGAACCCGTGTGGTGTCAAAGTCATTAACGACTGGTTCAACATCAAAGAGCGTGGGCGTCCTATGGGCTTTTTCAACGCAGCCTCCGTCCTTGGCATTGCCTTAAGCCCACCGATTCTGGCAGCGATGATGCTGGCCATCGGCTGGCGTGGAATGTTTATTTCCATTGGCACACTGGGCATTTTTCTCGCCATCGCCTGGTTTATGCTCTATCGCAACCGCGAGCAGATAACACTGACCGCCGTTGAACAAACCTATCTTAACAGCGGTAGCGTCAATACCCGCCGCGATCCACTCAATTTTGCCGAATGGCGCAGCCTGTTTCGTAACCGCACAATGTGGGGAATGATGCTCGGTTTCAGCGGTATGAACTATGCAGGGTGGCTGTACATTGCCTGGTTGCCAGGTTACCTGCAAACAGTCTATCACCTGGATTTAAAAAGCACCGGTTTGATGGCGGCAATACCTTTTATGTTTGGGGGAACAGGGATGCTGCTCAACGGATATGCGACCGACTGGCTGGTAAAAAGAGGGATGGATCCGATTAAGAATCGTAAGATATGTATTGTTACTGGGATGTTCTGTTCAGCCTCCTTTACTCTGGTAGTACCGCAAGCGACAACGCCCATGACAGCGGTTCTACTGATTGGCATGGCGCTGTTCTTCCTGCACTTTGCCGGAACATCCGGCTGGGGGCTGGTCCACGTAGCAGTAGCTTCTCGCATGGCTGCGACGGTGGGTAGTATCCAGAACTTTGCCAGCTTCATCTGCGCCTCTTTCGCGCCAGTTGTTACCGGTTTCATTGTTGATACCACCAACTCGTTTCGCCTGGCATTGATTATCTGCGGTTGTGTCACAGCGGCAGGTGCGCTGGCGTACATCTTCATGGTGCATCAGCCAATTAGCGATCCACATAAAGAGTAATTTTCCCTTGCCCGATAAGTCATCGCTTATCGGGCATTTTTCATGGCGATTAAAACGTTTCCCAGTTATCCCCGCTATCAGCGACGGCAATTTTGCGCGACACAACCGGCAACGCTGCGTTTACCACTGGCAAAGCTTCATACTGACGCTGTTGCGTTTGCTGTATACGGAACACCGCTACGGCTTCGGTCAGACGGCTGGCCTGCTCTTCCAGCGCGGCGGCAGCGGCAGCAGACTCTTCCACTAACGCGGCGTTCTGTTGCGTTACCCTATCCATTTCGACAACCGCTAAACCAACCTGATCAATGCCACGGCTTTGCTCATCAGAGGCTGAAGCGATTTCTCCCATAATGTCAGTAACGCGTGTTACGGCGCTGACAATCTCTGTCATGGTTTCCCCGGCACTTTCGACCTGCGTAGATCCGACATCCACTTTACTTACGGAGTCTTCAATCAAGCTTTTAATTTCACGGGCCGCCTGGGCGCTACGCTGCGCCAGGTTACGCACTTCCCCCGCAACTACCGCAAAACCACGCCCTTGCTCGCCCGCGCGCGCCGCTTCAACCGCCGCGTTCAAAGCCAGAATATTGGTCTGGAAGGCAATACCATCGATAACGCTGATAATATCGGCAATCTTCTGCGAACTGGTGGAGATATCGCGCATCGTCTGTACCACGTTATCCACTACCTTGCCACCACGTTGCGCGGTTTCAGAAGCACTTAACGCCAGATGACTGGCCTGACGCGCGTTCTCGGCGTTCTGTTTCACCGTTGCAGTCAGTTGCTCCATGCTGGCCGCCGTCTCTTCCAGTGAAGCCGCTTGCTGCTCAGTACGTGATGAGAGATCGTTATTACCCGTGGCAATTTCGCTGACACCGCTATAAATGGCATTAGCACCGTTACGTACATCTCCGACAGTACGCATCAGTTCACTTTGCATATGGCGCAAACTCTGAGCCAGTTGTCCTACTTCGTTAGAACCATCCACCTCAATGGGTTTTACCAAATCCCCGCCAGCAATATGACAAATGCTTTCGATCAGGCGATTCATTGGTGCTACCAGCGAGGCTTTAATACCAAACCAGACGGACACAATGACGGCTAACACGACGATCAACACACCCACCAGCACCCACATCGCCTGGTTGTAGGAAGCATTATTATCGCTGACGGCAATATCGTAGAGACGATCGTTTTGCTCCATATAAGCCATATACAGCTTCTCGAAACCGTCCTGATATCCCTGAGTTGGCTGATCAAAGAACTCATTGATTTTGCCTGCGCCTAACAGCTGGATCAGCTCCGCCAGCGCATTGTGGTAAATATCGTAATTACGTTTGATTTCCGCCGCTGCGGCTGTGCTCTGACGCGGGTCACGCGGCAACGCTTCGTAGTCCGCCCAGTTTTTTTCCGCTTGCTTCAGCGAAATACTGGCACTCTGCATCAGCTCGGCGACGGTTGAACCGCTGCCAATATTGTTCTGATCCATCATGTAGCGGATACCCGCGCGGTTGAGAGTGTTACGTGTCTGCAACAACGCGACCCAGCTGCCATTCAGCGTGGATTGCTGCTGACGAATGGTTTGTAAAACGGAGAAATTTTCTTTGTCATTTTTTAAGGCATTAAAGAACAAACCGCCTGATGTCAGTTGTAAAAGGCCAAAAACGGCCAAAACCAGCAATAAGCTGGTCACGATCTTAATACGTTTAAACATGGTTTCTCTTCCCTCCAGACCTGATACTCAGGTTGTCGGCCTGGTGGTAGAAAACTTTATGATCTGGAGCGGTGTTGAGCGTTTTTTTGTCGCTGCGTACTTACATTTTTTATGAGGGTCACACTCTGGAGCAATTTTTATGGTACAAAGTACCAGTTTTTACTGAATCAGTGATACTCCCATGGCTTATAGCATCGATATCATCTCCTGCATTACCGAACGGTTTATGGCGTTAACCGCCACTGAAAAGCGTATCGCACAATTTATTCTTGATGACGTCTCCGCAGCCGTGGAACTGCCAATTGCTGAGCTGGCGCGGTTAACACAAACCAGCCAGGCGTCGGTGACACGTTTTGCCCGTGCATTGGGTTGCAAAGATGTCCGCGAACTGAAAGTCAAACTGGCGCAGTCACTGGCTATCGGGCAGCGGTTTATTCTCGATGTACCGGATCTTGACGGTGTTCAGGGGATCTACGAATCAATTATCAGCGTGCTGGAAACGCATCGTCGCTCGTTGGATATGAACGCCATCAGCCAGGCGGTCAGTTGGTTAAGCCAGGCGCGGCAAATTCTTGCATTGGGAACGGGCGGCGGTTCTACCATCTGCTCGCAGGAGATCCAGTACCGTCTGTTCCGCCTGGGATTGCCAGTGGTCAGTCAGAACGACTCACTCATGATGAGAATGATGTGCTCTGCGGTTATGCCGCAGGATGTGGTGATTGTGCTATCGCTGGGCGGTTATACACCGGAAATCATCGAAAGTGCCGCTATCGCCCGTCAGTACGGCGCGCGAGTTATCGCCATTACGCCTGCACAAACACCACTGGCAGAACAGGTGGATCTGGTATTGCCGTTGCTGGTTCAGGAAAGTGATTACATTTTTAAGCCCACCCCTTCCCGTTACGCCATGCTCGCGATGATCGATGTGCTGGCAACAGAGCTGGCTATGGCAAATAAAGCGCAGGCGAAAGATCGCCTGCGGCGGATAAAACTGGCACTAGACAGCCATCGGGGTGGCGCTAACCGCCAGCCACTTGGCGATTAGCACTATTGGTTATGCCTCTTCAGGTTTGGTGATCACGACACTCTGGTTTTCACGCTCATTGGTGATAATAGCCAGAGCTTCTTCCCGGCTGATCTCGCTTGCTGGCGTTACCAGCGTCACCAGTACGCCAGCGACCAGGCTTCCCAGCACTGACGGAATACACGGGTTACCCCAGTAAGCCAGCCAGTCGGCATTCATCAGCACCACAATTGACATCACCATACCGCTCACTAACGCCGCCAGCGCGCCCTGCCAGTTAAAGCGTAGCCAGAAGCGACCGAGAATCGAGCAGATAAACAGCCCGGACATCAGCATCGAAATCATTTTGGTAATGTAGCTGATGATGTCATTAGAGGTCAGAGCAAAGACCAGCGCCAGGCCAATAACAAAGGTCAGCATCCAGCGTGAGTAAGTGATTGCCTTGTTCTCCGGCGGCATTCTGCCGGTAACCATGGTGTAGACGTCGCGCATCATAATCGCCACCGCAGCGATGGCATCAGAGCTGGCGGAAGACATGGTGGCAGAAAGCCCCGCAATCAGTACCACCAGGCCAAGCAATGGCGGCAGAAAACTGGTGGCGAACAAGAAGGCATAGTTACTGTTTTCCAGATTCGGGTTCATGGTGAACGCCGCCATGCCGATAATGGCAGGCAGAATTGAGAAGAACAGATACAACACGCCAGTAATAACAAACGAACGGCGTACAGAGGGAACATCTTTACCCGAGTAAATACGCTGGCGATAAGACGGTGTTGCCAGCACACCTACGCCAATAACCAGCGCCAGCGAAAGCGCAGGTAACACGCCCATTTTATCAATCGCAAACAGGCTCATCGCTTTTGGGTCCATCGCCTGTTCAATCGCACTCCAGCCGCCTACGTGAACAACGGCAAGAATAGCCATCAAAATAAAACCAAAGAACAAAATTAAGGCCTGAATGGTGTCTGTCCACACTACCGCCGAATAACCGCCGATAATAACGTAAATCGCAAAAGCTAAGGCGATAATTAATTTTGCTACAGTAAGATCAATACCTGTTGCCCAGGCAAGATACATACTGCCACCTAAAATATGCGCGCCCAGCCAGCCAATAGAGGCAATAAATATCATCAGACCGACAATATTTTTAATTAAATGACTCCCGCCAGTATAATAAGAGAGTTCTTCACTCATGGTCATAAAACGTAATTTACGTACCGGAGCAAACAGCCACGCCACCAGCAATATACCTACGGCTCCACCGACGCCATAAAGCATTCCGGCCCAGCCATTACTGTAGCCAAAGCCCACTGCGCCCATACTGGAACCCGTGCCGACCATCGTGGCAACGGTTGAGCCCAGCGTCAGAAACAGCGGCAGCGAACGCCCGCCCAGCAGAAAATCTTCTCCGCTTTTCTGATTACGAGAAACAAACCAACCAAGCCAAATCATGGCGATGGCATAAATAATAAAGCCGACTAAAAAGATATGACTGTTCATAATTCACATCCTGCCAGTAGAGAGAAAATAATGTAAGAGTTCCCGGAGTGCTGAATGTATTCAGCACTCAATTGCGGTCTGTTTTTTTAATTCTTAAATTTATTAGCGGGTCGCGTTATAACAGGTCACATCGACTTCGACTTTACAATCGACAACCAGATCAGCCACACAACAAATACGTGCAGGCGGATTCTCGCCAAAAAATTCTCTGAATACTTTATTAAAGGACTGGAAATAGCGGGCGTCAGTCAGGATCACTTTCACGTGAACCACATCCGCCAGGCTATAACCGGCTTCAGTCATGATGTCGACACAGTTTTGGATCGCCAGTCGTGACTGTTCAACGATACCGCCTTCTACCACTTCACCGTTTTTCATGGGTGTTTGCCCGGAGACGTACAGCCAGCCGCCCGCCTCAACCGCCCTGGCAAACGGCAAATGCTGCCCACCAGTGCCTGTTCCACCTTCCGTACCGTAACGTTTAATGCTCATATTCACTCCTTAATGTGAGGTCTGGCGGCGCAGGAAACGGCCCGCACGGCCTGTAATGCGTTTATCGCGACCATAGCTCATAACACCATTTACCATCACCGCTTCAATGCCCTCTGCCGGGCGTTTGGGATCAGAAAAACTGGCAACATCACGAATGGTTTGCGGATCGAACAACACCAGGTCCGCAAAATAGCCGACTTTTACCAGTCCACGCTGGGGCAGACAAAAACGGCTGGCAGAAAGCCCGGTCATTTTGTGGATAGCCGTGGTCAGCGGGAATAAGCCTTCATCACGACAATAGTGACCCAGCACACGAGGGAAAGCGCCCCATAAACGCGGATGCGGCATGGGATCATTAGGCAGGCCGTCAGAGCCAATCATACTGACCGGATAACTCAACACTCGGCGGACGTCGCGCTCGTCCATGTTGTAGTAGATAGCCCCGGCAGGCATTAGCAGCTTCGCGGCCTCCAGCATACTCATCTGCCAGTCGGTGGCGATTTGTGCCAGTGTTTTCCCGGCCTGCTGCGGATGTGTTTGTGACCAGGTGATCACAATATCGAATTCGTCGGTGACTTGTTTGAGATCCAGCGTTGAAGAGCTGGCTGAGTAAGGGTAGACATCGCAGCCAATTTCCTGGTGTTGACGCATTTGGTCAAAAAAAGCCAACGTTTCTTTTGTCCGCCCCCAGTTTTTCGCCCCGGCGCATTTATGGTGGGAAACCACAACAGGCACTTTGCCATGACGCCCAATACGAAACGCCTCATCCAGCGCATCCAGAATCGGTTCGAATTCAGAACGCAGATGAGTGGTATAAACCCCCTTCTCACCGGCTAATTCTTCCGCCAGCGCCATTACCTCTTCGGTAGTCGCCTGAAATGCCGTGGCATAAGCCAGTCCGGAACTTAACCCCAGCGCTCCCTGACTCAACGCCAGACGTAAGTCGGCACGCATAGCGGCAATTTCATCCGCCGTCGCCGGGCGAAACAGGTCGTCCATATGATTATTACGCAGCGCCGTATGACCAATCAGCGTGCCTACGTTCAGTGACGGTCTGGCTGCTTCCACTGCCTGGGCATAGCTTTCAACGGTGGGATAAATAAAGTGCTCCGCTTCCCCCAACAGATTCATCGGGTCAGGGACTTCGCCTTTCATTTTCGCCGACGCTGCACTGATCCCGCAGTTGCCGACAATCACGGTGGTGATCCCCTGGCTGATTTTTGGCAGATATTCCGGGATGCGAATAACGTTGATATCGTCATGGGTATGAACGTCGATAAACCCTGGTGCCAGCACCCGTCCTTCACCGTCAATGACCTGCTGCGCCGTAACGTTAAGCGCAGGGGCTATATTGACAATCCGATCACCTGTTATTGCCACGTCACCGCGAAATTCAGGGCCGCCGCTGCCGTCGATAACCGTCACATTTTTGAATAACCAGTCAACCTGCATGTTCGTCACTCCATTTCTGCAATGGTGATAAGTTAACCATTTACAAGGATGAAAAACAGTGGAAAACTACGCAAAACCCAGATGATTTTCTGATACTTTTATTCACAAATCATAAGATAAATAAACTAAATGCCTATATTTCATTTAGTTACAAATGATACTCGCATCCGATACGGTGAAAAACTCAAAAGGTAAATGTTATGAAATACCACTCAGAACCTCTGGTTCCCCATAAATCTGCTCTGATGCAAATGCCCGCAAATATCCTTGCCGAAGATGTTTGTTTACCTACCGCGATCATTAAAAAGCAGGCTCTGGAGAACAACATTATGTGGATGCAACGCTATGCTGACGCGCGCGGCGTTTCGCTGGCACCGCACGGTAAAACCACCATGACGCCGTGGATTTTTCAGGCGCAGCAGGCGGCTGGTGCCTGGGCAATTGGTGTCGGTAGCGCGTGGCAGGCTGGTGCGGCAATGGCGAGCGGTATTCAGCGTGTGCTGATGGTTAACCAGTTGGTCGGCAAGGCGAATATGCAGTTGATTGCCCAGTTGCAACGGCATTACCCGAAAGTCGATTTTATCTGCTGTATCGACAGCATTGAGAACGCCCGCGCTTTGTCTGTCTTTTTTGCCAGCCAGCAACAGACGCTGAACGTGATGATTGAGCTGGGGGTTCCCGGCGGGCGCTGTGGTTGCCGCTCAACGGATGCCGCACTGGCACTGGCTAAACAAGCGGCCCAATTACCAGGGCTACGTCTGCGCGGGCTGGAGTTATATGAAGGGGTTTTACACGGTGACGATCCACAGCCGCAGGTAGAAGCTCTGCTGCAGGATGCCGCACAACTGGCTTGTGATATGGCAAGTCTGGTTGATGGCGAGTTTATTCTCACCGGAGCAGGCACGGTCTGGTATGACGTGGTGTGCAATATCTGGCTGGCGGCAGAAAAACCGACTAACTGCCGAATCGTCATTCGCCCAGGCTGCTACATCACCCATGACGCAGGGATCTACGACATCGCGCAACAGCAATTGATCGCCCGTGATCCCGTGGCTTGCGATCTGGCAGGCGATCTCACATCTGCACTGGAACTGGTCGCCATGGTGCAATCGGTGCCAGAGGCCGATCGTGCAGTGGTTAATTTTGGTAAGCGTGATTGCGCCTTCGACGCCGGACTGCCGCAACCAGTCGCCCACTATCGCAACGGCCAGCCACTGGCATTTGATCCTGAGGCTATTCGCAGTGTCGGCATTATGGATCAGCACTGCATGTTGCAATTGTCAGCTAATAGCGACGTGCAGGTGGGGGATATTCTGGTGTTTGGCACTTCCCATCCGTGCCTGACCTTCGACAAATGGAAAACGTTGTTATTGACTGATGACGACTACAACGTACTGGCAGAGCTGGATACGTTGTTTTGATAGCGCAGATGGCGGGATCCTTCCCGCCATTAATTGTATGTATATCCTTTAGTATCTATCAGCTACTTAAGGATCGAATATCGTCATAGAGTGATTGGCTGATCTCTACACCCTGTTGCTCACTGCGCAATCGTGCCAGGTAGCGACGTTCTCCCGGCAGGCGCGCGCCCTGTGCCTGCATCTGACTAAACAGTGTTTCCGCCCTTGCCAGATGCCTCCCGGCATCCTCACCAAGAAAACGCTGCGGATCGAGTGCCAGGATCAACTCTCCACCATATGGCAAACCACCTGCACCATTATCCCACGCAAGAGACTCAGCACTGGTCATATCGCCAATCAGTGGCCCCGCAATCAGCTCCACCATCGCTGCCAGTGCCGAACCTTTATGACCGCCGAAGGTTAACATTGCTCCGTCCAGCACAGCTTGTGGATCGGTGGTGGCGTTGCCATTGCTGTCGATCCCCCAACCTTCAGGAAGTGATTTCCCGGCTCGCTGATGTAACTGAATCTCCCCGCGTGCCGCCGCACTGGTCGCCATATCAAAAATAAATGGCGGCTGCTTGTCGCGCGGCCAACCAAACGCGATTGGGTTAGTACCAAATAGAGGTTTGCGCCCCCCTTTCGGCGCAACCCAGGCATGGCTTGGCGTGGTCGCCAGCGCCACCAGTCCGACTTCAGTCAGCGGTTCAACATCCGCAAATAAGGCGGAGTAGTGAACACAATGATTAATCGCCAGTGCTGCAATCCCGCACTGACGCGTTTTCTCGATCAGTAACGGCAGTGCCTGCTGATAAGCCAACAGCGAATAGCCACCTTTGGCATTGGCCTTAACGATTGCCGGAGCCTGAGATTCCACTGTCGGCAGAGCATCGGCAGAGACTTTCCCTTTTCGCAGCGTGTCAACAATCCCCAGCAGTCGCCATAAACCGTGCGAGGCACAGCCGTCGCGCTCCCCGGCGGTAACGTTTTTCGCAATCACCACCGCATGTTGCTCACTAAATCCGTTACTGATGAGCGCATGATAGGCTAGTGCGTAAGCCTCTGATAATGAGAGGATTACTCTATCCATTTTCTACTCCTTTATTCTTCTTCATCCCCGTTAAAGTTCGCCCGAGGAAGGCAGGTGTATGCGCCCCAGTAATAAATTCCCAACGACATCAGCGCGACGACGATAGTATCCCACGGGTGACCTATAATGCCGCTACCGCCAAAACTACCCAACCAGGAAAACAGCATAATCAGGGCATAGAAGGCAATAAGCCACAATGAAGATTTAATCTGCTGCGCCAGGCTGACATGCTGAACAGGCACTTTCGACTTACAAACCACGTAAACCACAAACATTACGATTTGTAGCCCCAGCAGCCAGGAAAGCGTTCCCCAACCAGACCAAAAAACAATCAGCGCGGAAATCATAAAAGAGAGTGGGCCGAGCACCGCAAAACCACGAACGCGGAACGGGCGCGGCATATCTGGTGCATTACGACGCAGCCCGGCAGCTGTAACCGGCGCGATGGCGTAGCTCAGTACCAGAGCCGCAGAAACCACGCTAATCAATTGCTCCCACGACGGGAACGGCAGCGTCCAGAAGATAGATAAACCAAACGTCAGCCACAGTGCCGGACGTGGAATACCTGACTCCTTATCGATATGAGTAAAGGTTTTAAAGAATGTTCCCGCCTTCGCCCAGCCATAGATCACGCGCGGTGTCGCATTCATGTAAATATTGCCAGTGCCGCTGGGAGACACAATAGCATCACATACCACCATAAATGCCAGCCAGCCCATCCCAAGGGTAATGGCGATATCACGATACGGCAGCGAATAGTTCTTACTGATCTCCGCCCAACCCCCACTTAGCGATTCAGTAGGAATACTACCCAAAAAGGCGACCTGCAACAGAACGTAGATGATGGTCGAGAGAATTACCGAGAGGATCAGCGCAAATGGGATGGTACGTTGCGGATTTTGCGCCTCGCTGGCAACGGAGATAATCGGTGTCAGCCCAAGGTAAGCGAAGATAATCCCACCCGCGCTAATTGCCGCTTCCACTCCTGACATACCAAATGGAGCCATACCCTGTATATGCAGATTCTCCGGTTTGAAGAAGGCAAATAACGTTATTACCACCAGCAACGGCACCAGAAACTTCAGCACACTAATAAAATTGTTCGAGCGGGCGAACGTTTTGACACTGTAGTAGTTCAGGGCAAAAAAGAAGCACAACAGTAAGAACTGCACCACCCAGCCTAACAGCGTCGGGTCACTGCTCCCCGTCTGCGTCAGCGCCGGAAACCAGGCGGCAGCATATTGCCGTGCGGCTACAATCTCAATGGAGATCAGGCTGGAGAAGGCAATCAGGGTAATAAAGCCCAGCAGATAGCCCATCAATTCGCCGTGCGAAAATACCGGGTAACGAATAATACCGCCCGCGCGGGGAAGCGCCGCCCCCAGTTCGCAGTAAATAATCCCCAGTAGCAACACCGCAAAACCGCCAATAACCCAGGAAGCAATCCCGGCTGGGCCAGCGATCGATGCGACATGGCTGGCAGCAAACAGCCAGCCAGAACCAAAAATCGCCCCCAGACCAATAAAGGTCAAGTCGGTGAGCGTTAACTGCTTTTTAAACTTCCCCGACTCAACAACGACGGTTTGCGTGCTTTGGGTAGAAGGAATTGTCATAGTGATGCCCTTCAATGAGTCAACAAGGAGGAAATGGCTTCCCGGGTCCACTGGCCGTTAACCAGGCGCAGCAGGTTTAATGGATTACTGTCCTGCAACGCAGGCGGTAATAGAGCAGCAGGTACATTTTGCAGGCATACCGGGCGCAGAAAACGAGTAATGGACAGCGTGCCTACGGACGTGCCGCGCGCGTCGGTGGTTGCCGGGAACGGACCACCGTGTACCATGGCATCGCAAACCTCGACGCCGGTGGGATAGCCATTGAACAATACGCGTCCGGCTTTATCAGCCAACAACGGCAATAAACGACCAGCCAGTTGCCGGTCATCCTCATCCGCCTGAAGTGTGGCAGTAAGTTGCCCTTGCAGAGCGTTAATCACCTGCAACAACTCCGCTTCATCAGCGGCTTCAACCACAATCGCGAGCGGCCCGAACACTTCCTCCTGCAACAGAGGATCTTTTTCAAGTACGCTTGCCACCTGAGCCTGATAGAGACGAGCCTCTGCACGTCCGGTCTGATGATTATCGTCCCCCGCCAAACACTGAATTGTCGGATGTCCTGCCAGTTTCTCTACGCTGTGGCGATAGTGCTCAAGCGTGGAGGCGTTCAGCATGAGTTGCGGTGAGGCGGCATTCACTTTCTCAACCAGTTGCTGCAAAAAGTCCGCGTTTTTCTCCCCCTTCAGCAACACAACCAAGCCTGGTTTAGTGCAGAACTGTCCACATCCCAGCGTGAACGACGCGACTAAATCGCGGGCCAGCGTATCGGCACGTACTGATAGCGCCTGCGGCAGAATGAAAAAGGGATTGAGAGCCGACATTTCGGCAAAAACCGGTATCGGCTGTGGACGCTGTTGAGCCAAACGAAAGAGTG
The DNA here is from genome assembly GCF_005781065.1 of Escherichia sp. E1130. Lineage (NCBI taxonomy): Bacteria > Pseudomonadati > Pseudomonadota > Gammaproteobacteria > Enterobacterales > Enterobacteriaceae > Escherichia > Escherichia sp. E1130. The sequence goes on from NZ_VATL01000004.1 coordinate 279,691, forward strand.
CCATGCCACCACGTAATGAGCCGGTAAAACCCACCGCCTGAATTGCGGGATGTTTCACCAGTTCAGCACCGATATCAGTACCGAAAATCATATTGAATACGCCTGCGGGCATGGCGCATTTAGTCACGGCACGAGCGATCGCTGACGCGATAATTTCTGCCGTTGCCATATGCCCAGGATGCGCTTTCACAACTACCGGGCATCCTGCAGCCAGTGCCGCTGCTGTATCACCACCGGCGGTAGAAAAAGCGAGTGGAAAGTTGCTGGCACCAAATACCGCCACCGGCCCGAGAGCCGTTTTATACTGGCGCAAATCCGGTCGAGGCAAAGGCTGACGCTCCGGCAACGCAGTATCAATTCTTACCTCAAACAGATCGCCCCGACGTAATAACCCGGCAAACATGCGCATCTGCCCGCTGGTTCTTGCCCGCTCTCCCTGTAAACGCGCCAGGGGTAACGCCGTCTCCTGATGTGCCGTAGCGAACAGTTCGTCGCCTGCCGCATCAAGTTCATCGGCGATGGTTTCTAAAAAATCGGCACGTTGCCCGGCACTGGTCTGTGAATAGCGCACAAAAGCCTGCTGCGCCGCAATAGCCGCCTGCGCGGCCTCCTCCACGGAGGCCGGGTAAAAACGTTGCCCGGTAGGTTCGCCATCCTGCGCTCGCAGGCTGACCAGCGACGGTTCACCGCTGGCAACACGTTGCCCGGCGATGAACTGTTGCCCGGTGAAAGGGAAAGTTTCAGTCATAGTCTCTCCCCACCTCAAAGGCCCACGTCCGGCAGCGCAGGGCGAGTCGCCAGCGCTTTCTCAACTATCGCCACAACCTGGGCACGCGTTTCACCTTCCAGCGCCAGACGCGGCGGGCGAGTAACCTCACTGCCACGCCCCAACAGGGCTTCGCACAGCTTGATACACTGCACCAGGTCAGGGCGCGCATCGAGATGCAGCAGCGGCATAAACCAGCGATACAGCGCCATAGCCTCGTCAAAACGCTGTTGTTTTGCCAAACGGAACAACGTCTCACCTTCGCGTGGGAAGGCGTTTGACATCCCGGAAATCCAGCCTTCAGCGCCCACCGCAATGCTCTCAACCACGACATCGTCCAGCCCTGCAAACAGCACAAAGCGATCTCCTACCGCATTGCGAAGATCGATAAAACGACGAGTATCACCAGAGGAATCTTTAAAGCAGACAATATTTTCGCAATCAGCGAGTGTTTCCAGGATATCAGGGGTGACATCGTTTTTATAAATCGGTGGGTTGTTATAGACCATGATCGGCAGGTCGGTCGCCATTGCCACACTGCGGAAGTGCGCTGCAGTTTCATGAGGCTTAGACGAGTAAACCAAAGCAGGCATCACCATAACGCCATCAACACCGACCTTCTCGGCCTCTTTTGCCATCGTCCGGGCAAAGGCGGTGGTGAACTCAGCAACCCCGGCAATCACCGGAATTTTTCCGCCAGCAGCATCTTTCGCGACTTCGATGATTTGCAGTTTTTCCTGAGTGGTAAGTGACGTGTTTTCTCCTACGCTACCGCACACTACCAGGCCAGAAACCCCGTCTTTAACCAGGTTTTTCATCACCGCATGGGTGGCATCCAAATCAAGTGAGTAATCACTACGGAACTGAGTGCTAACCGCCGGAAAAACGCCACTCCAGTTAATCGCTTTATTGCTCATCTTTGGTTTCCTTATTGTCAACCTGTTGCGTTAATGTGAATTAAAAGTGAATCCTCATTAACAGATTGACCTCTCCTTGCGCTGGCGGCTTGTCGATTTTCTTTCCCCAGGATGACGAAATTAGCACAATGCCCGGTTGCGATTTGTCGTGCTACCCGACCAACGTCATCCGAAAATCACGCGGTGTTGAGCCTGTCATCGCCTTAAATTGACGGCTGAACGCACTGTGGTCGGTATAACCGCACTGCAAAGCGATATCGGTAATCGGCGTATTTCCTGCAAGCAACTCAGTGGCCTTTTCCAGTCGAACTTTGTGGATCATCTGGCGAGGAGTCAGGTGAAAAATCCGCTTACAGTAGCGTTCAATTTGCGCCACAGACATTCCGCTCATTTCAGTCAACTCTTCCATAGAGATCGCGCGGTGGTAGTGATTGCGAATGTGCTCATCGATGATCGCCAGACGTTGCCAGGCAGGATGACGCGCATGTGCTTCCTGGAGATCATGTGAGATCCCCGCCATTCCAATCACACGCCCCTGCATATCGCGCAGTGCCAGTTTCTGCGTCAGGCACCAGCCGCGTTCGCGCCCGTTATAGAGATGCATCTCCAGTTGATCACGTAACGCAACCCCTTCGCGTAGCACACGCAGATCCTGTTCGGTATATCCTCGTCCCAGTGCAGAAGGGAAAACATCTGCCGATGTCTTCCCCAGTAGCGATGTCACGTTTTTAAACCCGCAGCGTCGCGCCAACGTCATATTGACTAACAGATAACGGGCCTGCACATCCTTAATAAAAAACACCACATTAGGAATGGCGTTAAGAAGTGGCGCAATCAGTGCCAGTGCATTTAACAATGCCTGAATATTTTGTGGACGCTGCCGCGCCAGCCCCTCGCAAATTTGACTAAGTTCATCAACGGCCAGCGCAGTTTCTTCACAAGGGGAAAACTCAATAGTCTGATGACATATGCTGGACATAGCTGTTCCTCATAGCGATTGAGGATGAATGTTTATTAACCTTTAGTTAACATAACAAGTACTGAAAGCGCATTTTGCGATCCTTCCGTGTATTTCCACTTTCCGTTGCTCTCACTACTGACGAACGCTTGTTCTTGGTCTAACACATCACTAACAAGATGATTAATATTAAAAAAGTATGACCGCTCCTGGTGTCGCAAAATAATTCACTGTGCTGATTTCGTCATTTCCCTTGCAGAAACCCTTCAAGCGATAAAGTTGCAATTACGCCAGCATTTAGAAACATTTCGTTAACCACATGGAGCCAAAGCATGCATGTTCCTCACCAAATCACTGAACTCAGGGCTATCGACTCCCATACCGGAGGCGAGCCGACCCGGTTGATTATTGATGGCTTTCCCGATCTCGGTAGCGGCAGCATGGCCGAACGGCGCGAACGTTTTGCCCGGGAATTTGACAGTTGGCGCAAAGCCATAATTCTTGAGCCACGCGGCAACGACGTGCTGGTCGGCGCGCTACTGTGTGAGCCGGTTTCCCCTCATGCCACGGCAGGTGTCATCTTTTTCAATAATGCTGGATACCTGAATATGTGTGGGCACGGCACTATCGGGCTTGTTGCTTCACTGGCCTGGTTAGATCGTATTAAACCAGGCGTTCATCGCATTGAAACCCCTGTTGGAGATGTAAACGCCACATTGCATGACGATGGCAGTGTGTCAGTTGAAAACGTTCCGGCCTGGCGCTGGCAAAAACAGGTAAGTGTGGAAACGGCGGTGGGTACAGTTACAGGTGATATCGCCTGGGGTGGCAACTGGTTTTTTCTTATTAATGATCATCCATTTGATATTGTGCCGGAACAAATCCCGCAGTTAACTGAATACGCCTGGGCTGTACGGGAAGGACTCGATAATGCGGGGATCGTCGGTGAAAATGGTGGCATTATCGATCATATCGAACTTTTTGCCGATGACGATCAGGCGGATAGCCGTAGCTTCGTCCTTTGCCCAGGCAAAGCGTGGGATCGTTCTCCCTGTGGCACAGGCACCAGCGCCAAGTTGGCCTGTCTGGCAGAGGACGGAAAACTCGCCCCCGGCGATATCTGGCGCCAGGCCAGTATTATTGGTAGCCAGTTTACGGCTCACTATGCCTGCCATGGCGAGAAGATTATCCCCACCATTCGTGGAGAAGCCTGGGTATGCGGCGACAATCGCCTGTTCCTTAATCCGGACGATCCCTTCTGCTGGGGGATTAGCCTGTGAACAGCACGGAGGTCATTGTCATCGGCGCAGGCATCATCGGGGCCGCCTGCGCATGGCAACTGGCAAAACGTGGGGTGAGAGTCACGTTAATTGACGACGGCCGAGCCGGAGCTACAGCTGCAGGAATGGGGCATCTGGTCTGTATGGATGATGATCCCGCAGAACTGACGCTCTCTGCCTGGTCGCTGGAACTGTGGCGCACGTTGACGCCTCAGTTACCGGAAAGCTGTGCCTGGCGCGGCTGTGGCACATTGTGGCTGGCGGAAACACCAGAAGAACTGGAAATTGCCCGAGAGAAGCAGCGACGTCTGGCATCGCAGAAAGTAAACAGCGAAATGCAAAGCACCGCACAATTGGCCGAGCGAGAAGTTATGCTACGCCCGGGGCTATCCGGCGGGTTATGGGTGCCGGGCGATGGCATCGTCTATGCCCCAAACGTTGCCCGTTGGTTTATTGCCAATGCGGGCGATAAGCTGACACATCTGGTTGATCCGGCCATTCGTCTGGAAGAACCAACAGTGACATTACAGAGCGGTCGCCAGGTACGCGCCGACGCGATCGTCATCGCCAGTGGTCTGGGGGCCAATACGTTACTGGGGGAGCCATGGCTGCGCGCGAAGAAAGGCCAACTGGCGATTACTGATCGCTATGGTCCACTGGTCAATCACCAACTGGTTGAACTTGGCTACGGCGCCAGTGCTCACGGCGGCGGCACGTCAGTGGCCTTTAATGTGCAGCCTCGTCCCACCGGCCAACTGCTGGTTGGCTCTTCGCGTCAGTTCGATAACCAGGATCGCGAACTGGACCTTCCACTCCTGGCCGCGATGCTGTCCAGAGCGCAACACTTTCTGCCGTCTCTGGCAACGCTCAATATTATTCGTTGCTGGAGCGGTTTTCGCGCCGCCTCGCAGGATGGCAATCCCCTTCTCGGTCCGCATCCTTCCCGTGCTGGCGTCTGGCTGGCTCTTGGTCATGAAGGGCTTGGCGTGACCACTGCCCCCGCCAGCGCGTCGCTGTTAGCCGCACAGTTGCTGGGTGAACGCAGCCTCGTATCTCCTGCCCCCTGGCTACCCGCCAGACTTATCTCCCTGGAGGCCAGCGCATGAGTGGCACCATTCGAATTTTTATTGCCGGACAGCCCTGGTTTGTCCCGACGGGTATTAGCGTAGCGGCGGCACTGGCCTTAACTGATAACCCCATTACGCGCCTTTCGGTGAGCGGGCAACCACGTACGCCCTTCTGCGGCATGGGCGTTTGCCAGGAGTGTCGGGTGAACGTTAATGGTCGTCGGGTACCAGGTTGTCAGACCCTTTGCCAGCCAGACATGCAGATTGAAAGGAGCGGATATGCAGACCTTACAGTGTGACATTTTAATTCTCGGTGCAGGCCCGGCGGGGCTATCAGCTGCTCTGGCCGCAGCAAAGTGCGATAAGCAGGTCATCATTCTTGATGATAATCCGCGTCCTGGCGGTCAAATCTGGCGCGATGGCCCACAAATTCAGCTTCCTCCACTGGCCCGCCATTACCGTGATGCCGTTGCCAACGAATCGCGGATTCGTGTGCTCAACGGAGCGAGGTTAATCGCCCGCCGCAGCGAAAATTGTGTACTGTTCGAAACCGCAGAAGACTACGGCACCGTAAGCTGGAATAAGCTGATTCTCTGCTGCGGTGCTCGTGAACTTGCATTACCGTTTCCAGGCTGGACGCTGCCCGGTGTCAGTGGCGCGGGTGGGTTACAGGCACAAGTGAAACAGGGGCTGCACATGGCAAATCAAAAAGTGGTAATTGCCGGAAGCGGGCCACTATTACTGGCCGTTGCTGACACCGTTCGCCGTGCCGGAGGCGAAGTGGTGGCGATTGTGGAACAAGCCCCACGCGCAGCGCTATTGCGCTTTGGCCTCGGGCTATGGCGTTGGCCGGGTAAGCTGCGCCAACTGGCGACACTATTTCCTCGTCGTTATCTCAGTGCAAGCCAGGTTATCGCTGCTCACGGCGACGCCACATTGCGTGCTGTCACCCTCCGACACAATGGTAGGGAAATCACACTGCCATGCGACAAATTGGCTATTGGCTATGGTCTGGTGCCTAATCTTGAACCAGGGTTGTTCTTCAATTGTGTCATCAGCAATGATGCCGTGCAGGTGGATGAACTTCAGCGAACCTCGGTTAAAAACATCTATGCAGCCGGTGAATGTACTGGATTTGGTGGCAGTGAACTGGCGCTGATAGAAGGTGAGATAGCCGGGCTTTGTGCGGCCGATCGCGCCCATGAAACCAGGTTTCTGCAACAAAAACGTGCCGGGTGGCAGCGCTTCGCCCTTGCACTTCATAAAACCTTTGCCCTGCCCGAAAGTCTCAAGCGCGTTGCGACACCAGAAACGCTGCTTTGCCGCTGCGAAGACATTCGCTGTAGCGATGTAGAGCAAGCACAAAGCTGGCTGCAGGCCAAATTAACGACCCGCTGCGGCATGGGAGCCTGTCAGGGGAGAACCTGCGCCGCTACCGCTCGATGGTTGTACGGCTGGCCATTACCGCAACCGCGAGAACCCCTTTCCCCCTCTCGCAGCGAAACGTTAATTGCCCTGGCGCACCAGCCACCTTCACCACATTAAATCCCTGATAAGGATTTGACGTTAATGGCTTATCCGGTCTGGTAAATCTTACAAATTCAATACATTGCAGAATCTATCCAGGCCAGATAAGCATGGCGCATCTGGCAATTATTGAGGCGCAAACGAGAAATCTATCCAGGCAAAAAAATTCGTGATCTCAATCACATATTAGCCCGGCGAATAATTCTTGCCCAACCGCTCACCGCCATTCCTGACCGCTTACGTCCCTAATATAACCACTCAGTTATTTACCTTACTTTACGCGCGCGTAACTCTGGCAACATCACTGCAGGATAGCGGTCAATTTACCTCCTCAAACGCAACGCAAACCTAGAACGGCTTCGGCCTATGATTAACAAATTACTCTATGGATTTTGGTTTGCAGGAAGGCAGCCAGTGAGTGAATCCCCGGGAGCTTACAACAGTAAGTGACAGAGGTGAACGAACGCAGCTGCCGCGCCTGTAAGCCAAAAGACGACGAGTAAAATGCCAGGTTTTACTATGGATACGAAAAAACTATTCAAGCACATACCCTGGGTGATTCTCGGAATCATCGGTGCATTCTGCCTCGCGGTAGTTGCATTACGTCGGGGGGAGCACGTCAGCGCCCTGTGGATCGTGGTCGCCTCTGTGTCGGTGTATCTGGTGGCGTATCGCTACTACAGTCTGTACATCGCCCAGAAGGTGATGAAACTCGACCCCACGCGCGCGACGCCTGCGGTTATTAACAACGACGGTCTGAACTACGTTCCGACCAACCGTTACGTGTTGTTTGGTCACCACTTCGCCGCTATCGCCGGTGCTGGTCCGCTGGTTGGTCCGGTTCTCGCCGCGCAGATGGGCTACCTGCCTGGCACGCTGTGGCTGCTGGCGGGGGTAGTGCTGGCCGGTGCGGTACAGGACTTTATGGTGCTGTTTATCTCCTCTCGCCGTAACGGCGCATCTCTCGGTGAGATGATCAAAGAAGAGATGGGGCCAGTACCGGGAACTATCGCGCTGTTTGGCTGTTTCTTAATCATGATCATCATCCTTGCCGTCCTGGCGCTGATTGTGGTTAAAGCCCTGGCCGAAAGTCCGTGGGGTGTCTTCACCGTTTGCTCAACCGTACCAATTGCGCTGTTTATGGGTATCTACATGCGCTTTATTCGTCCGGGGCGTGTGGGTGAAGTCTCTGTCATTGGTATCGTGCTGCTGGTTGCCTCTATCTACTTCGGTGGCGTGATTGCTCACGATCCGTACTGGGGTCCGGCACTGACCTTTAAAGACACCACCATTACCTTCGCGCTGATTGGCTATGCGTTTGTTTCCGCACTGCTGCCGGTGTGGCTGATCCTCGCACCGCGCGACTATCTGGCAACCTTCCTGAAAATCGGCGTTATCGTCGGCCTGGCGCTGGGTATCGTGGTGCTGAACCCGGAACTGAAAATGCCTGCGATGACCCAGTATATTGACGGTACTGGCCCGCTGTGGAAAGGCGCTCTGTTCCCGTTCCTGTTCATCACCATCGCCTGTGGTGCGGTATCTGGCTTCCACGCGCTGATCTCTTCCGGTACGACGCCGAAACTGCTGGCTAATGAAACCGACGCGCGTTTCATTGGCTATGGCGCAATGCTGATGGAGTCCTTCGTGGCGATTATGGCGCTGGTTGCTGCGTCCATCATCGAACCGGGTCTTTACTTCGCGATGAACACACCGCCTGCGGGCCTTGGCATCACCATGCCTAACCTGCATGAAATGGGTGGCGAGAACGCGCCGATCATCATGGCGCAGCTGAAAGACGTTACCGCACACGCGGCAGCGACTGTCAGCTCCTGGGGCTTCGTGATTTCGCCAGAGCAGATCCTGCAAACCGCGAAAGACATTGGTGAGCCTTCTGTCTTGAACCGTGCAGGTGGTGCGCCGACACTGGCGGTAGGTATCGCTCATGTGTTCCACAAAGTGCTGCCGATGGCTGACATGGGCTTCTGGTATCACTTCGGTATTCTGTTCGAAGCTCTGTTCATCCTGACCGCGCTGGATGCCGGTACCCGTTCTGGCCGCTTTATGCTGCAAGACCTGCTGGGTAACTTCATCCCGTTCCTGAAAAAAACCGACTCTCTGGTTGCTGGTATCATCGGTACTGCGGGCTGTGTGGGCCTGTGGGGCTACCTGCTGTATCAGGGCGTGGTCGATCCTCTGGGCGGCGTTAAGAGCCTGTGGCCGCTGTTCGGTATCTCCAACCAGATGCTGGCAGCCGTAGCGCTGGTACTGGGCACCGTTGTGCTGATTAAGATGAAGCGCACCCAATACATCTGGGTAACTGTTGTTCCGGCTGTATGGCTGCTTATCTGCACCACCTGGGCGCTGGGCCTGAAACTGTTCAGCACCAACCCGCAGATGGAAGGCTTCTTCTACATGGCGAGCCAGTACAAAGAGAAGATTGCTAACGGTACTGACCTGACGGCGCAGCAGATTGCCAACATGAACCACATCGTTGTGAACAACTACACCAACGCAGGCCTGAGTATTCTGTTCCTGATTGTGGTGTACAGCATCATCTTCTACGGTTTCAAAACTTGGCTTGCGGTGCGTAACAGCGACAAACGTACTGACAAAGAAACTCCGTACGTTCCAATCCCGGAAGGCGGCGTGAAGATCTCTTCGCACCACTAACCGGTTGCCGGATGCGCTGCGCGTATCCGGCCTACAAAGTGTCTATCGTGGGCCGGATAAGGCGTTTACGCCGCATCCGGCAAATCCCCAGCCCGGACCTTCCGGGCTTTACGCATATCTGGAAGGCAAAATGTTTGGTAACTTAGGACAAGCAAAAAAATATCTCGGCCAGGCGGCGAAGATGTTGATTGGCATTCCAGACTACGACAACTACGTCGAGCATATGAAGACCAACCATCCCGACAAGCCGTACATGAGCTATGAAGAATTCTTCCGCGAACGCCAGAACGCGCGCTACGGCGGCGATGGTAAAGGCGGTATGCGCTGTTGTTAATGGAGAGAGCATGAACCCGATTGCAGTTACCCTACTCACCGGTTTTTTAGGCGCGGGCAAAACCACCCTGCTGCGCCATATTCTTAACGAACAACACGGCTACAAGATTGCCGTGATTGAAAACGAATTCGGCGAAGTCTCCGTTGATGATCAACTGATTGGCGACCGCGCCACGCAGATCAAAACGCTGACCAACGGCTGCATCTGCTGTTCGCGCTCCAACGAGCTGGAGGACGCGCTACTCGACCTGCTGGATAATCTCGACAAGGGCAATATTCAGTTCGATCGTCTGGTCATTGAATGCACCGGCATGGCCGATCCCGGCCCGATTATTCAGACCTTTTTCTCCCATGAGATTTTATGCCAGCGTTACCTGCTGGACGGCGTGATTGCGCTGGTGGATGCGGTACATGCCGATGAGCAGATGAACCAGTTCACCATCGCCCAGTCGCAGGTTGGCTACGCCGACCGTATTCTGCTGACTAAAACCGACGTCGCGGGCGAAGCAGAGAAACTGCGTGAACGCCTGGCGCGCATCAACGCCCGCGCACCGGTCTACACCGTCACCCACGGCGACATCGACCTGGGCCTGCTGTTCAACACCAACGGTTTTATGCTGGAAGAAAACGTTGTCAGCACCAAACCACGTTTCCACTTTATCGCGGATAAACAAAACGATATTTCATCGATTGTGGTGGAACTGGATTACCCGGTAGATATCAGCGAAGTTTCCCGGGTGATGGAAAACCTGCTGCTGGAATCGGCGGATAAACTGCTGCGTTACAAAGGGATGCTGTGGATTGACGGCGAACCTAACCGTCTGCTGTTCCAGGGCGTCCAGCGCCTCTACAGCGCCGACTGGGACCGCCCGTGGGGCGATGAAAAACCGCATAGCACGATGGTGTTTATCGGGATTCAGCTGCCGGAGGATGAGATTCGGGCGGCGTTTGCGGGGTTGAGGAAGTAATCGTGAAAGGTTGAGTGTAAAGCAGTTCAATGCCCTATTTAGCGGTGAGGGGAAACAGAACGACGTGCTCCCCTCCGCTATGTTTTATTGCGCGTGAATACCTGGATTGGGCAAAAAATTGCCGCGTTTGGCGTCAGACCATGCTTCGCTACCAGAAGCAGGAATGTCGCTGTAATCAATGTCTTCATCGGATTTATTAACCAAAGCCATGAGTTCAGCTTCTTGCTGCACATCAAGTGTGTAGAGTGTGCCCCGTTTATGTTTAACCATGCTCATTTATGACCAGAACCTTTACTATATAATTTATAAAGATATCTTATTTCAGCCATCTAGGCACGTTATATTCTGAGACATTCTCAATGGAATATGCATCCCTCCTGTCAGAACCTTTCTTACATTTCAACTCATCAAAACCCCATTTACCCTCTCTATTGGAATAAAATACAGTATATTTATCAGTATTAAAACCGAAATACCTTTCATTCGGATGTGAAATATTCAATTCTCCACATTTAACCTGACTGCGCCATTCAAAATCAATGGTGCTTTTTAAAACGTAGTACGAAATACCTTCTACATTTTTTGAAGCAAAAGTCACTAAAAAAGTAGATACTACAAATGCTCCGGCAAGTATAAACAACCTATACACACTTAATTTAGTCCCCAGAGTTAAAAAAGCAAAATAGATAATAAGTTGCATTAACATGAAGAAAAGCAACATAAAAACCATCCCTTTCCAGAAATACTCAACCCATGGAGTTAGCGTAATGTTTAGATTGCTCAAACTTAAAAATAAACTGGAAGCATAACTACTTGTGAATAAATATATAATTGGCATGACAGCTATAGTCATAGACCTAATAATCATTAATTTTTTATTTTCTTTAAACTCTAACTCTAATATAATAAAAATACCTCCCAGAAAAACAAATACTGAAAAAGCACTAAAAATATATACAGAGGCACTGACTGGAAAAATATTAATTGAAAGCACAAAAAACAAAAATATAAACCATGCAATAAGTGAACACCAGGCAGCACAACTATTCAACCTGCTTTTATTGCTGAACTTAACAAAATACCCCATATATTCTGTAATGCGATTTTCTTCCACTAATGCATAAAGAAGAATACCAACAAAGTACAGAGATAAAATAATATCTTTCCACAGATATTTATAAGGGAGAAGTATAAAACCAAGGAGTAGATAAATTAGCAGAATGACATCTAATGCCTTAGTACAAAAATATTGTTTCACTCCTTGCAAGAACCGAACATTCTCCATATGAATCCTTATCCAGCTATTGATGAAACTCAAGAATACCTTTAAAACAGTGACTTAACGCTGATAATACTCTTTGAACAGATGAATTCATCTATTTTTCTGTGTAGAATTTGCGCATCGCATTTAGATGAGAACACCCCATGGCGGAACTGAACCTAAGTAACCTGACGGAAGCAGACATCATTACCAAATGCGTTATGCCAGCCATTCTCAATGCAGGCTGGGACAACACAACGCAAATCAGACAGGAGGTCAAACTCCGGGACGGTAAAGTCATCGTACGTGGTAAAGTTGCGGCACGCAGAACGGTAAAATCTGCTGACATCGTGCTGTATCACAAACCAGGCATTCCCTTAGCCGTGATTGAAGCAAAAGCCAACAAACATGAAATTGGCAAAGGGATGCAACAGGGCATTGAATATGCGCGCCTGCTGGACGTTCCTTTTGTTTTTGCCACCAACGGTGATGGCTTTATCTTCCGCGATACCACCGCAGCTGAAGGTGAATGCCTTGAAAAGCAAATAACACTGGATGACTTCCCCTCCCCCGCTGAACTCTGGCAAAAATTCTGCCTCTGGAAAGGATACACACAAGCTCAGCTTCCGGTGATTACTCAGGACTATTACGACGATGGCAGCGGTAAATCGCCACGTTATTACCAGCTTCAGGCAATCAACAAAACCATTGAAGCCGTCTCCAACGGGCAAAACCGCGTTCTGCTGGTCATGGCGACCGGAACAGGGAAAACCTATACCGCATTCCAGATCATCTGGCGCCTGTGGAAATCAAAAAATAAAAAACGCATTTTGTTCCTTGCCGATCGCAACATTCTGGTCGACCAAACCAAACATAATGATTTCCAGCCATTTGGTACGGCAATGACCAAAGTCAGCGGACGCACCATTGATCCCGCTTATGAAATTCACCTCGCGCTCTATCAGGCTATAACTGGCCCGGAGGAAGACCAAAAAGCGTTTAAACAAGTCGCACCAGATTTCTTCGATCTGATCGTGATCGACGAATGCCATCGCGGCAGCGCATCCGAAGACAGCGCCTGGCGAGAGATCCTTGATTATTTCAGTTCCGCCACCCAAATTGGCTTAACCGCCACGCCAAAAGAGACGCATGAAGTCTCCAGCACGGATTACTTCGGCGATCCGGTTTACGTCTACTCGCTAAAAGAAGGGATCGAAGACGGCTTCCTCGCCCCTTATAAAGTTGTCCGTGTTGATATTGATGTTGATCTGCAAGGCTGGCGCCCAACCAAAGGGCAAACTGACTTAAACGGCGAAGTGATCGACGATCGTATCTATAACCAGAAAGATTTCGATCGCACGATGGTAATCGACGAACGCACAGAACTGGTTGCCAGAACCATTACCGACTACCTCAAGCGCACCAATCCGATGGATAAAACCATCGTCTTCTGTAACGACATCGATCATGCAGAACGTATGCGCCGCGCCCTGGTTAATCTCAACCCGGAGCAGGTGAAAAAGAACGACAAATACGTCATGAAAATCACCGGCGATGATGAAATTGGCAAAGCTCAGTTGGATAACTTCATCAACCCGAAAAAACCGTACCCGGTTATCGCGACCACTTCAGAGCTGATGACCACCGGTGTGGATGCTAAAACCTGCAAACTGGTAGTACTGGACCAGAACATCCAGTCGATGACCAAATTCAAGCAGATTATCGGTCGTGGTACACGCATCGACGAACGTTACGGCAAACTCTGGTTTACCATCCTCGACTTTAAAAAAGCCACCGAACTGTTTGCCGATGAGCGTTTCGATGGCATTCCCGAAAAAGTCATGGATACCACACCAGAGGATATCGCCGATCCAGACTCTGATTTTGAAGAGAAACTCGAAGAAATCAGCGAACATGTCGACGAACAGGTAACAGGCGTTGATGAACCGCCTGCGCCACCATACCAGGTTAAAGATACCGATGATGTCGGCCCACTTCCGGAAGAAGACGAGAAGAAAATCCGCAAGTTTCACGTCAACGGTGTAGCGGTGGGCGTTATTGCCCAGCGTGTTCAGTATTACGACGCCGACGGTAAACTGGTTACCGAATCCTTTAAAGATTACACCCGCAAAACACTGCTCAAAGAATATGCCTCGCTGGATGACTTTACCCGCAAGTGGCAGGACGCCGATCGCAAAGAAGCGATCATTCACGAGCTGGAGCAACAGGGGATCATCTGGGAAGTACTGGCAGAAGAAGTCGGTAAAGATCTCGACCCATTCGACATGCTTTGCCACGTAGTGTATGGTCAGCCGCCGTTAACCCGCAAAGAGCGCGCCGAGAACGTGCGCAAGCGGAACTACTTCACAAAATACTCTGAAGCAGCGCAAGCCGTGCTCGATAATCTGCTGGATAAATACGCCGATGCGGGCGTACAGGAGATCGAAAGTATTCAGGTGCTGAAACTTAAGCCATTCGACAGCATGGGCACCTTACCGGAGATTATTAAAACCGGATTTGGCGACCGTAACGGGTATAATCAGGCGCTCAGCGAGCTGGAAAACGAAATCTACCAATTACCGCCCCGCTCTGCTTAACAACTCTCTTTTGTGCCTTCTGCAACCATCATGTTGCAGAAGGCCTTGTTTTTCATGGAATACAACATGTCTATCAGCTCAGTAATCAAATCATTACAAGATATTATGCGCAAAGATGCCGGTGTGGACGGCGATGCGCAGCGTCTCGGTCAGCTCTCCTGGCTGCTATTTTTGAAAATCTTCGATGCCCAGGAAGAGGCGCTGGAATTGGAGCAGGATAACTATCAATATCCGATCCCACAGCGTTATTTGTGGCGCAGTTGGGCCGCCAACGCGCAGGGCATTACCGGTGATTCCCTGCTGGAATTCGTTAATGATGATCTGTTCCCGGCGTTGAAAAACCTCACTGCGCCTATCGATAAAAACCCACGCGGCTACGTGGTAAAGCAGGCGTTCAGCGATGCCTATAACTATATGAAAAACGGTACGCTACTGCGTCAGGTGATCAACAAGCTGAACGAAATTGACTTTACCAGCGCCAGCGAACGCCATCTGTTTGGTGATATTTACGAACAGATCCTTAAAGATCTGCAATCTGCGGGCAATGCTGGCGAATTCTATACTCCACGCGCCGTCACTCGCTTTATGGTGGATCGCGTCGATCCGAAACTCGGCGAATCCATTATGGACCCGGCCTGCGGTACGGGCGGTTTTCTTGCCTGCGCATTTGATCATGTAAAGAACAAATACGTGAAGAGCGTCGCCGATCATCAGACGCTGCAACAACAGATCCACGGTGTTGAGAAAAAACAGCTTCCGCACCTGCTGGCGACCACCAATATGCTGCTGCACGGCATTGAAGTACCGGTACAAATTCGTCACGACAACACCCTGAACAAACCGCTTTCCTCCTGGGATGAACAACTGGATGTCATTGTTACCAACCCGCCGTTTGGTGGCACGGAAGAAGATGGTATTGAGAAGAACTTTCCAGCAGAGATGCAAACCCGCGAAACGGCGGATTTGTTCCTGCAACTGATTGTGGAAGTACTGGCGAAAAACGGTCGCGCGGCGGTGGTATTGCCGGATGGCACACTATTTGGCGAAGGCGTTAAAACCAAAATCAAAAAGCTACTTACCGAAGAGTGCAACCTGCATACCATCGTGCGCTTACCGAATGGTGTGTTTAACCCCTATACCGGCATTAAAACCAACCTGTTGTTCTTTACCAAAGGTCAGCCAACCAAAGAGATTTGGTTCTATGAGCATCCGTATCCGGCGGGCGTGAAAAACTACAGCAAAACCAAGCCGATGAAGTTTGAAGAGTTTCAGGCGGAGATCGACTGGTGGGGTAACGAGGCCGATGGTTTTGCCAGCCGCGTCGAGAATGAGCAAGCGTGGAAAGTCAGCATTGATGACGTGATTGCGCGTAACTTCAATCTGGATATTAAAAACCCACATCAGGCGGAAACCGTCAGCCATGATCCGGACGAACTGTTAGCGCAGTATGCAAAGCAACAGGCGCAGATCCAGACGCTGCGTAATCAACTGCGCGATATTCTCGGCGCTGCGCTGTCTGGCAAGGAGGTTAACTGATGAGTGTGGAAAAGCTGATCGTTGATCATATGGAAACCTGGACCTCGGCGTTGCAAACCCGTTCCACCGCCGGGCGCGGCAGCTCCGGTAAGATTGATTTGTATGGTATTAAGAAATTGCGTGAGCTGATTCTGGAACTGGCGGTGCGCGGTAAACTGGTGCCGCAGGATCCGCATGATGAACCGGCGTCGGAGCTGCTGAAGCGTATTGCGGCGGAAAAAGCGGAGCTGGTGAAGCAAGGTAAAATTAAAAAGCAAAAACCGCTGCCGGAAATTAGCGAGGAAGAGAAGCCGTTTGAATTGCCGGAGGGATGGGAGTGGGTCACACTGGCAACCGTAGGTGAAATAGTCGGAGGAGGAACTCCAAAGTCCGATAATCCGCAATTTTGGGCCAAAAATGGTATTAAGTGGATTACTCCAGCAGACCTCTACGGACTCAAAGGGAAGTACATTACATCTGGAGCCCGTGATATTTCACCCGCAGGACTGTCAAACTCATCAGCCCGGTTGATGCCAAAGGGGAGTGTGCTTTTCTCTAGCCGAGCACCAATTGGATATGTCGCTATAGCAGATGCAGAACTGTCAACAAACCAGGGTTTTAAATCTTGTGTTCCATATATCAAAGAAAGTGCAGAATATATATATTACTTTCTACTGGCATCTGCAAAAAAAATAGATGCAGAGGCAAGTGGGACTACATTTAAAGAAGTCTCTGGGGCAATTGTTTCGAAAATATTATTACCTTTACCGCCATTGAGTGAACAACTAAAAATCGTCTCAAGGGCAAATGAACTTATGTCCCTATGCGACCAACTGGAACAGCAATCCCTGACAAGTCTGGACGCACATCAGCAACTGGTTGAAACCCTGTTGGGAACACTTACAGACAGCCAAAACGCCGAGGAACTGGCTGAAAATTGGGCGCGTATTAGCGAGCATTTCGACACACTATTTACCACCGAAGCCAGCGTGGATGCGTTAAAACAGACCATTCTGCAACTGGCCGTAATGGGTAAACTTGTGCCGCAGGATCCGAATGACGAACCAGCCTCTGAACTGCTCAAACGAATTGCGCAGGAAAAAGCTCAACTGGTGAAAGAAGGGAAAATAAAAAAACAAAAACCGTTGCCGCCAATTAGCGATGAGGAAAAACCGTTTGAACTACCGGAAGGGTGGGAGTGGTGTCGTTTAGGTGATTTAGCTCTAAAGTCCGAGGCAGGCTGGAGTCCACAATGTGAGAATGAACCAAGATCTGGAAATCAATGGGGCGTACTGAAAATTAGTGCTGTAACTTGGGGAGAATATCGACCACAAGAAAACAAAGCATTACCCGCACATTTATTACCAAGGCAAGAATATGAAGTTAAAGAAAATGATTTTTTAATTTCCAGAGCAAACACTTCAGAGCTAGTTGCTCGATCTGTTGTTGTACCTGAAAATCCACCAATAAATCTAATGCTTAGTGATAAGATCATTAGATTTGAATTTTCCTCATTTGCAAACCCTTATTATATTAACTTAGTTAATAATTCAGTGTTTTCGCGAAAATATTATAAGGACGTAGCGGGAGGAACAAGTTCATCTATGAAAAATGTATCCAGAAACCAAGTTTCAGAGTTAGTTATTGCATTGCCTTGCTATAAAGAGCAATTAAAAATCACTGAAACATTAAAACAATACATGAAAATATGTGAAGAGCTTAGTTCTCAAATCCAATCCGCCCAACAAACCCAACTGCACCTTGCAGACGCACTGACTGACGCGGCGATAAACTAATTTCCTCGCCCTCAAAAAACCAATAAAGCGGCTAAATGGCCGCTTTATTCACATCACCAAAAATTATATTTTACGCTAATTTTCATCTTATTTTCATTAATTTTTAGCTGGACTTTCCCTGTATTTACTGATGATATATCCAGGTATTTAGCGCGGTGCGGATGTGCGCCAACACACCCGCACCGCTAATCACAATCACTATTATCGGAGAATAGCAGTTATGACTGACACGCATTCTATTGCACAACCGTTCGAAGCAGAAGTCTCCCCAGCAAATAACCGTCAATTAACCGTGAGTTATGCGAGTCGCTACCCGGATTACAGCCGTATTCCCGCCATCACCCTGAAAGGTCAGTGGCTGGAAGCCGCCGGTTTTGCCACCGGCACTGTGGTAGATGTCAAAGTGATGGAAGGCTGTATTGTCCTCACCGCCCAACCACCCGCCGCCGAAGAGAGCGAACTAATGCAGTCGCTGCGCCAGGTGTGCAAACTATCGGCGCGTAAACAAAAGCAGGTGCAGGAGTTTATTGGGGTGATTACGGGTAAACAGAAAGTTGCCTGATAAATTAACCCGGTAGCACCAGTGCTACCGGGTATTATTCGCCGCGTTATATCAACGCGCTCTCCATCTGTTTTTCAAATGCCTGACGAATTAATCCCATAATATAAGGAAGTTGTGCGAGGTCGCTGAAACCAATTTCCACATCGCCATTGCCCCAGCGCCCAACATTTGTCACATCTTTGGCAATACCTTTCGGATCGACCAGTTCATGAAACTGCATATTAAGCGACAATCGCAGTCGGCTTTTTTGCGGCACAACATCAACAAAATTCGTTTCAGCTTTAAACGCAATATACAGTTTTAAAACTTCCTGCGTGATCCCTGCGTCCAGGCGCATAACTTCATCGCGAAGATGATCGAATAACACCCGGCTATGCGAACCATCAGCAAGAAAAGGAAAATCATTCAGGCTGTAATTGGTTTTGTTCTCCGGCTGACCTCGATAAACAGCTAAAACCTCTTCAGGAAGAGAAGGCGCTTGCCAGACCTGAACCGCGAGATTGGCCAGACGATCGGCACGGGCGCGAATGGCGGCTTCATCCCATTTTTCGCACTGTCCAAGACCGATATTCAAATAGAGCGGGCTATGTTTAAAGCCGTCTTCAATATCGCGTTTTTCCGCGAAAGGTCTGTCACTGTAGCGGGAGTTATAGCGCGTTAAAGTGAGATTCCCCAACGTATGTAACAGTTCTTTATGCACACGCTGCCAGTCGCTTCCCAGCTCTTCACGCCATTTAGCCGACAAATTTTCGTTCTGCGGCATAATATGTTCAATCGTAAACTCTTCCACGCGCTCTCTGCGTTTATCGTTTTCCAGTCGTCGTAACCAGTAGCTGCGGCTGCGGAAGTTATAGAGATCGCGAATTTTTAATTCCCGTTTAAATTCATCATCGTTGGGGAAACGACGATATGAAGGCAGGTTCATAAAATGTACCTGAATACTTTCCAGATATTTTTCTTTATTAATGACCTTATAAAAAGTAGCAAACGTCTTGTTAAGAGAATTTGTCGGAATCGCACATACTGCACGGCGGAAAACATAAGATTCAATTAAACGAATTATGCTCAGGAAATCTTCGTGAAACAAAACGCCATTTTTATAGTCATGATAAAGCGCCAGTAAGAAAGGATACGCCACATCGACTTTTAACTCGCGCAAATCCTGAAAAGCCGTAGCAAGCGATTTGTCACTTTCTTTTCCCAATGCCATTGCACAGTAATACTCCGCGTAGATGTGAATATCTTCAACCAGCCGATCTACGCCTTTTTCAGCAACACTCTGGCTGCGGGCATGTAGTTTAAATGCCTCATAGACTTCATCTGTCCGAGGGATCTCCCCCGTTTTTACCGTCAGATAATGGCGCATAAAACTGTCAAAATATTCGCTGTAACCTTGCTGACCAAAGGCGACTTCCATTGGACGCCAGTGATCTTCATACAACCGGGTTTGATGCTCTGGTTCGAGGCCCATCAGAATAAAATTGCGCACCAGATCGGCCTGACTTAACGCCTTACCGGTGGAGTTCATACTTTCAAAAATCAGTTGCGGATTATCCTGATCACGATTAAGCGCCACATCGACAATTAATAACTTTGCTAACCCTCGACATAAGGGGATCAAGTCATCACCGAGTTTGGCAATTTGCTCATCAAAGAAAGTAAAATTTTCCATTATTCGATGGGAATAGTTTTCTGGCATTGGTCTTTGTTTTATTAACGCCAGCAAACTGTCTTTATCAGTCTCGGTCAGCAGTAATTTAAATCCTTTCTCGCCGGACTCATAAGGATTGAGTAAATAATAATTACGCAATTTCATTGCCGAAAAGCCATCAAAAACTTCGTCTTCGCCAAGATGGCGCGATAAAGCCTCTATCAGCAACATTGCGGTCGTCAGCCGTTGTTGACCATCAATGACCAGCAACGGAGAAATACCAGAAACCTGATACAACCCCTGCTCAATATAAACAACCGAACCGATAAAATGCGCTGATATATCGTCACGCTTTCCGGCACGAATGATGTCGTCCCAAAGTTGCCGACATTGTTGCCCGGTCCATGAATAGGTGCGTTGATAAATGGGAATAACAAACTGCTGCGAACGTTTTAAAAAATCGAGTAGGCGAGCCTCTGTGGCTTTCATCCTGGCGTCCTTCCGTGAAGCAATAATGACGCAATAATAACCACTTCCTTGTGGAGGTTATAGAGAAATCCTGTTTATCCGCGACGAACAGCACTCTCACTCCACATCCTCCCTGCGTAGCCCAATATCCCTCAACCGTTCATCACTCATCTGCTGTAACACCCGCCGAGTCTGCTTTTTCAGCCACCAACTCCTCACCGCCTGCCAGAGTTGCACAAGTCCGATAAACGGCGCTTTAGCTTTGTTTTCGTGAAATTCCATCTGCTGCCTCCTCATCTTTCAGAGGCTTCATCATCCGCCTTCTGGCTGTTCACAATACAGATGCAAATATTACTTTTATTTAACATACAGACAGGTTAAAACAGCATCTGCATCCGGTTTTTTAGCCTCATCTGTACCGGTTTTTCTCTCTGTATGGTCCAAATAAGGAATACAGCATGACGCGTTATCAACATCTGGCGACTCTACTTGCCGAGCGGATTGAGCAGGGGCTGTATCGTCACGGGGAGAAATTGCCGTCGGTGCGCAGCTTAAGTCAGGAGCACGGCGTCAGCATCAGCACCGTGCAGCAGGCGTATCAGACGCTGGAGACGATGAAGCTCATCACTCCGCAACCACGTTCGGGTTATTTTGTCACGCAACATAAAGCCCAGCCGCCAGTGCCGCCAATGACACGTCCGGTGCAGCGCCCGGTGGAAATTACCCAGTGGGATCAGGTGCTGGATATGCTGAAAGCGCATAGCGACAGTTCTATTGTTCCGTTCAGTAAAAGCACGCCGGATGTCGAAGCGCCCAGCCTGAAACCGCTCTGGCGGGAGCTAAGTCGGGTGGTGCAGCATAATCTACAAACCGTTCTCAGCTATGATTCATTAACCGGTCAGCGGGTATTGCGCGAGCAGATTGCCCGACTGATGCTCGACAGCGGCTCGGTGGTCACCGCTGATGACATTGTCATCACCAGCGGCTGCCATAACTCGATGGCGCTGGCGCTAATGGCAGTGTGTAAACCAGGCGATATCGTCGCGGTCGAATCGCCCTGTTATTACGGTTCGATGCAGATGCTGCGTGGCATTGGCGTGAACGTGATTGAAATCCCGACCGATCCAGAAACTGGCATCAGCGTTGAAGCGCTGGAACTGGCGCTGGAACAGTGGCCGATTAAAGGCATCATTCTGGTGCCAAACTGTAATAATCCGCTGGGATTTATTATGCCGGACGCGCGCAAACGGGCCGTTCTCTCTCTCGCTCAGCGTCATGATATTGTGATTTTTGAAGATGATGTCTACGGCGAGCTGGCAACGGAGTATCCGCGCCCGCGGACCATTCACTCATGGGATATCGACGGTCGGGTGCTGCTGTGCAGCTCGTTCAGTAAAAGCATTGCGCCCGGCCTGCGCGTGGGCTGGGTCGCGCCGGGACGTTATCACGATAAACTGCTACATATGAAATACGCCACCAGCAGCTTTAACGTACCGTCCACGCAAATGGCGGCAGCAACGTTTGTACTGGAAGGTCACTATCATCGCCATATCCGGCGTATGCGGCAGAACTATCAGCGCAATATGGCGCTTTATACCTGCTGGATACGGGAATATTTTCCCTGCGAAATCTGTATTACGCGCCCGAAAGGCGGATTTTTACTGTGGATAGAATTGCCTGAACAGGTCGATATGGTCTGCGTCGCGCGGCAGCTGTATCGCATGAAAATCCAGGTGGCGGCAGGCTCGATTTTCTCGGCTTCCGGCAAATACCGTAATTGTCTGCGCATCAACTGCGCTTTGCCGCTCAGCGAAACCTATCGCGAAGCACTGAAGCAAATTGGCGAGGCCGTGTATCGGGCAATGGAATAATTTCGAAATAGTGGCGAAACACCTGATTTACTCTCACGAATCACCTGTAACTCGTTTTATCTCTGCTGGGCCATCGCCACGTTCCAGCATGGCTTAGGCCAAGCGCGCTTTGTTCATGCCGGATGCCATGTGAACGCCTTACCATGGCTACAAAAAATCTTTAAAGTTCAATATATTGAATGGGTTATGTAGACCTGATAAGCGTAGCGCACTAGGCAGCTTTGCGTTTGTCATCAGTCTCTGATTAGTACTCGATCCATGGATCGCGCTTGCTTTCAGGCAAGGGCTGCTCTAATGCCTGCATTTGCTCTGCCGAAAGTCCAGTAATCTTTTGTATCCATTCAGGATCTGCCCCATTCTGCAACAACAATCGGAGGAGGCGCTGTTCCCCTTCTTCTTTCCCTTTCTCCCTCCCCAACAGCCATCCATCATTATGAATTCGCTCTGCAATAGTCATTATTCGCTCCCTTTGTTGTGGCATTCGACGGGTAAGTTCGCTGATAAACGCCTTAAAACGCGCTTCATCGCCAGTCAGTAAAATGTAATTTAACAGCGCAGTTATCTGGCTGTCATTAGCACGCTCTGTAACCAGTAATACTACCAGTTGGTCGATAAGCCCCATCAGATCGCGTTGGCGAATATGCTTTTGGATCAACTCCAACAGGGCGACTCTGCGATGCTGCACAATCTCGTCGTCTGGCACGACAGTGATATCCACCAGCGGGAACGCGGCGTTATAGAGCTTTCGTGCGGTAGTCGGGTCGACAAATTCGTCCAGCCAACACAAGGACCAGGGATAAGGACTACGGCTACCGTGATAAAACAGCATCGGGATGACCAGCGGTAGCGGCCGGCGTTTATCATGCTCGATATGGCGCTGCATCACCGCCATGGAATAGCGCATCAGACGAAACGCCATATGGATATCCTCGCGGCTCTGATGTTCAATCACCACATAGATATAGCCATCGCCTTCGCGGGTCTTTACCGACCATAAAATATCGGAGTGTAGCGCCCGCAATTTTTCATCGACAAAGCTGGCAGATTCCAGTTTTAAGGTGTCGAGATCGCATAGTTCACGTATGCCTTTTGGTAAATGGATCTCCATAAAATCCCGCGCAGTGTCAGGGTGCGTGAGAAAGGTTTTAAATAATGCATCATGCGGCGTGCTGGTCGTGAAGTTTGTCATGGCGATCCATCACCTGTTGATAAGATGACCCGACTTTAGCGACTAACAAAACCCTTCTCACCCGGCAATTTCCCATTCCCCGAGGCACGTTCCAGGCTATTTTTGTTCTCCTGCAAGCGATACATTTTTATGGAAGATATCTCGCTTTTTGCGTTTTCTTACCGTCAGGCTCTATTCTTACGATATGAATAAAATCATTGAACTCCGACGCGCCAAAATGCTGGCGCTCTCTTTGCTGCTCGTTGCTGCCGCGACTTTTATCGTTACGCTGTTTTTGCCGCCCAACTTTTGGGTGAGCGGCGTGAAGGCGATTGCCGAAGCGGCGATGGTCGGCGCGCTGGCGGACTGGTTTGCGGTGGTGGCGCTGTTTCGCCGCGTGCCGATACCGATTATTTCTCGCCATACGGCGATTATTCCGCGTAATAAAGACCGGATTGGCGAAAATCTCGGCCAGTTCGTGCAGGAAAAATTTCTCGATACTCAATCGCTGGTAGCGCTAATCCGGCGTCATGAACCGGCGTTGTTAATTGGCAACTGGTTTAGTCAGCCGGAAAACGCCCGTCGCGTTGGACAGCATCTGTTGCAGATCATGAGTGGTTTTCTCGAACTGACCGATGATGCGCGTATTCAACGTCTGCTTAAGCGTGCGGTGCATAAGGCGATCGATAAAGTGGATCTTTCCGGCACCAGTGCACTAATGCTGGAGAGCATGACCAAAAACGATCGTCATCAGGTGCTGCTCGATACGTTAATCGCACAACTGATCGCCCTGCTGCAACGAGACAAATCGCGCAAGTTTATCGCCCAGCAGATCGTCCGCTGGCTGGAGAGCGAGCATCCGCTGAAAGCCAAAATTTTGCCCACTGAATGGCTGGGCGAACATAGCGCGGAGTTGGTTTCTGACGCCGTGAATTCTTTGCTTGATGATATCAGCCGCGATCGCGCACATCAGATCCGCCATGCGTTTGATCGCGCTACCTTCGCGCTGATCGAGAAACTGAAAAACGATCCGGAAATGGCGGCGCGGGCCGATGCCGTGAAAAGTTATCTGAAAGAAGATGAAGCATTTAACCGCTATCTTGGTGAATTGTGGGGAGATTTGCGGAAGTGGTTGAAAGCGGATATCAACAGCGAAGATTCTCGCGTGAAAGAACGCATCGCGCGAGCGGGGCAGTGGTTTGGCGAGACGTTAATTGCCGATGATGCCCTGCGCGCCTCGTTAAATGGTCATCTGGAACAGGCCGCGCACCGCGTCGCGCCAGAGTTTTCGGCATTCCTGACTCGCCACATTAGCGATACGGTAAAAAGCTGGGATGCGCGCGATATGTCGCGGCAGATCGAGTTAAATATTGGCAAGGACCTCCAGTTTATCCGTGTTAACGGCACGCTAGTCGGCGGTTGTATTGGTCTGATTTTGTATTTGTTGTCGCAGCTCCCGGCCTTGCTACCCCTCAGCAATTTTTAGGAAGCGATAAAAATTATGCCAGGGGCGAACTGAGAAAAGCAGCTACAGTTTCAGCAAAACCGATAATGCCCCTACTTCTATTTTTCTGATCTGGTGGTCAGTGAAGCTATCTGCGACAGCAAAAAGAAAATGTACGAATACATGGCGGCGTTTAAACCTGTTCATGTAATGCAACAGCCGAACGGCGTTAAGGATTTATTAAGATCGCTACGTATACTTCCCGATATCTTATTGATTTGCCTTAAAGGGATTACCGTGACAAAAAGTATTTCATTAAGTAAACGCATCTCCGTTATTGTGATTCTTTTTGCCATTGTGGCAGTGTGTACTTTCTTCGTGCAATCTTGCGCCCGTAAAAGCAATCATGCAGCATCATTTCAGAATTACCACGCCACCATTGACGGCAAAGAAATTGCAGGCGTAACGAATAATATCTCCTCGCTGACCTGGTCGGCACAGAGCAATACCCTGTTTAGCACTATCAACAAACCTGCCGCCATTGTTGAAATGACCACCAATGGCGATTTGATCCGCACTATTCCTCTGGATTTTGTTAAGGATCTCGAGACGATCGAATACATTGGCGATAATCAGTTTGTCATTAGCGATGAGCGCGATTATGCCATTTATGTGATTTCACTTGATGCCAACTCGGAAGTAAAAATCCTCAAAAAAATAAAAATCCCGCTGCAGGAAACCCCGACCAATTGTGGTTTTGAAGGGCTGGCCTATTCTCCTGCCGATCAAACTTTCTGGTTTTTTAAAGAGAAAAATCCGATCGAGGTCTACAAAGTGAGCGGGCTGTTGCGTAACGATGAATTACACATCAGCAAAGACCAGACATTACAGCAGCAGTTTAATTTAGATGATGTTTCTGGCGCAGATTTTAACCCACAAAAAAATAGCTTGTTGGTGTTGTCTCATGAATCACGCGCACTCCAGGAAGTAACCGTAACAGGAGACGTGATCGGCGAAATGTCGTTAACCAAAGGCAAGTATGGCCTTTCACATAACATCAAACAGGCCGAAGGGGTTGCGATGGATGCCTCTGGTAATATTTATATCGTTAGCGAACCAAATCATTTTTATCGCTTTACCCCTAAATAATCACATTAACAGGCTGGCATGTTTCACTTTTTTGTTATTAACTTGTTAATTACAAAAAATACAAACAAGGTTAAACATGCCTCCGTCCTCGCATCCCGTAGAACGCTTTTCTTTCAGCACCGCGCTTTTCGGGATGCTGGTTCTGACCTTAGGTATGGGATTAGGTCGCTTCCTTTATACACCTATGTTGCCCGTCATGATGGCGGAAGGGGCGTTTTCATTTAGCCAGCTCTCGTGGATTGCCAGCGGCAACTATGCGGGGTATCTGGCTGGCAGTCTGCTATTTTCGTTTGGCGCATTTCACCAGCCGTCGCGTCTGCGCCCATTTCTGTTGGCTTCTGCCCTGGCGAGCGGATTGTTGATCCTCGCAATGGCATGGTTGCCGTCATTTATCCTGGTGTTCTTGATTCGCTTCCTGGCGGGTGTCGCCAGCGCTGGAATGCTGATTTTTGGTTCGACGCTGATTATGCAGCACACGCGCCATCCTTTTGTGCTGGCAGCTTTGTTTTCTGGCGTTGGCATTGGCATCGCGCTGGGCAATGAATATGTTCTGGCAGGCCTGCATTTTGCCCTCTCCTCGCAAACGTTATGGCAAGGCGCCGGGGCGCTTTCTGGCATGATGCTGATTGCACTTACGCTTTTAATGCCCTCGAAAAAACACACCGTCGCGCCAACGCCATTGGCAAAAACGGAGCAACAGATAATGAGCTGGTGGTTACTGGCTATTCTGTACGGCCTGGCGGGATTTGGTTATATCATCGTCGCGACTTACCTGCCGCTCATGGCGAAAGATGCAGGCTCACCATTGTTAACCGCCCATCTCTGGACGTTAGTCGGCTTATCAATTGTGCCTGGTTGCTTTGGCTGGCTATGGGCAGCAAAACGTTGGGGAGCATTACCCTGCCTGACGGCGAATTTACTGGTGCAGGCTGTCTGTGTGCTGCTTACTCTCGCCAGCGACTCGCCTCTCTTGCTTATCATCAGTAGTATCGGTTTTGGCGGTACCTTTATGGGCACGACATCTCTGGTGATGACTATCGCCCGCCAACTGAGCGTACCGGGAAATCTCAATCTTTTAGGCTTTGTGACGCTCATTTACGGCATTGGGCAAATCCTCGGCCCGGCGCTGACCAGTATGCTCGGCAATGGAACATCGGCGCTTGCCAGCGCCACTCTCTGCGGCGCGGCGGCGTTGTTTATTGCTGCGCTTATCAGCACAGTGCAATTATTTAAGCTACAAGTGGTCGCTTCATAAGGGCTGTTTCCCTTACCACTCAAGAAACTCAACCTCAACCATTGATGTCAGCCAGACCCCGTTTTCCGCTTGCCAGAAAGGGATCCCTCGTTTCGCCATTTCCTGTGCTTTGACGGTTAAGATAACCGGCGAACCGTGTCTTGCCCCAACTTTGCGGGCCGTTGCTTCATCAGCAGAGAGATGCACATGATGACGCTCCCCTGCAATCAGCCCCTGTTTTTTTATCGCCTCAAGAAAACGGCTTGCCGTACCGTGGTAGAGAAATTGTGGCGGTGTTTTTTCGATGAAGGCAATGGCGACCTGCGAAGTCGAATGCCCCTGAACGGCGCGAATACACGTACCATCACTGGAATAACTAAAGCGCTTCTTATCGCTGGTGGCGACCACAGTATCCAGTAATGCGCGGGTTAACCGCTTGCCAGCTTTTTGTGCACAGAGTATGAGCTTATCGATATCCGCCCATCCTTCACGGTCCAGCACGATGCCAATCGCCTCCGGTTTATGTCGGAGGACAAAACTTAAAAACTTGCTCGTCTCTGCCAGCTCTTTGTCGTTGTATTTTGCCATTTTGCATTCGTCCTTGTATTCGCCGCCTTTACTCACCAGCCGTTATTGTCACTGTGTTTATGAATTTTCTGCAACTCAATCCTTACAGGAAGGTTCTCCGCGCAGCGTAATTTTTCCACGTAGCCGCCACAAGCATACATAATGGGGATTGTTATGGCACAACAAGGGGATGCTGTAGCTGGCGTGTTAACCGAGCATGATGTCACCGTTTTACTGCCCGCGATGTATTTAATAGGCAACCCGGTGCAAAATGTCGGTCGCTGCATGGAGACAGCTAAAGTGAATGCCAAAGGCTACCCGCATATCATTGCCGTCGGCGTGATTAACGCGTTGCTGTCAAACCTGGTTATGCAGCTTATTATTTAACAAGGAGTTACCATGATTGATTATTCCGCAGCCGGTTTTACCCTGCTGCAGGGAGCGCATTTATATGCGCCGGAAGATCGAGGAATTTGCGATGTCCTCGTCGCTAACGGCAAGATTATCGCCGTTGCCAGCAACATCCCTTCTGACATCGTACCGGACTGCACGGTTGTCGATCTCAGCGGGCAGATCCTCTGCCCCGGTTTTATTGATCAACACGTCCATTTAATTGGCGGCGGCGGCGAAGCTGGCCCCACTACACGCACGCCGGAAGTCGCGCTTAGTCGTCTGACAGAAGCGGGCGTCACGTCAGTGGTTGGTCTGCTCGGCACCGACTCTATCTCTCGCCACCCGGAATCCTTACTCGCCAAGACTCGTGCGCTCAATGAAGAAGGCATCAGCGCCTGGATGCTGACCGGTGCTTATCATGTGCCTTCCCGTACCATTACAGGCTCGGTGGAAAAAGATGTGGCGATTATCGATCGCGTGATTGGTGTGAAATGTGCCATCTCAGACCACCGCTCGGCCGCGCCGGATGTTTATCATCTGGCCAATATGGCGGCGGAATCCCGCGTTGGAGGTTTGCTCGGCGGTAAACCTGGCGTCACCGTGTTCCACATGGGCGACAGCAAAAAGGCGTTACAGCCCATCTATGACCTTCTTGAGAACTGCGACGTCCCCATCAGCAAGTTGCTGCCGACCCACGTTAACCGCAACATTCCGTTGTTTGAGCAGGCGCTGGAGTTCGCGCGCAAAGGCGGCACCATCGACATCACCAGCAGCATTGACGAACCGGTCGCCCCTGCCGAAGGTATTGCCCGCGCCGTTCAGGCGGGTATTCCGCTGGCTCGCGTTACCCTTAGCTCCGACGGCAACGGCAGTCAGCCGTTCTTTGACGATGAAGGGAATTTAACGCATATCGGTGTTGCGGGTTTTGAGACGTTGCTGGAAACCGTGCAAGTGTTGGTTAAAGACTATGGCTTTAGTATCAGCGATGCCCTGCGTCCACTCACCAGTAGCGTCGCTGGTTTCCTTAACCTGAACGGGAAAGGCGAAATTCTGCCGGGCAATGACGCGGATCTGTTAGTGATGACACCACAGTTGCGTATCGAACAGGTATACGCTCGCGGCAAACTGATGGTCAAAGACGGCAAAGCGTGTGTGAAAGGGACGTTTGAAACTGCATAAGCAGTTCCGAACGCTTGAACAGGCGACTGGCGTTGAGCTGTTTAATCGCCAAAGGCAACGCTACAACTCCTGTGTGGGGCGATTTATTAACCGCCCCCTGACATGCCACTGCGAGTTACGTTTCAGCACTTTTTGGCTCTTCATGGGCCAATTATTCAAGCAAGTTGCCTTCGGCAGCTGTGGAATATCTGGCTGCCGGAGTACGCCATACAACAAGAAATTCGCAGCGGGTAGCTCATTGTCCTGAATCGGGACGAATTAGTTATCCCGCATTCCGGATGAATCCCGTTGCAGAGCGTTTCTGGCGTGAACTGCGTGGGCTAAAGATTGAACCTGGCTGAAAGTCCCGGTATTGAACTATGCCAGCTCCCCTTCTGCCAGACCAGGTCAAACGTTAGCGGCTCATCATCGTGGTACAGCATCATCTCCAGACTAATGACCAACTCGTGGCAATAGACTGCTTTCAGATTGACCTGCAATGCTGCAATACGTGGCTCATGAAATAAAAGCGCGGAACGTAACTGGCGGCAATACCAACTCTGGAGAAGCTTGTCGCTCTGATTATGCCCTTGCCACTCAGGCATGCCTGAAACAAGTAATATTGGTAGCGGTGAATGGGGAGAACTAAAAAGTTGAAAGAGATCCCGACATACGGAATCACGCAGCGATAACGTATTGTTCCTTGTACTTTCAGGTAATACCGTCTGAACCGATTGGCGCATCATTTTGCGCACTCCTGACGTTTAGTGGCATCTGTATCCTGCCCTGGCTGCTGGACACCACTGGGTTGATGCTCATATTCCATAATCATTCCTTTATGCTCATTGCGTCCCTGGCACTTTCATAAGGGATTTATAAGATCCGCCAAAGATAAAACACTGTACAGAAAAGAATATCCACTGACTTTTTATTTAAAAAGGTATCATTTGACAAAAGTCATTAAACATAACGGAAATACGTTAACATATTCTGATTATTCCGAATAATTTCTCAGCGTTAAACTGATATATAATTATTCCAAAACAATATATCGTACGTAATGATTAAATTACGCATAATATATTCTGCAGAACATAATTAATTATTCAGGGAACATACATAGTGCAAAGCGGTTCAACTTTGCACCAGAAATGAGGGATCAGGCGTCCACTTTATCCAACGGCCACGAATCAAACAGATAACCATCGAAATAGATGTCATCAACATTAGAGAACTCCAGCAAGCGCTGCTTCACATTCTCCAGATGCTGCCACATCGCCAGTTTTGCCGCGCGGGCATCTTTCTTGATTAACGCAGCCAGGATCTGTTTGTGATCGTCCAACCACTCTTTGCGGTATAAGCTGTCATCGAGATGGCTATGTAACTGGATCCACATTGGATTATTTTCCCGCCACTCCCAGGACTGACGGAACAGTTCCACCAGCATGCTGTTATGCGTGGCTTCAGCAATAGCAAGGTGGAACTGCATGTCGCCGCTTTCGCTACTGCCCGGCGCGCTGGAAGCCAGTTCACGCTCTTCCAGTTGCAATGCCTGACGCATTTTAACGATATCTTCGCGGGTAGCCTGCAAAGCGGCAAACTCGGCGATGTTACTTTCCAGCAACTGGCGCGCCTGTAACAGTTCAAAAGGACCGGCGTCATTGCAGACGTTGGCCTCTGTGCTCTCTGCATTGTGGCTGGGTAAACTGTCGAGCACATAAATACCGGCACCACGTCGTACTTCTACCAGCCCTTTGATCTCCAGCATGATCAGTGCCTCACGCACCACCGTGCGGGTGACATCCAGCATTTCTGCGATTTCACGCTCCGGCGGTAGCCGTTCGCCAGGATTGTACGGCGTCTTAAGGATCAGATCGCGGATCATCGCCCCAACTTCCTGGTAAGGTCTTTGCGCAGAGGTGGCAGATTTCATGATGTTGTGTCCGTTAGATGCGATTAATCAAATTATTGCCGGATGCGGCGTGAACGCCTTATTCGGCCTACAAAGAGTGCGTATTCAATAAATTGCGATTGATCCGTAGGCCCGCCAGGCTTACTTACCGGGCAATTTTACGTTGACCGTTAATTTCAAACTATACCATTAGCACTGGAAGTTGGCACGTACAGGTGGGCAAAAAACGAAAACTGGTCAACCAAATATGTTTTTGATTGACCAGTGAGTCTGTAGGGTAATCAGTCAGTTACAGTGCAGCCACACACTCACGCGCGCCGCGCTCGCACAGCTGCTGATATGCCGCAGTCACCGCGCCAACAAAGTCTGCATTTTGCGGCAGATCATCGGCAAAGATACCGCTCAGGCCCAGCAACGCTTTCACGCGGTCTGCGCCCTGATACTGCGCATTGATCTTCTGGAACTCGGCCAGCATCGGGTCTACCACGTCGATAGCATTACCCTGCTCATCCACGCCCTGGGTGTAACGCATCCAGCCCGCTACGCCAAGCGCCAGGTGACGCCAGCTACCGCCGTTTTGCAGGTGTAAACGCACCGGATCCAGCAAACGCTGCGGTAACTTCTGGCTGCCGTCCATCGCAATCTGCCAGGTACGGTGACGCAGAGACGGGTTGCTGAAACGCTCGATCAGCAGCGTCGCATAGGCGTTCAGATCCGTCCCTTCCGGCATCGACAGCGTTGGTGCTTGTTCCTGCATCATCAGGGCAAAGGCCGCTTTGCGGTAATCCGGGTTAGTCATGGTGTCGGCAATGGTTTCATAACCGCCGAGGTAACCGAGGTATGCCAGGAAAGAGTGGCTGCCGTTAAGCATACGCAGTTTCATCATTTCGAACGGTACAACATCCGCAACAAACTGCGCGCCGACTTTATCCCAGTCCGGACGACCATTAACGAAGTTATCTTCAATGACCCACTGACGGAATGGTTCGCAGGCAATGGCGCACGGGTCATAAACGCCCAGCTGGTCAGCAATTTCCTGCAACGTTTCAGGCGTCGCCGCCGGAACGATACGGTCAACCATGGTGCACGGGAAGGTGACGTTCTCTTCAATCCATTCCGCCAGTTGCGGGTCACGCGCCTGAGCCAGCCCCAGAACGGCAACTTTCGCCACATGACCATTTTCACGCACGTTATCACAGGACATCACCGTAAACGCTTTCAGCCCTTTTTCACGACGCAGACGCAGGGCTTCTACGATGTAACCAATTGCGGACTTCGGCGCAGTCGGGTTTTCCAGATCGTGCTTGATCAGCGGGTTATTGAGATCCAGCTGACCGCTCGCCGCATCGGCACAGTAGCCTTTTTCCGTGACCGTCAGGGAGACAATCGCCGTCTGCGGACGCGCCATCGCGTTGAGAATACCTTCGCAACCGTCGATTTCCGGATGCAGGGCCTCTTTCATCGAACCAATAATTTTCAGCTCGGTGCTTTCCGCGCCTTTTTCCGCCACGGTGTACAGCAGCTGCTGTTTTTTCAGGTTTTCGATCAGCACGCGGTCGTTGCCTGGCATCAGGTTAACTTCGCAGATACCCCAGTCGCTATCGGTGCTTTCCAGCAGGTGATGGGTATACAGCGCCTGGTGCGCGCGGTGAAACGCCCCGCAACCGAGATGCACAATGCGTGATTCCAGACGAGAATGATCCCATGACGGGCGGGCAACCGGCAGATTGCTGTCAACAATAGTAGTCATCGTAAACTCCAGAATCCGTCTTCAGAGAGTGACGGCAAGGAAGAAGGAACCGGCACGGCGCGCAGCCATGCCGGTGGGTATTAACGGCTAAAGAAAGCGCGCTGGATCGCCAGTTCGACGCCGCGAACTTCGGCCAGGCCTTTCAGACGACCAATCGCGGAGTAACCTGGGTTGGTTTTCTTCTTCAGGTCGTCCAGCATCTGGTGACCGTGGTCCGGACGCATCGGGATCAGGTCTTCTTTGCCTTCCGCTTTACGACGGTGTTCTTCTTCAACAATCGCTTTCACCACTTCGTACATATCAACGTCACCGTTCAGGTGCGCCGCTTCGTGGAAGGTTTTCGGGTTATCTTCACGCATGGTGGAACGCAGATGGGTGAAGTAAATGCGCGGACCAAACTGCTTGATCATATCAACCAGATCGTTGTCAGCACGCACGCCGTAGGAACCGGTGCACATGGTGAAACCGTTCGCCATGCTGTTTACGGTATCAACCATCCACTGCATATCTTCAATGGTGGAAACGATACGCGGCAGGCCGAGGATCGGGCGCGGCGGATCGTCCGGGTGAACAGCCATACGCACGCCAACTTCTTCGGCAACTGGAATAATCGCTTTCAGGAAGACCGCAAAGTTTTCGCGCAGCTTCGCTTTGTCGATATCTTTGTACAGCTCCAGGTGCTTACGGAACTGGTCGAGGGTATAACCTTCTTCCGCGCCCGGCAGACCGGCGATGATGTTACGGGTCAGACGCGCTTTGTCTTCGTCGCTCATGGTGGCGAAGCGTTCAGCGGCCTGAGCAATTTCTTCTTCGGTGTAATCCGCTTCCGCGCCTGGACGTTTCAGGATATGCATTTCGAATGCAGCGAATTCGATCTGGTCGAAGCGCAGAGCTTTGGAGCCGTCTGGCAGCACGTATTCGAGGTCAGTACGGGTCCAGTCGAGCACCGGCATGAAGTTATAGCACACGGTGCGGATACCGCATTTCGCCAGGTTGCGCAGGGTCTGCTGATAGTTAGCGATCCACTGCTCATAGTTGCCAGTGTGGGTTTTGATATCTTCGTGAATTGGCACGCTTTCCACGACAGACCACACCAGACCTGCGTCTTCAACGATCGCCTTGCGTTTGAGGATCTCTTCAACGGACCATACTTCGCCGTTCGGGATATGGTGCAGCGCGGTAACCACGCCAGTTGCGCCCGCCTGACGGACATCAGCTAAAGAAACCGGATCGTTAGGGCCGTACCAGCGCCAGGTCTGTTCCATGTTTATTCCTCTTTCACGTAGTGGGTTCAACAGCGAAGAGACGCGGAACCCCGGAGTTGTTTAGGTATCCGAATGAACGACCAGACCGCAGCCGTGGCGTTGCATCGGATGAGATGGCGTATAAGTTCTACCTTTTGGTAAGACATGTCAACCTGAAATCTAAAATTGGTTAACCACATCACAAGAAATCTACTCTCATGTCGGTTACTGCAAATGACAACAAAGGAGGATCGGCGGTTAGTGATCGGGGGATGTGACATTCATCGCAATAATGGTTGACCAATTTACATAACGTGTCGTCCAACATAACAATGGATTAACCTGCTCCCCCATTGCATAAGTTGTGACCGACACAACAAAACTGATGTTGTTGCGAAGATTGCTATTTAGTTTTGGTATAAAAGGTATATAGGCACATGGTGCGACATTTGAATTCCAGCGAGCAGGAGTAATTCACAATGAATAAAACAATAACGGCGCTTGCTATCATGATGGCATCATTTGCCGCGAACGCGTCTGTATTACCGGAAATTCCAGTACCATTTAAAAGTGGTACTGGTGCAATTGATAACGACACTGTCTACATTGGTTTAGGTAGTGCAGGAACGGCATGGTACAAGCTGGACACACAGGCCAAAGATAAAAAATGGACAGCTCTGGCTGAATTCCCCGGCGGCGCGAGAGATCAAGCAACGTCCGCATTTATTGATGGTGATTTGTATGTATTTGGCGGTATTGGCAAAAACCAACAAGGTTTAACCAGGGTGTTCAACGATGTGTATAAATATAGCCCAGCAACTAATACCTGGATTAAATTGATGTCACACGCGCCAATGGGCATAGCGGGCCATGTGACTTTTGTACACAACGGCAAGGCTTATGTTACTGGCGGTGTTAACCAAAATATCTTCAATGGCTATTTTGAAGATCTCAACGAGGCCGGAAAAGATTCAAAAACTATAGATAAAATCAACACCCGCTATTTCGATAAAAAAGCAGAAGATTATTTCTTCAATAAGTTTCTGTTGTCTTTTGATCCCTCTACACAGCAATGGAGTTACGCTGGCGAATCGCCCTGGTACGGGACGGCTGGTGCGGCGGTTGTGAATAAAGGTGATAAAACCTGGCTTATTAATGGTGAAATAAAGCCTGGACTGCGGACAGATGCCGTATTTGAACTTGATCTTACCGGCAATAACGTAAAATGGAATAAGCTTCCTCCCGTCTCATCACCAGATGGCGTCGCTGGCGGTTTTGCAGGTATTAGCAATGACTCTCTTATATTTGCCGGAGGAGCCGGATTTAAAGGCTCGCGCGAAAATTACCAGAACGGTAAGAACTATGCGCATGAAGGCCTGAAAAAATCGTATAGTGCTGATATTTATCTGTGGCATAACGGGAAATGGGAGAAATCTGGCGAACTGTCGCAAGGTCGAGCCTACGGAGTATCATTGCCCTGGAATAATAGTCTATTGATTATTGGCGGTGAAATTGCGGGTGGTAAAGCTGTTGCGGATTCAGTGTTGCTCTCAGTGAGAGATAATAAAGTTACTGTGCAAAACTAACTTTTCTGGGTTTCCATTGCCTGAAAATTGAAGTGGTCAACAAAAACTGGCCACCGCGTTAGAGTTTTTCCAGTATCGATTTTCCGATTCGTTTGGGGGTAACCCACCGTTATATTCGTGCGGTCTTAGTGCGCTGTAATATCCAACGATATAGTCCGTTATGGCGTGAGCTGCCTCGCTGAAGCTTACGTAACCCACCACCGGCATCCACTCGTTCTTCAGACTCCTGAAGAAGCGTTCCATTGGGCTGTTATCCCAGCTGTTTCCGCGCCGGCTCATACTCTGCCTGATCTGGTATCGCCACAGTAACTGCCGGAACTGCCTGCTCGTATAATGACTGCCCTGATCGTTGTGGAACATGACCCTGCCGGGCTTACCACGGGTTTCCCATGCCATTTCCAGCGCTTTCATGGTGAGCCTGCTGTCCGGCGAGAACGACATGGCCCAGCCCACTGGTTTTCTTGCGAACAGGTCGAGAACAACGGCGAGGTACGCCCAGCGCTTACCCGTCCAGATATAGGTCACATCACCGCACCACACCTGATTTGGCTCGGTCACGGCGAACTGCCGTTCAAGGTAGTTAGGGATAGCAACATGTTCATGACCACCACGTTTATAGCGGTGAGTCGGCTGCTGACAGCTGACCAGCCCAGCTCTTTCATGAGCCTGCCAGCAAGCCAGCGTCCCATCTGGTAGCCTCTCCGGGTTGCCATTATGGCGATGTTTCTTGCTCCGGCTGAACCGTGGCTGATGCCATGTAGCTCAAGTACCTGACTGCGTAATACAGCCCGTCTGCCGTCTGGTTTATCAGGACGGTTTTTCCAGTATCTGTAGCTGCTGCGATGCCCCCCGAACACATGGCAGAGTGTGAACACCGAATAGTGCGCTCTGAGTTTCCCGATTATCGAGAACTGTTCAGGGAGTCTGACATCAAGAGCGCTGTAGCCTTTTTTAATATTTCATTCTCCATTTCAATGCGTTGTAGCTTTTTCCTCAGCTCACATATTTCGATTTGTTCTGGTGTCATCGGAGAGGCTTTTGGTGTTTTGCCCTGATGCTCATCACGCAGTTGTTTGACCCATCTTGTCATTGTTGAAAGGCCGACATCCATAGCTTTGGCGGCATCTGCCACCGTGTAGTTCTGGTCAACAACCAGTTGAGCGGATTCGCGTTTAAACTCTGCGCTGAAATTTCTTTTTTTCATTGGAGCACCTGTGTTGTTCTCAGGTGAGCATATCACCTCTGTTCAGGTGGCCAAATTCAGTGTGCCACTTCAGTGCTGACAAAACTGCTGGGTGAGTTACAACAGCCATTGTCCCCAGGGAAAGAGAGTGTTCTGCAGAACACACCATTTCTGTACGAGTGTATTAAGTATAAAGCTAATTAGCGGGTATATCTGAAAATAGTACGCAATTTATTACGTAAAAAAGCTGTAATTTTTATCCAGTGTTACGTAAAATATCACGTAACTCAAATTCATTTAATTTTTTACGGATTACAGCATGGCTAGTGTTGATGCAGACTACTGCTACTCGTTTCCGGCTATACGTGGCATTCAGGCGGGTCGCCCCTTCTACATTGCCACATGCCCGATGCGTATCATCCCCAAAATTTTTAGCTTTGATGAAAATGATGTCCCCCCGGAGTTGCGGGCGCAACGCACCCTCAATAAATCTCGCATCCCCGAAATGGTGCGCTATCTTCTTGAAAACCCCAAAGATTATGTATTCTCTGCAC
The DNA here is from genome assembly GCF_005781065.1 of Escherichia sp. E1130. Classification (NCBI taxonomy): domain Bacteria; kingdom Pseudomonadati; phylum Pseudomonadota; class Gammaproteobacteria; order Enterobacterales; family Enterobacteriaceae; genus Escherichia; species Escherichia sp. E1130. The sequence goes on from NZ_VATL01000004.1 coordinate 317,240, forward strand.
TAACAGCGTCCATTGCCGTTGACGTCCAGTTTGATGAGTTTCCCGGCACGAATAATCTAGGGACGTTATGTGTACCGATGGACGCACAAATCTTGATCAACGACGGTCAGCATCGTCGTAAAGCGATTGAAGACGCTTTAGACGCTCGCCCGGAACTGGGGCAGGATAACATTCCTGTGCTGTTTTTTGTCGATGAAGGATTAAAACGCAGCCAACAGATGTTTGCCGATCTGAATAAATATGCTATTCGTCCCAGCCCATCGTTGGCATCGTTGTATGATCATCGGGATGCCAGTTCAAATCTGGCGCGTTATCTGGCAATGTCCGTAGAGCCGTTTGTCGGAATGACTGAGTTGGAAAAATCCAGTATCAGTCAGCGGTCAAATAAATTATTTACGTTAAGCAGCATCAAACAAGCTACCCGTGCGTTGCTGGGAAAAGATCCTAAAGAGAGCGATTTTGAAGAATGTACCCAGATAGCAACTCGCTATTGGCAGGCTATTTATCATGTAATGCCGGACTGGCAGTTAGCCGCAAAAAAGGAAGTTTCACCGGTTCAACTACGTCAGGACTATGTTCATGCTCACGGTATTGGTTTGCAGGCACTCGGACAACTGGGGTATACACTGCTGACAGATTACCCTGAGCAGTGGCCTGATAAAATTGCTGCACTCAAAGCGTTTAACTGGCGCAGAAACAATCCGGATCTTATCAAACGTGCGATGCAGCACGGCAAGTTGAGCAAAACCAGTACGGCGATCCAGCTCACCTGCAATGCGCTAAAAAACGCACTCTCAATTCCTCTCACTCCTGAAGAACAGGAGCTTGAAGCTCAAATGGTTGTCTTATGAGTAAATTAGTTCAGGCCTATGATTTGGCCGAATACGAAGATTTTATTAATCAGGAGCAGTTCGCTGGACGCCCTCTGGCCGAATATGTTGCCGAGGTTCAGAGAATTTATTGTACGGATAAGCGTCCGTGGGTAATTGGCTATAGCGGTGGGAAAGATTCTTCCGCCGTGATCACGCTAGTGTATCTGGCCCTGCTTGGCCTGCCCCCGGAAATGCGCAGCAAAGATGTTTTTGTAGTGTCATCCGATACGCTGGTGGAAACCCCAGTAGTAGTAGATTTAATTAAGAAAACGATGTTGCAGATTGAGGCAGGCGCAAAACGTAATGGCCTGCCGATCACTCAACATGCGGTAACGCCTAAAACTAATGAAACCTTCTGGGTCAATTTACTGGGGAAAGGTTATCCGGCCCCAACCCGTAGTTTTCGCTGGTGTACCGAGCGTATGAAAATCAATCCGGTGAGCGACTTTATTAAAGAAAAGATCAGCCAGTTTGATGAAGTGATTGTTGTCCTCGGCTCACGTAGTAGTGAGAGTGCCTCCCGTGCGCAGGTCATCGCAAAGCACAAAATTGATGGCTCACGCTTGGCCCGGCATACCACACTGGCAAATGCGTTTATCTATACCCCTATTGATACCTGGGATGTAGAAGACGTCTGGAAACTGCTGCGCGGCGCGTTCCGCTATGCTCCTGAAGATATCGACGAATGGGAAAGCCCGTGGGGTGGAAACAATCGTCCTCTGTGGACGCTGTATATGGACTCTTCCGCACAGGGTGAGTGTCCCTTGGTAATAGACGAAAGTACCCCCTCTTGCGGGAACTCTCGCTTTGGATGCTGGACCTGTACCGTAGTCACCAAAGATAAAGCGATGGAAAGTCTGATCAAAAATGGCGAAGAGTGGATGTCGCCATTGCTGAAATATCGTGATCTGCTGGCGTTTACCACCGATCCGGTGAATAAAGACACCTATCGCAACTATAAACGCCGTACCGGTAAGGTGAGCTATCAGTACGCTAAAGACGGTGAAGATCGCAGTGCAGAGCGTAAGCATGTTCCTGGCCCCTACTGGCTCAAATATCGCCAGCAATGGTTAAAAGACTTACTGGAAATTGAGCGTGATTTAAACGCCCAGGGCCACACGATTACGTTAATCACCGAGCCGGAACTGCACGCTATCCGCCAAGAGTGGTTGAAGGATCCTAATGAGCCAGACTGGTACGATACGTTGCCGGGGATTTACCGCGAGGTGTATCAACGGGATCTGGACTGGGTAGTTGATGATCAATCACGCTTTGATGCCAGCGATGCAGATTTGTTGGTACAGATAGCTCAGGGGTTTGATGTTGCACCCGAGATGGTCATGAAGCTAATTGAACTGGAAGTATCAATGGAAGGGTTAAGCCGTCGTCAGGGGATTTTTGACAAGCTTGGTACCATTCTAAAACAGGACTGGGGCAGCCTCGAAGAGATCCAACAGCAACAAGCAACACTACAAAAACGTAACGACCGGGATATTCATCAGGAAGAAGTCACCAAGCTGGAAGCTGAACTTCAGGTTCTACAGCGCAGAATTGTAGACGCCAGTGAATCCTCTGTTTTGGTCGAGGAGGAAAACGAACGTGCTCATTAAACAATTAGTGTTACATAATTTTCGAGTATTTAACGGTACTCACACAATTGACCTTGCTCCAAGAAAGCGTCCGCATGAAGTAAATCCTCGCCCGATTGTTCTATTTGGTGGTTTAAATGGTGCAGGGAAAACATCTATTTTGTCGGCAATTCGACTGGCACTGTATGGGCGTTTAGCGTTTGGCCCGGCAATGCAGCAGCAGGAGTATGTTGAACATCTCGGAGCACTGGTGCACAGCGGGACGTATACAGCAGAGCGTCCGGATGAGGCCGCAGTAGAACTGACCTTTACCTACAATCAAAACGGTCATGAGACTGAATTCACCGTCACGCGTAGTTGGAAGAAAGGAAAGAAAGATCGCCTCTCTTTGCAGCAGGATGGACAACCGCGAAGTGAACTCAGTTATGACCAGTGCCAGGGGTTTTTGAATGAATTAATTCCTCACGGTGTTGCCGATCTTTTCTTTTTTGATGGAGAGAAGATTGCGGAGTTGGCGGAAGATGAATCCGGCAATATTCTGCGTACAGCAGTGCGTCGTTTGTTAGGACTGGATCTGATCGCCAGACTGCAAAATGACCTGATGATTTTTGTCAAACGCCAACAAACCGCACAGTTAGGTGGCTCCCAGCAACAGCAGGTCGAAGCGCTTGAGACAAAGATTAAAACGCTTGCCCGTCAGGCTGAGAAATTGCTGGAAGAGGCCGACTTCGTCAACTCGCGGATTGAATTTTTATCCCAGGACATTATTCGCCATGAGGGATTGTTAAATGCACAGGGCGGTGCATTTGCCCAGTCCAAAGCACAGGAAAAACAGAAAGTTGAAACGCTGTTAAAAGAAAAAGAGCGTCTGGAAAAAGCGTTACGACAGGAATGCGATGGATCGTTGCCCTATGCGTTAGCGCCTAATACGTTGTCGCGGTTGCTGGAAAAAATTGCCAATGAAGCGCAGATCAAGCAGGCGAAAAATTTTGAGACGGAGTTAAATCAATTTTTAACTCAACTCAAAAATGATATTGCGTTCCGTTCAAGCAGTGAAAGCAGTACAAGAGCCATTGCTACCGAAGCGATTACCAATAATTTGGAAGCATATATGGCAGCCAAACCAAAAGGTGATTTGCTGTTTGATATTTCTGAACGTGAAGCCGGTATGCTCCAGCAGTCCATTGAGCAAGACAGCAAAAAAGCATGGCAGCGTTTTGATATGTACCGCCAACAATTAGCAGATATTGAACAACAACTGGAGCAGGCCGCAGCTAATATTGCTCGTGCCCCGGAAGACGAGCAGTTAATGGATCTCTTTGCAGCATTACGCGAGCTCGACCATAAGCGTGAAAAACAGCGGCAAAAATACCGCTCACTGCTGGAAGAGGCTAAACGGACGAAACAGCAGCAACTGGACTGTGTTCGTCAGGTACAGAAAGCACATGACATCACCCGTAGCCAACATGGTTTGAGCAGCGCATTTAAAAATGCGCAGGAAACCATTAACCTGCTCGATTACTACAGCGATGTACTTACGCAGGCGCGAGTGAAAAAATTATCTGCTAACTTTGAAATTGCCTACCACAAGCTGGCTCGTAAAGAGGATTTACAGCTTAATGCGCACATAAATCCGCAGACATTTGATGTTGAACTGGTGGATGAAAAGGGTTCGGTGATTAATCGTAAGCTGCTTTCTGCGGGTGAAAAGCAGATTTATGCGATTGCCATTCTTGAGGCGCTGGCAAAAACCTCTGGGCGTGATTTCCCGGTGATTATTGATACGCCGTTAGGGCGTCTGGATTCTCAGCATCGGGATAAATTGATTAATCATTATTTCCCGGAGGCCAGCCATCAGGTTGTGCTGCTATCCACCGATACTGAAGTGGACGAGCGTTATTTCGTCGATCAACTGCGTGATGATATTTCTCATGCTTATGAGATTGTGTTTAATGCGCATACTAAATCATCTGCGCTGAAGCCTGGCTATTTCTGGGAATTAACCAAGGAGGCTGTCTAATGCTCCCAAATCGAATGGTGCTTAGTCGTCAGACCGAAGATCAGCTCAAGAAGTTAAAGGGATATACTGGAATTACGCCCAATGTCGCGGCTCGACTAGCATTTTTTCGCTCGGTGGAGAGTGAGTTTCGCTATTCGCCTGAGCGGGATAGTAAGAAGCTGGATGGCTCGCTAGTGCTGGATAAAATTACGTGGCTTGGGGAAACACTGCAAGCTACAGAACTGGTGTTAAAGATGCTTTATCCTAATCTCGACCAAAAATTGATAATTAAAGCATGGGCAGCACATGTTGAGGATGGAATCGCTTCTGTTAGAAACCATCGAAATTTAAGAGACTTTTTAATTTCATTGTAATGATAACTATCATGCCAGTGCGTTATGCACTGGCAATTAAGGAAATAAAATGGAAATTACTTTCGATCAGATTAAAGAACTAACAGAAATAGTTACCAGCAAAGATTGGGTAGATTACGTGACCTCCATAGGAAGTTTAATTAGCTCCGTGGCAATAATACTTTTAACCTGTTATATTTTTTTAAAACACCTAATCAAACTGCTCGTAGCAAAGTTTATGAAAAAGAAGTAGATCTATTATATAAAGCCTTCGATTGTTTTTGCTTATTTTCCGATGCTGTAGGATTATATGCCTCGAACAAACACAGAAAGTATACAACATTGAGCGATCCTGGTAGTAAACCATTAGAGGAAGGCTTTAGTGATAAAGAAAAACAGTCCTCTGAAAAGGTTTACCCTGCTTTTGAAAAACAAAACATGGCTTCCAGCCTCTTACAATCAATAGGCGCTTTTGAACCTAAAAAATGTGTAGATAGTTATAAGGAAAAAACCGTAGAGCTAAGGAAACTTATAATAGATTTTGAAACAAGCGATGAAAGTCCCAATACTGAAAAATGCAAGGAGATTTCAGGTAAAATTGAAAAAATAAGAAACGAATTAGACACGATAAAGGACAGTTTTTTCAATAAGATAAGAGATTTTAAGGACGAGATAAAAAAAACAAATTTAATAAAATGGGGGTGGCACCCCATTTTATATTAACATTATAAATCAAAGAAATTTTTATCTATTTCATAGATTTCATATGTACTTACCTTCGCAACCCCCATGCCATTTTGGACTAAATATTCACATAACTGTTCACCATCAACAAGAGTGATGTTCATGCCTTGTGCTTTTTCTGCACTATTAATTGCCTGTTCGGTAAAACATGAAGATGAAAAAAATACCCCTTTATGTGCTCCTTTTTGGTTCATCGAACCAATAAACTCTCTAATTTCGCTAGGTGGTACCTTTTTACTATTATATCTTTTAGCTTGGATATATATTTTTTCCAAACCTAATTTATCTTCATTAATAATTCCATCTATGCCCTCATCCCCAGCGCCACCAACAACCTTGCCTGCCTCAGACTCGTGCCACCCATAACCCATTTTTAACAAAAGTGTAACAACAAGTCTCTCAAAGAAAGCTGGATCCGAAGAATTAATAGCATCAAGCAATTGTTCTTTAATAGTTTTAATATGCTCAAGATACTTCCCATGAATTATCTCTTCTGGTAGTTGATCTTTTGTTACCTTTTCAATTTTAAGAGGGCTAGCATTTGATGCTTGTCCCTGCCATAGGTCGTATAATGGCTTTGATTGCCCTACAGATTTAACTTCAATAAATATTTTTCGTGGTGATGCACTAGGAAAATCAATGCCATAGCAATGTTTTCTAATTTCCCCCCGCACTACTGCCACAGGATCTTTTGCACCAAATGAATAATACTCTTTATTTATGATGCAATCATAAATATCCTTATGTGACAAAGGTTTTCCATGTTCCTTTAATACATTTATGATAGCTTCAATAATCGTCATTTAATTAACTCCCAAAATGCACGATCCCGCATTTTCTTAACCCGCTTGTCCCCATCCACATACAGGCTAAAATGCTTCTCAAGCTGCCGAATCTGCCCCATCAAAGACTCCTGCTCACCTTTATCATCGACGTTAAATACCGCCTTGATATCCGCATTCCGAATCTCAGAAACACGATGGATCACCCATGTTAAAATATAGGAGGCATAATTATTTTCCCCGGTCTTAAAGTGAGTGATCTCCTGCGTTGACAGGATCGCACCGACGCCATACTCACGGCCTTCTTTAAGGATCTTACGCAGACTGGAAAAATCCTGACGCATAAAGTTATCGGCTTCGTCCACCAGAATCATTTTGGTAAGCTGACGATAATCTCCCCGCACCACCGGTTTACCGCGTTTTTGCATCTGCGCGTAAAACAGATCCAGAGTGAGTGCGACCACCAAGTTTTGAACTTCTGGCGGGTAACCAGCCAGTTCAATCACGGTGACGCCGTCAATCAATTCGTACAAGCTGGTCATATTCTCCGGGATGGTCTCGAATATCTTGTAACGCGCCAGTTTAGAAAGTGCTGCGTAAAGCGAATCCTCTTCAACCTTTTCCTGATCGAGGAAGCGCTGCCATACATCTTCAATCGTCGGCGCAGTCCTTGACCATGTTGTCGGATCTTCCGGCGAAATGCCTGCAGCTTCGTAGCATTCTAAAATCAGATTTTCTAATTTGAGCTGCTGTTTATGGCCCAATCCATAGGCTTTTGCCATCGTTTCTGATAGTCCACCAGCGGTATGGATTGGTAACATTGGCGTGTCGCCAAACAGAGATAAGGGGTTGTAGGGCAGCTTAAATAATTTGTACTTTTTGGCCCCCGTAGCATCAAGAAAAGCCTCGTCCACATAGTCTGATTTGTAGTCGAAGATCAGCAGACCGATAGGTTTACCATCAACATTACAGGACTGATTACGCATCAACTGTGTGACCAGCGATTTAGTAAACTGGGTTTTACCGGTGCCCATCGTTCCAATAATGCCGGTATTGGTATTCATGAACTTGGCGGTGTTGGTTGGCTCCCAATGTAACGGGCTCTGACGCGCAGCATCATAACCAAACAGGATCTGTAATGGAGTATCGCGAATATCAGGGGTTGCCGCCGGTACAGCAGGCGGTAACGACTCTGGTTCCGAAACGAGTTGTGCAGTAGTCGGCGTGGTGACTTCTACCACGGCTTCGGGTTGTGTCGGACTGGCATCACACTCTGGCTTAAGCCGGTATTTTTCCGGCACCCGGTAACGTTCTGCCAGCGGTGGTTCATCCCCCTGAGCAGCAATCAACGAAGGCAGCAGTGAATAAGGGATTTCGATCTGTAAGATATTCTCCGCTGTCTCTTTATAAGAGAGATCGAAGCAGGTTGCGCTGTCCACATGCGCCACGACGAAGCCGTCCGCATAATCGGTCAACTCACCTAACTGATAGTCGCCCGTTAACCACCATTCGCATCGCTCGAGCAAGGGAGCCAGTTTGTTGCTGTCCAGCACACCATACAGACGCAGTTTCTCCACCTGCATCAGCACCTGACGAATAAAGAGCGCCCGGTACAATTGTGATGCCAGCGTTTGTGGTTCCAGAATGTCCTGCTGTAAATAACGTTTCAGCTCACGAGCCTGTTGGCCCGCATAGCTGTAGTCAGGCCGCGCCCCAGTTTTAACTTCCAGCGGCAACAGATAGAGGCGGTTTTCTTTGAAACCAACAAAGAGCACATCATCAGAGATCGCACCTTTACGATAACCCTGTAAATTTCTCGACAAATCGCTCTCTTTCATTTTCAGTCCGACATTCCCGGACACGCGGATCATTTCGGCCACCGATAACGGAATCCAGCAAATATCGGACTGCTGCAACATAGATTGCACAAATTTGTACGCACCTATAATGCCGTGCTTCTCTTTACGCTCTCTTTCACTGGAGCGCAGCATTTTCAGCAGCCATTCGCCGTTAAAGGCATTAAATTCAGCCAGCAAATGCTGACTATCAATAGCAGGTTGCCCTAACGGGCTTCCGGTCTGGAGCAACCGCAGGAACAAATCAACCTGCTTCGTGACGGTGACGGCATCGTAGCCTGCGCAACTGGTGTACTGGTCAGAATAGTGGATAAGCACCACATCTTTCTGACTGGTGAAAAAGTCGAGAGTGACTTTTGGATCAATAATGGTGGTCCAGAGCGCGCTATTGTAGGAGTAATTGAGTAGCTGTTTAAAATTGCCACTCACAGCCAGGCCGATCCCTTGTCCATGATATTGGTTGTTACTTTGACGTGCGGGTTGCCACAGGCAACCGATTAGTCGGGCAAGACGCAGGGCGCAGTAAGGCTCAGTATCCACATCACGCAGTCCAAACGCGGTAAAGTAAGCATCCCCCTGTGTTTCAGCACCTTCCCCAGCAATCAACCCATGACACAATACTCCGCTGGACGCATCTTCAATGCGGATCTGGCGACAATCCACAGGTGCTGTATTAGTGAAAAATGCCAGATGAGCATAGGCCAGCTTGTCGCTTTCTGACGGCAGGACAAACTTGCTGAACGTTAACCGGCTACGCAGCAGATCGATCAACATATCGGCTTCAGCTCGCCATACGCCACTGTTCAGATCGAGATCGTTTTTAAGCTGCTCATAACTACCACTTTCGGCAAAGTGATCGAACATATTGGGTAGCAAACGTTCATCGTAGCAGTTCACATGAACCGAAATAGCGTGCTCTTTTTCTTGCTTAAAATATTCTACTAATCCCAGAAACAGTTCTTTGGCGTTCCCTTGATTAATGGCGTTAATAATCAATGCACTGTTTTCAGTGCTCTGGAACAATCGGGCGTAAGCGTCCGTGAACTCATTGAGTTTGTCTTTTACCAGACGTTTAACATAGTCATGGCTAACTTTCCGCTGAGGAACCACATCAATCCAGAAGCGGTTTTCTTCCACCGGCTGTAGTTGCGCGTATTCATGTTCACTGTGGTAAACAAACGGCATTAAACCGGAAACCATCAGGCGATCAAGAGTGATCGGTGGTAGTGTGGCAAATGAAGCCGAATCGTTCTGTTCCGACTCAGTAACGATAGCGTCTGCCAGTTGTAGATGGTAGGCCAGCACTAATGGGTGCAGTGGTGAGATGCGCTCATGGCTATCATTGCGGCAGATTCCAAGATGCAGAAGACGTTTTTCCTGCGCTGTTAGCGCTCTACTCAGGCCGATTTGCTGGAGTGACTGTTCAAACGTAGTAACAATGTACCTGACCAGTGTGCGATATTCCGCTGACCACGATACCAGACTCGGCAGGGTGTTACGACGATGATAGTAGGCAAATAACTGCTCATAGGCGTTATGGAGATCAGGATAGCTGGCAAGGAGTTCATCCAGCGCAAACTCGCTATCGTCATTTCCCGTCCCCAGCAAACGTTGCTCAATTAATAAGGCTTCCTGCATCAACAACTGCTGGCGTACTCCGACGACCTGGTGTTCAGTATTATCGAGTATGATGCGACTTTTTAATCGGTTCCAGGTTGCATTGCCCTCTTCTTTGAACAACTTATTGAAACGACTTTGGTCAAAAAGCAACGGCAGCGTTAACCCTTCTTCTGCTCCAGGCCCCTCGATGTTAAACAACAGACGGGAATCACCGGAAACGAGCGCAAACTGAACCAAGTCACTTTGATTTGCCAGCGTCTCAAAATTCACCTGAGCATAATGCTGGCAGTCGATGTCTTCATTCCCGTCATCCAACGTATAGATCAGGTTACCAGACTCGGCAATACGAAGCGTGTTATCTTCCAGTTGCAGGGTTATTTGATCTTTACCTGGCTCAACACGGTAGAAGTGCTGAATATCGTTTAGCCAGAATTGTCCCTGCTCGACTAACAACAGGCGAAATTTATACTCTTCGGCTGAATGATTGCGGTTGATCAGCTCGAGACTAAAGAAGCAGGGATGCCCGTCAAAAGGCACCGATGCCTTAATGCGGGAAATCTTGCCGCCCGCCCGACTGGTGCTCCAGAAAGGTACATTCTTTAATTGGCGATTGTGGGCAATCTTTATCTGATGATCCTGAAGATCACTACCCTGAAAACGGAACTCCAGCTCAGCAGTTGATTTCCCCGGCTGCACCTGCACCAGCAGACTGATGTCACGTTTACCTGCCTTACTAGAGCTTTTCGCCCGTTGCCAAATCTCGCCGTTTTTGACGGAAACGTCCTCCAGCACCAGTTTTTGTTTGATGTTATCTTCTTTCTCTTTCCTGTAGTCAGAGAAATCGAGCTCACGCCAGTCATTTTTATCGTAAAAATGCTCCTGAATAAATTTTGTACTAAACTCAGGCAGCACATTCTCCAGCTGTCCACTATAGCGTTCAACACAATCTTCTATCTGCCGATACAATTTCCGGTTTTCATTCAGTCGGGTGCGTAGTTGCTTCCGGCTATAGTTCAGTAGTTCATCATCTTTAAACAAATGAAGCTCGGAGAAATCCAGATTTCCATCATCCAGCAAGCGATACAAAGACGAGAAACCAAATACGGTCGCGCCTTCATCCAGTACCGTTGCCAGTTGATCCTCCAGCAAACAGCGGGACAATTCCGAACGGTTACTGTCAGTGGTAATGAGCTTCTCCAGTTGATGACTGAAAGTTTCTGGATACCAGATAGCATCCGGTGCAGCCACATCTTTCGTGCTATTAATCAGGGTATCGAGCATACTGTTGTGAATAATCAACAGCGCTGTTTGAGCAAAAACGCCGCTGCGCCCTGCAACTTCATCGCGCAAATGAGAAATGTAGTTTTCTGTGAATGCTGGGACCTCGGCTCCGTGCAGTACAGGAATAAGCTGAACACCATTGCAGGAGAGGCAATCAATATATTGCCCTGGCGCAATTTCCAACTGATTGCCGTCCGCCAGAGAGACGAATGCTTCCCACAGTTTTAAGGCATTATCGGGATCGGGAGATTTGAACTGGTAGCGCTCGCCGGGCTGAATGATGCCACCTACCCATTCAATAAAAGTTTCTGCCAGATAGGTTTCATACTGTTTTACGGACATACACTGCGTCTCCACTATCACTCATTCGCTCTACATTTCCCATGCGTTCATAAAACGCCACCAGCGTTTGCGCCGACTGGTTATCCAGATAAAAACCGCGCTGTTCAAAACCACGCAGCAGTTCATGCAGGCGGAGTTTGTCATTTTTGCCCACGGTGAGATTGGTCAGCAACAGAAGACGATCCTGATTCAGCACCAGCACTTTCCCTGCCCGACCACGCACCTGAATGAAGTCAGTGCAAATATGGTTTTCCAGCTCATTAACGTATTTACGATTTACCGTTGCGCGGTCAGTTTTTTTACCCTGGAACTGCTCTACGGCAACGGATAATAGCTGTTTGAAGGCATTTTCCAGGTTTGTTGCGCGTTCACGAAGTGGGAGGCCTCGATCCACAATAAAATCCTGCAAATAAACATTAAGGTCATTTAGTACTCGGGCAGATGAGTCTGAATCATTCAGAGTGTCTTGATAAATCTGCCATAACGGACGCTTTTTCTGTCCTTTTCCCCACTGCAAAACCTCTAGAGCAGAGAGCACCGGGAACAGTTTTTCACTCTGGCTGGCAAACAGCTTATAGCCATAACGTTTCACCTTTTCCCGTTCAGAGCTGGCTTTTTCGCTATCAAGGATAAAAAAAAGCGATTTGCTTTGTGGTTCGCCATCCTGCCAATTGTCAATATTGAGCGCCAGTTGAGCGCACCAGCTAAAAGCGTACAAGCGTAGGGTGTTGGTCAATTCCTGTAAAAGGTACTGTGGATGTTCTGCCAGAAATGCCAGATCAGACTGAAAACACTTTACCATATACGGAAGATACGGTTGCTCCTCGGCAAACGGTCCTTTCCCCAACAGCATTATCTTTTCATTGAGCTTATTCAGCATTTGCTGCTCAATGAAATTCAGTCTGTCCTGTATAGGGTAACGAAGGCTGAAATCGCCCATTAAATTGGCAAACAACGTGCCAAGTCGTTTATCTGCCGTTGAGCCCGCACTTATTTTTTCACCATTAAACTGGGCGTGAAAAAGTAAAAAAAGTGGGGAGACACGGAAAATATCCTGACTGGAAAAATACATCCGTTCCAGCACGGACCAGAATGCAGGCTCATCAAGCAACTCCTGCATATGTATTTTACAATCTTCACGGAATTGGTCAGGATCGTAGGCTTCGATTTTGCGTTTCAGGGCATAGCTAAGGACCAGGCCAGTAACAAATTGCCAGTTAACATCATTATTTTTATTGCGTACTGGCAGGTAGCTATCCAGTTGATTGTTACCCACCTTTAACTCAGTTGCGATAGGGTACATTCTGCTAACCCTCCATACCGCTAATAGTGATCATATCGTCATCAGCCTTTGCACGATAAACCCGTTGTCCGCCGTCATAAAATTTGATTTCGCGGCTGAATTTAGCCTGCCCTGCAATCAACTCAACAATTTCATCGAGTAACACAATAGCGTTTTTATCGTATTTATTCGGACGATAGCCATTATTCAGTTTGTCCAATAGTTCAAAAAGATTAAGTCCGATATGGATATGCGGCAGTGGATTTTCCCCCACTTTTAAATAGACATCGAAACCGGTTGGATGGGCAGTATGTTTATTGCGGATGGCATCCCAATTAGGCTTAACCTCTACCGGCGCGGTTATTTTAACCCCACCAAATTCACCCAAAAAGAACTCTTCTTTTTGCATACTTAATTCAGGCGCTTTGCGGTTCGCATAACGCTGGATACCCGCGATGAGTTCAAATGCATAGAAGCGATTCAGTGATCTTTTTTGCTCTGGATCTGCTGTGTAATTTCTATGCAAGTGCCAGATTTCTGAGTAACGTTCAAACACCGACTCGTTAAAGAACGCGGAAAATTTCCGATGATAATCATTTCCCAATGATTCGTGTTGTAGCAGCCAAAAAAGCCGGATCAATGAAGTTGCATCGCCTGGCTTAACGCACTGGCGATCAAACTTAATATGCAACGACTCAAGTGCGACTAAAAAATCATCTAGCTCAGCGTCAACCAGTCCCAGTTCATAGCGCAGAACAAACTGATCAAGTTCATAAGTGTGCAATCTAGCGGGATCAAAATCGCAAACTTTTTCAATCAAATCATTTTCTTCACCGGTGAAGAGGTTATCAAATAAGTAGCCAGGTCCCGTCAGCAGGTGATGCAAAAAATCCAACAGTGTTCTGGTAGTTACGAACTGGTCTTTAATTAATCGAGCTTTAAAGAGTTGTGTAATTAATACATTCTGCACGCCAGGCATGCAAAGCAATTTAAAATTCACGACCTCTTTTAGCTCTGGATTAACTGATTCATCGCGCCGAAAAATAACCTGAAATAAGTTATTATCATGATCGCGAGTTAAGTTATCTAATAAAGTTTTAATAAATGGTGAATAATTTTTATTTTCGTTAAACTGAAATTTAGGGTAGTGTTCAAAATCAAAAAAAGAACAATTCTCGTTACGGTAAGGGCGGCTTGCGTCGTGCTGCGCCGATAAAAATGAGTCAATAGCCGATCGGATCACCTGATGGCATTTAGCTCCTTCTCTAGCAAAATTAGCGAGCATTCCGGTGTTGATACCAATGAGCAATGGAGATGATTGCTGATGATGATTCGCAAATAAATCATTCAAAGCATCAATGGCTGATTGTCGCGGGGCAAAGCTATGCGTTGCATCCAGATGAAAATTAAATCGCCGCTGATAACGCGGATTTGATTGGCAACGGGTTAAAATCTCGGACTTCCCATCCCCGCTACTACCGCACAGAAAAATGATTTCGCCAGACTTAGCAATTTCTAAATAACGTTGTAATTCAGTCTCAATCTCTTGTTTTACAAAGAGTTGTTCTTTCAACTGGTCGAACTCGTCCTTCTGGCGATGTGTAACGGTGGTGACGGAAAACGAAGATGACTTCGCAAGTACACCCAACGCTTTACGTAATGTGATTGCGCTCATAACTTCATGTTCTCAAAAGTAAGATTACACCTATTCTATAAAAGCAATCCGCTGATATCTATAGTCTCTTTGAGACATTTATTACAAGCAATTTGAAAATTGTATCTTTGCCTATCCGTACACAAAACACATCCAGAGATGGCGGGTCAAATCCATCAACCAGCTCCACGTTGGAAGCTGGTTGATTAGTTGTATATTAATTAAACATATACGCTAAATATTACCCAGACTGATTTTTGCATAGTCAAACGGCTAATATTAGGATGGACAAGCAAGTGCATACCGCTGCCATCGGTCAGTTTGTATTGCTTATCCGTTGGCTTGGCTGTTCTGATTTTTATATCTGTTAACGCCATGCTTATCCCCTCCCTGTTGGTACAAGCATTATCGAACCGGAAATACCATCATCTATACCAACATGTGTTGGTAGATGTACGTTGATATAGGTTGCCCCTGAGAGAGTTAAAATAGCGAAAAAAGTAGATAACTACTGGATTTCAGACACAAAAAAAGCCGCCCTTGAGCGACTCGATTTGCATACGATGTGGTGCCGAAGGCCGGACTCGAACCGGCACGTATTTCTACGGTTGATTTTGAATCAACTGCGTCTACCGATTTCGCCACTTCGGCACTGAAGAGGTATGCGGAAAACGTTGTGGATTATACCTGTCACGCGCCGCCATGCAAGCGCCAGCTTGTGCCTGCCTCGCTAAGTGCTGAAAATTTCAGCGTTGTCTTCAGCGATATGTAACCTTTGTCACACTCCAGACCCCGCTCAGCCGTGCTCTACACTTCTCGGGCAACACCAAAGAACGACAAAAGCATGTCGATAATCAATAACGAATAGGGATTTTCGCAATATCCGCTACTTGCCGAACATAAGGTGATTCGCCGCGTGGTTGCCCAAGGTAGCGCCGCGCAGCAGTGGTCACTGTGACACCTGTATTCGCGATAATCAGACCAACTTCTGGCAAGGTGCGGTGCCTACAATTATGAATTGCGGAGACTTTGTTGGGTCGCTTCTGCCAGGCCTTTAAGATATCTCGCAATCGGCTGAATTTAGTGGTGAAAACTTTTTAACCGTGCCTATACTCCAGACAGGGAACTGGAGGAAATCTCATGAGCGAACCACGTTTAATTGCCCGCACGCCGGACACAGAACTGTTTTTATTACCCGCTATGGCTAACCGTCACGGACTGATTACTGGCGCAACGGGGACAGGTAAAACTGTCACGCTGCAAAAACTGGCGGAATCTCTGTCAGAAATCGGCGTTCCGGTGTTTATGGCCGATGTAAAAGGTGATTTGACCGGGGTTGCGGCAGAAGGTACTACCTCGGAAAAACTGCTCGCTCGGTTGAAAAATATCGGCGTCAACGACTGGCAACCACATGCTAATCCAGTGGTGGTATGGGATATTTTTGGTGAGAAAGGTCATCCAGTGCGGGCAACGGTATCGGATCTCGGGCCGTTGTTGCTGGCGCGTTTGTTGAATCTCAACGATGTGCAATCTGGCGTCCTGAATATCATTTTCCGTATTGCTGACGATCAGGGATTGTTGCTTCTCGACTTTAAAGATTTGCGGGCGATTACCCAATACATCGGTGATAACGCCAAATCATTCCAGAATCAGTACGGTAATATCAGTAGCGCATCGGTTGGTGCCATCCAGCGCGGATTACTGACGCTGGAACAGCAAGGGGCGACGCATTTCTTTGGCGAGCCGATGCTGGATATCAAAGACTGGATGCGTACCGATGCCAACGGTAAGGGTGTTATCAATATCCTTAGCGCCGAAAAACTCTACCAGATGCCAAAACTGTACGCCGCCAGCCTGTTGTGGATGCTTTCAGAGTTGTATGAACAATTACCGGAAGCAGGCGATCTGGATAAACCGAAACTGGTGTTTTTCTTTGACGAAGCGCATCTGTTGTTTAACGATGCGCCGCAGGTGTTGCTGGATAAGATTGAACAGGTAATAAGGCTTATCCGTTCAAAAGGCGTAGGCGTCTGGTTTGTTTCGCAAAACCCTTCTGATATTCCGGACAACGTGCTTGGGCAGTTGGGAAATCGTGTTCAGCACGCTCTGCGCGCCTTTACACCGAAAGACCAGAAAGCGGTGAAGACGGCAGCGCAAACCATGCGACCTAATCCTGCATTTGATACGGAAAAGGCGATTCAGGAACTAGGAACCGGCGAAGCGTTGATCTCTTTTCTGGATGCGAAAGGAAGCCCTTCTGTGGTAGAGCGTGCGATGGTGATCGCGCCTTGTTCACGGATGGGGCCGGTGACAGAAGATGAGCGTAATGGCTTGATTAATCACTCCCCGGTGTATGGCAAGTATGAAGATGACGTGGACCGGGAATCCGCCTATGAGATGTTGCAAAAAGGCGTACAGGCAAGTACCGAGCAGCAAAATACCCCTCCGGCCAAAGGGAAAGAGATAAGTGAAGATGACGGTATTCTGGGTGGGTTGAAGGATATTTTGTTTGGCACTACCGGACCACGCGGCGGGAAGAAAGATGGCGTGGTGCAAACAATGGCGAAAAGCGCCGCCCGCCAGGTGACGAATCAGATTGTACGCGGTGTGCTGGGGAGTTTGCTTGGAGGGAGAAAAAGGTAAGTCAGGCGCTGTTTGTGTTCTCTCACACCAGCTTGCCTTTGCCTGATGCACTACGCTTATCAGGCCAACGCCACTTTGCTAACAATAATAAAGGGAGCTTTAGCTCCCTTTATTCATTCATCAAGTTACGATTTTCTCATTAACAGCCACAGACTGATTAAGAAGAAGCTGGCGCTTGGCAACAGTGCGCCGATAATCGGCGGGATGCCGTAAACCAACGTCAGCGGGCCGAAGATCTGGTCCAGTACGTAGAACACAAAACCGAAGCTAATACCGGTGACCACGCGAACGCCCATCGGTACGCTACGCAGTGGGCCAAAGATGAACGACAGCGCCATCAGCATCATCACCGCCACGGATAGCGGCTGGAAGATTTTGCTCCACATGTTGAGCTGATAACGTCCGGCATCCTGACCGCTCGACTTCAGATACTTCACGTAGTTGTGCAAACCACTGATGGAGAGCGCATCCGGATCCAGCGCCACCACGCCCAGTTTGTCCGGCGTGAGGTTGGTTTTCCAGGTGCCGCTCACCGTCTGCGAACCGGTTATCTGTTTTGGATTGGTCAGGTCAGATTCATCAACCTGCGACAGACGCCAGACTTTATGTTCAGGGTCAAACTTCGCGGAAGCGGCATAGCGAACGGATTGCAGACGACGATTCTCGTTAAAGGCATAAATACTGATACCACCTAACTCTTCATCACCTTTTACTCGCTCAATATAGACAAAGTTGTCACCATCTTTAGCCCATAAACCTTGCTGAGTAGAGAGCAACGAACCACCGTACATCGCCTGCGCGCGGTAATTACGCGCCATCTGTTCGCCCTGCGGCGCGACCCATTCGCCAATCGCCATCGTCAGCAAAACCAGTGGAATGGCGGTTTTCATTACTGACAACGCGACTTGCATGCGGGTAAAACCAGAAGCCTGCATCACCACCAGTTCGCTGCGCTGCGCCAGCATCCCCAGCCCGAGCAACGCGCCCAGCAGGGCCGCCATCGGGAAGAAGATTTGCACATCTTTCGGCACGCTCAACAGGGTATACATTCCCGCGCCTACCGCGTCGTAACTCCCCTGCCCGGCTTTTTTCAGCTGATCGACAAACTTGATAATGCCGGAGAGCGACACCAGCATGAACAGCGTCATCATGATGGTGGTGAAAATGGTTTTACCGATATAGCGGTCAAGAACACCAAAAGGTTGCATCACACCGCTCCTTTACGCGAAAAACTGGCGCGCAGTCGGCGGACCGGTACTGTGTCCCAAAGGTTGAGAACAATCGCCAAAGCCAGATAAATCAGGTTAACGGTCCACATCCACAGCGTCGGGTCCAGCTTACCTTTACCGCCGTTAGATTTAAGGGAGGTCTGGATCAGGAAGAAAAGCAGATATAGCAGCATGGCTGGCAGCATCGACAGGACACGTCCCTGACGCGGGTTAACCACGCTCAGAGGTACGACCATAAGCGCCATCATAAATACAGTGAATACCAGCGTGATACGCCAGTTCAGTTCTGCGCGGGCACGATCGGTGTCGGTGTTCCACAATGTGCGCATGTCCATCTGGTCGGTATCGTTCGGGTCGAGCGCCACCGCCTGGTGACCAATGATCGCCTGATAATCCTGGAAGTCCGTAATGCGGAAATCACGTAACAGTGCGGTGCCTTCGAAGCGCGTTCCCTGGTTGAGGCTGACGACCTGGGATCCGTCGCGAAGTTGCGTTAAATGTCCGGAATCGGCCACCACCACGGAAGGACGCGCGTTACCTTTTGGTCGAATTTGCGCGAGGAACACATCTTTGAAATCGCTGCCGTCAACGCTTTCGATGAACAGCACTGAGCTGCCATTAGTCGCTTGCTGGAATTGCCCTTGCGCCAGCGCCGCCATGCCTGGGTTAGCTTTCGCTTCTGCCAGCACTTCATCCTGATGGCGCGATGACCACGGCCCCGCCCACATAACGTTAACCGCCGCGACAATCGCCGTGAACACCGCGAGAACCATCGCCGCTTTCACCAGCACCGCTTTGCTCAGGCCGCAGGCATGCATTACCGTAATTTCACTTTCGGTATACAGTTTGCCCAGCGTCATCAGCAGCCCGAGGAACAGGCTTAATGGCAGGATAAGCTGCGCCATTTCCGGCACGCCCAGCCCCAACAGGGAGAGCACCAGATTCGCCGGAATATCGCCGTCAACCGCTGCGCCGAGGATCCTCACTAACTTTTGACAGAAGAAGATCAAAAGCAAGATGAAGAGTATCGCCAGCTGGCTTTTGAGCGTCTCCCGCACCAGATATCTTATGATTATCACTTTAAATACGCCCGTAAAAACTCGTCTTTTGCAGGATTTTAGCTTGTTTCATGGCTTAAACGTCATTTATTCTCTTGAGTCGTCGAAATCGTCGCTAAGATAATTATACTCAACGGATTCACCTCTCAGATTTTGTTCTGACGTGCCAATGCCGTAATAACGTTAAGATTAACACGAAGTCATCGCAACAGCGGACATGAGTTACGAAAGCTTGCAATTCTATCTGTAGCCACCGCCGTTGTCTTTAAGATTCAGGAGCGTAGTGCATGGAGTTTAGTGTAAAAAGCGGTAGCCCGGAGAAACAGCGGAGTGCCTGCATCGTCGTGGGCGTCTTCGAACCACGTCGCCTTTCTCCGATTGCAGAACAGCTCGATAAAATCAGCGATGGGTACATCAGCGCCCTGCTGCGCCGAGGCGAACTGGAAGGAAAACCGGGGCAGACGCTGTTGCTGCACCATGTGCCGAACGTGCTTTCTGAGCGCATTCTCCTTATTGGTTGCGGTAAAGAACGTGAGCTGGATGAGCGCCAGTACAAGCAGGTGATTCAGAAAACCATTAATACGCTGAATGATACTGGCTCGATGGAAGCGGTCTGCTTCCTGACTGAACTGCACGTTAAAGGCCGTAACAACTACTGGAAAGTGCGCCAGGCTGTCGAGACGGCAAAAGAGACACTCTACAGTTTTGATCAGCTGAAAACGAACAAGAGCGAACCGCGTCGTCCGCTGCGTAAAATGGTGTTCAACGTGCCGACCCGCCGCGAACTGACCAGCGGGGAGCGCGCGATCCAGCACGGTCTGGCGATTGCCGCCGGGATTAAAGCAGCAAAAGATCTCGGCAATATGCCGCCGAATATCTGTAACGCCGCTTACCTCGCCTCTCAGGCGCGCCAGCTGGCTGACAGCTACAGCAAGAATGTTATTACCCGCGTTATCGGCGAACAGCAGATGAAAGAGCTGGGGATGCATTCCTATCTGGCAGTCGGTCAGGGCTCGCAAAACGAATCGCTGATGTCGGTGATTGAGTACAAAGGCAACGCGTCGGAAGATGCACGCCCTATCGTGCTGGTCGGTAAAGGTTTAACCTTCGACTCCGGCGGTATCTCCATCAAGCCTTCAGAAGGCATGGATGAGATGAAGTACGATATGTGCGGTGCGGCGGCGGTTTATGGCGTGATGAGGATGGTCGCGGAACTGCAACTGCCGATTAACGTTATCGGCGTGCTGGCAGGCTGCGAAAACATGCCTGGCGGGCGTGCCTATCGTCCGGGCGATGTGTTAACCACCATGTCCGGTCAAACCGTAGAAGTGCTGAATACCGACGCCGAAGGCCGCCTGGTACTGTGCGACGTGTTAACTTACGTTGAGCGTTTTGAGCCGGAAGCGGTGATTGACGTGGCGACGCTGACCGGTGCTTGCGTTATCGCGCTGGGTCATCACATTACCGGTCTGATGGCGAACCATAACCCGCTGGCCCATGAGCTGATTGCTGCATCTGAACAATCCGGTGACCGCGCATGGCGTTTACCGCTGGGTGACGAATACCAGGAACAACTGGAGTCCAATTTTGCCGATATGGCGAACATTGGCGGTCGTCCTGGCGGGGCAATTACCGCAGGTTGCTTCCTGTCGCGCTTTACCCGCAAGTACAACTGGGCGCACCTGGATATTGCAGGAACAGCCTGGCGTTCTGGTAAAGCAAAAGGCGCAACCGGTCGTCCGGTGGCGTTGCTGGCACAGTTCCTGTTGAATCGCGCCGGGTTTAACGGCGAAGAGTAATTGCATCAGGCAAAGTTGTTATTGTCGGATGCGGCGTGAACGCCTTATCCGACCTACACAGCACTGAACTCGTAGGCCAGATAAGACGTGGCAGCGTCGCATCAGGCAAAGTTGTTATTGTCGGATGCGGTGTGAACGCCTTATCCGACCGACACACAGCACTGAACTCGTAGGCCTGATAAGACGCGGCAGCGTCGCATCAGGCAACGCTGTTATTGTAGGATGCGGCGTGAACGCTTTATCCGACCTACACAGCACTGAACTCGCAGGCCTGATAAGACGCGGCAGCGTCGCATCAGGCAACGCTGTTATTGTCGGATGCGGCGTGAACGCCTTATCCGACCGACACACAGCACTGAACTTGTAGGCCTGATAAGACGTGGCAGCGTCGCATCAGGCAATGCTGTGTATTACC
This sequence comes from Escherichia sp. E1130, assembly GCF_005781065.1. NCBI lineage: Bacteria > Pseudomonadati > Pseudomonadota > Gammaproteobacteria > Enterobacterales > Enterobacteriaceae > Escherichia > Escherichia sp. E1130. The sequence continues at coordinate 338,758 of NZ_VATL01000004.1, forward strand.
AGATGCATATTTAAATCCACCACAAGAAGCCCCATATATGAAAAACGCAACGTTCTACCTTCTGGACAATGACACCACCGTCGATGGCTTAAGCGCCGTTGAGCAGCTGGTGTGTGAAATTGCCGCAGAACGTTGGCGCAGTGGTAAGCGCGTGCTCATCGCCTGTGAAGATGAAAAGCAGGCTTACCGGCTGGATGAAGCCCTGTGGGCACGTCCGGCAGAAAGCTTTGTTCCGCATAATTTAGCGGGAGAAGGACCGCGCGGCGGTGCGCCGGTGGAGATCGCCTGGCCGCAAAAGCGTAGCAGCAGCCCGCGCGATATATTGATTAGTCTGCGAACAAGCTTTGCAGATTTTGCCACCGCTTTCACAGAAGTGGTAGACTTCGTCCCTTATGAAGATTCTCTGAAACAACTGGCGCGCGAACGCTATAAAGCCTACCGCGTGGCTGGTTTCAACCTGAATACGGCAACCTGGAAATAATGGAAAAGACATATAACCCACAAGATATCGAACAGCCGCTTTACGAGCACTGGGAAAAGCAGGGCTACTTTAAGCCTAATGGCGATGAAAGCCAGGAAAGTTTCTGCATCATGATCCCGCCGCCGAACGTCACCGGCAGTTTGCATATGGGTCACGCCTTCCAGCAAACCATCATGGATACCATGATCCGCTATCAGCGTATGCAGGGTAAAAACACCCTGTGGCAGGTCGGTACTGACCACGCCGGGATCGCTACCCAGATGGTCGTTGAGCGCAAGATTGCCGCAGAAGAAGGTAAAACCCGTCACGATTACGGCCGCGAAGCTTTCATCGACAAAATCTGGGAATGGAAAGCGGAATCCGGCGGCACCATTACCCGTCAGATGCGCCGTCTCGGCAACTCCGTCGACTGGGAGCGTGAACGCTTCACCATGGACGAAGGCCTGTCCAATGCGGTGAAAGAAGTTTTCGTCCGTCTGTATAAAGAAGACCTGATTTACCGTGGCAAACGCCTGGTAAACTGGGACCCGAAACTGCGTACCGCTATCTCTGACCTGGAAGTAGAAAACCGCGAATCGAAAGGTTCGATGTGGCACATCCGCTATCCGCTGGCTGATGGCGCGAAAACCGCAGACGGTAAAGATTATCTGGTGGTTGCGACTACCCGTCCGGAAACCTTGCTGGGCGACACCGGCGTGGCCGTTAACCCGGAAGACCCGCGTTACAAAGATCTGATTGGCAAATATGTCATTCTGCCGCTGGTTAACCGTCGTATTCCGATCGTGGGCGACGAACACGCCGATATGGAAAAAGGCACCGGCTGCGTGAAGATCACTCCGGCGCACGACTTTAACGACTATGAAGTCGGTAAACGTCACGCCCTGCCGATGATCAACATCCTGACCTTTGACGGTGATATCCGTGAAAGCGCTCAAGTGTTCGATACCAAAGGTAACGAATCTGATGTTTATTCCAGCGAGATCCCGGCAGAGTTCCAGAAACTGGAGCGTTTTGCTGCGCGTAAAGCCATCGTTGCTGCGGTTGACGCGCTTGGCCTGCTGGAAGAAATTAAACCGCACGACCTGACCGTTCCTTACGGCGACCGTGGCGGCGTAGTTATCGAACCGATGCTGACCGACCAGTGGTACGTGCGTGCCGATGTACTGGCGAAACCGGCGGTTGAAGCGGTTGAGAACGGCGACATTCAGTTCGTACCGAAGCAGTACGAAAACATGTACTTCTCCTGGATGCGCGATATTCAGGACTGGTGTATCTCTCGTCAGCTGTGGTGGGGTCATCGTATCCCGGCATGGTACGACGAAGCGGGTAACGTTTATGTTGGCCGCAACGAAGACGAAGTGCGTAAAGAAAATAACCTTGGTGCTGATGTTGCCCTGCGTCAGGACGAAGACGTTCTCGACACCTGGTTCTCTTCTGCACTGTGGACATTCTCTACCCTTGGCTGGCCGGAAAACACCGACGCCCTGCGTCAGTTCCACCCAACCAGCGTGATGGTATCTGGTTTCGACATCATCTTCTTCTGGATTGCCCGCATGATCATGATGACCATGCACTTCATCAAAGATGAAAATGGCAAACCGCAGGTGCCGTTCCACACCGTTTACATGACCGGTCTGATTCGTGATGACGAAGGCCAGAAGATGTCTAAATCCAAGGGTAATGTTATCGACCCGCTGGATATGGTTGACGGTATTTCGCTGCCAGAACTGCTGGAAAAACGTACCGGCAATATGATGCAGCCACAGCTGGCGGATAAAATCCGTAAGCGCACCGAGAAGCAGTTCCCGAACGGCATTGAGCCGCACGGTACTGACGCGCTGCGCTTCACCCTGGCGGCGCTGGCTTCTACCGGTCGTGACATCAACTGGGATATGAAGCGTCTGGAAGGCTACCGTAACTTCTGTAACAAGCTGTGGAACGCCAGCCGCTTTGTACTGATGAACACGGAAGGTCAGGATTGCGGCTTCAACGGCGGCGAAATGACGCTGTCACTGGCGGACCGCTGGATTCTGGCTGAGTTCAACCAGACCATTAAAGCGTACCGCGAAGCGCTGGACAGCTTCCGCTTCGATATCGCCGCAGGGATTCTGTATGAATTCACCTGGAACCAGTTCTGCGACTGGTATCTGGAGCTGACCAAGCCGGTAATGAACGGTGGCACCGAAGCCGAACTGCGCGGTACTCGCCATACGCTGGTGACCGTGCTGGAAGGTCTGCTGCGCCTCGCGCATCCGATCATTCCGTTCATCACCGAAACCATCTGGCAGCGTGTGAAAGTGCTTTGTGGCATCACTGCCGACACCATCATGCTGCAGCCGTTCCCGCAGTACGATGCGTCTCAGGTCGATGAAGCGGCGCTGGCCGACACCGAGTGGCTGAAGCAGGCGATCGTTGCTGTACGTAATATCCGCGCGGAAATGAACATCGCGCCGGGCAAACCGCTGGAGCTGCTGCTGCGTGGTTGCAGTGCAGATGCAGAACGTCGCGTGAACGAAAACCGTGGCTTCCTGCAAACGCTGGCGCGTCTGGAAAGCATCACCGTACTGCCCGCGGATGACAAAGGCCCGGTTTCCGTTACTAAGATCGTCGACGGCGCAGAGCTGCTGATCCCGATGGCGGGCCTCATTAACAAAGAAGATGAGCTGGCGCGTCTGGCAAAAGAAGTGGCAAAGATTGAAGGTGAAATCAGCCGCATCGAGAACAAGCTGGCGAACGAAGGCTTTGTAGCGCGCGCACCGGAAGCGGTCATCGCGAAAGAGCGTGAAAAGCTGGAAGGTTATGCGGAAGCGAAAGCGAAGCTGATTGAACAGCAGGCAGTTATCGCCGCGCTGTAATCAACACTGTGAAGAAAACGAAGGCCGGAGCATGCTCCGGCCTTTTTATTTAGATAAACGGAACATACGGCATAATACCGCGAGATATCCACATTAACGGACCGCTATCCTGCGGTTTGTCATCATTGGTTAACTCCAGCGAATCAAGGTCGCCCTGGACATGGGTATTGTTAGCAATCCAGCTAACCATCCACATTTTCAGCCAGGGATAAGCCAGACCACAGGTAATTGAGGACCCCATTAATACCGCCAACATGCGCAAAAGCATACCGATCGCGGTAACAGATGAATGAAAACGAATAGTGCCATTTGCCAGTGCCAGATTATTCAAAAACAGATTGCGTAACGTGACATAGAGATAACAGGCAAAAACAAGAATCGCGACAAAATACAGGAAATAAGAAGCCGTAATCTGCGGGTAATATTGCAATACTAGCTCCCTGCCCGCATCGGACCTACCCAACATGGTCATCATCATTAACTGCTGAAATACTGGCGCAATCATAACACCAATCACAATGATGAAAGGAACCATGGTTAATATTGCGAGCATACAGCCTTTAATGCATTCTTTTACGTTGACCTTAATGGAAAATTGATGGACACCAAAAGTCGCGTTATTACCCAGTAATGGCATCCACTTGCTATAGGTAATACCGTTGATAACACCCAGTCCGATGACGGAAAGCAAGCTTAAGACCACTAAGTTAAAGAATAACCCACCTATCGATGTCGTCACTTGCGCAATAAGGTACAGTGCGAGCCAAAAAGCTAATGCCAACAGAACAGGCAGACCTAACATAACCCACCATGCACGAAGCATTGAGCAGTTAAAGCCAAAGCGAATACCATTCAGTGAGGTCATGTTCGCCTGATACTGCAGACTCTTCACTGCCATGCAAGGAATACCGCAGATCAAGAGAGCAAACAGGAGAAAAGCAAGAACAAAGTGTTGGCCTGCAAAACAAGAAATACTGAAAAAATAAACGATCATAATAAGTAACATGCTAACAAAAATGGCACCACCTGTTCCCTTATAACTAAATGGTTGCCCCTTGAGTGTCACATGTTGATAAATATAACGACGGCATTTCACTAATGCCCACGGCCCATATATTCCCAGAGTAATAATTGTCAGTAAAAAATTCACAAGACAAATAAGAAAATACTCACCACCTTTTCCTGTAAAAACAAATGCGTGACGAGGATTATCTTTCCCGACGTTTACACCATTCATGAACTATATCCCTAAAATAAATTCCATTCATATAGATAATAATTCCAGTCAATTGATACTGGACCACCTAGAATACGCTTTATCTAAGCGATATATGCTTAATATTTTCTGATTTATCTTCTTCTTGCACCACATAAGCGAGGGTGGTATTAAAGGGAGCTATAAATCATACATTTGAAATTGAGCTATGCTATGAATGTTGTCGTTTCGCCCGCGCTCCGTTTGCGCAAACTTACCGCCGCCGATAATCCCGCCATCGCCAGCGTCATCCGCCAGGTGTCCGCAGAGTACGGTCTTACCGCTGATAAAGGCTATACCGTCGCCGATCCCAATCTCGACGAATTGTATCAAGTGTATAGTCAGCCCGGTCATGCCTATTGGGTAGTTGAGCACAATGGCGAAGTGGTGGGCGGCGGCGGGATTGCGCCATTAGCAGGTAGTGAATCGGACATTTGCGAACTGCAGAAAATGTATTTTCTTCCCGCCATTCGCGGCAAAGGGCTGGCGAAAAAACTGGCCTTAATGGCGATGGAGCAGGCACGAGAAATGGGCTTCAAACGCTGCTATCTGGAAACGACCGCTTTTTTGAAAGAAGCGATTGGTTTGTATGAACATTTAGGTTTTCAACATATCGACTATGCACTTGGCTGCACGGGCCATGTTGATTGTGAAGTGCGGATGTTGCGCGAACTCTAAAAAAATGCCCGCTAGTGTGTGCTATCGGGCATTTTAATCAATTAATTAATGGCGAACACCGTCATCGTCTTCGTCGACATAATCTTCATCGTCGCCATCTTCGCCGTTAGGATCTTCAAAATAAGTCCCCCAACCGTCGTATTCAACGTCGAATTTCTCTGCCAGGTTCATCAATTGCTCAACCTGGGCATCGATCAGATCGGCATTCAACGCGCATTCGCTGACGATGTCACAGCAAATTACGATATCGCCATCTTCCACTTCCAGCTCTTCCGGATCGGTCACTTCGTAACCAAGTTTAAACGCTTCAACCGCTGCTTTTTCCAGGGTTTCCAGATCGTCTGCGGAAAGGTGATGTTCGATGGTGTACAGCGCGTCCGGATCGCTGCCATCTTCCAGTAATTCTTCAATAATCAAACGTGTTTCTTCACGCTGTTCTTCGAGTTGTTCCGGGTTTGCCATGACTTATTCCTCTTAATGTCCTGCTGATACTCTTATTGTCACACACCACTGACATTGCCTCCACCTTTGTGACAAAGTTTTATGCTTTAGGCTTGCAAATGAATATTCATACATATAAATTGAATTTTAATTCATTATGGCGCAAGCCACAGGAGGGATCTATGTCCGGGTTTTATCATAAGCATTTCCTGAAATTACTTGATTTTACGCCAGCTGAACTCAACACCTTGCTCCAGCTAGCCGCTAAACTAAAAGCAGATAAAAAAAGCGGTAAAGAAGAAGCCAGACTCACCGGTAAAAACATCGCGCTCATCTTCGAAAAAGACTCAACCCGTACCCGATGCTCTTTCGAAGTTGCCGCATATGACCAGGGCGCTCGCGTTACTTATCTCGGCCCAAGCGGCAGCCAGATTGGCCATAAAGAGTCAATTAAAGATACCGCCCGCGTGCTTGGCCGCATGTATGACGGTATTCAGTATCGTGGCTATGGTCAGGAGATTGTCGAAACACTGGCGGAATACGCTGGCGTCCCGGTATGGAATGGGCTGACCAATGAGTTCCACCCCACGCAACTGCTGGCAGATCTGCTGACCATGCAAGAACATTTACCGGGTAAAGCGTTTAATGAGATGACGCTGGTCTACGCCGGAGATGCCCGCAATAACATGGGGAACTCGATGCTGGAAGCGGCCGCGCTGACCGGTTTGGATTTGCGTCTGGTGGCGCCACAGGCATGCTGGCCGGAATCTTCGCTGGTTACGGAATGCCGCGCCTTGGCACAACAAAATGGCGGGAATATTACCCTGACAGAAGATGTCGCGACTGGCGTTAAAGGTGCTGACTTTATCTATACCGATGTGTGGGTATCAATGGGTGAAGCAAAAGAGAAATGGGCTGAACGGATTGCATTGCTGCGTGATTATCAGGTGAATAGCAAGATGATGCAGTTAACTGGTAACCCGGAGGTCAAATTCCTCCACTGCCTGCCCGCGTTTCATGATGACCAAACAACGCTTGGCAAAAAGATGGCTGAAGAATTTGGCCTACATGGTGGGATGGAAGTAACGGACGAGATTTTCGAATCTCCCGCCAGCATTGTTTTTGATCAGGCGGAAAACCGTATGCATACTATCAAAGCGGTAATGGTCGCGACGCTTGCCAAATAATTTCAGTACCGGAGGCGGCTTCACGTCGCCACCGGCAGGTACTCGCTTAAGCCATCAGCATCTTAACAACCGCTTTGCGAACCTGAGCAGGCTCACCCACTGCGCACAGCGGTTTGTGCACTTCACCCGGATAAAACACAACAAAATCGCCTTCATTAAGGATAACTGTTTTCTCTTCAATACCTTCAGGCAAAAAGGCGATGTCTTTATCAGCTAACCAGTCAGTATCCGGCGTACCCGCAGGCTGTGTGCTAAAAGTCATTCCTTCCTGCCCTTTTAACACAATCTGGATGTCGAGATAGCGGGCATGATACTCCGCGCGACGCGCTTCATACGGCTCAGTCATATCTTCAGAGATAAGATAAAACAGACGATTGCCTTCGATATCATGCTTACCTTTTGGCGTTTCTGCCGTAACGTGCATTTTGATATGTTCAATGGCCTGGCGTAACTCTTCTGGCAACCACGGCTGGAGATTATGAATATTTCCGATGATCATCTTTTTCATTCCTCAATTAAAACAATGTTTCATTTCTCTCGTTATACGTAATTCCTTACTGCCATACCAGCATTTTTTGCTGTCCGATTGCGCCAAAGCATGTTTTTCCGCCCGCTTTTCACAAAAAAATCATTGTTAAAAACTCAATTTTAAAGCATATAAATTCACTACAATCGTTTACCTGGGTAATTTTTTGCATTGATTGCTTGATCCCACTTTCTGGCTGAGTATAATGCCGGACAATTTGCCGGGAGGATGTATGGTTCAGTGTGTTCGACATTTTGTCTTACCGCGTCTGAAAAAAGACGCTGGCCTGCCGTTTTTCTTCCCGTTGTTCACCTATTCCCAGCCCCTCAATCGAGGGGCTTTTTTTTGCCCAGGCGTCAGGAGATAAAAGATGGCTAATCCGCTATATCAAAAACATATCATTTCCATAAACGACCTTAGTCGCGATGACCTTAATCTGGTGCTGGCGACAGCGGCGAAACTGAAAGCGAACCCGCAACCAGAACTGTTGAAACATAAAGTGATTGCCAGTTGCTTCTTCGAAGCATCAACCCGCACCCGCCTCTCTTTCGAAACCTCGATGCACCGCCTGGGCGCTAGTGTGGTGGGATTCTCTGACAGCGCAAACACCTCACTGGGAAAAAAAGGGGAAACGCTGGCTGATACCATCTCGGTTATCAGCACTTACGTCGATGCGATTGTGATGCGCCATCCACAGGAAGGTGCGGCACGCCTGGCAACCGAATTTTCCGGCAATGTACCGGTACTGAATGCCGGTGATGGCTCCAACCAACATCCGACGCAAACCTTGCTGGATCTATTCACCATTCAGGAAACCCAGGGGCGTCTCGACAATCTTCGCGTCGCAATGGTCGGCGACCTGAAATATGGTCGCACCGTTCACTCCCTGACCCAGGCGCTGGCGAAGTTCGACGGCAACCGTTTTTACTTCATCGCGCCGGACGCGCTGGCAATGCCGCAATACATTCTGGATATGCTCGATGAAAAAGGTATCGCCTGGAGTCTGCATAGTTCCATTGAAGAAGTGATGGCGGAAGTGGACATTCTGTATATGACTCGCGTGCAAAAAGAGCGTCTGGACCCGTCCGAATACGCCAACGTAAAAGCACAGTTTGTCCTGCGCGCCAGCGATCTCCACAACGCCAAAGCCAATATGAAAGTGCTGCATCCGCTGCCGCGTATTGATGAAATTGCGACGGATGTCGATAAAACGCCGCACGCCTGGTACTTCCAGCAAGCAGGCAATGGGATTTTCGCTCGCCAGGCGTTACTGGCACTGGTTCTGAATCGCGATCTGGTACTGTAAGGGGAAATAGAGATGACACACGATAATAAATTGCAAGTTGAAGCTATTAAACGCGGCACGGTAATTGACCATATCCCCGCCCAGATCGGATTTAAGCTGTTGAGCTTGTTCAAGTTAACCGAAACCGATCAGCGCATCACCATCGGTCTGAACCTACCTTCCGGCGAGATGGGCCGCAAGGATCTGATCAAAATCGAAAATACCTTTTTAAGTGAAGATCAAGTAGACCAACTGGCACTGTATGCACCGCAAGCCACGGTAAACCGTATCGACAACTATGAAGTGGTCGGCAAATCACGCCCCAGCCTGCCGGAACGTATTGATAATGTGCTGGTCTGCCCGAACAGCAACTGTATCAGCCATGCAGAACCGGTTTCTTCCAGCTTTGCCGTGAGAAAACGCGCCAATGATATTGCGCTCAAATGCAAATATTGTGAAAAAGAGTTTTCGCATAATGTGGTGCTGGCCAATTAATTGCGGTTGGTAATAAATGTCAGGCTCCCTATAATGAGCCAGACTTTTTACCGCTGTAATAAAGGAGAAATCATGAGCAAAACTATCGCGACGGAAAATGCACCCGCAGCTATCGGTCCGTATGTTCAGGGCGTTGATCTGGGCAGTATGATCATCACTTCCGGTCAGATCCCGGTAAACCCGAAAACTGGCGAAGTACCGGCAGACGTCGCTGCACAGGCGCGTCAGTCGCTGGATAACGTAAAAGCGATCGTGGAAGCGGCAGGTCTGAAAGTGGGCGATATCGTTAAAACCACCGTGTTTGTGAAAGATTTGAACGATTTCGCAACCGTAAACGCCACTTACGAAGCGTTCTTCACCGAGCACAATGCCACCTTCCCGGCACGTTCTTGCGTTGAAGTTGCACGTCTGCCGAAAGACGTGAAGATTGAGATCGAAGCGATCGCTGTTCGTCGCTAATCTTGATGGAAATCCGGGCTATCATGCCCGGATTAAGTCTGATGACAAAAGCAAAATCGCCTGATGCGCTACGCTTATCAGGCCTACGTGATTCCTGCAATTTATTGAATTTGTAGGCCGGATAAGGCGTTTACGCCGCATCCGGCATGAACTAAGCCCACTTTGTCTGCAATCTGAATCCGGGCCACCATGCCCAGTTAATTCTTTACTGCCAGCCGTAACGACGACTATAAATCCCTTTAACCAACTGCGTTAACACCATATACCCTGCCAGAATCGCAATCAGCCACGGGAAGTAACTTAACGGCAGTGCCTGCAGTTGCAGATAACCAGCCAGCGGTGAAAACGGCAACGCGATCCCCACGACTATCACGATCGCGGTCATCGCCATTAATGGCCACGACGCACAACTCTGAATAAACGGCACACGGCGGGTGCGGATCATATGCACAACCAGCGTTTGCGACAGTAATCCCACCACAAACCAGCCCGACTGGAACAGCGTTTGCGTTTCCGGCGTATTGGCATGAAATACCCACCACATCAGGCAAAACGTCAGAATATCGAAGATCGAACTTATCGGTCCGAAGAAGATCATAAAGCGCCCCAAATCCGCCGGATTCCAACGCTGCGGCTTTTGAATTTGCTCGTCATCAACGTTATCAAACGGAATCGCCACCTGTGACACATCGTACAGCAGGTTTTGAATAAGCAAGTGTAACGGCAACATCGGCAGGAAGGGCAGGAAAGCACTCGCCACCAGCACGCTGAACACATTACCGAAGTTCGAACTCGCCGTCATTTTGATGTATTTCAACATGTTGGCAAAAGTTCGGCGTCCTTCAATAACCCCCTCTTCCAGTACCATCAGGCTTTTTTCCAGCAGAATGATATCAGCCGCTTCACGGGCAATATCTACCGCACCGTCCACAGAAATGCCGATATCCGCAGCGCGTAAGGCGGGCGCATCATTAATACCATCGCCCATAAAGCCAACCACATGCCCTTCGCGCTTCAGTAAAGTCACAATGCGTTCTTTATGCATCGGCGTCAGGCGGGCAAACAGTGTGGTACGTTGCGCCAGGCTTGACAGTTCATCGTCATTTAGCGTTTCAATATCACTACCAATTACCACCTCTCCCGCATCCAGCCCCACTTCATGGCACACTTTCGCCGCCACTAACTCACTGTCGCCAGTAAGGATTTTGACGGTAATTCCACTCGCTTTTAATGCCTTCAGTGCCGGAGCGGTTGTCTCTTTTGGCGGATCAAGGAAAGCAATATATCCTTCGAGGATCAGGTCGGATTCATCCGCCCGCTGATAATCCCCTTCACGCGCGGGCAGATATTTCGTCGCCACCGCCACCACACGCAACCCCTGACGATTAAGCGTATTTGTAACCCGCTTAATCTTACGCAGCATGGTGTCATCGAGCGGAACAATCGCGCCATTGTGACGCACCTGCGAACACACATTGAGGATTTCCTGCAATGCGCCTTTGCACACCAGTTGATGGTGTTCGGCATTTTCTGCCACTACCACCGACATCCGGCGACGCTCGAAATCAAAAGGAATTTCATCCACTTTCTGCCAACGACTGGCCAGCGAGCGCGCTGACTTTTCATCTATACCTTCCAGCACCGCCGTATCAAGTAGGTTTTTAAGTCCGGTCTGGTAATGACTGTTCAACCACGCGCTATGCAGCACGCGCTCACTGGTTTTACCGGAGATATCGGTATGATTCTCCAGCACAATTTTATCTTGCGTCAGGGTGCCTGTTTTATCAGTGCACAGAATATCCATTGCACCAAAGTTCTGAATCGCGTCCAGATGTTTGACAATCACTTTCTGTTTCGACAGTTTTACTGCTCCACGCGCCAGCGTCGAGGTGACAATCATCGGCAACATTTCCGGCGTTAAGCCTACTGCTACCGAAAGCGCGAAAAGTGCCGCTTCCCACCAGTCGCCTTTGGTGTACCCGTTGATCAACAGCACCACAGGCGCCATCACCAGCATAAAGCGAATCAGCAGCATACTGACGCGGCTGATCCCTTGCTGAAAAGCATTCGGCTCGCTTTCCTGCTCGCTGACACGCCCCGCCAGTTGACCAAACCAAGTGTTGGCACCTGTGGCAATCACCATTGCTTGTGCCGTACCGCTCACCACGGTGGTGCCCATAAAACACAGGGTATCGCACTCCAGCGGATTGCTGTGCTCTGGCTGGCGAGTGGTTGCGGCTTTTTCCACGGGCAGAGACTCACCGGTTAACGATGCCTGGGCGACGAACAGATCCCGCGCCTGCAAAATACGTAAATCTGCCGGGATCATATCTCCCGCCGCCAGTTTAATAATATCGCCAGGCACCAGCTGATCGATCGGGATCTCCAGCCAGCCATTTTCGCCTTTATCGTTAATTACGCGCAGCACCGTCGCAGTATTACTGACCATCGCTTTCAGGGCATCTGCTGCTTTGGTGGAGCGCGCTTCCTGAATAAAGTTCAGCAACGTAGAAATAGCTACCATTAACGCAATAACGCCCGCGGCAAATAAATCTTCCGTGGCGTAAGAAATGCCGCCGAGGATCGTGAGCAAAATATTAAAGGGGTTGCGATAACAGACCCACAAATGTACCCACCACGGCGACGGTTGTTGCGCGGGTAGTTTATTTTCACCGTGTTGTTCGCGGGCTAATTCCACTTCCGCCTGATTTAACCCTTCTGGATGCGTGCCGAAGGTTTTCCATAATTCCTTTTCTGGCATCACCGCCATTTTCAGGCAATGCGCGCTTAAGGAAGGCGGGATCGGAATATTCGCTGTCTGTTGCGCACCAGGCAACGGATCGCGATGGACCAGACGAGAAGGTAAATGGCGAATGAGCCGGGTAAAAATTTCTTTAAACATAGGAAGTCCCTCCGCACCCTGTAAGCATGGTGCAGAAAATATCTTCAGGCGTCGCAAAGCATTACCTGAAGGTAATAAACATGAGCTGGGACGTTAAAACGTCACGGCCTTACACATCCGGTAATGCCGTGAAAAGACGGGCTTACCGGAAAAGTTTTAATCTCCGTCGAGGGAGAGGCGTGGGATCAGGTTCCATATAACCTCCGGTAAGTGAAAAAAGCGCCGCAAATAATAAGGAGAATCCAATAATATTCGTAGCATTTATGCCGATATAATATCTGCAAGCAACTAAACCAACGATAAACCAGACTTTACCCATTGCTGAATGCGTGGGTAAAGTTAGGCTCAAATAATTAAACGCAAATTACGGGACAACAGGATGCAAAATCGGCTGACCATCAAAGACATTGCTCGTTTAAGCGGCGTGGGGAAATCCACGGTTTCCCGAGTGCTGAATAACGAAAGTGGCGTGAGTCAGCACACGCGCGAGCGCGTGGAAGCAGTGATGAATCAGCATAGATTTTCCCCTTCCCGATCCGCGCGTGCTATGCGTGGGCAAAGCGATAAAGTGGTTGCTATTATCGTCACCCGTCTGGATTCGTTATCAGAAAATCTCGCCGTTCAGACGATGCTGCCGGCATTCTATGAACAGGGTTACGATCCGATCATGATGGAAAGCCAGTTTTCGCCACAGCTGGTTACTGAACATTTAGGCGTTCTGAAACGTCGCAATATTGACGGAGTGGTGCTGTTCGGTTTTACCGGCATAACGGAAGAAATGTTAGCTCACTGGCAATCATCTCTGGTACTGCTGGCGCATGACGCAAAAGGTTTTGCTTCGGTCTGTTATGACGACGAAGGGGCGATTAAGATTCTGATGCAATGCCTCTACGATCGGGGGCATCGCAATATCAGTTATCTTGGCGTACCACACAGCGACATTACCACTGGTAAGCGGCGTCATGAGGCTTATCTGGCATTTTGCAAAGCACATAAACTACATCCCGTCGCCGCCCTGCCCGGCCTGGCCATGAAGCAAGGTTACGAGAACGTGGCAAAAGTGATTATGCCAGAAACCACTGCGTTGCTGTGCGCAACCGACACGCTGGCGCTCGGGGCATGTAAGTACCTGCAAGAGCAACACATCGACACACTGCAACTGGCGAGCGTCGGTAACACGCCGTTAATGAAGTTTCTCCATCCGGAGATCGTCACCGTTGATCCAGGCTACGCCGAAGCCGGACGTCAGGCTGCCAGCCAGTTGATCGAACAGGTAACCGGACGCAGCGAACCTCAACAAATCGTCATCCCAGCAGCCCTTTCCTGAGAGTTACCTTCTACCAGATTTATCCAAAGAGTGTTCAGAACACTACTGGCAGCTTCTGATGTATAGCTTTGAAGAAACCTCACCACAACTCTGTGCCACGACATTACGGTCTTTTGAGGCTGTCTGGTGGTTTCAGAGATAATCCCTCTCCAGACCATGCTAAAGCGAGTATTTCCGGGGACTTACCGGGTAGTATATTGTTTTTGTTGATTTTATAACCAGAAAATCATCAAAAAATTTACACATCGCTCTAGCGCCCGCCATCCGTACTCTCTGCTTTTTACTTTGAGCTAAATCAAAAAAAACGCAAACATCCTTAATGCAAAGCACTATATATAGACTTTAAAATGCATCTAAACCCAATATGTTGTATCCATCGTCTAAACTTGCAACAAGATACACATCAACGAAGCCGACACAATTGTGGATAAAGCGAATTGGGATTGCAGTAAATCCCCGTAACAAGAGCTGAATAAACCGGGGCGCACTTCCCAACTTTCTGTGGATAACCTGTTCTTAAAAATATGGAGCGATCATGACACCGCATGTGATGAAACGAGACGGCTGCAAAGTGCCGTTTAAATCAGAGCGCATCAAAGAAGCTATTCTGCGTGCAGCTAAAGCAGCGGAAGTCGATGATGCAGATTATTGTGCCACTGTTGCCGCTATCGTCAGCGAGCAAATGCAGGGGCGTAACCAGGTAGATATCAACGAAATCCAGACCGCTGTTGAAAACCAACTGATGTCTGGCCCGTACAAACAACTGGCCCGTGCATATATTGAGTACCGTCACGATCGCGACATTGAACGTGAAAAACGCGGTCGTCTGAACCAGGAGATCCGTGGTCTGGTCGAGCAGACTAATTCCTCGCTGCTCAATGAAAACGCGAATAAAGACAGTAAAGTCATTCCGACCCAGCGTGACCTGCTGGCCGGGATTGTTGCTAAACACTATGCACGTCAGCACCTGCTGCCGCGTGACGTGGTGCAGGCGCATGAACGTGGTGATATCCACTACCACGATCTCGATTACTCGCCGTTCTTCCCAATGTTCAACTGCATGTTGATCGACCTGAAAGGCATGCTGACGCAAGGCTTTAAGATGGGGAATGCAGAGATTGAACCGCCGAAGTCGATCTCTACAGCTACCGCAGTAACTGCACAAATTATTGCTCAGGTCGCCAGCCATATTTATGGTGGCACCACCATTAACCGTATCGACGAAGTTCTGGCGCCGTTTGTCACCGCCAGCTACAACAAACACCGTAAAACCGCGGAAGAGTGGAGCATTCCTGACGTCGAAGGTTACGCTAACTCTCGTACTATCAAAGAGTGCTACGACGCATTCCAGTCGCTGGAATATGAAGTAAATACCCTGCACACCGCCAACGGTCAGACGCCGTTTGTGACCTTTGGCTTTGGTCTGGGTACCAGCTGGGAATCGCGCCTGATTCAGGAATCTATCCTGCGTAACCGTATCGCGGGCCTGGGTAAAAACCGTAAAACCGCCGTGTTCCCGAAACTGGTGTTCGCAATTCGCGATGGCCTGAACCATAAAGTGGGCGATCCGAACTACGACATCAAACAGCTGGCGCTGGAGTGCGCGAGCAAGCGCATGTATCCGGATATCCTGAACTACGATCAGGTAGTGAAAGTCACCGGCTCGTTTAAAACACCAATGGGTTGCCGCAGCTTCCTCGGCGTGTGGGAAGACGAAAACGGTGAGCAGATCCACGATGGTCGTAACAACCTCGGCGTGATCAGCCTGAACCTGCCACGTATTGCTCTGGAAGCAAAAGGCGATGAAGCCACCTTCTGGAAGCTGCTGGATGAACGTCTGGTGCTGGCGCGTAAGGCGCTGATGACCCGTATCGCCCGTCTGGAAGGCGTGAAAGCGCGCGTAGCGCCGATCCTCTATATGGAAGGTGCCTGCGGCGTACGTCTGAATGCAGACGATGACGTGTCTGAAATCTTCAAAAATGGTCGAGCGTCTATCTCGCTGGGTTACATCGGTATCCACGAAACCATTAACGCGCTGTTCGGCGGCGAGCATGTTTACGACAACGAGCAGCTGCGTGCGAAAGGTATTGCGATTGTTGAACGTCTGCGTCAGGCGGTGGATCAGTGGAAAGAAGAAACCGGCTACGGTTTCAGCCTCTACAGTACGCCGAGTGAGAACCTGTGCGACCGCTTCTGCCGTCTCGATACCGCCGAGTTTGGCGTGGTGCCGGGCGTGACCGATAAAGGTTACTACACCAACAGTTTCCACCTTGATGTGGAGAAGAAGGTGAACCCGTACGACAAGATCGACTTTGAAGCGCCTTACCCGCCGCTGGCGAACGGTGGCTTCATTTGCTACGGCGAGTATCCAAACATTCAGCACAACCTGAAGGCGCTGGAAGATGTCTGGGATTACAGCTATCAGCATGTGCCGTATTACGGCACCAACACACCGATCGATGAATGCTACGAATGTGGCTTTACCGGCGAGTTTGAGTGCACCAGCAAAGGCTTCACTTGTCCGAAATGTGGTAACCATGACACCTCCCGTGTGTCGGTAACTCGCCGCGTGTGCGGATATTTAGGTAGTCCGGATGCGCGTCCGTTTAACGCCGGCAAGCAGGAAGAAGTTAAGCGCCGCGTTAAACATTTGGGAAATGGGCAGATCGGTTGATCTCCACGCTGCGTTAAGCAAATGCCGGATGTGATGTGAAAGCGTCGCATCCGGCGTTGATTGCAGGATGTGGCGTAAACGCCTTATCCGGCCTACACGCGGACTGATAAGCCAGGCGAAATATGAACTTCCATCAATACTATCCTGTCGACATCGTCAACGGCCCCGGCACTCGTTGCACCCTGTTTGTCTCCGGGTGTGTTCATGAATGCCCCGGTTGCTATAACAAAAGCACCTGGCGGGTAAATTCCGGTCAGCCATTTACCAAAGAAATGGAAGACCAGATCATCAACGATCTGAACGACACTCGCATCAAACGCCAGGGCATTTCCCTCTCCGGCGGCGATCCGCTGCATCCGCAAAACGTGCCGGATATTCTGAAACTGGTACAACGCATCCGTGCCGAATGCCCGGGTAAAGACATTTGGGTGTGGACAGGGTATAAACTCGACGAACTCAACGCTGCACAAATGCAGGTTGTTGATTTGATTAACGTGCTGGTTGATGGCAAGTTTATGCAGGATTTAAAAGACCCTTCCCTGATCTGGCGCGGCAGCAGCAACCAGGTGGTACACCATTTACGTTAATCACTCTTCCAGCCGTTTATCCGCATCTTCATAAACGGCTGAGTTCTCTCTCTTACCAATAGCTATCACCAACACGAGCAACTCTTTATTGTTAACCTGATAAACCAGGCGATATCCCAGAATGCGAAGCTTAATTTTGTAGCAGTTCGGTAAATCCCGCAGTTTAGCCGAGGGATTGCGCGGCCTTTTCAGCACATCCTCAAGCTCTTTTTTAAAATTGTTCCCGGACTGTCACGCCCAGTTTTTGCCACTCTTTCAGCGCTCGCGGATCAAAGGCCAGCTCATAGTTCATCCGGTCGGACCTTAATGGCCTCTTGTGGGTTGGCCAGTCGTTCCCTGACAGTGCGTAACAAGGCTTCTTCACTATCACTGACAGTGAGCGTTTTTACCGGCATTCGCCCATTTTCCGCAACGTACTGAAACAGCAGCCGTACGGCTTCAGTAGGCGTGATATTTAATTTTTCCAGCACCGCATAAGCCTCGTTTTTCAATTTGTCATCCAGACGGACGTTAAGTGTGGCCATTATGCCTCCGGTAATTATGAAAAGTGTAATGCATTATAGCATTACATATGCATTACATTCATTTCTGGAAAACGCCTCGCAAAAATGGCGGCGACACGCAGAAATATGCCGTAGTGAAGAGAGATTTAGCGGTGATTTTACGAAGGGAGAGGAGAGCATTGGGCGGCGACGTTTCACCGCCCAATGAGGAATTAACGATACTTCTTGTGATATGAATTGCGGGTCGTTTTCAGTTGCTCTGCGGCGGCCTGCGCTTCTTTTACTTTACCTTCATTAGCCAGCTTCAGCGCGTCGTCAATCTGGCCAACCAGAATGTCGAAACCGTGGCGGAAGTCTTTCATTTCCGGGCTGTCTGGCGATTTTCCTTCCAGCTTCGGCGGCGTTGCTTTTTGCGCATCCAGCGCCGCGGCACGCATTTTGGTTAACGCGTCTTTGACTTGCGCCGCGTTATCCGCTTTTTCGACCACTTTTAAATTGTCGTTGAGGGTTTCCATATTGTCTTCCAGCTCAGCGGCAAACGACACCGAACTGAATACCAACGAGGAGACTGCAAGAATAGCTAACAGGCTTTTACGCATTGCTCACTTCCTTTTTTATTTACACTTCATCCTTCACACTGCCTCATCGACGGCTACGCTCATTCGCCCGAGTCACGTACTACGAGTACGCTCCCCGGCCCTCATTCACTTTCCGTCTCGATGCAGTGCGAATGATTTTGTGTAATTTTTTAGTTTATAGCGCGGCAGGTCGCGCCAGTTTTTTTACTGTCCGGCGATTTTCATCTCCGGCAACAGCACAGAACCACACTGTATATTACTGCGTGTTTCAATATCGTTACCGACGGTGACAATATTGCGCCACATATCTTTTAAATTACCTGCGATGGTGATTTCGCTAACCGGATACTGAATTTCGCCGTTTTCTACCCAGAAGCCCGCCGCGCCACGGGAATAATCACCGGTAATTGCACTCACGCCCTGGCCCATCAATTCCGTCACCACCAGCCCAGTACCCATCTCTTTGAGCATCTGCTCGAAGCTTAGACCTTGTCCGGCAATGCGCCAGTTGTGAATGCCGCCCGCGTGTCCGGTGCTTTTCAGCCCCAGTTTGCGCGCCGAGTAGCTGGTCAGCAGCCACTGAGTCAGGATGCCATCTTTAATAATGTCGCGACGTTCGGTGCGAACACCTTCGCTGTCGAATGGCGTAGATGCCAGCCCTTTCAGCAGATGCGGATGCTCTTCAATGGTCAGCCAGTCCGGCAGAATTTGTTTACCCAGCGAATCCAGCAGGAAGGTGGATTTACGGTAAACCGATCCACCCGCTATCGCCCCAACCAGATGCCCAAAAAGCCCGGTTGCCACTTCATTGGCAAAAATGACCGGCGCTTTCATGGTGGAGAGTTTACGCGGTGACAGACGCGATAAAGTACGGCGAGCGCAGTCGGCCCCGACCCACTCTGGCGTTTGTAGATCGCTCATCGCGCGGCCAATGGTGTAGGCATAATCACGCTCCATATCGCCATTTTCTTCGGCAATCACGCAACTGGAGAGCGAATGACGCGTTGAGCAGTAGCCTTGCAACATACCGTGGCTATTACCGAAAACTTTGACGCCGTAATGGCTGTTAAAACTGCCGCCTTCGGTGTTGGTAATGCGTTTATCCGCCTGTAATGCCGCCTGTTCAGCACGGGCCGCCAGTTCAATGGCTTCGTCTGGAGAGACTTCTGCGGGGTGGAACAAGTCAAGATCCGGCGCGTCGAAAGCCAGCAGTTCTTTGTCTGCCACGCCTGCATACGGATCTGGCGAAGTGTAACGCGCAATATCCAGCGCCGCCTGTACGGTGCGTGCAATGGCCTGCGGGCTTAAATCGGTGGATGATGCGCTACCTTTGCGGTTCTGGTGATAAACGGTTATCCCCAGCGCGCCATCGCTATTGAATTCGACATTCTCCACTTCACCATAGCGCGTACTAACGCTAATGCCGGTGGTCTTGCTGACGGCAACTTCCGCACCGTCCGATTTGCCTGAGGCCAACTCCAGCGCAGTCGAAACTGCTTCTTCCAGAATCTTGCGCTGCGCTTCAACTTGAGAGATTACTTTCATTGCAAGTGCCATAATGTAGAGAGTTTCTCTGAAGTCTAACAGAGAACCGTTTTTCAGTGCGCATCTTAACTGGTAACATTAGCCTCTTTTTTTTAAGGAGCCTGACATGACTAAGCAGCCCGAAGACTGGCTCGACGACGTTCCCGGTGATGACATCGAAGACGAAGACGATGAAATTATCTGGGTTAGTAAAAGTGAAATTAAACGTGACGCCGAGGAGCTAAAACGCCTGGGCGCAGAAATTGTTGATCTGGGGAAAAACGCGCTGGATAAGATCCCGTTAGATGCGGATCTGCGTGCGGCTATTGAGTTAGCCCAGCGTATTAAGATGGAAGGTCGCCGCCGCCAGTTGCAGCTCATTGGTAAGATGCTGCGCCAACGCGATGTAGAGCCTATCCGTCAGGCGCTGGATAAGCTGAAAAACCGCCACAACCAGCAGGTGGTGTTGTTCCATAAACTGGAAAACCTGCGCGATCGTCTGATCGATCAAGGGGATGATGCTATCGCTGAAGTATTGAATCTGTGGCCAGATGCCGATCGTCAGCAACTGCGTGCTCTGATCCGCAACGCGAAGAAAGAGAAAGAAGGGAATAAGCCGCCGAAATCCGCACGCCAGATTTTCCAGTATCTGCGCGAGCTGGCAGAGAACGAAGGGTAATTTTCGTTGTTGATGTGAGTATGGTTTGCCGGATGCAGTGCACCGTCAGATCTGTAGGCCTGATAAGACGCGTCAAGCGTCGCATCAGGCGCTATGCTCAAATGCCGGGTGCGGCGTCAACGCCTTATCCGGCCTACAAAAGCACGTTGCCCCTGTAGGCCTGATAAAACGTCTCAGGATTACTGCGCAGCTTCCGCTTTCTTCGCCAGACCATCCAGCAGTTTCTGATGGATCCCACCAAAACCGCCGTTGCTCATCACCAGAATATGGTCGCCAGGCTGAGCGGTTTTCACCACCATTTCTGCCAGCGCATCAACATCTCCACTCCAGTGCGCAGGCTGAATACATGCTTCTGCCACTTCAGCTACCTGCCACGGAATATGTGACGGTTGCAGCAGGAAGACTTCATCGGCACGACCTAATGACGGAGCCAAATCATCTTTGCAGACGCCCATCTTCATGGTGTTGGAACGCGGCTCAAGCACGGCAATAATACGCGCCGTACCGCCAACTTTGCCGCGCAGCGCCGCCAGCGTTGCCAGAATTGCCGTTGGGTGATGGGCAAAATCGTCATACACCGTCACGCCATTAGCTTCGCCACGCAGTTCCAGGCGGCGACGGGCATTGATAAACAATCCCAGCGCGTTAGCAGCATCAACCGGTGCGATGCCAACATGACGGGCCGCAGCAATCGCCATCAAACCATTGTGCATATTATGTTCGCCCACCAGCGACCATTTCACTTCGCCCACTTTTTCGCCATCCAGCAAGACTTCCCATTCGGAAGCGTCAGTGGTCAGCTTTTTCGCCTGCCAGTGACCTTGCTCGCCCACCAGCTCCTGTTCACTCCAGCAGCCCATCGCCAGGGTTTGTTTCAGGTTGATGTCGTTTTCCGGCCAGATAATACGCCCCTGACCAGGAACAATACGCACCAGATGGTGGAATTGTTTCTGAATCGCTTTCAGGTCGTCGAAGATATCGGCGTGGTCGAACTCAAGGTTGTTGAGGATCAGCGTTCGCGGGCAGTAATGAACAAACTTAGAGCGTTTGTCGAAGAAGGCGCAGTCATACTCGTCTGCTTCGATAACAAAGAAGTCGCTTTCGCCCAGGCGTGCAGAAACGTCAAAGTTCCCCGGTACTCCACCGATCACAAAACCTGGTTTATAGCCGCACTGTTCCAGAATCCAGGTCGCCATTCCCGCGGTGGTGGTTTTACCGTGTGTACCGGCAACGGCCAGCACCCAGCGGTCACGCAGCACAAAATCGTGCAACCACTGCGGACCTGACATATATGGAATGTTTTTTTCCAGTACCGCTTCCACACACGGATTTCCACGGGTCATGGCGTTGCCAATAATCACCAGATCCGGCTGAGGATCGAGCTGGCTGGCATCATAACCCTGAATCAGTTCAATGCCTTGCTTCTCAAGTAAGGTGCTCATCGGCGGATACACATTGGCGTCCGAACCCGTTACTTCATGGCCCAACTGGCGCGCCAGAATCGCCAGACCGCCCATAAACGTGCCACAAATTCCTAATATATGAATGCGCATACGTCACTATCCTTTTTTAATCTACCGTTCATTTTACGCATATGTCGGGCAACAGAGAAACGCATTTCAGGATAATCCGTAATTTGCTGGCGCGATTCACCTGAGCGCAACATTGAGATTATTTGTTAAGATTATTGCGGTCGCTTTACTCCATAAACATTGCAGGGAAAGTTTTATGAAAACGTTAGGTGAATTTATTGTCGAAAAGCAGCACGAGTTTTCTCATGCTACCGGTGAGCTCACTGCTTTGCTATCGGCAATAAAACTGGGCGCCAAGATTATTCATCGCGATATCAACAAAGCTGGACTGGTTGATATCCTGGGTGCCAGCGGTGCTGAGAATGTGCAGGGCGAGGTTCAACAAAAACTCGACTTGTTCGCTAATGAAAAACTGAAAGCCGCACTGAAAGCACGCGATATTGTTGCGGGCATTGCATCCGAAGAAGAAGATGAGATTGTCGTCTTTGAAGGTTGTGAACACGCAAAATACGTTGTGCTGATGGATCCGCTGGATGGCTCGTCCAACATCGATGTTAACGTCTCTGTCGGTACCATTTTCTCCATTTACCGCCGCGTTACACCGGTCGGCACGCCGGTAACGGAAGAAGATTTCCTCCAGCCTGGTAACAAACAGGTTGCTGCAGGTTACGTGGTATACGGCTCCTCTACCATGCTGGTTTACACCACCGGATGCGGTGTTCACGCCTTTACTTACGATCCTTCGCTCGGCGTTTTCTGCCTGTGCCAGGAACGGATGCGCTTCCCGGAGAAAGGAAAAACCTACTCTATCAACGAAGGGAACTACATTAAGTTTCCGAACGGGGTGAAGAAGTACATTAAATTCTGCCAGGAAGAAGATAAATCTACCAACCGTCCGTATACCTCACGTTATATCGGCTCGCTGGTCGCGGATTTCCACCGTAATCTGCTGAAAGGCGGTATTTATCTCTACCCAAGCACTGCCAGCCACCCGGACGGCAAACTGCGTTTGCTGTATGAGTGCAACCCGATGGCATTCCTGGCGGAACAAGCGGGCGGTAAAGCGAGCGATGGCAAAGAGCGTATTCTGGATATCATCCCGGAAACCCTGCACCAGCGTCGTTCGTTCTTCGTCGGCAACGACCATATGGTTGAAGATGTCGAACGCTTTATCCGTGAGTTCCCGGACGCGTAATCTCCTGCGCCTCTCCACACGGAGAGGCGTTTTTATCGCTGCGCAATGTTGACTCTTGTCACTGGCGAACTCTGACGATTCTCCCACAACACCGTTAACCCACGCTGTAAGGCAATAAAAATGAATAACAAAATGCCGATGGCGATTTTCGTCCACCATGAGCTCAGCGTGCCGTCAAAGTTTATGTAAGTCTGGATCAGTCCCTGAATCGCCACACCAAAAAGCGTCCCTAATACCGTTCCAACGCCACCGCTCAAAAGTGTACCGCCAATCACCACCGACGCGATAGCGTCCAGTTCCACACCTACACCCGCCAGGGCGTATCCGGCCTGGGTATAAATCGAGAAGACAATTCCTGCCAGTGTCGCCAGTCCGGTAGAGAGCATATAAATGCGAATAGTGGTGCTGCGAGTGGAAATCCCCATCAGGTTTGCCGACGTCGCGTTGCCGCCAATGGCGTATACCTGATTACCAAAACGGGTACGATGCGCGAGGAATATGCCGATAACCACCACCGCCAGCATCAGCAGCCCCATCGCGCTTAAGCGACCACCACCGGGGATTTTCCACGCCAGGCTTGAAAGCGTGTCATAAATGGGATGATTTATCGGGATCGACTCTTCCGAAACGAGATAGCTGACGCCGCGCAAAAAGAACATTCCTGCCAGGGTAATGATGAACGCAGGGATCTTCAGGGCGTCGATCAGAAGCCCCATAAATGCGCCGAAGGCGCAACCCATCACCAGCACCAGTGGAAACGCCAATAGCGGCGAGAGGCCGAAATCGCCAATCACTTTTGCCAGAAACACGCCGGTAAAGGCGATCACCGAACCGACAGAGAGATCGATCCCACCGGAGAGGATCACAAAGGTCATGCCAACGGCAATGATCCCAAGAAAGGCGTTATCGGTCAGGATATTGCAAATCACGCGCGTGGAAGCAAAGCCGGGAAACTGCGTCAGGCAGTAGAGATAGCCCAGCACAAAGACGCCGATGGTGATCATAAGCGGCAGGTTACGTTTTATCACGGCTACGCACTCCTTTAATCAGACTGATAAAGCGTTGCGACTGGACAATCAGCACGCAAAGCACCACCACCGCTTTTACCACCTGGTTCATCTCCGGCGGGAATCCCGAAAGTAAAATTCCGGTGTTCATTCCCTGAATAATCAGCGCCCCCACCACTGAGAGCAGCAGGTTAAAGCGTCCGCCCATCAGCGATCCGCCACCGATGACCACCGCAAGAATGGCATCCAGCTCCAGCCATAATCCGGCGTTATTGGCGTCGGCACCGCGAATATCCGCCGCCACGATAATGCCTGCAATCGCCGCACACAGCCCGCTCAATACGTAGGTGAGCATGACGATGATTCGTGTGTTGACTCCGGCATTTTTTGCCGCCCGAATGTTGATACCAACGGCTTCAATAAACATCCCCAGCGCCGTTTTGCGGGTCAACAGCCAGAACAGAAGAAGCGTCAGCACCGCGATAATGACCGGCGTTGGCAGGAACAACAGCGATCCGCTGCCAAACCATGAGAGATCCGGCGAGTTAAACGTGACGATCTGCCCGGCGGTGATCAGTTGCGCCACGCCGCGCCCGGCGACCATCAGGATCAGGGTGGCGACAAACGGCTGAATTTTGAGGATCGCTACCAGTATACCGTTCCACAATCCCGCCAGGATGCCGGTGCCCAGGGCGCTTAACAAAACAATCGGCAGGCTGAATCCCGCGACCGTCATCGCAGCCGTTGTGGCTCCGGCGATAGCCATCACCGCCCCTACGGAGAGATCAATCCCACCGGTGGCGATCACCAGCGTCATGCCAATCGCCAGTAACGCAACGGGAGCTGCACGGTTAAGAATGTCTATGGGGCTACCGAACAAACGCCCATCCTGAAGCACTACCTGCCAGAAATGCGGGGCTACCAGGCTGTCGACCAGCAGCACCAGCAATAGCGCTACCAGTTGCGGCATCCCCGTCGGCCAGCGAAAACGCCTTTTCGACGGCGCAGTGTCCGGGAGAGATTGAGGCATCACACTGTTCTCCTTACGCCGCAATGGCGTTCATGATCGCCGGAACGGAAAGCTCTGCCAGCGGGATCTCCGCCACCTGTTTGCGATCGCGCATGATAATCACCCGATCGGCATAGCCCACCAGTTCTTCCAGTTCGGAGGAGATCACCAGCAGCGCCAGACCGTCAGCGCACAGCGTTTCAATCAGGCGAATGATCTCGGCATGGGCGCCAACGTCAATGCCACGCGTTGGCTCATCGAGGATCAGAAATTGCGGACGAGTCAGCAGCCAGCGTGAGAGCAACACTTTTTGCTGATTGCCGCCGGAGAGAAATTCAATCGGTTGTTCGCTGGAAGGAGTACGAATGCCCAGCTGACGGATAAAGCGTTCGGCAATCTCTTGCTGTTCTTTACGGGAAATCGGCCGTAGCCAGCCGCGCTGGGCCTGGAGAGCGAGGATGATATTTTCCCGCACCGAGGCGGCGGCGATGATGCCATCGGTTTTCCTGTCTTCCGGGCAAAAGCCGATGCCCAGTACCGAAGCCTGATGTGGCGATCGCAGGGTTTGCTGTTTGCCTTTGATCAGCGCCGTGCCGCTATCGGCTGGTTTGATGCCGAAGATCACTTCAGCGGTTTCGGTACGTCCTGATCCCAGCAAGCCTGCCAGACCGACGATCTCGCCGGGGCGTACTTCCAGATCAAACGGCGCGATCGTTCCTTTCTTGCCGTAATCTTTAAACGCTGCAACAGGATTGTCACTAAGCAATGTTCTTCCGGCACGCTGTAGCGCATGAGTATCCAGCTCACGCCCCAGCATCATTTTCACCAGTTCGATCTGCGGTAGCTCGCGGGTTTCCCGACAACCAACAAAGCTGCCGTTGCGTAAGACGGTGATCCGATCACTGACCTGATAGACCTGATCGAGAAAGTGAGTGACAAAGATCAGGCTGACGCCGCGATCGCGCAACTGACGCATCAGGCCAAACAGTAACTCTACTTCCTGGGTGTCGAGACTGGCGGTGGGTTCATCGAGGATCAGCACTTTGGCGGAGAGATCGATAGCCCGACAGATGGCGACGATTTGCTGCATCGCAACTGAAAAGCGGTTGAGCGGTTCGCGCACGTCGAGGGAGAAACCGTAAGATGCCATCAGTTCGGTGGCGCGCTTTTCCATCTCTTTGCGGCGTAGAAGGCCGAAACGTTTGGGTTCGCGACCTATGAATAGATTATCAGCGACCGACATATTGGGTAGCAGATTGACTTCTTGATAGACGGTTCCGATGCCGAGTTGTTGTGCATGGGCGGTATTTTTCGGTGAGATAGCCTGGCCTTCCAGCCAGATGGTGCCGCGATCGGCGTGGTATACACCGGTTAATGCTTTGATTAGCGTTGATTTTCCCGCCCCGTTTTCACCGAGCAGCGCCATGATTTCGCCACGGCACAGGCTGAAATCAACGTTGTCTAACGCTTTGACGCCAGGGAAAAATTTGCTTAATCCTTCGGTGCGGAGGATTTCCTGGTGTTGGCCGGTCGTCATGGTTTCCCCCGAAGTAAAGCGTGCTCCCGCCAGGCCTGATAAGACGCGCCAGCGTCGCATCAGGCACCAGTGCACAACTGCCGGATGCGGCGTAAACGCCTTTTCCGGCCTACGAGTCGGTATCAGGCATTAATGCCTGATACGTCTCAATACCCCATGTTTTTCTTCTTCTCTAACTCTTCTTTTGCGGTATCAGGCAGGTAAAGGGTGGACTTGGTCAGCGTCAGCTTTTCAGGCATGGTGCCGTCCTTTTTATATTTCTCCAGCGCGTCAAAGGCGGGTCCCGCCATGTTTGGCGTCAGTTCAACGCTGGCGTTTGCTTCGCCATCAATCATCGCTTTGTAGATGTCCGGCACGCCGTCGATAGAGCCTGTCAGGATATCTTTGCCCGGTTTCAGGCCCGCCTCTTTAATTGCCTGAATTGCGCCAATCACCATGTCGTCGTTATGGGCGTAAACCATGCAGATGTTTTTGCCGTTGTTTTCCGCTTTGATAAAGCTCTCCATCACTTCTTTGCCTTTACTACGGGTGAAGTCACCGGACTGCGAGCGGATGATTTTGATATTTGGCGCATTCTTAATAGCTTCGGCAAAGCCTTTCTTACGGTCAATGGCGACGCTGGCCCCAACGGTGCCCTGTAACTCAACCACGTTACACGGTTTGCCATTGACCTCTTTGACCAGCCAGTCACCGATCAACTTGCCTTCGAGGATGTTGTCGGCGGTGACGGTGGTCATATAGAGAGATTTGTCTTTCACGTCGATGGAACGGTCAAGCAAAAAGACCGGAATTTCGGCTTCCTTTGCTTCTTTCAAAACAGGTTCCCAACCCGTTGCAACCACCGGGGCGATAAAGATGGCATCTACCCCTTGCGCGACAAAGGAACGCACTGCTTTAATCTGGTTTTCCTGCTTTTGCTGACCATCGGCAATTTTCAGTGTGATACCGCGTTTCTCGGCCTCACTTTTCGCCACATTAGTTTCTGCTGCGCGCCAGCCGGATTCGGATCCAACCTGCGAAAATCCTACGGTTAACGGAGCTGCCAACGCCATAGACGACATGGCTGCCGAGACTGCAGAGACTACAAGTAAGCGTTTCCACATAGGGTTGTCCTCGTCGGGGTGATTATTATTGGTGAAAAGATGTTCGCGAAAAAACTATAGACAATTGGTTCTGTAACAGATTGCGTTACATCACACTTCAAAAAAGTAAATACATCGTTAATCACAAGTTTGTAATCGCTTTCATATCACTATGAAAAATGCGGCTACGGTTATGGATTTTCCAGCTCTGCGAACCGTCTTAAAACTGGCGAAAAAGGAAAATGAGAGCGAAAACAAGCGAAGACATTCGGCGCGAGTTGGCTATAATACTCGGCACTTGTTTGCCACATATTCTAAAGGAAACAGACATGAGCTTACTCAACGTCCCTGCGGGTAAAGATCTGCCGGAAGACATCTACGTTGTTATCGAAATCCCGGCTAACGCTGATCCGATCAAATACGAAATCGACAAAGAGAGCGGCGCACTGTTCGTTGACCGCTTCATGTCCACCGCGATGTTCTACCCGTGCAACTACGGCTATATCAACCACACTCTGTCTCTGGACGGTGACCCGGTTGACGTTCTGGTCCCGACTCCGTACCCGCTGCAGCCGGGTTCTGTGATCCGTTGCCGTCCGGTTGGCGTTCTGAAAATGACCGACGAAGCTGGTGAAGATGCGAAACTGGTTGCTGTTCCGCACAGCAAACTGAGCAAAGAATACGATCACATCAAAGACGTTAACGATCTGCCGGAGCTGCTGAAAGCTCAGATCGCTCACTTCTTCGAGCACTACAAAGACCTCGAAAAAGGCAAGTGGGTGAAAGTTGAAGGTTGGGAAAACGCTGAAGCCGCTAAAGCTGAAATCGTTGCTTCCTTCGAGCGCGCAAAGAATAAATAAGTTCTTAGATACTCTAAATAATTCAACTTGCAGGACAAAACGCCAACGGCGTTTTGAACAACGCTTGCGTTGGCCCTGAAAGGGCGAGGCCTAAGGCCGAGTAACGCGACAAGTGAGTGAATCCTCTGGAGCTTACAGAAGTAAGTGACTGGGGTGAATGAACGCAGTCGCAGCACATGCAACTTGAAGTATGACGAGTATAGCGCAATAACCCTGAACGCCGGGCTTCGGTTAGTAAGGGTTTTTTTATGCCCGCAATTTATAAACTATCTACTCCACTATTATTATTTTCAGCAGTTGAAAGGCTTGAACGGTAAGAACAAGCTAAACTCGACCACCATTTTGCTGTTCATAGCCACTTGCTGGAAGTTAGCCGACCTCACTCATACTCACCGTTCAAAGCGTGCCCCCGTTTTACCCCTGCACATTTGTGAACGCCAGCAGAGTTTTTTATGCGATTGCAGATATGGAAAGCGGCTCGGAGAGAAAAGCAAAAGATGTGAAAGTTACAAAAAAATCGCGAGATACATCGCAAAAAACAACGCCACCCGAAGGTGGCGTGTTTATATTATGACTGATCCCTGTCTAACCAGTCGCCGCTTTCAATCAGCGTTAATCCATCGACGGGTCGTTGATAAACGTACATCCATGCACTCCCGTACGGCGTCTGAATCAACTGGCGCGCGTATTCACCGCCCCTGGTGCGCAAGGCATCAAGTTCGGCCAGCGTGGCGTTGTCAATACGATAAACTTCACCATGTACCGTTCCGTTTCCCGGAACTGCGCCTGGATAGTGGCCCAGACTATACAACTGGTAGTTATCGATACTGAAATCGCCCAGCAACTGGGCATTTGTCATCCAGTGGCTGTTGCCTTGTTTGTGACGTAAACTGCCGTAGACAAATATTCGCATAGCTAAAACTCGAACTGATAGAGCAAATCCAGTGCCTGATCTACACCAGACACGGCTTCCAGATATAGCTTCGGCATCAGGCGATAACGTAACGTGAGTGTTGCTATAGAGTCAAATATCCCCACGCCGTATTTCACTTGTAAGCCTGGTAATACATAGCCGCTGACCACCACCTGGGAAGAATCACCTACCCCCTCGGTGTCGAGCGCTAAATTACTTACACCAAATGTCTCGCCGATTTTACCCACAATCTGACCACTTTGCGCAACCCCCAGACCAATCAGCATCGAAGTCATCGCCGCGCTGTCGCTCTGATCGCTCTCCAACCCTTGTCCACGCAATAAGTAAGACAATGCAGCCTGTTGTGACATCGCCGGGTCAGAGAAGATCTCCGCTTTCGGCTCATCCGCCAGCCCGGTGACACGAACACCAGCGATTACGTCATCTTCTGTAGCATCCGGGTTACGAATGGCTTCGATATTGAGATACGGTTGATCCGGTGGACCAGAGAACAGCAGCTCGCCTTTGCGCACAATCAGATCCTGGCCATATGCATGGAAGCGCCCTTCAGGGATGTTAATTTGCCCGTTCAGGCCCAGACCTTGTTTGTCCTGTACGACGTTGAGATCGCCCGTCAGCCGCGCCTTCAGGCCAAAGGCATCAATGCGCACGTTATTGCCGACGTGGACAATCAGGTTGCTGTTGATCGGAATTGACGCGGTTTTCGTCTCCTCCGGTTGCAGGTTATCGTTGAGCATCACCACATCGCTTGAGACACCCACCGCACTTTCCGGCAGATCGTGCACCACAATGCGCGCCCACGGTACATCCACGCGACCATCGAGGGTAAACAGGCTTGGTGTCGCTTCGAATACGATGTCAGGCGACACATCCATTCGCACCATCGGTGGTACGGTGATCCGTACCTTACTGCCTTTCGCCGTTACCCGCGCCCGCCAGTTTTCAATCTGGCTCCAGTCAGCATCACCGTTCAGGTAGATGTCACCCTGCTGAGTCCTCACGGTCCCCGCAAGCGTCGAGCGCATACCGTTAAAATTGACCGCAAGCTGGCTCGGCTGCATATCAAATGGCATAAAGTTGCCGTCGATATCCACGCCTGTGACCTGTAGCTGACCAAACAGCTGCGGGCTTTGCACATCACCGCCCAGACGTAGGTTGGCGCTCACCATCCCCGCTGCTTTTTCACCACGCGTAAAGATGGGGTTCACCATTGCGAGGTTAAAATTGCGGATGTTGACGTTGCCGCCAAGATTCCGACGGCCTTGCGGATCGGTCACCTGCACCTGACCATCAAACTGGCCGTTATTGGTCAGACGGATGGTCCAGCCCAGCTCAGCGCGATTATTCCGCAGCTCTGCCGATAGGTTCAGCGTCTGAAACGCCACCGGTAGCTCCGCATCGTTGACGGTTTGCGTCACCTGCACGTTACGCCCCGAAAGAGTGATACTACCCTGTGGCAGCCCCTCTTTGGTGGTGTCCCAGGCAACGTCCGCTTTACCCGTGAAGATACCGCTTGCCTGAGTAGTTTCCGGCATAAACGGTTTCAGCATTGCCAGGTCGAAGCGGTTGAGATTCACAACCGCACGCCCTTCAGCCCCGGCATCAATGGTTTGCGGCACGCACAGTTCCGCATTCGGGTTAAGCCAGCAGTGTGGCCCAATGCTGATTTTTTGCTCCTGATTGCGATAGTCCAGCGCGATATCACGCGTCAGCGACCACGGTCCGACCGGCGTCTGGAAGCGCGTATTGCTAAGTGTTCCCTTCCAGCGTTCTTCTTTGCGATCAAAGCTACCTGCCAGATTAAGCTGCCCGGAAACCGGCTCGCCCTGAATCCTCAGTTGTAACTCGTGCTGCTTTTCGCTGCCTTTCGCATTCAGAGTAACGAGGCTGATATTCACATCCGGCTGCGAGATTTGCTCAACGCGCACGTCGAGTTTACCCGCAATCTGATCGGTGGATTTGATGTCGCCTTCCACGCGAACCTGCGACACAGAAAGTTCCTGCCAGCGCAAGCCGCGCGCGGTGATATCCGCCAGCAACTGCGGCGCTTCCACCGTACCGCGAACTTTCACCAGCCCTTTCGCTGTACCGCCAAGTCCTGGCAGCGCGTTATCCAGCCCCGGCGCATTGATGGTGGCGTCAAGATTGAGATCTTTTACCCCCAGCTCGCCTTTCACTTCGGCACTGTTTGGCCCCAGTTCCAGATGCAGACCTGGGATCATCCACTGCATATAACTGTTGCCTTTCAGCGTTCCCTCAACGTTCACTTTGTTATGTTTGACGTTGCCGGTCAGCTTCAACTCCGGCACGTCCATCTGCCAGGTGCCGCCGTACAGGCTACCGCGCGTTTTGATCAAACCATTGAGTTTCGATGGCCAGTCCGGGAACTCTTTCGCCGTATTAATGCCGTTGAACGTCAATTCGCCGCGCCAACTAATGGCCTGCTGCCAGTCGAGCAGCGCCTTCAGCTCGGTTTTTCCTTCCAGCGCCGCAACGGTGAGTTTATCGAGATTGACCTGCTGTTCATTCCCTTTCGCATCAAGGGTAATGGTCGCTGGCGGGATCTCCTGCCCTTTCACCGCCGTACGCATAGACAGCGTGTAATCGGTCATTTTGCCGGTGAGTTTCAGTTTCAGGTCATCCGCCTGATATTGCTTCTCACCAGTGAACGGCCAGTAAAGTTGTTTGCTGTTCACTTCCACGTTGAGCGGCAGTCCGGCTTCCGCCAGCCGCGTCTGAGCGCGCAAATCCATATCCACCGGGCCGGAAAGGTTAACGCCTATCTCCAGCTGTTCGCGCAGCGCACCGCCCACTTTCAGCTTCACCTTTTCACCTTTCAACGGCTCCACATTCAAAGTGCTGTTGAGGGTGATATCTACTGGCCAGTTGTTGGACAATTGTGCCGTACCGCTGGCATTGACAATCCCCTGGTTAGAGTCAATATCCAGCGCATCCAGTTTGGTATTGCCGTCGATGCTGCTCACTTTCAGCAGCATGGTGCTCACGGTGATATCCGTGTCGCCTGTCACGCGCAGTTGCTCGCCTTTAAACTCTTCAATGTTCAGGTTAAGCGGCAAATGCACGTCGGTCATTTCCGGTAATACCGGGCGAGAAAAGAGATCTTTCAGCGTTTCGCCGAGCGGCTTTTCCTCCGGCTGCGGATTTTCAATCTTCGGTTCGACCACTTCTTCCTGCGCCACGTCCGCCACTTTCGGCAAAGCAATCAACAGGCCTTTCAGCGACGTCGGTTTCAGGGTCAGGGTTTTCTCCTGCCAGTTCAGGCCGGAGGTGAAGTCCATCACCGACACCGTAGTGTCATCAATCTTGATGTTGACGTTATCCAGCGCCACGCGTGTCAGTGTGATGGGATACGGCGTAGAGAGATCCAGCGGTCCACTATCCTCCTCTTCTTCAACCTGCTCAGAAGGAGGCATTTTTTTGCTGTCGATGTTGACCTGAATATCTTTAAGCGCCAGATCGTTAACACAAACGCTGCTGTTCCACAGACAATCCAGCCCAACGGCCAGGTGCAGATTGCCCGCTTTTACCGCCACGCCTGGCTGCTCATAACGAACGTCAGACAGGGTAAGGTCGCGCCAGCCGCCAGTGACCTTGCCGATGTCCAGCCCAGGCACCCAGCGGTCCGCCGCTTTAAATACCAGATGCAGGCCGCTGGTGGTGCCAACCAGAAATGCCACCGAGCCCAGCAGTAGTAAGATGACGATAACCGCGCCGAGGCTGATTTTTTTCCATAAACTCATAATTCTGGCCCCAGACCGATGTAAAACTGTAACCCGTGCTCGTCTTTATCCGCGACCGGTACGGCGAAATCGAGCTTGATTGGCCCGACCGGCGATTCCCAGCGCACGCCGACCCCGGTGCCGGTTTTGAAGTCGCTGCGGCGGATATCACTCACCGCTTCACCGCTATCGACAAACACCGCGCCCCACCATTTTCCGGTCACGTTGTACTGGTACTCCAGTGATCCGGTAATTAGTTTTGATGCCCCTTTCAGGTCACCATTGTCATATTTCGGCGCAATAGATTTGTATTTATAGCCGCGAATACTGCGGTCGCCCCCGGCGAAGAAACGCAGATCCGGCGGTACTTTGTCGAAGTCACCGGTTTCAATCCAGCCCAACGTGCCGCGCGTAACAAAGCGATGGCGATCGTACAGTGTGCGGATCCAGACGTTCTGTGCCTGGAAAACGGAGAAATCGACATCCGATCCCCAGGCTGTGTTGGAATAGTCGATAGAGTAGCGTTGCGAGTCGCCCCAGGTCGGCATCAGGCCGCCGCGTGATCGCGTCCGGCTAATCATCACCCCTGGATAAAACAGCATTGTGGTGTTAGTAATTTCACCCTGAGTAAAGTGGTCGAGACTCCAGCGTAGGTTAATGGCGCGCTGCCAGCCGCTGGAGAGATCCCAGTAGCGAGAAGCCACCAGCGTAGTGGAATCGGATTCGGTATCGTTCAGGTCAGTGCGCTTAAAACCGCCCTGCACCAAATAATATTGTTCCAGTGGATTCTTCAGCAGCGGCATTTTATAGCTGAAGTCGAGGGTCTGTTCCGGCGCGGAAATACTGGTACTGGTGGTCAGACTGTGACCGTATGAGTTCATCCACGGCTTTTTCCACGTCGCTTTCACGCGCGGTCCCACGTCCGTAGAGTAACCGACCCCGGTTTCGATGGTGTTTTCTGTTCGCGGCGAAACCACGCCTGTCAATGGTAATACTTTCGTTTCGCGCGCTTTATCAAATTGCGGTGCCACTACCACCGAATTAAACCAGCCAGTCGCGGAAAGGCGACGGTTCAGTTCCGCCAGATCTTTTGACTCGTATTCATCGCCTTCTTTGAACGGTACCAGGTTTTGCAGGTACTCGTCGCGAATTTGCGAACCTTCAAAAGTGACATGCCCAAAGCGGTAACGTTCGCCACTGTTGTAATCAATATCCCAGTACGCTTTATGCAGGCCAAGCGCTATGCCTAACTGAGCTTTGGTAAATTCGCTATCGAAATAGCCTTTACGCAGCGCAATACTGGTTAAGGACTTTTTGAAATTTTCATAATCGCCCTGGTTTAGCACCGTACCTATAGCCGGGCGAGTATCCAGCAACTTCAAATAGTCTTTATCGGTTCGCGCACCGCCGCGCAAGACTACATCGGTGCCGCCAATCAACACGGGTACACCCGGTGTAACTTTAGCAACCAGCACCTGCCGTCCTTTCTTTGGCGGTGGCTGGAGATCAAATTCAATTGTTGGCTGGTAATAGCCCAGTGCTTTTAGACCTTCCCGAATGGCATCATCAACACGTGCGCGAAAGCGCCGGTCTGGCGTCACTTCATCACTTTGAATCGTAGAAAGCTGTGCACGAACGTTTTTTTCCAGCTGTCCCGATAACCCTTCCACCTGTAGACGGACATTCGCGGCGATGGCAGAACCACTAAAGCAGAGTAAGCTTACACAGCATAACTGTCGGATATAGCGCACATTTTCTCCTGAATATCCTTTATTCCTGCCCCTGGAACTCCGTTAAACGGCTTAACAATAATCCAGCAATATGGATTAAAAAGCAGACTAAACCCAAAATATTACTTATGTTTTACTTTAGACCCATTCACGGGGGTTATTGTGTGCAAATACGTCCCTTGTTACAACCTAAACCCCTATGACCGACTTTCGGGAGAACGACACCATGAGTTTATTTGATAAAAAGCATCTGGTTTCCCCCACCGATGCCCTTCCTGGACGGAATACCCCGATGCCCGTAGCTACGCTGCATGCGGTCAACGGTCACTCAATGACAAATGTGCCTGACGGAATGGAGATCGCCATTTTTGCGATGGGCTGTTTCTGGGGCGTTGAACGCCTTTTCTGGCAACTTCCCGGTGTTTACAGCACTGCCGCAGGCTACACTGGCGGTTACACGCCAAACCCGACTTATCGGGAAGTGTGTTCCGGTGAGACCGGCCACGCCGAAGCGGTGCGGGTGGTTTATGATCCGTCGGTAATCAGCTATGAACAACTGTTGCAGGTTTTCTGGGAGAACCACGATCCTGCACAAGGGATGCGTCAAGGTAATGATCACGGCACGCAGTACCGTTCCGCGATTTACCCGCTGACACCAGAACAGGATGCCGCAGCCCGCGCCAGTCTGGAACGTTTTCAGGCCGCAATGCTCACCGCCGATGACGATCGCCAGATAACCACCGAGATTGCTAACGCCACACCGTTCTATTATGCCGAAGATGACCACCAACAGTATCTACATAAAAACCCTTATGGCTATTGCGGAATTGGTGGAATAGGCGTTTGTCTGCCGCCTGAAGTGTAGTATTAAAAGGTGGCCCCAAAGTGAAATGAGACAAAAATTTAACCCTCTGGCGACTTTACAGTACCTTACGCTATACTAGCCTCTGAAAATGCCGGTTCACTCTCTTCGAATCGGCTTTCAATGTGTATTTCACACAAATTAATCAACTTCCCCTTCCGAGGATCTGACCTGAACGGTTAGATAAGATATGTTAAACAGTATTTTAGTCATACTCTGCTTGATCGCCGTAAGTGCGTTCTTCTCGATGTCCGAGATCTCGCTTGCCGCCTCACGCAAAATCAAACTTAAACTGCTGGCTGATGAAGGCAATATAAATGCCCAACGCGTTATGAATATGCAGGAAAATCCCGGCATGTTCTTTACCGTGGTACAAATCGGTCTGAACGCAGTGGCGATTCTCGGCGGTATCGTCGGTGATGCAGCGTTCTCCCCGGCTTTTAACAGCCTGTTCTCCCGCTATATGTCGGCAGAGCTCTCTGAGCAACTGAGCTTTATTCTCTCTTTCTCGTTAGTGACTGGCATGTTTATCCTGTTTGCGGATTTAACCCCGAAACGCATCGGTATGATTGCGCCAGAAGCTGTGGCTTTGCGTATCATCAACCCGATGCGCTTCTGCCTGTACGTCTGCACCCCGCTGGTGTGGTTCTTCAACGGCCTGGCGAACATGATCTTCCGTATCTTTAAACTGCCGATGGTGCGCAAGGATGACATCACTTCCGATGATATTTACGCGGTAGTAGAAGCGGGGGCGCTGGCGGGGGTATTACGTAAACAAGAGCATGAACTGATTGAAAACGTGTTCGAGCTTGAATCCCGTACTGTCCCGTCGTCTATGACTCCGCGTGAGAACGTCATCTGGTTCGATCTCCACGAAGACGAGCAAAGTCTGAAGAATAAAGTGGCGGAACATCCGCACTCAAAATTCCTCGTCTGTACTGAAGATATCGACCACATCATCGGCTATGTGGATTCGAAAGATCTGCTTAACCGCGTGCTGGCCAATCAAAGCCTGGCGCTGAACAGTGGCGTACAAATTCGCAACACGCTGATCGTGCCAGACACGCTGACCCTTTCTGAGGCGCTGGAAAGTTTTAAAACTGCGGGCGAAGACTTTGCAGTAATCATGAATGAATACGCGCTGGTTGTGGGGATAATCACCCTCAACGACGTGATGACCACACTGATGGGCGATCTGGTTGGTCAGGGTCTGGAAGAGCAGATTGTGGCGCGTGATGAGAACTCATGGCTAATCGATGGTGGAACACCGATTGATGACGTGATGCGTGTACTGGATATTGACGAGTTCCCGCAGTCAGGCAATTACGAAACCATTGGCGGCTTTATGATGTTTATGCTGCGTAAGATCCCCAAACGCACTGATTCGGTGAAATTCGCCGGCTACAAATTTGAAGTGGTGGATATCGATAACTACCGCATCGACCAGCTGCTGGTAACGCGGATCGACAGCAAAGCCACCGTCCTTTCGCCAAAACTGACTGACGCAAAAGATAAAGACAAAGATAAAGAAGAAAACGTCGCATAACCTCAGAAACATCAACGGCTCCTGAATCAGGAGCCGTCTTATTACTGCATAGCACTTTGGTTAAGCCATCTCTGTTTGCAGACGCATAACCTGACGGTTTACCTCGGACATCACTGATAAATGCAGTTTATCCTTCACTTTTGGGATAAGAATTTTACCCTTATCAAATTCAAAAGCGCCAACATCCTTGATGTATAACCGTCCACGAAACAGGATCTTCACGTACTTCGCCACTTGCAGTGGGTTGTACCGTTGGAAAATTTTCATTGTTGTCTCCTGCTGAGTATTACGCCTTTGCGGTACCACAATCGGTCCAACTATTATGAGGCGCAAATTTTAATGCCTAATGACTATAGACTACTGCGGTAATGTTTCCAGCCTGTATGAGTTTTTTTACCGTAACGTTACAATTATTCAGAATTATCTTTTCGCCTAATCAGAATCTTTAGTATAAGCATTCATTTTTCATATGATTTGTGCGCTTGTCCGCAAACTGGCATCACACTTGCGGGATTTTCGATAAATAGCACATATGATTAAAAGTCAGACCCAAGTGGTCGGATCACCTGCATATCATAAGAAGGAAACACCATGACTCTACGCAAGATTCTGGCCCTCACCTGCCTGCTGCTGCCGATGATGGCCTCTGCACATCAGTTCGAAACCGGCCAGCGAGTACCGCCGATTGGCATTACCGATCGTGGCGAGTTGGTGCTTGATAAAGATCAGTTTAGCTACAAAACCTGGAACAGCGCGCAGTTAGCGGGAAAAGTGCGAGTGCTACAACATATAGCTGGTCGTACGTCAGCCAAAGAGAAAAACGCGACGCTGATAGAAGCGATTAAATCGGCGAAGTTGCCGCACGATCGCTACCAGACCACCACCATTGTCAACACAGATGACGCAATTCCGGGTTCCGGCATGTTTGTGCGCAGCAGTCTGGAAAGTAATAAAAAGCTTTATCCGTGGTCGCAGTTTATTGTCGATAGCAACGGCGTCGCGCGCGGCGCCTGGCAGTTGGATGAAGAGAGTTCTGCCATTGCCGTGCTCGATAAAGACGGCCGTGTGCAATGGGCGAAGGACGGAGCGCTCACCCAGGAAGAGGTGCAGCAAGTGATGGACCTGCTGCATAAGTTGCTCAATAAATAGAAACTCTGAATCCTGGGTTCAGGAACGATTCACGCGGGGTATAATCCAGCGGTTTACCCTGCCAATCGTGTACGTGCGCTCCGGCTGCAGCAGCAACAGCGTGGCCGGCGGCAGTGTCCCAAATATTGGTTGGTCCGAAACGTGGGTAGAGCTGCGCCTGCCCTTCCGCCACCAGACAGAATTTCAGCGAAGAGCCAATGGACGTCGTCTGATGTTCGCCAAGCTGTTGCAGATACTCTTTCAGCTCTGCATCCGCATGGGATCGGCTGATGACCACCAGCGGCGGCCGCGCATCGCGTACCTGAATCTGCTTGCGCACGCCGCACTCTTCTTTCCAGGCTTTGCCTTCTGCCGCACTGTACATTACGTTCATTACTGGCGCATACACCACACCTAAAATCGGTTTTCCGTGGTCGATGAGCGCAATATTAACAGTGAATTCGCCGTTACGTTTAATAAACTCTTTAGTGCCATCCAGCGGGTCCACCAGCCAGTAACGCTGCCAGTGCTGACGGACTTCCCAGCCGGGAGGATCTTCTTCAGACAGAACCGGAATATCCGGCGTCAGCGTACGTAAACCGTCCATGATTACGGTATGCGCGGCAATGTCCGCCGCTGTCACCGGTGAGTTATCCGCTTTGCTGACGACGTCCATCGGTTTCGTCCCGTCGTAGACCTGCATAATGGCATCGCCCGCAATCCGTGCGAGTTGACATACTTGTTCTAACATTCTCCACCTCTTTTGTTTCAGTGGTGTTAACTCGTTGTTTTACTTATACCCTATCGTTAAAGAATCCGCCAACTGTGATGGCGTCATCGTTTCCTGATTTATTATTTATGGCATCCTTCAACGCTCTGTATGAAAGACGTTTCATCTACTCATTCATAAAAGGATGCCCAGATGGTTAAGTTTAGTGCAACGCTCCTTGCTACGCTGATTGCCGCCAGTGTGAATGCGGCAACAGTCGATCTCCGCATAATGGAAACCTCTGATTTGCATAGCAATATGATGGATTTCGATTATTACAAAGACTCCGCCACAGAAAAATTCGGACTGGTTCGTACTGCGAGTCTGATTAATGGCGCGCGTAATGAAGTGAAAAACAGCGTGCTGGTCGATAACGGCGATTTGATTCAGGGGAGTCCGCTGGCAGATTACATGTCGGCGAAAGGATTAAAAGCAGGTGATGTTCATCCGGTTTATAAGGCGCTGAATACGCTGGATTATACGGTCGGCACACTCGGCAATCATGAATTTAACTACGGTCTGGATTACCTGAAAAATGCGCTGGCAGGGGCGAAATTCCCTTATATAAACGCCAACGTCATTGACGCTAAGACCAAACAGCCGATGTTTACGCCGTATTTAATTAAAGACACCGAAGTGGTCGATAAAGACGGGAAAAAACAGACGCTGAAAATTGGCTACATCGGCGTCGTGCCACCGCAGATTATGAGCTGGGATAAAGCCAATTTATCCGGCAAAGTCACCGTTAACGATATTACTGAAACAGTGCGCAAGTTCGTACCAGAAATGCGCGAGAAAGGGGCCGATATTGTTGTCGTCCTGGCGCATTCTGGTTTGTCTGCCGATCCGTATAAAGTGATGGCGGAAAACTCAGTTTATTATCTCAGTGAAATTCCGGGCGTTGACGCCATTATGTTTGGCCATGCTCACGCCGTCTTCCCGAGTAAAGATTTTGCCGATATTAAAGGCGCGGATATTGCCAAAGGTACGCTGAACGGCGTTCCGGCGGTAATGCCTGGCATGTGGGGCGATCATCTGGGCGTGGTTGATCTGCAACTCAATAATGACAGCGGGAAATGGCAGGTGACGCAGGCCAAAGCCGAAGCACGGCCTATTTACGATATCACCAATAAAAAATCTCTCGCGGCGGAAGACAGTCAACTGGTAGAAACGCTAAAGGTCGATCACGACGCCACACGCCAGTTTGTCAGCAAACCGATCGGTAAATCTGCCGACAATATGTATAGCTATCTGGCGCTGGTGCAGGATGATCCGACCGTGCAGGTAGTGAACAACGCGCAAAAAGCGTATGTCGAACATTACATTCAGGGCGATCCTGACCTGGCAAAACTGCCGGTGCTCTCTGCTGCCGCGCCGTTTAAAGTCGGTGGGCGTAAGAACGACCCTGCCAGCTATGTCGAAGTGGAAAAAGGCCAGTTGACCTTCCGTAATGCCGCCGATCTCTATCTCTATCCCAATACGCTTATCGTAGTGAAAGCCAGCGGTAAAGAGGTGAAAGAGTGGCTGGAATGCTCCGCCGGGCAGTTTAATCAGATAGACCCCAACAGCACTCAACCACAGTCACTCATCAACTGGGATGGTTTCCGTACCTATAACTTTGATGTGATTGATGGCGTGAATTATCAGATTGATGTTACCCAGCCCGCCCGCTATGACGGCGAATGTCAGGTGGTTAATGCCAATGCAGAGCGGATTAAGAACCTGACCTTTAACGGTAAACCCATTGATCCGAACGCCATGTTCCTCGTTGCCACCAATAACTATCGCGCTTACGGCGGCAAATTTGCCGGAACAGGTGATAGCCATATTGCCTTTGCTTCACCGGATGAGAACCGTTCGGTACTGGCAGCGTGGATTGCTGAAGAGTCTAAACGTGCGGGAGAAATCCACCCGGCGGCAGATAACAACTGGCGTCTAGCGCCGATTGCTGGCGATAAGAAACTGGATATCCGTTTCGAAACTTCCCCGTCAGATAAAGCCGCAGCATTTATTAAAGAGAAAGGGCAGTATCCGATGAATAAAGTCGCGACCGATGATATCGGCTTTGCGATTTATCAGGTGGATTTGAGTAAGTAAAACACTTCATTTTCGGCCTACAAATCATCAACCGCATCCGGCATTTATTGGCGGATGCGATGCTGGCGCATCTTATCCGCCCTACAAGCCATGAACCGTAGACCGGATAAGCGCAGCTCATCCGGCTCTTCCTGGCGGATGCGATACTGACGCACCTTATCCGCCTTACAAGCTATGAACCGTAGGCCGTAGAAGCGCAGCGCATCCGGCTGTTATGCCGCACGTTCATCCCGCACCGCCAACACCTCGGGCAAATTCAACTCAATCCAGTCCGCCAGTGCAGCAACCTTTTCGCTCACCTGCTCGCCCAGCGGCGTGAGGCTATATTCCACATGCGGCGGCACCACCGGATACGCGATACGGTTAAGAAAACCATCCTGCTCTAACGCCTGTAACGACTGCGCAAGCATCTTTTCACTCACCCCGCCGATTTTGCGCCGCAGGTCGCTAAAGCGATGAGTACCTTCGCGTAGCGCCACCAGAATCAATACCCCCCAACGGCTGGTGACGTGTTTCAACACCTCGCGCGACGGGCACTGTTCAGCAAAGAGATTTCCCTCTTTCAGTTGTTGCGACAGGCTAACCTGACTCATCTCATACTTACCTTTTTGTACGTACTTACTAAAAGTAAGTTTAGGTGTTAGCGTATTTAAACACAAGACAAACAGATGGAGACTTCCCATGATCGCTATTACTGGCGCAACTGGCCAACTTGGTCACTATGTTATTGAATCCTTGATGAAATCGGTTTCTGCCAGCCAAATAGTGGCTATTGTCCGCAATCCGGAAAAAGCCCATGCATTGAACGCACAAGGCATTGCCGTGCGTCAGGCTGACTACGGAAATGAAGCCGCACTGACATCTGCGCTACAGGGCGTGGAAAAACTGCTGCTGATCTCTTCCAGCGAAGTGGGTCAACGTGCCCCGCAGCATCGTAATGTTATTAATGCCGCAAAGGCGGCTGGCGTGAAATTTATCGCTTATACCAGCCTGCTACATGCAGATACCTCACCGCTCGGCCTCGCCGATGAGCACATCGAAACCGAGAAAATGCTGGCTGATTCTGGCATCGTTTACACCCTGCTGCGCAACGGCTGGTACACCGAAAACTACCTCGCCAGCGCCCCGGCAGCACTGGAACACGGCGTATTTATCGGTGCGGCGGGCGATGGCAAAATCGCCTCAGCCATGCGCGCAGATTATGCAGAAGCTGCGGCGCGCGTAATGAGCGAAACAGGCCACGAAGGCAAAATTTATGAACTGGCAGGTGATAGTGCCTGGACGCTGACACAGTTAGCGGCAGAGCTGACCAAACAGAGCGGCAAACAGGTTACCTATCAAAACCTGAGCGAAGCCGATTTCGCCGCGGCACTGAAAAGCGTCGGACTGCCTGGCGGACTGGCGGATATGCTGGCGGATTCTGACGTTGGCGCATCGAAAGGCGGTCTGTTTGATGACAGCAAAACGCTTAGCAAATTAATTGGCCGCCCAACGACAACGCTAGCCGAAAGCGTAAGCCATCTTTTTAATGTTAATAACTAGTTAATTAAAGTGGCATCCTCCCGCATCCTCTCTGATAATGACGGGATGCCGGGAGCAATCACGTCTGCTTCCTGAACTTTCTTCTGACAGACCAATGGATGCCAGTAATGATTAGCGGCGTGCTGTACGCCCTGTTAGCAGGGTTGATGTGGGGGCTTATTTTTGTCGGGCCGTTGATCGTGCCAGAATACCCGGCGATGTTGCAGTCGATGGGGCGTTATCTGGCGTTAGGGTTAATTGCGCTGCCCATTGCCTGGCTGGGACGCGTGCGTCTGCGTCAGTTGGCGCGTCGCGACTGGCTTACCGCACT
Organism: Escherichia sp. E1130; assembly: GCF_005781065.1. Classification (NCBI taxonomy): domain Bacteria; kingdom Pseudomonadati; phylum Pseudomonadota; class Gammaproteobacteria; order Enterobacterales; family Enterobacteriaceae; genus Escherichia; species Escherichia sp. E1130. The sequence continues at coordinate 382,074 of NZ_VATL01000004.1, forward strand.
AATGCTCACCATGATGGGCAACCTGATCTATTACTTCTGTCTCGCCAGTGCCATTCAACGTACCGGCGCGCCTGTTTCCACGATGATTATCGGAACTCTGCCGGTAGTTATTCCTGTCTTCGCCAATCTGCTTTATAGCCAGCGCGACGGCAAACTCGGGTGGGGAAAACTCGCCCCGGCGCTGGTTTGTATTGGCATCGGCCTGTCGTGTGTGAATATTGCTGAGTTAAACCACGGACTCCCCGATTTTGACTGGGCTCGTTATACCTCAGGCATCGTGCTGGCGTCAGTCTCTGTAGTCTGTTGGGCGTGGTATGCCCTGCGCAACGCCCGCTGGCTGCGGGAAAACCCAGACAAACATCCAATGATGTGGGCGACGGCCCAGGCACTGGTCACACTGCCGGTTTCTCTCATCGGCTATCTCGTCGCTTGTTACTGGCTGAATACCCAAACGCCGGACTTCTCCCTACCCTTTGGCCCCCGTCCGCTGGTGTTTATCAGCCTGATGATTGCGATTGCCGTGCTTTGCTCATGGGTCGGCGCGCTTTGCTGGAACGTCGCCAGCCAGCGATTACCGACAGTGATTCTCGGGCCGCTGATTGTTTTCGAAACGCTGGCAGGTTTGCTGTACACCTTTTTGCTACGCCAACAAATTCCACCGCTGATGACGCTGAGCGGTATCGCGCTGTTAGTGGTTGGCGTGGTTATTGCGGTCAGAGCAAAACCGGAAAAGCCTTTAACTGAATCTGTCTCAGAAAGTTGACATGCTGGCAGTGAGTTAAATAAGCCTCTGCTACGTAAGGGTTATAGCTTTTGCCTTAAAGATGCATTTAAAATACATCTTATATTATTAAGAATGAGGTATCAGCTATGGCTTATCGCGACCAACCTTTAGGTGAACTGGCGCTCTCTATTCCTCGCGCTTCGGCTCTGTTTCGTCAATATGATATGGATTACTGCTGTGGCGGTAAGCAGACGCTGGCTCGTGCTGCGGCACGTAAAGAGCTGGATGTTGACGTCATTGAGGCCGAGCTGGCAAAGCTTGCTGAACAACCGATTGAGAAAGACTGGCGTAGCGCGCCGCTGGCAGAAATCATCGACCATATCATCGTGCGCTACCACGATCGTCACCGCGAGCAACTGCCGGAGCTGATCCTGCAAGCGACTAAAGTCGAGCGCGTTCACGCCGACAAACCGAGCGTTCCAAAAGGGCTGACAAAATATCTGACTATGCTGCATGAAGAGCTTTCCAGCCACATGATGAAAGAAGAGCAGATCCTCTTCCCGATGATCAAACAAGGCATGGGCAGCCAGGCAATGGGGCCAATCAGCGTGATGGAAAGCGAGCACGATGAAGCGGGTGAACTGCTGGAAGTGATTAAACACACCACCAATAACGTCACACCGCCGCCGGAAGCCTGCACCACCTGGAAAGCGATGTATAACGGCATTAATGAACTGATTGATGACCTGATGGAGCACATCAGTCTGGAAAACAATGTACTGTTCCCGCGCGCGCTGGCGGGTGAGTGATTTGTTCGATCAACGATCCTGACATGAGCAGGATCGTTGATTATTAAGTGATTCAGTCATTCAATGGAAGTAATTCATTGTTGTAACTGGTGTATCTGCCTTCAACGGTAAGCAGACTGCCATTTTTATCAAGATGCGCCGCATTGAGTTGCCGAGTCTCATTACGCCGCTTCGCATCACGAACCAGCCCATCGCCTACGTAATAAATATAATGGTCATCATGAGCAAAGGTATCTGATAATTGACCATTAGCGTCTTTAAACCAGGTCCATTGGCCTTTCAGTTCAAAATGCTCAACCGTGTCTCCATTAATAAAATACGTATAGCGATCGTCATGTGCTAAATAATTTAATGGTGTGCCATCGGAGCTTTTATACCACTGCCATTGCCCATTGATATCAAAAATAGTCACATCATCGCTCGCAATGAAATAAACTTTGTTCCCTACAACATTAGCACCTTCCTGTAATTCTTGTTGTGGGCCTGGTAAATGTATGACCGACAGCGTTTTTTCGACCCCAGAAACATACTTCACCAGATAGAGCGAATCTTTATATTGCGCCACATTATCCGTCAGATGGCGAAAATATTCCGGATCAACATCAGGAATGGTCGCAACCCGGCAGTCATTGGCACGCCTGGAAGCATCTCGGGTCATCCAGGTTACTTTATCCCGCTGTAGATCAAACGTACTCCGGCAATCTTTACCGAATGAATAACGTTTCTCCCCGTCTTTATCGCGATAAATCAGCAGTGAACCGGCTATCCAGCGCACAATATGAAAGGTATCCGGATCGGCGTTGATGGCATCTCCATTCACAAAGACCTGCGATTTAGTCCGCCAGATGGTATCCCAGGGTCCCGGATTACTTTTGCTTTCGCAGCTATTAGGTGAATAAATAATGGGACGACGTGTCCAGGGTTTAATGTCAAGAATAGAATACCCTTGCGCACTACCTAACCAGCGCCCCTGAAAGTAAAGATTGCGACGATCTTTCAGCACATCCGCGGAATCAATTGAATTCATCCTCCCTCCCACCTGTTGCAGCGAATCCATATCGACCTGCTTTTCGCCGTGATTATCATCCGTGCGTTCGCCATCAAAATAGAGGCTGTCTTTATCGGCAGCAAAACGCCCCCATGCGCGGAATGTTGCGGCATCGACTTTCGGTATTCCCGGCGGGTTCTGAACTATTTTCCCTGCCCATAAAATATGGCGGCCATCAGTCAACCAGTCGAAACGCCAACCACCGTTGGTTCTGATATAAGCGCCACCATCCACCCGCACAAAATCATTATTGATATCATCAGGAGAATCATATTCATCATCAGTGCCGTCAGATACACGGCGCAGTTGTTTGAACTTCACCTGTGGTATATGAATATCCGGGAAATAGAGTCCGTAACCGTCGCTATCTTCAACGATATATTTTGTGCCTTGCCCCCACGGCTGGTAATAAAACACAGCAGTAGGCACACCGGAGCAGGCTAGTGAGGAGGTTGAAAATAAAGCCAGTGCGAGACAAAAGGGTTTAATTGGCAACATAGCGTCATCCTGAAGCTGTTAGCGTGAAGAGGTTATTTAAATAAGGGTTTAAGACCGCTCGGGGGTTGCTTCACCGATGACCAACCTCCCTTACCTAAGTTATAACGCAGCCATTCACCTTGTTGGGCGTGCTCTTTCCCAATTCCAGTCGCTTGTTGAGTGTAAAGCTGCCCGTCTGTTGATATAAACGTGTTAGTTAATCCCCAACTACCACCTGCTTCAAGTGAGTCGGAGAGATCCTCTGGCTTGAGATTAATCAACTCCCCTTCGCCCAGGGCGTTGGTTGTGACTTTATAAATTTGGTTCTTATATAAACCGGTATTCCGAACAAATAGATAAAAATATTCCGGATCAACTCCCGCCAGCGTTTCATAAATACACTCACTGCCCGCTGGAGTGGCTTTATGTTTGAGCCAGGACACGTTATTCAGACCAATATTAAAAGGTGCACAGCGATAGCTGGTATCCTCCAGCTCATAGTCATGCTCACCGCTTTTATCGCGATAAACCAACCGTTCGCCAGGCATCCAACGTTTAATCTGAAAGGTTTTGCGATCGGCGGGCAGCGGCTTGCCATTAACAATCACCTGCGAATTTGTCAGCACAACAAATTGCAGGGATGAATCATGCCGCACGATTTGAAACCCGTCAGCGCTTCCCAACCAGCGCCCCTTATGCCAGAGACTATTTTTATCACGCAGTAAATTCCAGATGTCCGTCTCTTCCAGCGTTGACATATCCACCTGCTTATCACCGCTATTATCATCGGTACGCTGGCCGTCAAAATAGACGCTGCGTTTATCGGCAGCGAAAGCGCCGAATGCCTGAAAACTGGCGGCATCGACTTTAGGTTTACCGGGTGGATTTTTCAGGACTTTGCCAGACCAAAGAACAGAGCGTCCATCGGTGAGCCAGGTATGCTGGCAATCCCCCTCATCATCGCAATCGAACTTATCGGGATTAAAATCGGACAGTAAACGGGTTTCTTGTTTATTGGCTAAATTGGCAATGCGCCAGAGGCGGGAAAAATTAACGTCCGGCAGTTCGGAGAGGATCTCATCTTTTTCTCCCTTCTGTTCGGCGACATAAACCGTGCTTTTCTCCTGCTGGCGGTAATAAAAATCTGCGCCCCAGGAAGGTGAAATGGAGAGAGGTAATGCGGCGATTAATAACCAACTGTGCTTAGCCATAGTGAACTCTGCAATGAGTGGCAAAGATCCACGGTAAGCCCGCGCCTGAGAGCTGTCGATGACAGGAAGTATTTTTAGGAATGTATAAAGACAAAGGAGATTGCTGACAAAGTGTGCTTTGTTCATGCCGGATGCGGCGTAAACGCCTTATCCGGCCTACAAAAGCACGCAAATTCAATATATTGCAGAGGTTCTGTAGGCCTGATAAGCGCAGCACATCAGGCAATTTTGCAGCCTGAAAGACACCCGCAGGTGCCTTAGCGGCATTACTTCGCCATGCGTTTTTTACCAATAAACAGCCAGCCCAGCCCCAGCGCGATAAACCACAGTGGGGTAACCAGCAGCGCCTGGCGGGTGTCATCTTCCAGCGTCAGCAGCACGATGACGAACACAAAGAACGCCATACATACCCAGCACATCAGCTTGCCGAGCGGCATCTTGTAGATTGACTTCTCATGCAGGTGCGGACGCTGTTTGCGATACACAAGGTATGAGCAAAGGATAATCGTCCAGACAAACATAAACAGAATCGCGGAAACCGTCGTGATCATCGTGAACGCGCCAATCACGCTTGGATTCACGTACAACATCACCACACCGCCGAGCAGACAGATACAAGAGAAGGTCAGCCCTTTCGCTGGTACGGCGCGTTTAGAGAGTTTAGCGAACGCTTTCGGCGCCACACCTTCCTGCGCCAGACCAAACAGCATGCGACTAGTAGAGAAGACACCACTGTTAGCGGAAGAAGCCGCAGACGTCAGCACCACAAAGTTGATCACGCTGGCAGCAGCAGGCAGCCCCACCAACACGAACAGTTCAACAAACGGGCTTTTATCCGGGACTACCGAACTCCACGGCGTCACGGACATAATCACAATCAGCGCGAAGACGTAGAACATAATGATGCGGATCGGAATAGAGTTAATTGCGCGCGGCAGTGATTTCTCTGGATCTTTGGTTTCCGCAGCAGTAGTACCTACCAGCTCAATCCCCACGAAAGCGAAAACCGCTATCTGGAATCCGGCAAAGAAGCCGCTTAAGCCTTTCGGGAACCAGCCGCCGTCATTCCACAAATGCGCAAATGACGCTTCCACACCGGTCGGAGACTGGAAGTGCATCATCACCATGACCAGGCCGACGATAATCAACGACACGATGGCGACGATTTTGATCATCGCAAACCAGAACTCCATCTCACCGAACATTTTCACGGTGGCGAGGTTCAGGGTCAGCAACAGCACAATAACCGCCAGCGAGGCGACCCAGTCAGATAGCCCCGGAAACCAGAACTGCGCATAAGCCGTGATGGCAACCACGTCCGCCATACCGGTAACCACCCAGCAGAACCAATAAGTCCAGCCAGTGAAATATCCTGCCCACGGCCCTAATAAATCGGAAGCGAAGTCACTAAAAGATTTGTATTCCAGATTCGAAAGCAGCAATTCCCCCATTGCCCGCATCACGAAAAAGAGCATAAAACCGATGATCATATAAACGAAAATGATCGACGGCCCGGCAAGACTGATTGTTTTACCGGATCCCATAAACAACCCCGTACCAATGGCGCCGCCAATGGCAATAAGCTGAATATGCCGGTTTGTGAGATTGCGCCGTAGCGACTGTTCAGCCGGAGCCTGATCATCGGCAACGACTTTTACCTGATCTACCATGTTTTTTCTTCCTGTCTGTGTTGTTCAGGCTCTGCGGCCTTTAGTCAGTCTATGATACGACGAATCTGTATCGGGACTCATCGATATTAGGAAACAATACGTGGGATGAATACTAAGATTTAGATCTAATGTTAATTTTATGTTTAAAATGAGTGTCATATCACGGTGATAACGCGAAACAGCTCACAAAAATACACGCTTACGGAGTGTTTGCAACACAAAATATCGCCTATTGGCAAACTGAAGGGTTTATTGCTAAATGCCTGCTCCCCTCTGGCTCGAGGGGAACAGAATACGCTGTTTAGAGGATTTCCAGCAGCTCGACTTCAAACACCAGGGTGCTGAACGGAGGGATGGACGCGCCAGCGCCACGCTCGCCATAGGCCAGTTCCTGCGGGATCGTCAGTTCCCACTTAGAACCTACTGGCATCAGAGTCAGTGCTTCAATCCAGCCAGGGATCACGCCGTTCACCGGGAATTCAGCCGGTTCGCCACGGGCAACAGAGCTGTCAAATACAGTGCCGTCGATCAATTTACCGGTGTAATGAACGCGGACGCGGTCGGTACGGGCAGGAATTGCGCCTTCGCCCTGGTTGATCACGCGGAATTGCAGGCCGGATTCAGTGCTGTTCACGCCTTCTTTTTTAGCGTTTTCTTCAAGATATTTCACACCTTCAGCAGCCATCGACTGGAAACGCTGACGACGAACAGCATCGGCACGTTCATGGATTTCACGCAGCGCGCGGTGCACCACATCAACCGGAACAGCCGGATGTTTGCCTTCCAGCGCGTCGGCAATACCTGCAACCAGCGCTTCTGGCAGCAGCCCTTCCAGACCAGATTCACTCAGTTGTTGCCCTACCTGCAAACCAATGCCGTAGCTTGCTTGCGCTTCGATGGTGTCAAAAGTTGGGGTGGTCATCGTATTTCCTTCCTCAGGGTATAAAGTAACGGGCAGCATATCAGCCACACTTCCTTGGGTAAAACTTTGTCGCGAGAGTGATGACAAATCCCGGGGAAAAAGAAACAATAGCAATATCCCGTATGAATATAATAGAGGCGGGTTTACCACGGACATCATAGCGTTAGCTTATTCATAGGCTATGATTGAGGAACAAGACGCGGAGCAGGAGGAAACCATGCCCGGGCGCTTTGAACTAAAACCAACCCTGGAGAAGGTCTGGCACGCGCCGGACAACTTTCGCTTCATGGATCCGCTACCACCGATGCATCGTCGGGGGATTATTATTGCCGCCATTATTTTGGTGGTCGGTTTTCTGCTTCCGTCTGAGGATGCGCCCGACTCCCCCGTCGTGACGCGTGAAGCGCAGCTGGATATTCAGTCGCAATCTCAGCCGCCGACAGAAGAACAACTTCGGGCGCAGCTAGTTACGCCGCAAAACGATCCGGATCAAGTTGCCCCGGTCGCTCCAGAACCAATACAGGAAGGTCAACCGGAAGAGCAGCCGCAAGCTACGCAAACGCAACCTTTCCAGCCAGATAGCGGCATTGACAATCAATGGCGCTCTTATCGTGTTGAAGCCGGTAAAACGATGGCACAACTGTTCCGCGACCACGGTCTGCCTCCTACCGATGTATACGCAATGGCACAGGTAGAAGGCGCGGGCAAACCATTAAGTAATTTGCAAAACGGGCAGATAGTGAAAATCCGCCAGAACGCCAGCGGCGTGGTGACGGGCTTAACCATTGATACGGGGAATAATCAACAAGTCTTGTTTACCCGCCAGCCGGATGGCAGTTTTATTCGCGCTCGATAGCTGAAGGGTCAATCAGAAGCCAGCTAAGGACAGTTTCTTTGATGACCTTACGTCTGGCTTCCAGCGCCTGCGGTGAAACCATACTGATGTGATAAACCAGGCCAAGTGTATGCTGGTTTATCAAATAATATCCCCCGAGTGCAGCAATATTAATATTCACCTGCAGCGGGTCGATATCTGGCTTAAAAATATTACGTTTCTTCCCTTCAGCCAATAATGTCTCCATTAACTGCAAGTGCGCGTGGTTAATATCCTGGAGGCGCTGTGATTTCGCATAATGCACACCTTTACTTTGGTTTTCGCTATGCACGATCTTTAGAAACCAGGGATTAGATATATAATAATCCCAGGTGAAATCGATAATTTCCTCTATGGCTTTTTGTGGCGGAAGGCCAGAAACATCAAGGGATCTTTCTTTTTGCCGAATATCATTCCAGGTATATTCCAGAACTTCAATAAATAAATTTTCTTTGTTCCCGAAGTGGTGATAAACCGTCTGTTTACTGCACCCTGCGGCCTTCACAATATTATCGACTCTGGCCCCTTCGTAGCCATATTCGGCAAATTCATTGACTGCGCATAACAACAATTTTTCCTTCAGGTTTTGCGCGTGACTGGTATCAAGATACATTCCGCTTCCCCACGTCTTCTTCGTGATGGCTATCATAACCGTATTTGATCTCAGCGACAGCAAAAAGGCAAAACATTGTCTTTCATCGAGTTATCAAATGTCCTGTGATCATTATCGCAGATCAACCAACCAGATGGTTGATCTTTTTGCTAACTAGTTGCAAGCTAACCATCACTTAAGGAAACAATATTCAAAAAAAGAGGATTAACCTATGAAATCCACTCGTCCTGTTGCTGTCATCACTGGCGCTGCACGTGGTATTGGAAAGGGTTGTGCGCTGGAACTTGCTCGTGGCGGGTTTAACCTGCTGATTAACGATCGCCCTGATGCCGACAGCGTAGAAAAACTGCATATCACACAACAAGAATGTATGGCAGAAGGCGTGGAAGTCATTTGCTTCCCTGCCGATGTCGGCGATCTCTCCCTACATGAAGAGATGCTCGACGCGGCGCAAAACCAGTGGGGGCGTCTGGACTGTCTGCTCAACAACGCAGGGATTTCAGTGAAAAAGCGCGGTGACCTCCTCGATCTCGAACCAGACAGTTTCGACCAAAACATTGCCATCAATACCCGCGCACCGTTCTTCCTCGCTCAGGCATTCAGTAAACGTCTGCTCGCACAGCCGAAGCCGGAAGCGGAGCTGCCGCACCGTTCGATTATTTTTGTCAGTTCCATAAACGCCATCATGCTGGCGATGAATCGCGGCGAATACACCATTGCCAAAACCGCCGTTTCTGCCGCTGCTCGTCTGTTTGCCGCTCGCCTTTGTAACGAACAAATTGGCGTCTATGAAGTGCGCCCTGGCCTAATAAAAACCGATATGACCATTCCGGCAACCGCCTATTACGACGAATTGATTGCCAAAGGTCTGGTGCCGTGGGGACGTTGGGGTTATCCGGCTGATATCGCCTCCACTGTCCGCGCGATGGCGGAAGGCAAACTGATTTACACCTGTGGTCAGGCGGTCGCCATCGACGGCGGCTTAAGTATGCCGCGCTTCTGAGGCTGAATCATGAGAGATCTGTTACAACGCCCTGATTTATTCAGCATTAATACCGCGACGCTGGGTTATAAAACGCCGCTGCCCGCCATTATTGACGCTTGCGCCGCGCGCGGTATTGGCGCAATAGCCCCCTGGCGCAGAGAATTGCAGGGCGAAGATCTCCAGCAGATCGCCCGCCAACTCGCCGCCAGTAACATGAGCGTCTCCGGTTTGTGCCGTAGCACTTACTACACCGCACCGACGCTGGCGGAACGCAAACTAGCGATTGATGATAACCGCCGGGCGCTGGACGACGCCGCCGTGCTTAACGCCGCCTGTTATATGCAGGTGGTTGGTGGACTGCCAACGGGTACAAAAGATCTGTATGAGGCGCGGGAACAGGTGAAACAAGGGATTCGCCAGTTACTACCGCATTCGAAAGAGGTCGGCGTGCCGATTGCGCTGGAACCGCTGCACCCGATGACCGCAGCCGATCGTTCCTGTTTGTGCACGTTACGCCAGGCGCTGGACTGGTGTGATGAACTCGATCCCGATGGCGAATTTGGCCTCGGCGTCGCGGTAGATGTCTACCACGTTTGGTGGGATCCGGAGCTCGCCAGCCAAATCCTGCGTGCCGGAAAACGCATTCTCGCGTTTCATGTTTCCGACTGGTTAGTACCAACCACCGATCTGGTCAATGATCGGGGAATGCCGGGAGATGGCGTCATCAATATTCCGTCAATCCGTCGGCTGGTTGAAAACGCCGGATTTAATGGCGCTATTGAACTGGAAATATTCTCGCCGTACTGGTGGCAGAAAGATATTAACAGCACGCTGGATATTAGCGTCGATCGCATCGCGCATTATTGTTAAGGAATGAACATGAGTGACCAACCCGTTCTGTTCAGCAGAGCGGCGGCTACCTGCCGCCTGACATTGAACCGTGAAGATAAATGTCATGCTATTAATGAAGAAATGATCGAATCTCTCGATCATTATTTAAATGAAATTGAAAACGACACCACATTACGATTAGTCGAATTAACTGCTACCGGCGATAAATTCTTTTGTGCAGGCGGCGATATTAAATCGTGGTCAGCCTATTCGCCATTAGATATGGGCAGAAAATGGATTAAACGCGGTAATGAGGTTTTTAATCGCCTGCGCAATTTACCCCAATTAACCGTTGCGAATCTCAACGGTCATACCATTGGCGGTGGGATTGAACTTGCTTTGTGCTGCGATATTCGTATTGCTCGCCCCAGCGCGAAATTCTCTAACCCGGAAGTGATGCTCGGTATGGTGCCTGGCTGGATGGGCATTGAACGCGTGCTTAATCAGGTCGGTCCGGTGGTCGGTCGCCAGATGCTGATGCTGGGGAAACGTCTGACGGCACATGAAGCCCAGGCGGCGAATTTAATTGATGAAGTGGTGGAAAAAGAACAGGTAGAAAGCTGGATGGCGAATCAGTTAGCGCAGCTGGAAAAATGTGGTCCGGTGGCACTGGCGCATATTAAGCAACTGATTCTGGCGCTGGAAAATAAACACGCCGATTACTCGCACCAGTTACTGGCAGGGTTAATGTCCGCCACTCAGGATTGCCAGCAGGCGACGCGCGCGTTTGCCGAAAAAAGTAGCGTGAGCTTCCACAATCAATAAGGAAATTGTATGCGTAAGATATCAACCGCCGAGGCACTGGCGGCGCAAATTCAGGACGGCGCAACCATTGCCATTAGCGGTAACGGCGGCGGCATGGTGGAAGCTGACCATATTCTGGCAGCCATTGAAGCTCGTTTCCTGCAAACCGGACACCCGCGCGATCTGACATTAATCCACTCGCTGGGTATTGGCGATCGCGACAGCAAAGGTACCAATCGCTTCGCTCATGCCGAAATGCTCAAACGCATAATTGCCGGACACTTTACCTGGTCGCCCAAAATGCAGGAACTGGTGAAAAACAATGCCATTGAAGCCTACTGCTTCCCGGGCGGCGTAATTCAGGCTCTGCTGCGGGAGATCGGCGCCGGACGTCCGGGACTTTTTACCCACGTAGGGTTGGGATCGTTTGTTGATCCGCGTAATGGCGGCGGGAAGTCAAACGCTTGCACCACCGATGATCTGGTAGAACTGATTGAAATTGATGGTGAAACCAAACTCCGCTATCGCCCTTTCAAAGTGGACTATGCCATTTTGCGCGGCACTTATGCCGATCCGCGTGGCAACGTCAGCCTCGAAGAAGAAGCGATTGATATGGATAGCTATTCGATGGCGCTGGCAGCACACAACAGCGGCGGCAAAGTGTTCGTACAGGTGCGCGATGTACTGGAAGCAGGCGCGCTTGAACCACGTAGAGTCAAGCTTCCGGGGATTCTGGTCGATGGCATCGTTGAACACCGCGAACAACCGCAAACCTATCTTGGTGGTTACGACCTGACAATTAGTGGTCAACATCGCCGTCTGAGTTCTAACGACGCTATTGAACTGGTTAGTCATCCGGTACGTCGTCTGATTGCCCGTCGGGCAGCACGTGAACTGGTAGCTGGTGCTTCAACCAACTTTGGCTTTGGTATTCCGGGCGGTATTCCTGGCGTTGCGCTGCGTGAAGGCGTGCCTTATCAAAGTTTGTGGCTAAGTGTTGAGCAAGGCGTACATAACGGCATGATGCTGGATGACGCGTTTTTTGGCTGTGCCCGTAACGCCGACGCCATTATCCCTTCGCTGGATCAATTCGAATTCTACAGCGGCGGCGGTATCGATATCACTTTCCTCGGCATGGGCGAGATGGATCAGCACGGCAACGTCAACGTTTCGCATCTCAACGGCAATCTGATCGGCCCCGGCGGCTTCCTCGAAATTGCACAAAACGCCCGAAAAGTGGTGTTCTGCGGCACGTTTGACGCCAAAGGCAGCAAAATCGATGTAACGCCAGATGGCCTGCATATAGCTCAGTCAGGTCAGATCCCCAAACTGGTTACTCAGGTGGAAAAAATTACCTTTAGCGCCGCCTACGCACAGCAAAGTGGTCAAGAAGTGTTGTATATCACTGAACGCGCGGTATTCCAGTTAACGGCAGAAGGCGTTGAATTAATTGAGATCGCGCCGGGTGTGGAGATTGAGCGCGACATTCTGCCGTTTATGGCCTTCCGCCCGATTATCAGGCAACCACGTCTGATGGAAAGCAGCCTGTTTACGCCAATGGAGGATGCATGAGCCAGCTTGATGACGCCATCCTCGATTCGCTGACGCACGTCACTTTTCCAAAGGGGTTTGTGTCAGCAGAACCAACGTCAATTGTCACCGTTGAGGATATTGATTACCCGATCTGGCAAGTTGATGCGCTGGTCGTTGGTAGCGGCGCAGCAGGATTACGTGCGGCGGTTGAGCTGAAACGTCGCCTGCAAAATGTACTGATCGCGACCGCCGGGTTATACATGGGAACGTCAGCGTGTTCCGGTTCTGATAAACAAACACTGTTTACCGCCGCTACTGCGGGCAACGGAGACAATTTTGCCAAACTGGCCGAGGCACTGGCGAGCGGTGGCGCAATGGATCACGACACCGCTTATGTCGAGGCGGTCGGTTCTCTGCATACCCTCGGCGGTCTGCAATATCTTGGTCTGGAATTACCGGAAGATCGCTATGGCGCAATTCTCCGTTATCAAACCGACCATGACGAAGCCGGACGCGCAACCTCCTGTGGACCGCGGACATCTCGCCTGATGGTAAAAGTATTGCTGGAGGAAGTGCAGCGCCTCGCCATCCCAATGTTGACCAGTGCAACGGTGATTAAGCTCCTGCATCAGTGCGGAGAGAATGGCGAAGATCGCGTTGCGGGGGCTATTCTCGCAACCGGTTCCCGCGCTCATAACCCCTGGGGGCTGGCCATTGTGACTACGCCCAATGTGGTACTGGCAACGGGCGGACCGGGCGAGCTTTATCGCGACAGTGTTTATCCACATAAATGCTTCGGCTCGCTGGGACTGGCCCTGGAAGAAGGTCTGACGCTAACCAATCTGACAGAAAGCCAGTTTGGTATAGGCACGCCACGCAGCACGTTTCCGTGGAATTTATCCGGCACCTATGTGCAGGTGATCCCGTATATCTATTCTGTGGATGCTGAGGGCAACGAGTATAACTTCCTTGCAGATTACTATCGCACCACCCAGGAACTGGCTTCAAACATCTTCCGTAAAGGTTATCAGTGGCCGTTTCACGCCACGCGGGTAATGGATTTTGGCTCCAGCTTGTTAGATATGGCGGTGGCGCAAGAGCAGCAATCAGGTCGCCAGGTATTTATGGATTTCAATCGCAATCCTGAAGCGGTGCCTGGTGATTTGCCGTTCTCATTGGATCGATTGGACGACGACGTTCGCGCATATCTTGAAAACAACGGCGCCCTGGCGCAATCGCCCATCGAACGCCTGCAACGAATGAATCCGCTGTCTATCTCGCTGTACAAGATGCACGGCTACGATCTCACCGCGCAGCCTCTGCAGTTCGCCATGAACAATCAACATATGAATGGCGGTATAGAAGTGGATATCTGGGGGCAAACCTCCCTGCCTGGTTGCTTCGCGGTGGGAGAAGTTGCCGGAACTCACGGCGTTACCCGGCCTGGCGGCGCGGCACTGAATGCTGGACAGGTTTTTGCAGTGCGCCTGGCGCGTTTTATTGGTTGCACGCAGAAGCAGTCTGTTGATGGGGATATTGCACAACTGACCGCTCCGGCCCTGGCGTCCATAAGAGAGATCATTACTCAGGCGCACGATAACGGGACCGGGATGCCATTGTCATTGGTTAAGGAAAAAATTCAGGCACGAATGTCTGATCATGCGGGGTTTATTTGCCATGCCGATAAAGTCCGACGTGCCACTCGTGATGCCCTGCTATTGAACGAATTTGTCCAACAGCATGGATTGGCTATCAAACATGTGGGCGAAGTTGCCGAGCTGTTTATGTGGCGGCATATGGCGCTGACCTCTGCTGCCGTATTGACACAGTTGACGCATTATATTGATGCCGATGGTGGTAGCCGTGGGGCTCGTATTATTCTCGACGGAGATGGAAATTCTATTCCGCAAACACGAAATGGTTTTTGTGATGCTTGGCGCTTTCGTTCAGAGCGTACTGAGGATAAAAAAGATAAGCTACTTATTCATTATTGCAATGGTATCTTTCACGTCAGAAAAGCACCTGTTCGTGAGTTTCCCATTATCCGCGGCATTTGGTTTGAAAAAAACTGGCCTGGTTTTCTTAATGGGACAATTTACCAGCCACAGGATGAATGATATTGCAAAGGTTAATCACTATGCGAAATATAATTAGATCTATTAATGCTCTGCTTGCAACATTGAATATTACCATTTTGGCGATCATTGTGGCATGTGTGACATGGCAGGTGGTAGCACGATTTATATTTAAAAGCCCCAGTATATTTACGGATGAGCTCAGTCGTTTGCTTTTTATTTGTCTTGGCCTTTTTGGTGGTGCCTATACCGCGGGGCAGAACCGGCACCTGGCGATTGACCTGCTTCCTATGATGCTGAAAGGAAAAGCACGGCGTCATTTATTTTTGTGTATTCAGACTATCGTTATTATCTTCGCCACCATCATTATGGTATATGGTGGTGGGCTATTAACTATGGACACATTCGATTCAGGTCAAACCTCACCCGCTTTAGGTTGGCAGATGGGATATATCTATATGAGCATCCCGATTAGTGGTGTACTTATTATTATATACACCATAGATATGGTTTTAACAGAACTTAAACAACCACGCTAAAGATAATAAACAACAACCAACCATAGTAGGAATGGAGAAATTATGGATTACTGGTTACCGATTATTGTGTTATTTGGTGCCTTCTTTTTTATGTTGGCATTAGGTGTACCTATTGTTTATGCCATTGGTTTATCGACACTGGCATCAATTTCCACACAACTCGATTTCAACTCAGCATTGAGTGTGGTTTCCCAAAAGTTAGCCTCCGGGTTAGATAGTTTTACGTTGTTGGCAATCCCATTTTTTATCTTGTCTGGCAACATTATGAATCATGGAGGAATAGCACGAAGGCTAATTAACTTTGCGCGAATTCTTGGCGGTCGTCTGCCAGGCTCACTTGCTCACTGTAATATTCTTGCCAATATGCTGTTCGGGGCAATTTCTGGTTCAGCCGTTGCTTCGGCGGCGGCGATGGGCGGTGTCATGCATCCGCAACAGGTTAAAGAAGGCTACGACCCGGCATTCAGCACTGCGGTTAACGTTGCTTCTGCTCCTACTGGTTTACTTATTCCACCAAGCAATACGTTGATCGTCTATTCACTGGTCAGCGGCGGTACGTCTATTGCTGCACTGTTCCTGGCAGGGTATGTTCCGGGAATTTTACTGGGCCTGGCGCTGATGGTCGTCGCCGGTATTATCGCGGTACGTCGCGGATACCCCAAACCAGAACGCCCAACTTTACGCCAGGCTGGAGTGGCTATATGGATGGCGATCCCCAGTATTTTCCTGATTGTGTTAATTATGGGCGGTGTACTAAGCGGTGTTTTTACCCCGACAGAGGCTTCGGCAATTGCGGTAATTTATACCCTTTTCCTTGCGCTGGTTCTTTATCGTGAAATCTCAGTTAAAGATTTGCCTAAAATATTTCTGGAATCCGTCATTACCACCGCAATTGTTTTGTTATTGATCGGTTCTTCAATGGGCATGTCATGGGCTATGTCCAACGCTGACGTCCCCTTCCTGATCCTCGATTTGCTCAATACCATTTCTGATAATCCAATAGTAATCCTGCTTATTATCAATATTATCTTGTTGATCATTGGCACATTTATGGATATGACGCCAGCGGTACTGATTTTTACGCCGATATTTTTACCGGTTGTCACCGAACTGGGCATGGACCCGATTCACTTTGGTATTGTCATGGTACTGAACATGTGTATCGGTATTTGTACTCCGCCTGTAGGCAGTGTGTTATTTGTCGGTTGTAGTGTATCTAAATTACCGATTAATAAAATTATCAAACCTATGCTGCCATTCTATGCCGTGATGGTATTGGTGCTGGCAATGGTGACCTATATTCCGCAAATCAGTATGGCATTGCCAAGAGCACTGGGCTACTGATATGCATTCACTGGCGGCACCTGCCGCCATATTTATTAGAAAAGGAACATCTATGAAAATAAAAGTATCCGCTGGCATTATCGGTGCTGTTCTTATGTTATCCGCAAGCCAGTCCTGGGCAGTGACATTAAAACTGAGTCATAATCAGGATAAGTCTCATCCTGTTCATAAAGCGATGGAGTTCTTTGCGAAAAAGAGCAAAGAGTACTCTAACGGTGATATTACTATTCGTATTTATCCAAATGGAACATTGGGTACTCAACGAGAAACAATGGAGCTGATTCGTTCTGGCGCTATTCCGCTGGTAAAAACCAATGCGGCAGAAATGGAAGCATTTGAAAATTCTTATAAATTATTTAGCCTGCCTTATTTGTTCCGCGATCGTGATCATTATTATCAGGTGATGCAGGGCGATATCGGGAGAAAAATCCTCGACTCAACGAAAAGCAAAGGTTATTTCGGGCTGACTTTTTATGATGGAGGCGCCCGCAGCTTCTACGGCAATAAACCGGTACTGAAACCAGAGGATCTGAAAGGCATGAAAGTCCGTGTCCAGCCAAGTCCTGGCGCAGTTGAAATGATCAAAGTCATGGGCGGTAACCCGACGCCACTGGATTACGGCGAGCTGTATACAGCCTTACAGCAGGGCGTCGTCGATATGGCGGAAAACAGTGTGATGGCGCTGACCACCATGCGTCACGGTGAAGTGGCAAAATCCTTCAGCCTTGACGAACACACTATGGTTCCCGATGTGGTTCTGATGAGCAATGCTGCGTTTGATAAACTTAGCCCGGAAAATCAGGCTGCTATATTAAAAGCATCTAAAGAATCAATGAGCTACATGAAAGACTTGTGGAGCGAAGAAGAGAAACAAGAATTTGCGAAACTGGATAAAATGGGCGTGAAAGTCTACCAGGTTGATAAAGCTCCGTTTATCGAGAAAGTACAGCCAATGTACGCAAACTTCGCTAAGGATAACCCTGCCCTTGCCCCAATGCTGGCCGACATTCAGGCGACGAAGTAATTATCTTAATAGGGCTGCTTATTGCGGCCCTCATCGAATATATCGAAATAACTATTCTAAATTGACGCCCTGAACGCCTCTGCCATTAACTCTTGTTCACGACCAGGTAATCTAAGACGCTCGGCAATGGTTCGCCACTGACTGACAATTCCTCTAAAATTAGCAATAATGTCATCTGCTTCTGTCAAACCAAGTCGAAAATACTCCGCAACTTCTCGAGCTAATTCCAAATCAAGTGCATTAACGACCATTTCCCATCCACCAACATCATACTCATCTTTTGCACTGGGAAATTTAGCGATGTAGAGATGTCCTGCTTCATCAACAACACTGGCTTTCGGACGTGCCCCTCCTAATGATCCCCCCGGAGCGATTAGCATTCTTAACCATTTTTGCCCCATGAGTTCTCTATTATCAGGATCTTCTTCAATTGCCCGGCTAGCCCTTTCCAGACTCGCTATTTCGGTAAATGGTGGGGCTGCAACATCAATGCGGTTATCAAGAAACTCTCCAGTGTCTTCAAGTTTATATCGAAGAGCCCCAACCCGATAAAGATCATGTACACCTAATAAATAATCAGACTCATAAAGGTGGGAGTCTTTATCAAATAATCCGTCTCGGATATCCCTCTCAAAACGCCGCTTCATTAGCATGCGTCCCCAACGATCCGGGCAGGAATCACTAAATGCACCAAATTTATCCTTAGGAGGAATTGGGTACTGTGCTCCCTCATACAACATTATTTCAGGATCTAACTGAATAAAATTAAGTGCAGGATCTGCAAGCGCCTTTTTATCGTACTCAAACTCAAATATCTCACGCGCCCGGGTGCGACGACTGTGCAAATAACCAATACGCGCAGGACCATCCAGGCCTTCCCAATCCGCATACACTCCGATTAATGCCATAATTAATTTCCTTTTATCGGTTTTTTTATCGGTTGTAATAGTGCAGCAAGAGAGGTGGACGTTTCCCCTGGATTAGTTGGCGTTGAGTCTTTTGCCAGCGCTGTTAAATCCGTGGTGAGATGACCTTCTTTCTCGCGTTTCGTCTGAAATGAGGCTGTCTGAATCCCTTCGTCATTCTTACCGGATGAACGAGCAAGCCCTCTTTTTTTAATCAAACGGGAATCCTGGAGCTGACGCCCTAAGTCGTCTTCAGCTGCAAGCTTATTTAAATCCGTTTCCAGACCCAAAACCTGCATCACAGACAAATATGCCCCTATCGTGACCCCTGCACTTCCTGACTCCAGAGAACGCAATGTTATTGGCGACATCCCGGCACGTTCAGCAACTTGCTTTGCGGTAAGCCTGCGTCGTAAACGAGCAAGTTTCAGCCGCTCACCAAATTCACTAAGCATCTGATTCGTATAAGGGAGTAACGGTGCTGTTTTTTTACCCATAGTGATAATATTTTATCTTTTTACGACCATAATAACCATAATATTAGCATTTTTTTGGTTAAACGATCTTTTACTTTGCACATCAAGCAATCAGCCCCATAGAAGCGATAATATTTTATCTTTTTATCTAAAAAAACAATAAAATAACAGCGAATTTGCACCTAACTTATTGTTTTTATTATCTTACAAGGGAGACGCTGTATTGATGCTTTTGTCATGTTTTCCGCGTAAAAAAACATGACACGAGCTACCAGCGGCGAGGCTGGGGGCCAGGTATGGGTCCTGAGAGTTTTTTATAAAAGGAATAGTAAGAGAACTTTATGAAGGGAACAGCTGTTTCTGAGGTTTTTATCACTAAAAGCAAAACGCCGACACAAGGTCGGCGTTTTTACGTCTCGTTGAATAACGAATTATTCAGCTACTACGTTTACGATCACTTTCGCGAATACTTCGCTGTGAACCTGGAAGCTCACTTCGTGTTCGCCAGTGGTACGCAGAACGCCGTTCGGCAGACGAACTTCGCTCTTAGCCACTTCAACGCCAGCTGCAGTTACAGCGTCAGCGATGTCGCGAGTACCGATGGAACCGAACAGTTTACCTTCGTCGCCAGCTTTAGACGCGATGGTAACAGTTTCCAGTGCATTGATTTTCTCAGCGCGAGCATTAGCTGCTGCCAGAACTTCAGCCAGTTTAGCTTCCAGTTCAGCGCGACGTGCTTCGAAGAATTCAATGTTTTTCTTGGTAGCTGGAACAGCTTTACCCTGCGGTACCAGGAAGTTACGAGCATAGCCCGCTTTAACGTTTACCTGATCACCCAGGCTACCCAGGTTTGCTACTTTATCAAGCAGAATAACTTGCATTACCTTATCCTCTCAAAGTCGTATTAATGGACCGTGACCGATTACTGATGGCGATCAGTGTACGGCAGCAGGGACAGGTAGCGAGCGCGTTTGATAGCGCGAGCCAGCTGACGCTGGTATTTTGCACGGGTACCGGTGATACGGCTTGGGACAATCTTACCGCTTTCGGTGATGTAGTTTTTCAGCGTAGCGATATCTTTATAGTCGATCTCTTGAACGCCTTCCGCGGTGAAACGGCAGAACTTGCGACGACGGAAATAACGTGCCATATGGCTAGTCTCCAGAATCTATCAATTCAATCTGCTCGGCATGCAAAACCATTTTGCTCAGTCCGTTCTTTGCCTTGTGGCATGAAATGAACCCCTGAACGGTTATGCGACTGCCGACCGTTATACTGTGAGTAATGGCCTGGTTTTCGTATCCGCTAACAATAACGGGCATTTGGCACCACGCCTGCCGGTGAAAACCGGCTTCCTCCTGCACAGAACGATGCTCAAGCACGAACTGGCAGTGAGGAATTCCTGATGGACTGACCTTGCGAAGGGGAGTCCTGCACACGGTGCCGGACAACACCAGACGGTTGGTCATCAGAAATTACTCTTCAGAATCCCCAGCTTCAGCATCATCTGCGGTTTCGTTTGCGAAATCATCGCGACGCTCACGGCGCTCGTCTTTCGCTTTAACCATCGGAGATGCTTCGGTAACAGCGTGCTTGGTACGCATAACCATGCTGCGGATAACGGCATCGTTGAAGCGGAAGGTAGTTTCCAGCTCATCGATCACTTCCTGCGGAGCTTCAACGTTCATCAGAACGTAGTGTGCTTTGTGCAGTTTGTTGATCGGGTAAGCCAGCTGACGGCGGCCCCAGTCTTCCAGACGGTGGATCTTGCCTTCTGCACCAGTGATGGCAGCAGTGTAGCGCTCGATCATGCCCGGAACCTGTTCGCTCTGGTCAGGATGGACCATAAAAACGATTTCGTAATGACGCATCGAATTGCTCCTTACGGATTATTCAGCCTCCTGTCTGGGTCAGCCGAATCCCGGGGAGGCAAGGAACGTGTTAAAGGTCGGCTGAAAAATGACGCGTTATAGTACTTGTATGCCCCGCTAAACTCAAGGCCAGCCGACAAATAAATCTCATCTTTCGCCAAATCGTACTAACCCGCTGATTTGAAGTTCATCACATCCCATCAGGGCGTTTTTTTGAACAACTGCATCAGAAATGGTCACCATCAACTTCTTTATCATTGATTAAAATTAAATCAGAAGATCATCACAGAGGAGCGCGCACAAAGTCAGCCGTTGAGGAGGTATCTATGTTCAGCCGTGTTTTAGCCCTTCTGGCTGTGCTTTTGCTAAGTGCAAATACATGGGCAGCCATTGAAATTAATAACCACCAGGCCAGAAATATGGACGACGTGCAGAGCTTAGGCGTGATTTATATCAACCATAACTTCGCCACTGAAAGTGAAGCTCGCCAGGCACTGAATGAAGAGACAGATGCGCAAGGCGCAACGTACTACCACGTGATTCTGATGCGGGAACCGGGGAGTAACGGCAATATGCACGCCAGCGCGGATATTTATCGCTAGCACCAGGTATAACCAACGAAACATTGCCATAGTTTGCTTTGCCCCCTTCTCCGGGGGCTTTTTTTTGAAAAACGGCTGCGGAATCAGACCAGTTATCTCCCGAAGAAGGCAATTTCCGCAGCGCGTGTTTTACTTCTGCCCGTAATAGGCGTTGGGACCGTGCTTACGCATGAAGTGTTTATTCATCAGGAAGCTGTCGATGTGATTGAGTTGTGGGTTAATACTGCGCGCAATCCACGCCATTTTTGCCACTTCCTCCATCACCACCGCGTTATGCACCGCATCGTGAGCATCTTTCCCCCAGGCAAACGGTCCGTGCTGATACACCACAATTCCCGGCGTATGCAGCGGCTCGGCGTCACCCAGCGTTTCGATAATCACTTTGCCAGTGTTCTGTTCGTACTCGCCCTGCACCTCTTCTTCGCTTAACCCGCGCGTACACGGGATATCGCCCAAAAAGTAGTCAGCGTGCGTGGTGCCTAACGCCGGGATCGCCAGCCCTGCCTGCGCCCATGCGGTGGCATGAGTGGAGTGGGTATGGACAATGCCGCCGAGCGACGGATAACGGCGGTAGAGTTCGAGATGCGTCGCGGTGTCGGAAGACGGGCGATACTTCCCGTCCACCACCCGGCCGCTCATATCGACCACCACCATATCGTCCGCTTTCATGGTTTCGTAGGCGACACCGCTGGGCTTGATCACCACCAGCCCGCGTTCGCGGTCAATGGCGCTGACGTTGCCCCAAGTAAAGGTCACCAGCCCGTAACGCGGCAGATCCATGTTGGCTTCAAACACCTGCTGTTTCAGCTTTTGCATTATGCCGCCTCCACCATGCCCGCTTTGACCATGCGCGCTTTTACCCAGTCACGCGCTTTCGCCACTTCTGCCGCCGGGTCTTCCGCCGTTTCGCTCCACATCTCAATCAGGTACGGCCCGCAATAGCCACTCTGTTTGAGCGTTTCAAAGCAACGTTCGAAATCCACTACGCCTTCGCCAAACGGCACGTTTTTGAAGACACCCGGTTTGGTGTCTTTCACATGCACCGCGACGATATGCCCGATTCCGGCCTGCAATTCCATCTGCACATCGTTGTCCCACGCCGACAGGTTGCCGATATCCGGGTAGAGCTGGAACCACGGATTGTTGAGATAGTGCGCGTAGCCCAGCGCCTTGCTGATAGAGTTCATCAATGGGTAATCCATGATCTCCATTGCCAGCGTGACCTGCGCACGGCTCGCCATCTCGACGCTCTCTTTCAGGCCGTCACGGAAACGACGACGCGTTTCGTTATTGGCCTCCTGATAGTAAACGTCATAGCCCGCCAACTGGATCACGCGAATGCCGACGTCCTGGGCGAACTGGATAGCTTTACGCATAATCTCCAGCCCCTGCGCCCGCACCGCATCATCTTCGCTACCCAGCGGGAAACGACGATGAGCAGAAAGGCACATGGACGGTACACGCACGCCGGTTTCCACAATTGCATTCACCAGCGCCAGACGCTGCTCGCGGCTCCAGTCGAGGCGCGACAAGCGCTCGTCAGTTTCATCTACCGACATCTCGACAAAATCGAAGCCCAGCGTTTTTGCCAGTTGCAGCCGTTCCAGCCAGCACTCCCCGGCGGGGAGCGCTTTTTCATAGATGCCAAGCGGGATTTGTTTGGACAACATATCCGCTCCTTAGCCCCACAGCTGGGCGATGGAACGTTTGAACTGACGCGCAGCTTCAACCGGAGAAGCGGCATCACGGATGCTGCGACCTGCGATAAACACATGAATCGGAATACCTTTGAACAGCGGCAGATCTTCCAGCGCCAGACCACCGGTGACGGTTACTTTGAAGCCCATATCGGAAAGACGTTTGATCGCGGTAATGTCCGCTTCGCCCCATGCCACGCCTGCGGCCTGCGCGTCACGGCTGCGGTGATAAACCACCTGCTGAATGCCTGCGTCACGCCACTGCTGCGCCTGTTCCCAGGTCCAATAACCGGTCAGTTCGATCTGCACGTCGCCGTTAAACTCTTTTGCTACGTCCAGCGCACCTTTGGCGGTGTTGATATCCGCACAGCAAATTACGGTCACCCAGTCAGCGTTGGCTTCGAAGCACATACGAGAAAGGATTTTGCCCGCATCGGCAATTTTGGCATCTGCCAGCACGATTTTGTGCGGGTAGAGCGCTTTCAGGTCACGAACCGCACGCACGCCTTCGCCCACGCATAGAATGGTGCCCACTTCGATAATGTCGACTTCTTCGGCAATCAAGCGAGTGGTTTCGTAGGCGCTATCCATAGTCTGGTTGTCCAGCGCGACTTGCAACATCGGTAATGACATGTTCAATTCCTTCTTAAGCTGCCGCGTTGGTGCGGTCAATGAGATCCAGTACTTCCTGCTCGGTACGGCAGGCACGTAAACGGTCGAAATTCTCTTCATCTTCAAACAGGTTGACGATCTGCATGATGCCCACTTCCTGGTGAGTGTTGGCATCAACCGCCGCCATAGTGATGAGGATATCCACCGGATCGTTATCTTCGTGGTTGAACTCCAGCGGCTTTTTCAGCGTCACCAGCGCAAAACCGGTTTTCTTAACGCCCTCTTCCGGGCGACCGTGCGGCATTGCCAGGCCTGGTGCGAGCACAAAGTACGGGCCGTGCTGTTCAACCGCATCCAGAATCGCCTGGTAGTAACGCGGCTCGACAACATCCGCCGCCACCAGCAGGTCAACGCCGATTTTCACTGCGTCCTGCCATGTCTCAGCTTCAGCCTGCAGACGGATAGATTTATTCTCCGCCAGCGAATCACGTAATTTCATGGCGCGTCCTTACTTCACATCCTGCGGGAAATGCTCTTTGATCACTTCCAGCAGTTTCGGGCCAAAATCAGCAGGAGAGAGCATGTTGCGTACGCCAACCACGTATTTGTTGCCGGTCACGGTGATTTCGCCCGCAATGTGCGTAGAAGCGATGATGATATCCGCGCCGCTCAACTCGCTTTTGTATTCGCCAACCGCGCAGCTATTTACCGTGTGGTCAATGTTTGATTGGGTTAAAAACTGGTCCACTTTCATCTTCATGATCATGGAACTGCCTTGTCCGTTGCCACACACAGCCAGAATACGTACGGTCATAATCAAAACTCCTTATTAAGCAGACTGTTCTGCCAGTTGTTTTTCTGCATCTTCTTCTGCGCGCAGCGCGCGGCCTGCGAAGAACATATAAGCCAGTGCAATTACAATGATGACGGCCATAAAGGCGATACCGATGGAGAAGAAGCCCTGCATCATCGGCGGTGCCAGAATTGACCAGTCCGCCATACCCATCCAGGCACTCATACCGGTGAGTTTCACCGCCCAGACGCAACCAAAGATTTCAATCATCCCCATCACCAGACAAATTTTCAGCGCCGCACGCCAGCCGCCGAAGTGGTTAGCGAACACGCCGATGGTGGCGTTGGAGAAGAACATCGGGATAAAGCCAGGAATAATCAGAATGGAGGAACCGCAGGCGACCAGGATGCCAACCGCAATCAGCTGACCGATGGTGCCCCACATAAAGCCCCAGACTACGGCGTTCGGCGCGAAGCTATAGATAGCCGCACAGTCAATCGCCAGAACCGCACCTGGGATCAGACGCTGGGAGATACCGTTAAATGCTTCAGAGAGTTCCGCCACAAACATGCGCACGCCCTGAGTGATGATGAAAATCGCCACCGCAAAGGAGAAACCGGTTTGCAGAATGTAGACCGTCCAGTGCACTTTGCCCGCCATCGCCTGCACGGTATCGATACCGAAGGAGAGCAGAATGGCGCCAAAGAAGATGGTCATGACAATCGCCGTGGAGACGATGTTGTCGTGGAAAATGTTCAGCCAGCCAGGCAGTTTGAGGTCTTCAACGCTCTCCTCTTTTTTGCCCAGGAACGGCGCGACTTTATAAGCAATCCATGATGCAAACTGCTGTTGGTGACCGATGGAGAAACCGCAGCCATCCGTCACTTCCTGAGTCGGCTTGTACATCATGTTGGAGGTAATGCCCCAGTAGAGCGAAACCAGAATCGCGGTGCAGATAATGGTCGTCCACATGGAATAACCGAAAATAAACAGCGTAACGGCAATCAGCCCCGCCTGCTGGAACATGATGTGACCAGTCAGCATGATGGTGCGAATACCGGTAATACGACGCAGCAGCACGTAACAGATGTTCAGCGCCAGAGCCAGCAACACCGCGTAACCCACCCAGCTATAGGCATCGCCCATGCGTTCAATGGTTGCCATCATCGACGCGTAAGTATCTGAAATCGCACCGTTGATACCGTAGACTTCCGACATTTTCGCCACCACCGGTTTGAAGGTGCTGGTCAGGATGCCGGACCCTGCCTGCAACAACATGAAACCAATAATGGTTTTAATCGTCCCTTTAATAATAACGCTGACACTTTTGCGCAGTAGGATGTAGCCCAGACAGGTCACAATACCCAGCAACAACGGGGCATTGGTCATGACCTGGTTAAAAAACACGGTAAAGATGTTGTAGAGGATCTCCATAACGATCTCCTGAAGAAGAGGTAACCGGGTATTCCGCACACCCGGAATGTTGTGCATTCACTCTAATTTTCAAAAGTAATCACAACAAGATTATTTATGATTAAATGTGACGCGGCACGCAAATAATTCCACATGGATAGAGTGGGATTCATGCAACGAAACAATTACTCATTTAAATTCATTTAGTTAAATGAATTACACATTCCGTTAAATCTTTCCACACTCAAAATCCACAACAACTCCCCTGGCAAAAAGTCAAAAAATGGCCATTGCCTTCCTGAAAAAATAGTGTCAGGATTAATCAAAACCAATCACATATTGATTAAAACTGAACATCATGAAGGTAAATGGCGATGAGTAAAGTGAAAAGTATCACCCGTGAATCCTGGATCCTGAGCACTTTCCCGGAGTGGGGTAGCTGGCTGAATGAAGAAATTGAACAAGAGCAGGTAGCTCCTGGTACATTCGCGATGTGGTGGCTCGGTTGTACTGGGATCTGGCTGAAATCGGAAGGTGGCACCAACGTTTGCGTTGATTTCTGGTGCGGTACTGGCAAACAAAGTCACGGTAACCCGCTGATGAAACAGGGTCACCAGATGCAGCGCATGGCTGGCGTGAAAAAACTGCAGCCAAACCTGCGTACTACCCCGTTTGTTCTTGATCCGTTTGCGATTCGCCAGATCGACGCGGTACTGGCAACTCACGATCACAACGATCATATCGACGTCAATGTCGCTGCTGCCGTGATGCAGAACTGTGCTGATGACGTACCGTTTATCGGACCGAAAACCTGCGTGGATTTATGGATTGGCTGGGGAGTACCAAAAGAGCGCTGCATCGTGGTCAAACCAGGCGATGTGGTAAAAGTGAAAGACATTGAAATTCATGCCCTTGACGCGTTCGACCGTACTGCACTGATCACCCTACCAGCGGATCAAAAAGCGGCTGGCGTGCTGCCAGACGGCATGGACGATCGCGCAGTAAACTATCTGTTCAAAACACCGGGCGGCTCCCTGTATCACAGCGGCGATTCCCACTACTCTAACTACTATGCAAAACATGGCAACGAGCATCAGATCGACGTGGCGTTAGGATCGTACGGTGAGAACCCACGCGGTATTACCGACAAAATGACCAGCGCCGATATGCTGCGTATGGGCGAAGCGTTGAATGCGAAAGTTGTTATCCCGTTCCACCATGATATCTGGTCAAACTTCCAGGCCGATCCGCAGGAAATCCGCGTACTGTGGGAGATGAAAAAAGATCGTCTGAAGTATGGCTTTAAGCCATTTATCTGGCAGGTCGGTGGCAAGTTTACCTGGCCGTTGGATAAAGATAACTTCGAGTATCACTATCCGCGTGGTTTTGACGATTGCTTCACTATTGAACCGGATCTGCCGTTCAAATCGTTCCTGTAATCTGTCGTTGATACCGGGTAGCGTGGATCTGTTCGCGCTATCCGGCGTAGTATTTCCTGGCTATTTCAAATATCATCTAAAAAAATCAAATTTTATCGGAATAGCTCATGACTGAAGCACAAAGACATCAAATCCTCCTGGAAATGCTCGCACAATTGGGCTTTGTGACCGTGGAGAAAGTCGTTGAGCGTCTGGGAATTTCGCCTGCCACTGCGCGACGCGATATCAATAAACTCGACGAAAGCGGCAAACTGAAAAAAGTGCGCAATGGCGCCGAAGCGATTACCCAGCAGCGCCCGCGATGGACGCCGATGAATCTGCACCAGGCGCAAAATCACGATGAAAAAGTACGTATCGCTAAAGCGGCCTCGCAGTTGGTCAACCCGGGCGAAAGCGTGGTCATCAACTGCGGCTCTACCGCGTTTCTGCTCGGCCGGGAAATGTGTGGCAAACCGGTACAAATCATCACTAATTATCTCCCGCTGGCAAACTATCTGATCGATCAGGAACATGACAGCGTGATCATCATGGGCGGGCAGTACAACAAAAGTCAGTCCATCACCTTAAGCCCACAGGGCAGCGAAAACAGTCTCTATGCCGGGCACTGGATGTTTACCAGCGGCAAAGGGCTGACCGCAGAAGGGTTATATAAAACCGATATGCTGACGGCGATGGCAGAGCAGAAGATGCTGAGTGTGGTGGGGAAACTGGTAGTGCTGGTCGATAGCAGTAAGATTGGTGAACGCGCGGGGATGCTCTTTAGCCGCGCCGATCAAATCGATATGCTGATCACCGGCAAAAATGCTAACCCAGAGATCCTGCAACAGCTGGAAGCGCAAGGGGTCAGCATTCTGCGTGTTTAAAGATGCTGGTGGAAAAATGTCACCGCAGCATCTAACGCCTCGGGTGTAATACGGTGGCGCACGCCAGGCTGCCATAAACAGGTTAACTGTTTATCTCGTCCCGTTTCTCTTAATGCCTGCTGCAAACGTAGTGATTCCTCGGCAGGCACAACATCATCGTCAAGGCCATGCCACAACAGCAGTGGCCTGCTTCCCAGTTCGTCCAGGTGGTTTGTCGCTTCCCACTCTGCCAGTGGAGCAATAATGTTATTAAATTCGTTTTGCTGTGCTGGCGTTTCAGGCTTCAACGGTGGAAACAGTGAACGGGCAAGCGATGTGAAATAGCCAGACCCCATCATGCTGGCGGTACATTTCACCGTGGGGTGGCGAGCGGTAATCCCCAACGCGGTCATTGCGCCCATCGACGCGCCACCAACCGCCAGGCGTTCATCACGCAGCCAGTTTTCTTCGGCTATTGCCGCACGTAAAGTAGTGAATTCCTGCATACTTTGTAGCAAGATTTGCCAGAATTGATTTAAACGCCTCGCTGCGTCGCCACTAAAACGGCTACCGTGATTGGGCGCATCCGGCATGATCACCCGGAAACCAGCCTGCGCCAGCGCGACGGCAAAATAGCTATAAACCAGGCTGGATGAAGTAAATCCGTGATAAAAAATCACACACGGTAATGGGGGTTCTTTTTGCCCTATGGGATAAGCGTGAAGAACGGGAATATCAGCCAGCACGCGTGATTCTAATTCAATCATCTTTTTCTCCTTTGAGTCTGGTATGACATGAAGAAATCCTTAGCACAAGTTTCTGCTGACCGTATTAGTTCATAATGTTGAGATGTGGATTACGCTTTCACAACGTTTTCATTCGAAAATCGCGTACCAGGTAACAATTTGGGAACATTCCCCTCAAGTTAAATAAATAAGGCACTACACTATGGTTAGCAGGAAACGTAATAGCGTTATTTATCGGTTTGCCAGTTTATTATTGGTGTTGATGCTAAGCGCCTGTAGCGCACTGCAAGGTACGCCACAGCCAGCACCGCCAGTAACGGACCATCCGCAAGAGATTCGCCGTGACCAGACACAAGGGTTACAGCGAATAGGTAGCGTAAGCACGATGGTACGGGGCTCTCCGGATGACGCATTAGCAGAAATCAGAGCGAAAGCTGTCGCTGCAAAAGCTGATTATTACGTTGTCGTAATGGTGGATGAAACCATCGTGACAGGACAGTGGTATTCACAAGCCATTTTGTACCTTAAATAAATCAGACAACTTACATAGCCAGCTTTACATTGCTTTGCGTCCCTATGCGTTTACCTGTGCACAATAAATTACCGGCTGGAAGCTCGGGCGTTTATTACCGCGATGGAATGCCCTGCCACATGTGGGGAAACGAAAAATGGAGCTGACGATGAAACAATTACTTGCCTCACCCTCGCTGCAATTAGTGACTTGCCCTGCGAGCGCCACGGCACAGTCTGCAGAATTCGCCAGTGCTGACTGCGTGACGGGCCTGAATGAAATAGGTCAGATCTCGGTTAGCAATATTTCAGGGGATCCGCAGGACGTGGAACGTATCGTGGCGTTAAAGGCCGATGAACAAGGGGCATCATGGTATCGCATTATTACCATGTATGAAGACCAGCAGCCCGATAACTGGCGTGTACAGGCGATACTGTATGCGTGAGTGTCATCTACAGCAAATGAACAATGCCGGATGCGGCGCGAGCGCCTTGTCCGGCCTACAATTTTCACATATTTCATTTAGTTAATCGAAACCAGCGTCGCATCCGTCGTATACGCTTACAAACACACTCCCCCCGTCGCCCGCAGCAATAAATCATTCTGGATCTGCTCTGACAACCGCACGCCACCGCGCGTATTTAACATCACCTGACACCACGCCTGCGCCATTGGCGGAGAAGCATATTTCAACATTTGCGCGCCGCAGCCCAGCAAAAATAATTGATGTGTTATCTCCCGTCCCAATTCCTCAGCCGGTTTGCGCAGTTGCTGTTGTAAGCGACGAACCGCGCGATCAAAATAACGATCTTGCCCTTTCACTTCCATAAACGCTTCCGACAGCAAGTCGTATACACCCGCTTGCTTATTAAGAACGCGCAGCACATCGAGGCACATAATATTGCCAGAGCCTTCCCAGATGCTGTTCACTGGCATCTCTCGATAAAGTCGCGGTAGTTCGCTCTCTTCGCAATAGCCAATACCGCCCAGTACCTCCATCGCTTCAGCCACAAACGGAATGCCACGTTTGCAGATCACAAATTTCGCCGCAGGCGTAAATAAGCGCGCCCATAGGGCTTCTTTAGCATCGGCACGTCGATCCCAGGCCCGCGCCAGACGAAACAACAATGCTGTTTGCCCTTCAAGCTGAAGCGCCATGCGACTTAAGACATGGCGCATCAGAGACTGTTCTATTAACGGATTACCAAATACATGGCGCTGATGTGCGTGATAAATCGCCAGCGAGAACGCACGGCGCATCATGGCGTGGCTGCCCAGTGCACAATCAAAACGCGTTATCCCGCCCATTTTCAGGATCAGGCGAATCCCTTCCCCTTCCTGACCCAACAACCAGCCAATGGCATCCTGAAACTCCACTTCGCAACTGGCATTGGAACGATTACCCAACTTATCTTTCAGACGCTCCAGCCGAATCGCGTTGCGTTGCCCGTCAGGCAAAAATCGCGGCACAAAAAAGCAGGACAAACCGCCCGCGGTCTGCGCCAGCACCAGATGCGCGTCGCTTTGTGGCACCGAGAAAAACCATTTATGCCCCACCAGCCGATAAGAGCCATCTTCCAGACGCTCTGCACGGGTGGTGTTGCTCATGACATCGGAACCGCCCTGCTTTTCCGTCATTCCCATGCCAATCAACAAACCGCGTTTTTGCCCGCCTGGCAATAAGTGGGAATCGTAGCGATCACTCAACAGCGGCGTGGTCCAGTCCTGAAACGGCGCGGGTAGCATCTGTAACAGCAATGGCGTAGCGGCAAAGGTCATCGTTATCGGGCATAACGACCCGGCCTCAACCTGCGCGTGCAACATAAAACGCGCCGCCCGCGCCACAAATGCGCCAGAACGAGCATCTTCTTCCCAGGCCAGGTTGTGTACCCGATTGGTACATAACGCCTGCATCAGCAGGTGCCATGCGGGATGGAAACGGACATCGTCCAGACGTCGCCCCTGGGCATCGTAGCGCAACAGTTCAGGTGGGTTTACATTCGCCAGCCGCCCCAGTTCAAGGGATTCTGCCGTTCCGAGTTGCTGACCAATACTGGCGAGAAAATCGCTATCCCAGCCAGCGCCTTCGCGCGTTACCGCTTCGCAGAGCGCGCCATCAGACAGGTATAAATTGCTGTTATTTAAGGGTATAGGTTGATTAAAAACAGTGTGAGTTTGCCAGTGCACGGTGTCTCCCTCCATCAATGGCAGTCACCATTAGTATGGTCACTGCCACGGATTCCTGACAGAAAGAGATTGCTAAAACATTCTTAACCCGCAATGTAGTGCGGAACAAAACGCGAAGTATCTTTAGTGATCAGCGTGTTATCTTCGCGGATACCCATACCGCACGCTTCATCATCGACAATCCAGCTACCAATCAGCGTGTAACTATCGCCAAATCGCGGTAGCGGTTGAAACGCCTGATAGATCATCGGTTCATCGGCGTAATCACCATCAGCGTGGTCAACGACGTTATTCTGGCCGTCGAAAATGGTGACGTTACCGCCCTCGCGTGAGTAGATCGGTTTACGCACA
The DNA here is from genome assembly GCF_005781065.1 of Escherichia sp. E1130. Classification (NCBI taxonomy): domain Bacteria; kingdom Pseudomonadati; phylum Pseudomonadota; class Gammaproteobacteria; order Enterobacterales; family Enterobacteriaceae; genus Escherichia; species Escherichia sp. E1130. The sequence goes on from NZ_VATL01000004.1 coordinate 414,002, forward strand.
TAGCTTTCGCCAGCGGCGATCTGCGGTTTTTCACCCTCAAACCAGGACGCCAGAAGATTAGGATGACCAGGAAAGAAGCGCCAAAGCAGCGGCATTAGCCCTTTGTTACTCAAGATACTTTTCCATAACGGCTCTACCCACTGCTCACGACGCTTGCGCAGCAGCGGACCGTTATCGTCACGCATCATCCACTCCAGCGGATACAGCTTAAATGCACGCTGGACGACATTATCATCAAGATCGGTCAGTACACCGCCGACGCCCAAACCGAGATCTTCAATGTAGATAAACCGCGACTCCTGTCCTGCCTGCTGAGCGCAGTCCTGCAAGTACAGCACGGTACTCCTGTCTTCGTCGGTGTCCTGACAGCAGCAAAAATAAAATGGCTCCCGGCTATAAAGCTCGCTAAAGCGTGAAATCAGGCGCTCCTGAATGGCATTGTACTGATCGGCATCGCGCGGAATAACGCCGCTGCGCCGAGCATCTTCCAGCCACAACCACTGGAAATAAGCCGACTCGTACAATGAAGTTGGCGTATCGGCGTTGTACTCCAGCAACTTAACCGGCGCATTACCACACCAGGCAAAATCCATACGGCCATACAGCGAAGGATCGCGTGCGCGCCAGCTTTCGGCGATCACATCCCAGTACAACGGCGGGATCGCCAGTTGCGTCAGGATCTCTTCATCTTTAACCGCACGATCCACCACCTCCAGGCACATCTGATGCAGTTCCGCAGTCGGTTTTTCGATCTGCTCTTCAATCTGGCGCAGAGTAAAGCGGTAAGCCCGACTCTCATCCCAATAGATTTCATTGTCGATGATATGAAAGTCAAATCCGTTATCGGCGGCAATCCGGTCCAGATCCCGCCGCACAGGAACATTGTGTCTCAGCATGATTAGCCTCCCCAATGCCCGCGGGCGCTGGACGAGCGACCATAGCCGCCGCGAGAAACGGTAGACGCTTTTTTGGTGGTAAAGCCGCCCGTGGAGTAAGACTCTTTTTTGCCAGAACCGGAGCGCCAGGAGTAATCACCGGAAGTGTTGCGCCAGACGGGACGGGAAGCAAATGAGGATCCACCGCTGTTATAGACGAACGGCTCATCGCGATCTTTACGAATAACCCGGCTTAACAAAAATCCAGAAATGACCGGGATCCAACTCTGTTCAACATTGTCGTAATAGCAATTTTCATACTTAAAATGGCAATTTTGCTGAGTCATATTCTTCGGAACATCGGCATAAAATGCCGCTTTGGCATTGTTCCAGCCATGAGCACAGATGTCTGAATTATTACCGTCATCAATGCAATCCTGCACTGTCGCGTAAAACGTTCCGTCGCCGTCGTTATCGACATCGCTACTTTCACTCCATCCTTTGACTATTAAAAAAGCGGCGCCGCCCATTAACACCAACGTTAAGTATTTTTGTGCGTAGCGGTTGCGGCGTGGCTCAAAAGGATTATTCGGTCTACCAATGCGACTGATCGCTCCGTGACCAATTTTACTGTTATTTCTTGATTTGCGTTTTCTGGCCATGATCGTCCATTACCATGTCATACAAGCTGCGTTAAAAATACCGCCAGCCAGCGCGGCGGTTCCCATAAACATTCCTGCGGCGGTATTGTGATTAATAATTTTTTCGCTTAATGCGGGCATATAAAGTCTGACACCAGCAAAAACGAGTAACTGAATCACCAGTGCAATCCCGCCCCAGGCGAAATAATCCGGAATGCTCACCGCATTGATTGCCGCACTGGATAACGGGATCACGTAACCCAACAATGTACCGCTGAACGCCAGTGACGCCGCGGTATTATTGTTTTTTATTAACTGCCATTCGTTATGCGGTGTAATTTTAGAATAGATAAAAAGAAAAATAATTACCATCGCCACGCCAATAAAAAAATAGGCGCTAAAAGCAAGAAGTGAATCCAGTATATGCATCGTAAACGTCCCTGTAATTAACCAATAATATGAAGTGATGTCAGCGGGATATCGACGCCCAGCGCGCGCGAAAATAACCACTCCGGCTCGCCGAGATCGTTAAAAGATTCCTCACCATTTAACAGCAAATATTCGTAAGTATCTTCGGTCACTTGCCGTTGGTAGCCCATGGTAAAATTATGGACCTCCCATTTGGCATGGTTTTGATTTTCTACTTTTTCCAGCATGTAGACGGGTTCGATATTTCCCGGTTCTTCGCTGTTAAAAAATCGCTGCCAGCGTTTTTCCTGCCAGTTTAAGGTCATTGCCCCCATCGCTTTGGCGTTGATCGCCTCGCGCCAGTGACTCTCTTTACTGATACCGTAGCTCTCTTCATAGACAAAGAGCTTGATATCATCAATGTCATCAATATCTTCGCCGCCGGTGGTATTGATTTGCAGAAATTCATCGCCCGAAGTGTAGTAGCGGAAAATCTGGCTACCGCCGCCCAGATCGATGTGGCTGACAGCTGCTACCGTGTATTCTTCACCCGGCAGCGCAATCAGCAATTCATCTTCCAGCAAACGAAACGCTAACGAGTCGAGCGTAAAGCCACTATTGAGATGAAGTCCCAGCGGACCGCGAACGATAACAGGCTTATCATCCTGACCAAACAGGCGCTGGAAAAAACCAGACATATTTTATCCTTAAATTAGCAGCCAGCCTTTTAGTGAGGCTGGCAAAAAATTACTCGCCCTGTTGGCGTTGCAGCCTTGCCAGCACATCCTGGGCATTGCTTTTATTAACACCACCAATCCCCACTTCCGCCAGTTTTTCGTCGAGATCGCGACCGTCTGCCACTTTTTCCAGCTGCGCGGCGGCATCCAGCCGGGCCTGGCGCTCGGCCTGACGCGTTTGCAGGCGTTTTAATGACTCTGCAGCTGTCGAAACGCTGGAAGAGGCGCCAACGGTCGAGGTCGTTACGGCCTGCTGCGCACGCTGCATGGCTTCAGTAGCTTTAACGACTTCCATTTGTTGCTCAAACTGGGAAATACGCTGTGCCGTTGCCGTAACGGCTTTTTCCACACCATCGCGGGAGACTTCCAGATTCGACAACACCTGTTCTTCAGCGGTAATAAGATTCTCAAGGCGCGCAATTTCTTCGGCGACTTCGTTAATTAACGATGGGTTAACGTTCTTGCTTAATGCTTCCAGCGCACGGGCTTCCAGACTGGTTTTACGCTCGCGTAAATCTTTCAGCTTATCGTTACTTAATTTCACCCGCGCCAGCAGATCGACGCGAGATTTTCCGGCTTTATCCAGTTCAGCTTTGGCGTCCCGAATATGTTGTTCCAGCATGCGCACGCCCTGGGTTTCTTCAATGGATTCTTCCGCCTGGGAGATAAACGATTTCCCCAGCGTAAATAAACTTTTTAAAATTCCCATAAATACCCGTCCTTGTAATTAGTGTGAATATTCTTCTGTAATTTCAGCCAGATCCAATGCATTATCTACCAGCGAGGTTATTTCAAGCAGGATATCTTCAAGAGAAGATTTAAGCGATAATGCCCCGAAAACAATGTAATACTCTTCCTGTTGCACGCTGGAGATCCCCACCGATGACAGCGGCATAATTTTCTGATTTCTTAAAAGGAATGTATTAAATTCATTTGGATTATTGATATAGCTTACCGGACAAATAAATGTTTCGATAATCATCTGGCGAGAAGTAAAAAGAACATTGATTTGCAAATCGCCGTAATCATTCATTTTAATAATTAATGCATTTTCACTATTTGTTACATCAATATTTTGTTTAGGTACAGCTTGTAACGCTGTCGCCAGCGCCAACGGATTCCATATCATATATTATTCCATATATATTAAATTTAATTATTAATAAGGTGAATATTTATAGAGCGTAATTATCTTACCAGCTATAGATAAAAAAAAACCATCCAAATCTGGATGGTTTTTCTTAAATCAGAGGGATTAGCTGCGCTGGCGAACCGCTTCAAATAAGCAAATTCCGGTCGCAACCGAAACGTTCAGCGAAGAAACACTTCCTGCCATTGGGATGCTGATCAACTCATCGCAATGTTCACGGGTCAGACGACGCATACCTTCACCTTCCGCGCCCATCACCAGCGCCAGCCGTCCGGTCATTTTGCTCTGATAGAGTGTATGATCCGCCTCGCCTGCCGTACCGACGATCCAGATGTTCTCTTCCTGCAACATACGCATGGTGCGCGCAAGGTTAGTCACCCGAATCAGCGGAACGCTTTCTGCCGCGCCGCAGGCTACTTTTTTCGCCGTGGCGTTGAGCTGTGCGGAGCGATCTTTCGGCACAATCACCGCATGAACGCCAGCGGCGTCCGCGCTACGCAGGCACGCGCCGAGGTTGTGCGGATCGGTTACACCGTCGAGGATCAGCAGGAACGGTTGTTCGAGCGAAGCGATCAGATCCGGCAGATCGTTTTCCTGATACTGCCGTCCTGGTTTCACACGGGCGATAATGCCCTGATGCACGGCACCGTCGCTTTTCTCATCGAGATATTGGCGGTTTGCCAGCTGGATAACCACGCCCTGGGATTCAAGGGCGTGAATCAGCGGTAACAGACGTTTATCTTCACGGCCTTTTAAAATAAAGACTTCCTGAAAACGTTCAGGGGCGCGCTCCAGCAGGGCCTGCACTGCGTGGATGCCGTAAATCATTTCGCTCATTAATGTACTCGTTGTTTACGTTTTGCCTGATGCACTACGTTTATCCGGCCTACATGGTCCCTGCAATATATTGAATTTGCGTGATTATGTAGGCCGGATAAGGCGTTCACACCGCATCCGGCATGAACAAAGCGCATTTTGTCAGCAATCTAACCCTCTTCTGTTTGAAGAGGGTAATGATCACTCTGCCACTTTTTTCTTCGCCGCACGCTTCGCTTTGGTCGCTGCGGCTATTTTCTGCGTTTTAGCCGATGGCTTTTTCGCTTTTCTCGCATCTTTCTTCGCCGCTTTCGGCTTCGGTTTTTTCTCGCCACGGAAGGCACTGTCTGGCTCAAAGTTTACCTTTTTACCGACCTGACGACGCTTGCCGCCTTTTTTGCCTGCATCGCCTTTTTTCGCTTTCTCGCGCGCCGTTTTACCGACGTTGCGCGGTGCGCGTTCGCTGGAGATCAGGCTAAAGTCGATTTTGCGCTCGTCCATATTAACCGCTTCGACGCGAACTTCCACGCGATCGCCCAGGCGATAAGTCTGGCCGCTGGATTCGCCCATCAGGCGTTGCCCTACCTGGTCAAAGCGATAGTAGTCATTGTCCAGCGAAGAGACGTGGACCAGACCATCAATGAACAGGTCGTCGAGACGAACAAAGAAGCCAAAACCAGTGACGCTGGCAATAACGCCTTTAAAGACGTTGCCCACCTGGTCGAGCATGAAGTCACACTTCAGCCAGTCAGCCACATCGCGCGTTGCTTCGTCGGCACGACGTTCCGCCATGGAACAGTGCTGACCCAGTTGCAACATCTCTTCCATCGAATAATGGTAGCCGCCGGTTTCAGTGGTGTTGCCCTGATGCCCCTGCTCTTTCGCCAGCAGATACTTAATGGCGCGGTGCAGCGTCAGGTCAGGATAACGACGAATCGGCGAAGTAAAGTGCGCATAGGACTGCAATGCCAGACCAAAGTGACCACGGTTTTCCGGATCGTAAATCGCCTGTTTCATCGAGCGCAGCAGCATGGTTTGCAGCATTTCTGCATCAGGACGATCGGCAACCGACTCCAGCAGCTCCGCGTAGTCACGCGGTTCCGGCTTGTTGCCGCCCGGCAGTTCCAGCCCCAGCTCCGCCAGCACTGAACGGAAAGAGGTAATAGCCTCGGTGCTCGGCTTGTCGTGAATACGGAACAGTGCCGGTTCTTTGGCTTTCTCAACGAAACGCGCCGCCGAGATATTCGCCAGAATCATACACTCTTCAATTAACTTGTGTGCGTCGTTACGCTGGGTCTGTTCGATACGCTCAATACGGCGTTCAGCGTTGAAAATGAACTTCGCTTCTTCGCTCTCAAACGAGATCCCACCGCGTTCTTCACGGGCTTTATCCAGCACTTTATAGAGGTTATGCAACTCTTCGAGATGCTTAACCAGCGGGGCGTACTGCTCGCGCAGATCCTGATCGCCCTGCAGAATATGCCAGACTTTGGTGTAGGTCAGACGCGCGTGAGAGCTCATCACCGCTTCATAGAATTTGTAGCCAGTCAGGCGGCCTTTCGACGAAATTGTCATCTCGCACACCATACACAGGCGGTCTACCTGCGGGTTGAGCGAGCACAGGCCGTTAGAGAGCACTTCCGGCAGCATCGGGATAACCTGCGAAGGGAAATACACCGACGTACCACGGTTACGCGCTTCGCTGTCCAGCGGTGTTGGCGGACGCACATAGTAGCTGACGTCGGCAATCGCGACCCATAAACGCCAACCGCCGCCGCGTTTTTTCTCGCAGTAAACTGCATCGTCAAAGTCACGGGCGTCTTCGCCATCAATGGTGACCAGCGGTAAATCGCGCAGATCGACACGGCCCGCTTTTGCTTCTTCCGGCACTTCTTCTTTCAGCCCGGCAACCTGTTGCTCAACAGCCTGCGGCCAGATGTACGGAATTTCATGGGTACGCAGAGCGATATCAACCGCCATGCCGGTGCCCATATTGTCGCCCAGCACTTCGACGATTTTACCCACCGCTTTGGTACGGCGAGTCGGGCGTTGGGTCAGTTCAACAACCACCACAAAGCCCATCCGCGCGCCCATGATCTGATCGGGCGGGATTAAAATATCGAAGCTCAGACGGCTGTCGTCAGGAACCACAAAGCCGACGCCCGCTTCGGTAAAGTAGCGACCAACAATCTGGCTGGTTTTTGGCACCAGTACGCGAACAATACGCGCTTCACGACGACCTTTACGGTCAGCGCCCAGCGGCTGCGCCAGCACCTGATCGCCATGAATGCAGGTTTTCATCTGCTCGCTAGAGAGATACAAATCATCTTTACGTCCTTCAACCCGCAGAAAGCCGTAGCCATCACGGTGGCCAATAACGGTACCTTTCACCAGGTCGAGGCGTTCCGGCAGCGCATAGCACTGACGGCGAGTGAAGACCAGTTGACCATCGCGCTCCATCGCGCGCAGGCGGCGACGCAGGCCTTCAAGCTGCTCTTCGCCTTCAATGTGCAGTTCTACCGCCAACTCATCACGGCTGGCCGGTTTTTCACGTTTGGTTAAATGTTCGAGGATAAATTCCCGACTAGGGATGGGATTCGCGTATTTTTCAGCTTCGCGTTCCTGGAAAGGATCTTGTGACATCTCGGTTCCTCCGTTGTCATCTCTGATGAAGATTTTCGTCACTCCACCAGCAATAATTTATAAAGCGGTTGATTCTCTTCAACCAAATCGGCAAGCGTGTAGTTATCCAGTTCCGTAAGAAAACTTTGCACGGCCTTAGAAAGTGCCTGTTTCAACCGACAGGCAGGTGTAATGTGGCAAAACTCACTGCTGCAATTCACCAGCGATAAAGGTTCCAGCTCGCGCACCACATCACCAATACGTATCGCACTCGCCGGTTTACCCAGGCGAATGCCGCCATTTTTTCCACGAACAGCAGTCACGTAGCCGGCACGACTAAGTTGATTGATTATTTTGACCATATGATTACGGGAGACGCCGTAGACGTCAGTCACTTCAGAAATACTGGTCATCCGCCCTTCTGGCAATGATGCCATGTAGATCAGCGCACGTAATCCGTAATCAGTGAAACTCGTTAACTGCACATCAACCTCAAAAAAGGGAAATCGGGAAAAAATACATTTATATTGATGATAAACCAGCCACAAGCTGTGTCGCTAATTTATTTCAGTTTGGGGAAGGAAAAAAGCGAGGATTTAACACTGTGTCGGATAGCGTAATGGCTTACCCGACACAGCAATGTATCACACTGTTAGCCCAGCAGGCAAAATATCTGCCGGGCGTCCCAGAATTACGCGTCGAACGGGTCGCGCAGAATCATGGTTTCAGTACGATCCGGGCCGGTAGAGATGATATCGATCGGTACACCGGTCAGCTCTTCAATGCGCTTGATGTAGTTCAGCGCCGCCTGCGGCAGGCCGCTACGATCTTTCACGCCGAAGGTGGATTCAGACCAGCCAGGCATGGTTTCGTAAATCGGCTCAACACCTTTCCAGTCGTCAGCTGCCAGCGGAGTGGTAGTCACTTCGCGACCATCCGGCATACGGTAAGCCACGCAGAGTTTCACCTCTTTCAGGCCATCCAGAACGTCCAGTTTGGTCAGGCAGAAGCCAGACAGAGAGTTCAGCTGTACCGCACGGCGAACGGCAACGGTGTCCAGCCAGCCGGTACGACGACGACGCCCCGTAGTTGCGCCGAATTCGTTACCCTGCTTGCAGAGGAACTCGCCAGTTTCATCAAACAGTTCGGTCGGGAACGGACCTGCACCTACACGAGTGGAGTAAGCTTTGAGGATACCCAGAACGTAATCAACATAACGCGGGCCCAGGCCGGAACCGGTCGCCACGCCACCAGCAGTGGTGTTGGAAGAAGTTACGTACGGATAAGTACCGTGGTCGATATCCAGCAGCGTACCCTGCGCACCTTCGAACATGACGAAATCGCCACGCTGACGCGCCTGGTCTAGCAGGTCAGAAACGTCAACCACCATAGAAGTCAGGATGTCGGCAACTGCCATCGTATCATCCAGAACCTTCTGGTAATCAACCGCTTCAGCTTTGTAGTAGTTAACCAACTGGAAGTTGTGATATTCCATCACTTCTTTCAGTTTTTCAGCGAAGGTTTCTTTGTCGAAAAGGTCGCCAACACGCAGACCGCGACGTGCTACTTTATCTTCATAAGCAGGCCCGATACCACGACCGGTGGTGCCGATCGCTTTCGCGCCACGTGCTTTCTCACGCGCGTTATCCAGCGCAACGTGATAATCAAGGATCAGCGGACATGCTTCAGACAGCAGTAGACGCTCACGAACGGGGATGCCACGATCTTCCAGTTCTTTCATCTCTTTCATCAGCGCGGCCGGAGACAGCACAACACCGTTACCGATGATGCTGGTTACATTCTCGCGGAGAATACCTGATGGAATAAGATGGAGAACGGTTTTTTCACCGTTGATTACGAGAGTATGGCCTGCGTTGTGACCGCCCTGGTAGCGTACAACATATTTAGCCCGTTCAGTCAGAAGATCGACGATCTTACCTTTACCTTCGTCACCCCATTGGGTGCCCAGTACGACGACGTTGTTACCCATTTTTCAAAATCACCGTTTGCTTAAAAATGGATTCTACCATCGCTTTTTCAGAGTTACAGCACTTTTTGCATCCAAAAATGACCTTAGTCAGCCTATTTTTTGCTCAGCCAATCGTTTTCCTCAACATGTAGTAGACCACAACGCCCGCAACCACAAGTCCACCGCCAAAACGACGTAAAATATTATCGGGTAAATTAGTCATTGCGGAGATCATCTTCTTCCATGCCTTCGGGTAAAGCATCGGCCCTAAACCTTCCAAGACTAAAACCAGGGCAAGCGCCAGCCAGATTGTCGAATTCATTCATTATCCTTATAGAAAAAGAAAACCACCGACATCCCTGAGGATGCGGTGGCTTTATTGACCTGTACCGCGGTCGTTATCTTAACGCGTCGCGGAACTCGGCGTCTTCATGTAGCGGAAGAAATCGCTGTCCGGGCTCATGACCATCACGTCCTGATTGCCAGAGAAGCTGTTCTCATAAGCACGCAGGCTACGAATGAACGCGTAGAAGTCCGGATCCTTGCTGAATGCGTCTGCAAACAGCTTGGCAGCTTCGGCATCACCTTCACCGCGCATGATACGGCCCTGACGTTCTGCTTCTGCCAGCGTTCTGGTGACTTCATAGTCAGCAGTCGCACGCAGTTTTTCTGCTTCTTCCTGACCTTGTGAACGATGACGACGCGCTACCGCTTCACGCTCGGCGCGCATACGGTTGTAGATCGCTTCAGACACTTCGGTCGGCAGGTTGATCTGCTTGATACGCACATCGACAACTTCAATACCCAGCGCCGCCATACTGTTTGGGTTGATGACCGGAACTTTACCCTTCGTCTCAGCCGTTACGCGCTCTGCCGCTTCGGCAATGGCGTTATCTGCTGCCGGGGTAGTAACTTCATCTTCTGTACCCGCAGAACCAGAGTTCAGCGCGTCACGCACTTCCAGGGTCAGACGACCACGGGAATCGGTGACGATGTCTTTCACGTCCAGACGACCAATTTCAGAACGCAGACGGTCAGAGAACTTACGTTTCAACAGCACTTCCGCTTGCGAAATGTCGCCACCACCCGTTGCCAGGTAGTAACGGCTGAAATCGCTGATGCGCCATTTGATGTAAGAGTCGACGATCAGGTCTTTCTTCTCTTTGGTCACAAAGCGGTCTGCCTGGTTGTCCATGGTCTGAATACGTGCGTCGAGCATTTTCACCGTTTCAATGAACGGTATCTTGAAATGCAGACCCGGCTCATAAACCAGAGGTTTGTTGTCATCGTCACGCAGTACCTTACCAAAACGCAGCGTAATACCGCGCTCACCTTCTTTGACGACAAAGACAGACATGTAAAGCACTACCAGCACGATGATGATAATCGCGATAACTGACTTACGCATCGTTATTCCCCCTGACGCTGGTAGTCGTTACGCTGCGCGTTGGCGCGGCGTTGGTCCATAATATCGCCCTGACTGGTGGACGACGTGTTGCTTACTCCACTGGTTGTGGAGGAAGAGGCTGGCGGCAGACGCAGCAGATTGCTGGCACCGTTATCGCTCTTCGCCGCAGGCGCGTTACCACCTTTCAGCATCTGGTCTAACGGCAGAACCATCAGGTTGCCACCTTTATCGTTAACCAGCACTTTGCGGGTGTTGCCCAACACTTTTTCCATCGTCTCGATATACAGACGCTCGCGAGTAATTTCCGGCGCGGCTTTATATTCCGGCAGAAGTTTAGCAAAGCGCGCCACTTCACCCTGAGCTTCCAGGATGGTCTGGGCCTTGTACGCACGCGCCTCTTCGAGGATACGTTGCGCCTGACCGTTCGCACGCGGCTGAACTTCGTTGGTATACGCTTCTGCTTCACGAATGTATTGCTGTTCGTTTTCACGCGCGGCAATCGCATCATCAAACGCCGCTTTTACTTCTTCCGGCGGACGAGCAGCCTGGAAGTTGACGTCCAGCAGCGTGATACCCATGTCATACGGGCGGATAGTCTCTTCCAGTTCGCGCTGAGTATCGCTACGAATCACGGTACGACCTTCCGTCAGAATGCGGTCCATGGTGTATTTACCGATAACCCCACGCAGGGCGCTGTCGGTAGCCTGACGCAGGCTGTCATCCGGGCTGGTCACGCTATACAGATATTTTTCCGGATTGGTGACGCGGTACTGCACGTTCATCTCAACGCGCACTACGTTTTCATCGGACGTCAGCATCACACCGGAAGCGGCCAATTCACGCACGGCTTCCACGTTCACCGGTTTGACTTCGTCGATAAACGTCGGTTTCCAGTTCAGACCCGGCTCAACCAGATGGCTGAATTTGCCAAAGCGTGTTACCACGCCGCGTTCGGCTTCTTTAATGGTGTAGAAACCACTGGCCGCCCAGATAATGACAATCGCTGCCGCTGCGATGGTAACGACACGACCGCCAAGCTGCGGGCGCGGGCCTTGCGATGAACTGCCACCGCCAGAACCAGTGCCTTTACCGCCGCCCAGACCACCGAGCTTTTTGCTCAGTTTGCGGAAGATATCATCTAAATCAGGTGGCCCTTGATCGCGACCGCCTTTGTTTCCATTTCCCTCAGAGTTGCCGCCAGGTTTGCTGCTTCCCCACGGGTCGCGGTCTTGTCCGTTATTACCGGGCTGATTCCACGCCATGTTTGTGCTCCATATTTGTTATGCGGTGATCCCTGTTGTCTTTCGACGCCAGAGGATATGACTCCACGCTTCAGACGCTACGCCGTTAGATCAGGTAATCGATCAACGCCGGTTCTTGTTTACAGAGGCGACGCCAGTCAACGATCGGCATACGAACTTGCAGACTTACGCTGCCGTCCTCCTCCATCCACTCTTTTTCTATTGCCTGAAGCTGATAAAAACGACTTCTCAGACGCCCTTCCTGCGGCGGCAAACGCAATGTATGCTGCGCCACCTCGCCGGAAAGCCGCTCCGTCAAAGCCTGAAAAAGCTGTGGTATCCCCGCTCCGGTCTGTGCGGAAAGCCAGACACGGATCGGTTTGTTCTCTTCGTCCCGATCAATACGCGGTTCGAAATCTTCCAGCATATCGATCTTGTTCATCACCAGCAGAGTTGGGATCTCGTGAGCATCGATCTCTTCAAGAACCGTATTCACCGCTTCGATGTTTTCTTGTACACGCACATCTGCCGCATCAATGACGTGCAGCAGCAATGTGGCTTGCCGCGTCTCTTGTAACGTGGCTTTAAATGCCGCCACCAGATCGTGCGGCAAATGGCGAATAAACCCTACGGTATCTGCCAGCACGGTTTCACCGACATCTGCGACGTCAATACGCCGCAACGTCGGGTCGAGGGTGGCAAACAACTGGTCTGCCGCGTAGACCCGCGCTTCGGTGATGCGATTGAAAAGGGTAGATTTACCGGCGTTGGTATATCCCACCAGCGAAACAGTAGGGACGTCGGCTTTGATACGTGATTGCCGCCCCTGCTCACGCTGCTTTTCAACTCTTTCCAGGCGCGACTGTATCTGTACGATGCGATTACGCAACAAACGACGGTCGGTTTCGAGCTGGGTTTCACCCGGACCACGCAAACCTATCCCGCCTTTCTGTCTTTCAAGGTGGGTCCAGCCACGCACCAGGCGCGTAGCCAGATGGCGCAGCTGCGCCAGCTCAACCTGCAACTTACCCTCATGGGTACGCGCACGTTGGGCGAAAATATCTAAAATAAGGCCGGTGCGGTCGATAACACGACACTCGCACAAACGCTCCAGGTTACGCTCCTGCGCCGGGCTCAGGGCATGGTCAAAAAGAACGACCGAAGCTCCCGTCGCTTTTACGGCTTCCGCAATTTCAACTGCTTTACCTTCACCTACAAAATACTTTGGGTGCGGCGCTTTACGGCTACCGGTAATCACCTGCAATGCTTCGACACCGGCGGAAGAAACCAGAGATTCAAACTCCTGGAGGTCTTCCATATCTTTGTCTTGCGTAAAATAGATGTGTACCAGTACCGCCTGCTCACCAGCATCATAACGGTCAAACAAGCGTATAACCCTCTAAATAGATCAGCGGGGAACGCAGGATCGCTGGCTCCCCGTGTAAAAAAAACAGCCCGAAACCTTATTCGGTTTCTTCGCTGTCCTGTTGCGCGGAAGTATTCTGCGCGCTGCTACCATGATGGTAGTTACTGCTGGTACCGCCACCGGCGTTGTTACTGTGATGAGAAACCGGGCGAGACGGGACAACAGTAGAAATCGCGTGCTTATAAACCATCTGGCTGACCGTGTTTTTCAACAGGATCACGAACTGATCAAAAGACTCGATTTGTCCTTGCAGCTTAATACCATTCACCAAATAAATAGAAACTGGAACACGTTCCCGACGCAGTGCGTTCAGGAACGGATCTTGTAAAGATTGCCCCTTAGCCATTCTCTCTTTTCCTTATATGCTTATTTGTACTTTGAACCTTTCGATTCTGAAAAAATTGCGCACGATACGTCTCAATTGTACACATTCAGCCTGCGATAGCACCAACAACCTGTAATACTTCGTCACGCGCCTGTTCTGGTTTTTCACTGTCAAGCCAGTGAACTCCTTCCCAACCACGCAGCCAGGTTATCTGCCGCTTCGCCAACTGTCTCGTGGCGCAAACACCTCGATAAACCATTTCATCGTATGAGATTTCGCCTTCAAGGTAAGACCACATCTGGCGATAACCCACGCAACGAATGGAAGGCAAATCCGTATGCAAATCTCCTCGGGCAAAAAGCGCCCGGACTTCTGCTTCAAAACCTGAAGCCAACATCTGATGAAAACGCTGCTCAATTCGTTGATGGAGCAGTTCACGGCTCGCCGGGGCGATGGCGAACTGATGCACCTGATACGGTAGAGCGTCTCCTGACGTTTGCGTCAGTTCCGTTAAAGTTTTACCCGAAATGAAAAAAACTTCCAGTGCTCGGGAAAGCCTTTGTGGATCATTTGGATGAATCCTTGCTGCCGCAACCGGATCGATCTCCTGAAGTTGACGATGCAATGACTCCCAACCTTGCTCTGCCGCCTGTTGCTCAATTCTGGCCCGTACTTCCGGGTCCGCCGACGGTAGCGGCGACAACCCTTCCAGCAATGCCTTGAAATACAACATCGTACCGCCCACTAACAGTGGGATCCGCCCCGCCGCCGTGATATCGGCCATCTCCGCCAGCGCATCGCGGCGAAAATCAGCGGCCGAATAAGCCTGCGACGGATCGCGAATATCCAGCAATCGGTGCGGCGCGGCGAGTAATTCTTCAGCGTTCGGCTTCGCCGTCCCGATATCCATCCCTTTGTAAATAAGGGCAGAATCAACACTTATCAACTCTACTGGTAAAATTTTACGCAGCTCAATAGCTAACGCCGTTTTACCGGAGGCCGTCGGCCCCATCAAAAAAATCGCCTTAGGCAGGCTCGCCTTACTGATATCACTCATCTTTCAGGGCTTTTATCGCCGGATGTAAATCAACAGATTGTAACAGACCACCCGGCGGCGTTTTCACAAGCTGCGGACATAACCGTTCTACGTCCGTCAGCAGGGTAATGGCCTGTGCCATTGACCACTGCGCATGTTCGCTCATCAGATTTCGTGCAATCCACTGCGCAATATTGCCAGGTTCGAATACGGACTGCTTCGCCAGGTAGCCTATCAGTTCAGGAATCAAGATTTGTAAATTTTGTTGGCGTAAGGGTAAAGGCACGGCCCTGATGGTCACATGCTGCGCATCGGACTGAAATTCAATACCCAATTCCGCCAGTGCAGACTGCGCTTTTTCTAAGGCCGATCTTTCTTCACCAGAGACTTTTAGCCGCAGCGGAATAAGCAGCGGCTGAGCGCAGACCGGCGCATCTCCCGGCGTTAACTGCGCCTGACGTAACCAGCGTTCCGCCACCGGCAGGGCTAAAAGTGAAATATTGCCGTCACGTTCTAGTAGCGCACAGTCCGAATGGACGATAGTCAACACCCGACCAAAGCTTTGACCATTCGCAGCCAGCGTAAGTTCCTGCGATTCTTGCACTTTTGGTTTGTGCATCGCTGCAGGCGTTTGCAAAAGCTGGCGATACACATCGCCTTGCTGTTTCTGGTAGCCCGGTTGCGCGTTCGGCCACGGGGCGGCCTGACGGCTACCGCTACTTGCAGCAGGCGCAGGAGATGAAGACGGAGAGTAACGCGGAGCCACTGGCTCACGAACTGCCGGTTCAGCAAAGTGATTACGCCCTGCTGCCACGCGGTTTTCGGGTATATGGCGCGGTGCTGACTGGGCGTTATCTTCCAACGGCAAAGGCGTTTCCAGCTGCTGTTGCAGCACGCTCAGCACGCCCTGATAGATAAAGTCATGCACCAGACGCGACTGATGGAAACGCACTTCGTGTTTGGCGGGGTGTACGTTGACGTCCACCTGATGCGGGTCGATCTCCAGATATAGCACAAATGCCGGTTGCTGATCGGCCCCCAGTTTGTCTTCGCAGGCCTGGCGGATCGCGTGATTGATCAGGCGATCGCGCATCATGCGACCATTCACGTAGCAATACTGAATTTCCGCCAGTGCGGGCGTGATGTGATTCGGATCGGCCACCCAGCCGCGCAGCGTGAGATCGCCGTGTTGCCATTCGATCGCCAGCGCATGTTCGAGAAAAGCAGTGCCGCAAATCGCCCCTAAACGGCGTTCTTTTTGCCCGCCTTCCGGTACTGCTCGGTACTGACGTACGATTTTTCCGTTATGCGACAGGTTGATAGTGACGTCGAAACGCGCCAGCGCAATGCGGCGGATGATTTCATCGATATGGTTAAATTCGGTTTTCTCGGTGCGCAAGAATTTGCGCCGCGCCGGGGTGTTGTAGAACAGGTCCAGCACTTCCAGCGTCGTACCCACCGGATGCGCCGCCGGTTTAATCGTCACGTCCATATCGCGCCCTTCGGCATAGGCCTGCCAGGCTTCCTGCTGCTCCGTGGTACGCGAAGTGAGCGTCAGACGGGAAACCGAACTGATACTCGCCAGCGCCTCACCGCGAAAGCCCAGGCTGATAATGGCTTCGAGATCGTCCAGAGAGGCGATTTTACTGGTGGCATGACGCGCGAGCGCCAGCGCCAGCTCATCTTTTTTGATACCGCAGCCGTTATCACGAATGCGGATAAGTTTCGCCCCACCGCGTTCGATATCAATATCGATACGCGTCGCGCCCGCATCGAGGCTGTTTTCCACCAGTTCTTTGACTACCGACGCAGGTCGCTCGACCACCTCACCTGCGGCAATCTGGTTCGCCAGTTGTGGCGGTAAGACCTGAATTGGCATCAATAATCCTTAGTTTGGCAGCGTGCGATCTGGCGTCGTCACCGTACTGGCAGTTTGTGCCGTTGCACCCTGCGGCGCAGACTGCATTGGATGCGCAAGGAAGTAATTGCGCAGGCCGTTGTAAATGGCTTCTGCCAGTTGTTGTTGGTAATCGTCGCTCGCCAGCAAACGTTCTTCGCTGTTATTGCTGATAAAACCAGTTTCGACCAGTACTGACGGGATATCCGGCGAACGCAGAACGCCGAGACTGGCGTGTTCTGGTCGGCGTTTATGAATTTCGCCAATGCGTTGCAACTGACTGATCATATTGGTCGCCACATCATACCCTACCCGCTGGGAATGACCGAATTGTAAATCCAGCACCGCCTGGCTTAGGTACGGGTCGGCCTGACTGTTCGCCAGCACATCGCCCGCCCCGCCCAGCAGCTCCGACTGCTTCTCATGCTGTTCCAGCCAGCTTGCCATTTCGCTGTTGGCGCGACGGTTAGAGAGCACCCATACGGAGGCTCCGGTGGCACTACGGTTTGGTGCGGCATCGGCATGAATCGACACAAGGAAATTGGCGTTTTGCTTACGTGCCACATCGCTGCGCCCCATCACCGAGATAAAGTAATCCCCGTCACGGGTTAAAACGCCCTTGAACATCGGATCGTTATTGAGCAAGGTACGTAATTTACGCGCAATGGCGATGGTGACATTTTTCTCCCGTGTACCACCAGGGCCGATAGCGCCAGGGTCCTGACCGCCGTGTCCAGCATCAATAGCGATGACAATTTTATCGCCAGTGTTAGCCGTCGAGCGCGCTGCCGGACGCGTTACCGTATTGCTGCTGATAACGCCCGTGGTACGGTTGTTTTCTGTTTTAAACGGATTGCGCGCCGGTTCGCTGACGCGCGGTGCGACCACTGGCGGAGCCTCAACGCGTTTAGCAACCACAGGCGTTGGAGGGGGCGGTGGCGGCGCATCGGCATTAATCGTAAAGACAACGGTGTAATTGCTGCCATTCTGCCGCTTCACCGCTTCGGTTTTACCGTTTTCGGTAAGATCGACCACCAGCCGCAACGTTTGTGCATCTTTAGGCGTTCCAGAGCGAATCGCCTTCACCAGATTATTACCGCTGAACAACAACGGCAGCCCCTGAATCACGCCCGTTTGTTTGATATCGAGCGCCACGGTGCGTTTGCTTTGATGGCTAAACGCATAATCAGGATCGCCATTAAAACTTAACGTTATCCGCGCCTGTTGATTACCGTTAGAAACCTGAATATCAGAGAGCGTCGCGGCGCCAGCCTGCGCGCACAGCAGCACCAACGCCGCCACCAACCAATTTCTGATGCGATACATCATCCCGCCACCTTTTAAAGGTTAACCGGCTAAACGCGCCAGCAACAATTCACCCGCAGAGGAAACCGCACTCACGCGCGCCTCACGGCCTTGTGCCTGATAATCAATGTGTATTTCGACATCCGGGTCAGGAAGAACACCTGTACCTTGTTGTGGCCACTCCACCAGGCAGATGGCATCGTTGGCAAAATAGTCGCGGATCCCCATAAACTCCAGCTCCTCGGGATCGGCAAGGCGGTACAAATCAAAGTGATAAACCATTAAATTGTCGAGCGTATAGGGTTCGACCAGCGTATAAGTGGGGCTTTTGACATTACCCTGATGACCCAGAGCTTGTAAAAAGCCACGGCTGAAGGTGGTTTTACCTGCGCCTAAATCGCCATACAGATAGATTACGGTTGCGCCATCGCAGGCTTTCGCTACCCGCTCGCCCAGGTCTAATGTTGCCTGCTCATCAGGGAGCGGAATTACTCGATTCATCATGGTTTTTATCAGTCACTTCCGGGTTAACAATACGCTGTAGCGTGGAAAAGAGATCGGTTGCCAGCATCCCGCGCGTACCAAAACGCGCTGCCAGTACGTCAGCTGCCGCACCGTGTGCGACACAGCCCGCGCACGCTGCATCATACGGCGATAATTTTTGCCCAAGCAATGCGCCAATAATACCAGAGAGCACATCGCCCATGCCGCCGCTCGCCATGCCTGCATTTCCGGCGTCAATAATACCTAAAGCGTCAGGATGTGCGGCGACCACGGTTCCGGCACCTTTCAGCACCGCTACGCCGCCATAACGTTGTACCAGACGTTGTGCGTAATGTAAGCGGTCACTTTCAATTTCAGCGACGGAACAGCCTAACAACCGCGCAGCCTCGCCAGGATGCGGCGTGATCACGCGATTGTGACGCTTATCGGGATTGATTGCCAGCAGGTTCAATGCATCGGAATCCCACAACATCGGTTTGCGAAAATTTTCAACTTTTTGCAGGGCTTTTTTTCCCCATTCTTGCTGGCCCAGACCGGGACCAATCACCACCACATCGGCCCATTCCAGGCTGTCTGTAAGAGAGTCCATAGTCAGTTCATGCACCATCAATTCCGGTCGTGCGGTCAGCAGCGGCGCAATGTTTTCACTGCGGGTCAGCACTCTGACCAAACCAGCGCCAGCACGCAGCGCCGCTTCTCCTGCCATACGAATAGCTCCTGCCGTGCCGTGATCGCCACCGATAATCACCAGCCGCCCGTGATCACCTTTATGCGAAGTCGGGCGACGCGGTTTCAGCCAGTGAGAAAGTTGTTCAGCAGAAAACCGTTGAATTTTCGTCTCCTGACCTGCCAGCCAGCTATCCAGCCCCAGAGAGTCAAAATGCAGTTGTCCGGTAACATCCCGTGCTTTCCCGGTGAGCAAGCCAGGTTTCAGCGCAATAAAGGTGATGGTGTGATCGGCGTTGATCACCGCACCTGGCGTGGCGCCGGTTTCCGCCAACAGGCCGGAAGGGATATCAACCGCCACAATCGGCGCGGGATGGGTATTAGCATGGTCGATTAATTGGCTAATAGATTCACGAGGCGCTTGCTGCAATCCAGTGCCGAGCAGCGCATCGACGATCAGATCCACCGACTCGGGCCAGACAATATTCGTCGCATGGATTTCGCCTCCCGCGTTTAACCATGCCTCGCGTGCCAGCGCGGCCTCTTCCGGCAACGGTTTGTCACTTTCCTGGGCCAGCAGCGTGACATCAATGCCGACCGCTTTTGCCAGCCGCGCGACCACGTAACCATCACCGCCGTTATTGCCGTGACCGCACAGCACCAGCCAGTAGCGGGCGTCAGGATAAGCCGCACGACACACCTGAAATGCGGCTTCGCCAGCGCGAAGCATCAGCTCATAGAGCGTTAGCCCCAGCGCATCGGCCGCCTCACGTTCTCCGCGGCGGATATCGTCGGCGTGCCAGACGGTGTGTGGTATACTTACGGGGTTTTTCTTCATTGTATGGTCCGTCATGTCAGAGCCCCTCGATCTCAATCAGTTAGCGCAAAAAATTAAACAGTGGGGGCTGGAACTGGGCTTTCAGCAGGTAGGTATTACCGATACCGATCTCAGCGAGTCCGAGCCCAAACTGCAAGCATGGCTGGACAAACAGTACCACGGCGAAATGGACTGGATGGCGCGTCACGGTATGCTGCGCGCCCGCCCCCACGAGTTATTGCCCGGTACGCTGCGCGTGATCAGCGTGCGGATGAATTATCTTCCTGCCAACGCCGCATTTGCCAGCACGCTGAAAAATCCCAAACTCGGCTATGTTAGCCGTTATGCGCTGGGCCGTGACTATCACAAGCTTCTGCGCAACCGACTCAAAAAGCTGGGCGAGATGATTCAGCAACATTGTGTTTCGCTGAATTTTAGACCGTTTGTCGATTCTGCGCCTATTCTCGAGCGCCCGTTAGCTGAAAAAGCTGGACTTGGCTGGACAGGTAAGCACTCACTTATCCTCAATCGCGAGGCCGGTTCGTTCTTCTTTTTAGGTGAATTGCTGGTCGATATTCCTCTGCCCGTGGATCAACCGGTCGAGGAAGGATGCGGTAAATGCGTGGCCTGTATGACGATTTGCCCGACCGGCGCCATCGTCGAGCCATATACCGTCGATGCTCGCCGTTGTATTTCTTATCTGACGATTGAGCTGGAAGGGGCTATCCCGGAAGAGTTGCGACCGTTAATGGGAAACCGTATTTACGGCTGTGATGACTGTCAGCTTATCTGCCCGTGGAATCGCTATTCACAACTGACAACTGAAGACGATTTCAGCCCGCGCAAACCACTACACGCACCGGAACTCATTGAGCTTTTTGCATGGAGCGAAGAGAAATTCTTAAAAGTCACGGAAGGATCGGCGATTCGCCGTATAGGTCACCTGCGTTGGCTGCGTAATATCGCCGTAGCATTAGGCAATGCGCCCTGGGATGAAGCGATTCTGACGGCGCTGGAAAGTCGTAAAGGTGAGCACCCACTTCTTGATGAGCATATAGCGTGGGCGATTGCGCAGCAAATTGAGAGACGAAATGCGTGCGTGGTCGAAGTGCAATTACCGAAAAAACAGCGTCTGGTTCGTGTAATTGAAAAGGGACTACCACGTGACGCCTGATTCATCCACAGCTTGTGAATAAAAATAAAAACGCATTGCAATTCAAGACGAATATCATCGTCAAGTGATCGATACGACAAAATACAATCTTAATTTTCAACTTATATATCAACAAGTTAAAAAATTACTATTCACCGTGCGAAGTTTTTCTGAAATTAAGATTACAGCCCGGACCTGTGGATAACTCTGTTTACAAGAGTTTGTCAGAGGCAACAAAAACCAGCAATAACGCATCGCGTCGCTGTGGATATTTTATTGGGGGAAGAATTTGGAGCGGGAAACGAGACTCGAACTCGCGACCCCGACCTTGGCAAGGTCGTGCTCTACCAACTGAGCTATTCCCGCTTGGGTGGTCTGTGCTTTGCAGCACTTTCAAATTTTGGAGCGGGAAACGAGACTCGAACTCGCGACCCCGACCTTGGCAAGGTCGTGCTCTACCAACTGAGCTATTCCCGCTTAATCTTCGTCTTTCGAACTGCTACTGCCTTGGCTGCCTTCACTCACCTTAGTCACTTACTTTTGTAAGTCCCCAAGGATTCGTTCAGTTGCCGCCTTGTCGCAATTCGAAATACTGCGATTGGGTGGTCTGTGCTTTACAGCACTTTTCAAATTTTGGAGCGGGAAACGAGACTCGAACTCGCGACCCCGACCTTGGCAAGGTCGTGCTCTACCAACTGAGCTATTCCCGCGTACTACTTAATTTTTGCTTTCGTAATTTCGCATTTCTGCGTCGTTACGGGAGGCGCATTATACGAGAAATCTTTCCCTCTGCAACCCCCCTAAAAAAAATTTTTAGAATTTTTATCTCAAGTGCTGAAATTATCAGCAAGGCGTTCAATTTAGCGTCAAAATCACGCCGCCGCAAGTGTATTCCGGCGGTTACGTGACCAGGAAAAATTTTACAGCTTGATGAAATGCTCGCGGTAGTAAGCCAGTTCCGCAACTGATTCGCGGATATCATCCATCGCCTGATGCGTCCCCTGCTTGGTAAAACCGTCGAGAATTTCCGGCTTCCAGCGGCGCGCCAGCTCTTTCAGCGTGCTGACATCGAGATAGCGGTAGTGGAAGTACGATTCCAGTTCCGGCATGTATTTGAACAGGAAGCGGCGATCCTGACCGATGCTGTTACCGCAGATAGGCGATTTCCCCGCTGGCACCCACTGTTTTAAAAATTCGAGCGTCGCCAGTTCTGCTTCCCGATCGCCCATCGTGCTCGCTTTCACACGCTCCACCAGCCCGCTGGCGGTATGGGTGCGCACGTTCCAGTCATCCATCAGCGCCAGCTGTTCATCGGACTGATGTACTGCAATGGTCGGCCCTTCTGCCAGAATATTCAGGTTGGCATCGGTCACCAGCGTGGCAATCTCAATAATGCGATCGCGCTCGGGATCCAGACCGGTCATCTCAAGATCGATCCAAATCAGGTTGTTTTCATTGGCACTCATGCTATTTTCCACCCATTCACAGTGACTATATTGATCCACAATTGCGTGTATCATAGATGTTTTGCCCATCAGGGGCGACCAGGAGTCTGTACGATTGAGTAAAAATAAACTCTCCAAAGGCCAGCAGCGCCGCGTGAACGCCAATCACCAGCGTCGTCTTAAAACGTCTAAGGAGAAGCCCGACTACGACGACAATCTGTTTGGCGAGCCTGATGAAGGTATCGTCATCAGCCGCTTTGGTATGCACGCTGATGTGGAATCCGCCGATGGCGACGTTCACCGCTGCAATATTCGCCGTACCATCCGTTCGCTGGTGACCGGCGACCGCGTAGTCTGGCGTCCGGGTAAACCGGCGGCGGAAGGCGTAAATGTCAAAGGGATCGTGGAAGCGGTACATGAGCGCACCTCGGTGTTAACGCGCCCGGATTTCTACGACGGCGTGAAACCCATCGCCGCCAACATCGATCAGATTGTTATTGTCTCCGCCATTTTGCCGGAGCTGTCGCTCAATATCATCGACCGTTACCTGGTAGCCTGCGAAACCTTGCAGATTGAGCCGATTATTGTGCTCAACAAGATTGACCTGTTGGACGACGAAGGCATGGCGTTCGTCAACGAACAGATGGATATCTACCGCAACATCGGTTATCGCGTATTGATGGTTTCCAGCCATACTCAGGATGGGCTGAAACCGCTGGAAGAGGCATTGACCGGACGCATCAGCATTTTTGCCGGGCAATCTGGCGTTGGCAAATCCAGCCTGCTGAACGCGTTGCTGGGGCTGCAAAAAGAGATCCTGACCAACGATGTGTCTGACAACTCTGGTCTGGGTCAGCACACCACGACTGCCGCTCGGTTGTATCACTTCCCGCACGGCGGCGATGTGATTGATTCTCCTGGGGTACGCGAATTCGGACTCTGGCATCTCGAGCCGGAACAAATCACTCACGGTTTTGTCGAATTCCATGACTACTTAGGTCTGTGCAAATACCGCGATTGCAAACACGATACCGATCCGGGCTGCGCTATCCGTGAAGCCGTTGACGAAGGGAAAATCGCGGAAACCCGTTTCGAAAACTATCACCGTATTCTGGAAAGCATGGCGCAGGTAAAAACGCGTAAAAACTTTTCTGATACGGATGACTGACAATTAAGCTAACCGTCGTTAGAATCGTCCCCTTTTTTTCAGGATCCGGCATATACGCCGGATCAGGAACGACAAAACAATGGCCTGGAGGCTACTTTGTTAAATTCATTTAAACTTTCGCTACAGTACATTCTGCCGAAACTATGGCTTACTCGCCTGGCGGGTTGGGGCGCAAGCAAGCGAGCAGGATGGCTGACAAAACTGGTTATCGATCTGTTCGTTAAATACTACAAAGTCGACATGCAAGAGGCGCAGAAGCCGGATACTGCCAGCTACCGCACCTTTAACGAATTTTTTGTCCGTCCGCTGCGTGACGAAGTACGCCCAATCAATACCGATCCGAATGTACTGGTCATGCCTGCCGATGGCGTTATCAGCCAGTTAGGTAAAATCGAAGAAGATAAAATCCTGCAAGCCAAAGGCCACAATTACAGCCTCGAAGCCCTGCTGGCGGGCAACTATCTGATGGCGGATCTTTTCCGCAATGGTACGTTTGTGACCACTTACCTCTCCCCGCGTGACTATCACCGCGTACACATGCCGTGCAACGGTATTTTGCGTGAGATGATCTACGTGCCGGGCGATCTCTTCTCCGTTAACCATCTCACTGCTCAGAACGTGCCAAATCTGTTTGCCCGTAACGAACGCGTGATCTGCCTGTTCGATACCGAATTTGGCCCGATGGCGCAGATTCTGGTTGGTGCGACGATTGTTGGCAGCATTGAGACTGTCTGGGCGGGTACCATTACACCACCGCGCGAAGGCATCATCAAACGCTGGACCTGGCCTGCCGGGGAAAACGACGGTTCTGTGGCGCTGCTGAAAGGCCAGGAAATGGGTCGCTTTAAACTTGGCTCTACCGTTATCAACCTGTTTGCACCAGGTAAAGTGAATCTGGTTGAGCAACTGGAAAGCCTGTCTGTCACGAAAATTGGCCAGCCGCTGGCAGTATCTACCGAAACCTTTGTTACGCCAGACGCTGAACCAGCCTCGCTTCCTGCTGAAGAGATCGAAGCAGAACACGACGCCAGCCCATTGGTTGACGACAAAAAAGACCAGGTCTAATCCATCAAAGGAAACGCTGACGTGCGCCTGATTATCACTTTTCTGATGGCCTGGTGCCTCAGTTGGGGGGCGTACGCCGCGACGGCCCCCGATAGCAAACAAATCACCCAAGAACTGGAGCAGGCAAAAGCGGCAAAACCCGCGCAGCCGGACGTCGTAGAGGCGCTCCAGTCTGCCTTAAATGCGCTTGAGGAACGAAAAAGTTCCCTTGAGCGTATCAAGCAATATCAAGAAGTCATTGATAATTATCCGAAACTCTCTGCTACTCTGCGCGCACAATTAAACAACATGCGTGACGAGCCGCGCAGCGTGTCGCCGGGAATGTCTACCGACGCGCTGAATCAGGAAATTCTCCAGGTCAGCAGTCAGTTGCTGGATAAAAGCCGTCAGGCCCAGCAAGAGCAGGAACGCGCCCGCGAGATAGCGGATTCATTGAATCAACTTCCGCAACAGCAAACTGATGCCCGTCGTCAGTTAAATGAAATTGAGCGCCGCCTGGGAACACTTACCGGCAATACCCCGCTTAATCAGGCACAAAATTTCGCGTTGCAGTCTGACTCCGCACGTCTGAAAGCCCTCGTTGATGAACTGGAGCTGGCGCAGCTGTCTGCCAATAACCGCCAGGAATTAGCGCGCTTGCGCTCTGAGCTGGCGGAAAAAGAGAGCCAGCAGCTGGATGCGTATTTGCAGGCCTTACGTAATCAGTTGAACAGCCAACGCCAGCTTGAGGCGGAGCGGGCGCTGGAAAGCACCGAGTTGTTGGCTGAAAGCAGTGCCGATTTACCGAAAGATATCGTCGCGCAATTCAAAATTAACCGCGAGCTTTCGGCAGCGCTGAATCAGCAGGCGCAGCGAATGGATCTCGTCGCTTCGCAACAACGTCAGGCTGCCAGCCAGACATTACAGGTCCGGCAGGCGCTGAATACCCTGCGCGAGCAGTCACAATGGCTGGGAGCGTCCAACCTGCTCGGCGAAGCATTGCGAGCGCAGGTGGCACGACTGCCGGAAATGCCGAAACCGCAACAACTTGATACCGAAATGGCGCAGTTGCGCGTTCAACGGCTGCACTATGAGGATCTACTCAATAAACAACCTCAACTGCGACAAATCCTTCAGGCTGACGGCAAACCGCTGACCGCCGAGCAAAACCGTATTCTCGAAGCACAACTGCGTACTCAGCGTGAGTTG
The DNA here is from genome assembly GCF_005781065.1 of Escherichia sp. E1130. Taxonomy (NCBI): domain Bacteria; kingdom Pseudomonadati; phylum Pseudomonadota; class Gammaproteobacteria; order Enterobacterales; family Enterobacteriaceae; genus Escherichia; species Escherichia sp. E1130. Next base: position 439,864 of record NZ_VATL01000004.1, read on the forward strand.
CTGAACTCATTGTTGCAGGGTGGTGACACGCTACTGCTGGAACTGACCAAGCTGAAAGTCTCCAACGGGCAACTGGAAGATGCGCTGAAAGAGGTGAACGAAGCGACGCACCGCTATCTGTTCTGGACCTCTGACGTGCGCCCGATGACCATCGCCTGGCCGCTGGAAATCGCCCAGGACCTGCGCCGTCTCATTTCGCTGGACACCTTCAGCCAGTTAGGTAAAGCCAGCATCATGATGCTGACCAGCAAAGAAACGATTTTGCCGCTGTTTGGCGCGTTGATTCTGGTCGGTTGCAGTATTTACTCGCGCCGCTATTTCACCCGTTTTCTCGAACGTTCGGCAGCGAAAGTCGGCAAGGTGACTCAGGATCACTTCTGGCTGACATTACGCACCCTTTTCTGGTCGATTCTCGTCGCGTCACCGTTACCGGTGCTGTGGATGACGCTGGGTTACGGCTTGCGCGAGGCGTGGCCTTATCCGCTGGCGGTAGCGATTGGTGATGGCGTAACAGCCACCGTGCCGCTGCTGTGGGTAGTGATGATTTGCGCCACATTTGCCCGCCCGAACGGCTTGTTTATCGCTCATTTTGGCTGGCCGCGCGAACGTGTTTCCCGCGGGATGCGCTACTACCTGATGAGCATCGGGCTTATCGTGCCGCTGATTATGGCGCTGATGATGTTCGATAATCTCGACGACCGCGAGTTTTCCGGTTCGCTGGGACGGCTTTGCTTTATTCTCATATGTGGTGCGCTGGCGGTGGTCACCCTCAGTTTGAAAAAAGCGGGGATCCCGCTGTACCTCAACAAAGAGGGAAGCGGCGATAACATTACCAACCATATGTTATGGAACATGATGATTGGCGCGCCGCTGGTCGCTATTCTGGCAGCGGCAGTCGGTTACCTGGCAACGGCACAGGCGCTGTTAGCAAGGCTTGAAACCTCGGTCGCCATCTGGTTCCTGCTGTTGGTGGTTTACCACGTTATCCGCCGCTGGATGCTAATCCAGCGGCGCAGACTGGCTTTTGACCGGGCGAAACATCGCCGGGCCGAGATGTTAGCGCAGCGCGCGCGTGGCGAAGAGGAAGCGCATCATCACAGTAGCCCGGAAGGGGCGATTGAAGTCGATGAAAGCGAAGTCGATCTCGATGCCATCAGTGCGCAGTCCTTGCGGCTGGTGCGCTCAATCCTGATGTTGATCGCCCTGCTTTCGGTCATTGTGCTGTGGTCAGAAATCCATTCCGCTTTCGGCTTCCTCGAAAATATTTCGCTGTGGGATGTCACTTCCACGGTACAGGGCGTAGAAAGCCTGGAGCCGATCACCCTCGGTGCGGTGCTGATAGCTATTCTGGTGTTCATCATCACCACGCAACTGGTGCGCAATCTGCCCGCGCTGCTGGAACTGGCAATCTTGCAGCATCTCGATTTAACGCCGGGTACGGGCTACGCCATCACCACCATCACCAAATATCTGCTGATGCTGATTGGCGGGCTGGTCGGCTTCTCGATGATTGGTATTGAGTGGTCGAAATTACAGTGGCTGGTCGCCGCGCTCGGTGTTGGTCTGGGCTTTGGTTTGCAGGAAATTTTCGCCAACTTTATCTCTGGCCTGATTATCCTATTCGAAAAACCGATTCGCATTGGCGATACGGTAACGATCCGCGATCTTACCGGTAGCGTAACGAAAATTAACACCCGCGCCACAACTATCAGCGACTGGGACCGCAAAGAGATTATCGTGCCAAACAAGGCGTTTATTACTGAGCAGTTTATCAACTGGTCGCTCTCTGACTCGGTCACGCGCGTGGTGCTGACGATTCCGGCCCCTGCCGATGCCAACAGTGAAGAAGTGACAGAAATCTTGCTCAACGCTGCGCGCCGCTGCTCGCTGGTGATCGATAACCCGGCGCCGGAAGTCTTCCTGGTGGATCTACAGCAAGGGATCCAGATTTTCGAGCTGCGTATTTACGCCGCAGAAATGGGTCACCGCATGCCGCTGCGCCATGAAATCCATCAACTGATTCTGGCGGGCTTCCACGCCCACGGTATTGATATGCCATTCCCGCCCTTCCAGATGCGTCTGGAAAGACTCAACGGTAAACAAACGGGGAGAACATTAACTTCTGCGGGCAAAGGTCGTCAGGCGGGAAGTTTGTAAGGTCTTTGTGGCCGGATGACCCCATCCGGCTCACAAGCAAAACTGATAGCGCAGAAAAAACTGCCACAGCCAGTAGCCGAAGATCGCAAGTGCGGTGACGTACATAAACCAGCCGCCTTTTTTTCGCCGCAGCGCGAACCAGAGAAAAGGGAAAAAGAGCGGCAACGTCAATATCACACCGACATCGCGAGTATCGTCATTTTCCAGATACTCCAGCACATCACAGATGTTTTTAACCCCGCCTTCATCAATCATCCACTCTTTGTCCAGCGTGGAAGTGATGAGTATCCAGGGGATCGCCACAACAAACCAGATGCAGCACAAGACAAACATGCGCGCACTCATGAGGTAACCCGTAGTTTAATTTCGCTATAGCGCATACGAAATCCCACTCATTCCCTGTCATTACGCCCTATCGTCAGGCCGACGATAGGGCATCTGATTACTCAGCCGCCCACTGAGGATTTTTTGCCACTCTGCTGCAATAATTCTGGTAAATCGCCATCGCTAACAGCGAGAAGAAGACAGGGCCGCCAACCATCCACAATGTGCTATCCCAGTCTCCGGCTTCAACCACTGGCTGGATAATTGTGAAAACGTTCGCAAACGTCACCACCAGTACCACCACCACTGTCGCGATCGTTGCCGACATGTGTGTTTTGAAAATCACAAATGGTCTGTCGAGATCCTGACGAGCTTTAAAGAATGGGAAAGCCAGCGCGAGGAACAGATAGGGAAGCGTCATGGAAACGTTCGCCATCAGCGTCAGCTTGTTAAAGAACGCTGATGCGGTACCACCGCCAAACGAAACCAGCAGGATGAAGACAGTAACCAGCCCGCACTGCATCCACATGGCGATAGACGGCATGCCCATGGCGTTCAGGCGCGTCATCGGTTCCGGCCATAACGCTTTCGGCGTACCCTGGATGATCGCTTTTAGTGGCGAGTAGCAAAGAGTAAAGAACGCGCCGGTGTAAGCCAGGAACATCGAAAGCCCGGTAATACGCGCAAACCATACGCCCAGCGACAATGACGCCTCAGGTGACAAATGCAGCACGTTACCCAGCGTCATCCCCAGACTTTTCATCAACACATAGGTGATATTGCCGAGGTTAACGGAACCATTACTTAATACCTGCTGCCAGTTAGTGCTGACGCCCCATAAAAATATCGCCAGCGAATAACCGATTGAAATAACAATAGCGGCAAAAACAATACCTTTGGCAAAGTTCTTTTCTGGGTTTTCTGTTTTATCTACCAGACCACCAACCGCTTCAATTCCGCCGTAAGCGAAAATGGCAAATACCACAAACGATAACATCGCCAGACCGGATTGATATCCTGGATTCGGCGATACCACGAAATTAATATCCTGTGCAAAATGGCCACCATTTAATAACAAAATGGCAATGCTCACTAACAGTAATACTAAATTAAGACACATTACTGCAATACCACCTACTGCAGTAATACGAGCAATTTTATTAATCCCTTTTGAGGCAACCACGGTAACCAGGATCATCCATGCCACCGCCAGCAGACCCACTACCTGCGTTGGCTCCAGGCCAGCAATGCGCCAGTGCTGAGTCATGTCGGTACCGTAGAGGAACGTAGAAAATGGTACCCAGACTTTAGCTGAGGTACTCACCATCCAGATGATATAAGAGGAAAACCACATAAATGTGCCGATAAAGGCGAAACGTGGTCCGACACTATTATTCATCCAGGAATAGATGCCGCCTTCTTCTTTGCGATAGGCCGCGCCCATTTCTGCCATCATTAAGGCAAATGGTATAAAAAATAATAATGCAGAAAATATATAAAAGGGAATCGCACTATACCCCATTAAATAATAAGCTGCCGGACTATTGGCAAACCCAAATACTGAGGTAAAGATCATCAATATGAGTCCTATCAGACTCATCTTTTTTATCGTGTGAGGCATGAAATTATCCTTCGTTTTAGCACATGTATAAAACGCGCGCACTGAACTGCACTACCCATCGATTGACGGGCCGCAATAAAAAAACATACAGAATTGATACCTGGATGATAGCAAATATCCAGTCTTAAATTGTGGCCTTTAGCAGAAAAATGAAAACATCTGCTACAGAATGGCGTTACAGCGCCATTCTGTGTGGTTAATTAGATGATTTTTCAGAATTATGCCCGGTCAACGCTAAAGGCAATCACTTCCGCAAGCGTCTCCGCGCCCAACGCCAGCATCACCAGACGATCAACGCCCAGAGCTACGCCGGAGCAGTCAGGCATACCGACTTTCAGAGCTTCGATGAGGTTTTGGTCGATTGGATGCTGCGGTAAACCACGCGCCGCACGTTTGCGGTTATCCTGCTCAAAACGTTGTTGCTGTTCACGGGCGTCTGTTAATTCATGGAAACCATTCGCCAGCTCAATACCTTTGTAGTAGACCTCGAAGCGCTCTGCGACCCGATGATCTTCGGTACTGATTTGCGCCAGTGATGCCTGACTGGCAGGGAAATGATAAACAAAGGTCGGTTTTTCTTTACCAATGTTCGGTTCCACACCAAAGGTAAACAGCAACTGCAACAACGTATCGCGGTCTTCTTCGGTATCAGCAACGTTGCTCAGATCCAGTTTCGCCGCCACTTCCCGCAGCTGCGTTTTATCAGCTGAGAGCGGATCAATTTCCAGATAACGTAAGAAGGCTTGCTGATAAGAAAGGCTTTCTGCAGCCGGGCAATCCAGTACTTGCTGCAGAAGATCGTCAACTTCGTTCATCAGCCGGTACATATCATAATGCGGCCGATACCACTCCAGCATCGTGAACTCAGGGTTGTGATAACGCCCCATCTCTTCATTACGGAAGCTGCGGCACAGCTGGAATACTGGGCCACAACCGGCAACCAGCAGGCGTTTCATGTGATATTCAGGGCTGGTCATTAACCAGAGATTCATCCCCTGAGAGTGTCCGGGGCCAACGAAACGTGTCTCAAACGGGACCAAATGAATATCGGTTACCGTCGCCTGGCTCATACAAGGCGTCTCCACCTCCAGCACTCCACGATCGGCAAAGAAACGACGGATCTCCGCCATAATCGCCGCGCGTTTTAATAAGTTAGGAATGGATGCGCTCGGCTGCCAGGATGCCGTTTCGCTCATAGTGAAATCTCCAGTTTTTAACAAGGGCACGAAGTCTACTCGCAACGCGACGGCGAGACAAATTTTACGCAGGAATCATTCAGCAAGGGGGGGTGACTAAAAAAACCACAATCTGATGGTTTAGTAATTAAATTAATCATCTTCAGTGATAATTTAGCCCGCTTGCGCACTAAAAAAATCGATCTCGTCAAATTTCAGACTTATCCATCAGACTATACTGTTGTACCTATAAAGGAGCAGTGGAATAGCGTTCGCAGACCGTAACTTTCAGGCACTTACCCTGAAGTACGTGGATGTGGGATAAAAACAATCTGGAGGAATGTCGTGCAAACCTTTCAAGCCGATCTTGCCATTGTAGGTGCCGGTGGCGCGGGATTACGTGCTGCAATTGCTGCCGCGCAGGCAAATCCGAATGCAAAAATCGCACTAATCTCAAAAGTATACCCAATGCGCAGCCATACCGTTGCTGCAGAAGGGGGCTCCGCCGCTGTCGCGCAGGATCATGACAGCTTCGATTATCACTTTAACGATACAGTAGCGGGTGGCGACTGGTTATGTGAGCAGGATGTTGTGGATTATTTCGTCCACCACTGCCCAACCGAAATGACCCAACTGGAACTGTGGGGATGCCCATGGAGCCGTCGCCCGGATGGTAGCGTGAACGTACGTCGCTTCGGCGGCATGAAAATCGAGCGTACCTGGTTCGCCGCCGATAAGACCGGCTTCCATATGCTGCATACGCTGTTCCAGACCTCTCTGCAATTCCCGCAGATCCAGCGTTTTGACGAACACTTCGTGCTGGATATTCTGGTTGATGATGGTCATGTTCGCGGCCTGGTAGCAATGAACATGATGGAAGGCACGCTGGTTCAGATCCGTGCTAACGCAGTGGTGATGGCAACCGGTGGCGCTGGCCGTGTTTATCGTTACAACACCAACGGCGGCATCGTTACTGGCGACGGTATGGGTATGGCGCTGAGCCACGGTGTTCCGCTGCGTGACATGGAATTCGTTCAGTATCACCCAACCGGTCTGCCAGGTTCCGGTATCCTGATGACCGAAGGTTGCCGTGGCGAAGGCGGTATTCTGGTCAACAAAAATGGCTACCGTTATCTGCAAGACTACGGCATGGGTCCAGAAACTCCGCTGGGCGAACCGAAAAACAAATACATGGAACTGGGTCCACGCGACAAAGTTTCTCAGGCCTTCTGGCACGAATGGCGTAAAGGCAACACCATCTCCACGCCGCGTGGCGATGTGGTTTACCTCGACCTGCGTCACCTGGGCGAGAAAAAACTGCACGAACGTCTGCCGTTCATCTGTGAACTGGCGAAAGCTTATGTTGGCGTCGATCCGGTTAAAGAGCCGATTCCGGTACGTCCGACCGCGCACTACACCATGGGTGGTATCGAAACCGATCAGAACTGCGAAACCCGCATTAAGGGCCTGTTCGCCGTGGGCGAATGTTCCTCTGTAGGTCTGCACGGCGCAAACCGTCTGGGCTCCAACTCCCTGGCGGAACTGGTGGTCTTTGGTCGTCTGGCTGGTGAGCAAGCAATGGAGCGCGCATCTACTGCCGGTAATGGCAACGATGCAGCGATCAATGCCCAGGTTGCTGGCGTTGAACAGCGTCTGAAAGATCTGGTTAACCAGGACGGCGGCGAAAACTGGGCGAAGATCCGCGACGAAATGGGCCTGGCCATGGAAGAAGGCTGCGGTATCTACCGTACGCCGGAACTGATGCAGAAAACCATCGACAAGCTGGCGGAACTGCAGGAACGCTTCAAGCGCGTTCGCATCACCGACACTTCCAGCGTGTTCAACACCGACCTGCTTTACACCATTGAGTTGGGCCACGGTCTGAACGTTGCCGAATGTATGGCGCACTCTGCAATGGCACGTAAAGAGTCCCGCGGCGCGCACCAGCGTCTGGACGAAGGTTGCACTGAACGTGACGACATCAACTTCCTCAAACACACCCTCGCCTTCCGCGATGCTGATGGCACTACTCGCCTGGAGTACAGCGACGTGAAAATTACTAAGCTGCCGCCGGCCAAACGCATGTACGGTGGCGAAGCGGATGCAGCCGATAAGGCGGAAGCAGCCAATAAGAAGGAGAAGGCGAATGGCTGAGATGAAAAACCTGAAAATTGAGGTGGTGCGTTATAACCCGGAAGTCGATACCGCACCACATAGCGCATTCTATGAAGTGCCTTATGATGAAACCACCTCATTGCTGGATGCGCTGGGCTATATCAAAGACAACCTTGCGCCGGACCTGAGCTACCGCTGGTCCTGCCGTATGGCGATTTGTGGCTCCTGCGGCATGATGGTTAACAACGTGCCGAAACTGGCATGTAAAACCTTCCTGCGTGACTACACCAACGGCATGAAGGTTGAAGCGTTAGCTAACTTCCCGATTGAACGCGATCTGGTGGTCGATATGACCCACTTCATCGAAAGTCTGGAAGCGATCAAACCGTACATCATCGGCAACTCCCGCACCGCGGATCAGGGTACTAACATCCAGACCCCGGCGCAGATGGCGAAGTATCACCAGTTCTCCGGTTGCATCAACTGTGGTCTGTGCTATGCCGCATGCCCGCAGTTCGGCCTGAACCCAGAGTTCATCGGTCCGGCTGCCATTACGCTGGCACATCGTTATAACGAAGATAGCCGAGACCACGGTAAGAAGGAGCGTATGGCGCAGTTAAACAGCCAGAACGGCGTATGGAGCTGTACTTTCGTGGGCTACTGCTCCGAAGTCTGCCCGAAACACGTCGATCCGGCTGCGGCCATTCAGCAGGGCAAAGTAGAAAGTTCAAAAGACTTTCTTATCGCGACCCTGAAACCACGCTAAGGAGTGCAACATGACGACTAAACGTAAACCGTATGTACGGCCAATGACGTCCACCTGGTGGAAAAAATTGCCGTTTTATCGCTTTTACATGCTGCGCGAAGGCACAGCGGTTCCGGCTGTGTGGTTCAGCATTGAACTGATTTTCGGGCTGTTTGCCCTGAAAAATGGCCCGGAAACCTGGGCGGGATTCGTCGACTTTTTACAAAACCCGGTTATCGTGATCATTAACCTGATCACTCTGGCGGCAGCCCTGCTGCACACCAAAACCTGGTTTGAACTGGCACCGAAAGCGGCCAATATCATTGTAAAAGACGAAAAAATGGGACCAGAGCCAATTATCAAAAGTCTCTGGGCGGTAACCGTGGTTGCCACCATCGTAATCCTGTTTGTTGCCCTGTACTGGTAAGGAGCCTGAGATGATTAATCCAAATCCAAAGCGTTCTGACGAACCGGTATTCTGGGGCCTCTTCGGGGCCGGTGGTATGTGGAGTGCGATCATTGCGCCGGTAATGATCCTGCTGGTTGGCATTCTGTTGCCGCTGGGTCTGTTCCCGGGTGACGCACTGAGCTACGAACGCGTTCTGGCGTTCGCGCAAAGCTTCATTGGTCGCGTATTCCTGTTCCTGATGATCGTCCTGCCGCTGTGGTGTGGTTTACACCGTATGCACCACGCGATGCACGATCTGAAAATTCACGTGCCTGCGGGTAAATGGGTTTTCTACGGTCTGGCTGCTATCCTGACAGTTGTCACACTGATTGGTATCGTTACAATCTAACGTATCGCCAATGTAAATCCGGCCCGCCTATGGCGGGCCGTTTTGTATGGAAACCAGACCTTATGCTCAAAACGACGCTTTGCGCCTTACTGATTACCGTCTCTTGCTCCACTCTTGCCGCGCCCCACAGCGAACAACAAATCAACGATATTGTGCATCACACAATTACCCCACTTGTTGAGCAACAAAACATCCCCGGCATGGCCGTTGCAGTGATTTATCAGGGTAAGCCTTATTACTTTACCTGGGGCTACGCGGATGTGGCAAAAAAGCGGCCCGTCACGCAGCAAACGTTGTTTGAGTTAGGCTCGGTCAGTAAAACATTTACGGGCGTGCTTGGTGGCGATGCTATTGCTCGAGGGGAAATCAATCTAAACGATCCCGTCACAAAATACTGGCCTGAACTTACCGCTAAACAGTGGAATGGGATCACACTATTACATCTCGCAACCTACACCGCTGGCGGCCTGCCGTTACAGGTGCCGGATGAGGTGAAATCCTCAAGCGACTTGCTGCGCTTCTATCAAAACTGGCAGCCTGAATGGGCGCCAGGAACACAACGTCTGTATGCAAACTCCAGTATCGGTTTGTTCGGCGCACTGGCTGTGAAGCCATCCGGTTTGAGCTTTGAACAGGCGATGCAAACTCGTGTTTTCCAGCCACTCAAACTCACTCATACGTGGATTAATGTGCCATCAGCGGAAGAAAAGAATTACGCCTGGGGGTATCGCGAAGGTAAGGCAGTGCATGTTTCGCCAGGGGCGTTAGATGCTGAAGCGTACGGTGTAAAATCGACGATTGAAGATATGGCCCGCTGGGTACGAAGCAATATGAATCCCCGTGATATCAACGACAAAACACTTCAGCAAGGGATACAACTGGCGCAATCTCGCTACTGGCAAACCGGCGATATGTATCAGGGCCTGGGCTGGGAAATGCTGGACTGGCCGGTAAATCCTGACAGCATCATCAATGGCAGCGACAGTAAAATTGCGCTGGCGACAAGCCCAGTAAAAGCGATTACGCCCCCAGCTCCTGCTGTGCGGTCATCATGGGTGCATAAAACAGGTGCGACCGGCGGATTTGGTAGCTATGTCGCGTTTATCCCAGAAAAAGAGCTGGGTATTGTGATGCTGGCTAACAAAAATTATCCCAATCCAGCGAGAGTTACCGCCGCCTGGCAGATTCTCAACGCTCTGCAGTAAAATTTCATCGGGTCCGAATTTTCGGACCTTTTCTTCGCATTTCCTTGCTGTCATCTACACTTAGAAAAAACCAGTAAGGAAACATTTATGCGCCTGCTCCCTCTCGTTGCCGCAGCGACGGCTGCATTTCTGGTGGTTGCCTGTAGTTCTCCCACACCACCGCGTGGCGTGACCGTGGTAAATAATTTCGATACCAAACGCTATCTGGGTACATGGTATGAGATTGCCCGTTTTGATCACCGCTTTGAACGCGGGCTGGAGAAAGTGACCGCGACGTATAGCCTGCGGGATGACGGCGGCCTGAATGTCATTAATAAAGGCTATAACCCAGACAGAGAGATGTGGCAGCAGAGTGAAGGAAAAGCCTACTTTACTGGAGATCCGCGTCGCGCAGCCCTGAAAGTGTCGTTCTTTGGGCCATTCTACGGCGGTTATAATGTCATCGCGCTCGACCGGGAGTACCGCCACGCGCTGGTTTGCGGCCCGGACCGCGACTACCTGTGGATACTCTCTCGCACGCCAACCATTTCTGACGAAGTTAAACAGGAGATGTTGGCAGTCGCAACCCGGGAAGGGTTTGATGTTAGTAAGTTTATTTGGGTACAACAGCCCGGTAGTTAGTGAGTGCTGAGCTTCAGACCAATAATTCCCACCACAATTAACGCCAGACTCGCCAGGCGCATCGGGTTAGCGGACTCGCCGAGCAGCACAATGCCGGTGATAGCCGCGCCGACTGCGCCAATCCCCGTCCAGACAGCATAAGCCGTCCCTACAGGTAATGACTTCATCGCCCAGGCGAGCAGCGCCATACTGACAATCATCGCCGTCACGGTAATAACACTTGGCGTCAAACGACTAAAGCCGTGGGTATATTTCAGGCCAACAGCCCAGACGACTTCCAGCAACCCAGCAATAAATAAGATAATCCAGGACATATAAAACTCCGGAGAAATGGGGCCGTCCCCGGTGAAAAGAAGCGTTTGCAGGTCGTCCTGCAAAGCTGATGGTTGAACGGATATTTTGCCTGGTGGCAGGGGAATTTCAACTATTACCTTAGTGACTATCGCTGAAAAAATAAACGGTACGACAAACTTGTCGTACCGTTACCGATTGTTGACAAAGTGTCAGTTGTTTATGCCAGATGCGGCGTTAATGCCTTACCCAGCCTACAAAATCGTGCAAATTCAATATATTGCATGGGATATGTAGGTCTGATAAGCGTAGCGCATCAGGCAATTTTGCCTTTGTCATCAGTATCAACGGCACGACAAAACTGCCGTACCGTTATTGCTTATTGCTGCGCTTTCGTTGCTGCGCCAGAAATCGCGTTACCGCCGTCGGAGATATCTTCACCAACGCCACGCGTGGTGTTGCAGGCAGTCAATACTGTTGAAAGCACCAGAACAGAAAAGATCGCTGCAATTGTCTTCTTCACCATAATGTCTTCCTTTTAGGTAATGTTATTTGTGTTTGCCTATAGCAAATTAATAATAGACAACACCACCGAAAATGACGGAAATCTGATGATTTTTAGGAAGAGAAGAAAAATTAGCTGGCTGCGCGGGAGATGGAATTACCGAGATGTTTAATGTCTTCACCAAAACCGCGAGCGGTGTTACAGCCCGTGAGCAGCGCACTGGCAAGCAAAACAAGAAGGATAAGGCGTTTCATCATCTCTGACCTGAGAAAGTGATGGTGCAGCCCACAGGCCGCACCACAACCGCATTACTTCACGCGAGATACGTATTCACCAGAGCGGGTATCCACTTTAATGACTTCGCCGATCTGTACAAACAGCGGAACTTTAACCACAGCGCCAGTAGACAGGGTAGCCGGTTTGCCACCAGTACCTGCGGTATCACCTTTCAGACCCGGATCGGTATCAACGATTTCCAGTTCAACGAAGTTCGGCGGAGTAACGGAGATCGGCTGACCATTCCACAGAGTTACGATGCACTCTGCCTGATCCAGCAGCCATTTAGCGTTGTCGCCAATTGCTTTTGCATCAGCAGACAGCTGCTCGAAAGTTTCGTTGTTCATGAAGTGCCAGAACTCACCGTCGTTGTACAGGTAAGTCAGGTTCATATCGACAACATCAGCGCCTTCAGCGGAATCGGTAGATTTGAAGGTTTTTTCTACGCGAGTGCCAGTCAGCAGACGGCGCAGTTTAACGCGAGCGAATGCCTGACCTTTACCCGGTTTCACGAATTCACTGGCTTCAACCGCGTAAGGTTCGCCATCTAACATGATTTTAAGACCAGCACGAAAATCGTTGCTATAGTACGTTGCCATAAGGCCCTCTGAAATTTATTAATTGGTAGCTAAGCCACAAAATGGCGCATATTGTAACCCTAAATACCCCATCCAGAGAAGATTGGTTAGCGCAACTTGCCGATGTTGTGACCGATCCTGATGAACTTCTGCGTCTTTTGAATATAGACGCGGACGAAAAACTGTTGGCCGGACGCAGCGCCAAAAAGCTGTTTGCCCTGCGCGTGCCCCGCTCATTTATCGATCGCATGGAGAAAGGCAATCCAAACGATCCACTTTTGCGTCAGGTACTTACCTCGCAAGATGAGTTTGTCGTCGCGCCCGGATTCTCCACCGACCCGCTGGAAGAACAGCACAGCGTAGTGCCTGGTTTGTTGCATAAATACCACAACCGGGCGCTATTGCTGGTCAAAGGCGGCTGCGCGGTAAATTGCCGCTATTGCTTCCGTCGCCACTTCCCGTATGCCGAAAATCAGGGCAACAAGCGAAACTGGAAGACGGCACTTGAGTATGTTGCTGCGCATCCGGAACTGGACGAGATTATTTTCTCCGGCGGCGATCCGCTGATGGCGAAAGATCACGAACTGGACTGGTTATTAACGCAACTGGAAGCCATCCCACATATCAAACGTCTGCGGATTCACAGCCGTCTGCCGATTGTAATCCCGGCACGCATCACCGAGGCGCTGGTTGAACGCTTTGCCCGTTCTACGCTGCAAATCTTGCTGGTGAATCACATCAACCATGCCAATGAGGTAGATGAAACGTTTCGTCAGGCGATGGCTAAATTGCGCCGTGTCGGCGTCACCCTGCTTAACCAAAGCGTTCTGTTACGTGGCGTGAACGATAACGCGCAAACGCTGGCAAATCTGAGTAATGCACTGTTTGACGCCGGTGTGATGCCCTATTACCTGCATGTGCTCGATAAAGTGCAGGGCGCGGCGCATTTCATGGTGAGCGATGATGAAGCGCGGCAGATTATGCGTGAGTTGCTGACGTTAGTATCGGGATATCTGGTGCCAAAACTGGCGCGCGAGATTGGTGGCGAACCCAGCAAAACGCCGCTGGATCTCCAGCTACGCCAGCAGTAACTGATTAAACAGGGAAGTTAAACATTAAAATTGCCTGATGCGCTACGCTTATCAGGCCTACATCGTGCATTGAAATTGAATGAATTTTCAATGAACTATAGGCCGGATAAGGCGTTTACGCCGCATCCGGCAAGAGCAACAAACGCAGTACAGCGACCTGTCATTTTACAGGGAAGTTTAATCTTTGCCCGTTGCATAACCTTTAATTATTCATATACATTGCTATTTTTACTCTTTATATAGCCAACACCAATAATTAACCTTTCTTTTCTGTTTATATAGAGTGAGCACGGCTATTTATGTTATTTTAACAACTATTACTACCAAGCCCATTTATCTGGCTTATAAATTAAAATTAATTATTTAATTGAGAAATGGTTAGGGAGAACCTACATGGCCATAAGCATCAAGGGTGTTAATACCGGTGTTATTCGCAAGAGTAATAATTTCATTGCACTGGCGCTGAAAATTAAAGAGCCTCGCAATAAAGAATCGTTGTTCTTCATGTCTGTGATGGAACTGCGCGACCTTCTGATTGCGCTGGAAAGTCGTCTGCATCAAAAGCATAAACTGGATGCTGATGCACGCCTTCTGTATGAGCAAGCTCGCGATAAAGTCATTAAGAAAATGGCAGAAAATATCCCGGAAATTCTGGTTGATGAGCTTAAAAATGCCGATATTAATCGCCGGGTTAACGCGCTGGAACTTACCGATAATCAGGGCGAAAATCTTAATTTCGCATTAACGCTACATGATGGCAGCAAATGCGAATTAGTGGTCAATGAGTTGCAGATTGAAATGCTGGCGCGAGCAATCATTCATGCAATTAATAATGCAGAAATGCGTGAACTGGCGTTACGTATTACATCGTTGTTAGATTTCCTGCCGTTATATGACGTCGACTGCCAGGACAATGGCAATCTGGAATACGACACCTATTCCCAACCAGAATGGAAACATAATCTGTTTAGTCATTATCTGGCCGTACTTTATCGCTTTAAAGATGAAGGTGGCAAAGAGCAATTTAGCGGAGCAGTAGTAAAAACGCGTGAAGCAACAGCGGGTAAAGAAGTGGAGGCTATCACTCGCCGGATGCTTGATTTCAGTCCTCGACTGAAAAAACTCGCGGGTGTGCCGTGTCAGGTCTACGTTCGGACTATGGCAGCCAATAACGCCCAACCACTGACCCAGGATCAATGCCTACGCGCACTGCATCACCTACGCGTTCAATCCATCAGCAAAACTGCACCACAGGCGAAATAATCCCATCTTTGCTAATGCGAGGCTGGAGCCATCCAGCCTGAAATGACCGATAACGTGATCGTTGATCATGCCGGATGCGGCGTAAACGCCTTATCCGGCCTACAAATTCTCGAGCATTCAATCAGTTGCAATGCCTGATGTGGGCCTGATAAGCGAAGCGCATCTGGCAATTATACGTTTGTCACCCAGCCTCAGGATCCCATCAGTTCGGGCACTTATATACCTGACCGATAATCTGGCTGTCAGTCGGGACAAAGCTGGACAGCATGCCCTGCGACGGGCTGCTGATACCATAAATCACGTTACCGCCCATTGCTGCCGCCTGGTTGCGCAGATCGTTTGCCGCACCACGCATAGAACCGCCCTCTTCACCGTGTTGCCCGGAAAGCCAGTTACTTTGCTTACCGGTAGCAGTACCAATCAGCTGGCACTCTGCACCTGGTTGCTCGTCCACGATGCGAACGCTCTGTCCGGCAGCGCTCAATTCGTTGCTGGAGCTACAACCCGCCATCAGTAGCGCGGCACCGACAATCCCTGCTAAGTATTTTACGTGCATGTTATTCCCCATAATCAATGAGCTGGACGCAACTCGCGTCGTCCGTGTCTGAATCTTATACTAGAAAGATGACCAAAAGAAAAACCCCCAGACATTTCTGCCCGGGGGTTTCTTTATTTCTGCGAGGTGCAGGGCAATTACATCATGCCGCCCATGCCACCCATGCCGCCCATACCGCCAGCAGCGCCTAAGTCAGCTGCATCGTTTTTCGGCAGGTCGGTAACCATGCACTCAGTGGTGATCATCAGGCCAGCCACAGAAGCTGCGTACTGCAGAGCAGAACGAGTTACTTTGGTTGGATCCAGGATACCCATGTCGATCATGTTGCCGTATTCTTCGGTTGCTGCGTTGTAGCCGTAGTTGCCGTCGCCAGCTTTAACGGTGTTAGCAACAACAGACGGTTCTTCACCGCAGTTCAGTACGATCTGACGCAGCGGAGCTTCCATTGCACGCAGTGCAACTTTGATACCCACGTTCTGCTCTTCGTTCTGACCACGCAGGTCAGCCAGTTTAGACGCTACGCGGATCAGCGCAACACCACCACCAGCAACCACGCCTTCTTCTACCGCAGCACGGGTCGCGTGCAGGGCGTCTTCAACGCGTGCTTTTTTCTCTTTCATTTCAACTTCGGTAGCAGCACCAACTTTGATAACTGCAACGCCGCCTGCCAGTTTCGCTACGCGCTCCTGCAGTTTTTCACGGTCGTAGTCAGAAGTTGCTTCTTCAATCTGCTGACGGATCTGAGCAACACGGCCCTGAATCGCAGCTTCTTCACCCACGCCATCGATGATGGTGGTGGTGTCTTTGTTGATCACAACACGTTTAGCCTGGCCCAGGTCTTCCAGGGTTGCTTTTTCCAGCTCCATACCAATCTCTTCAGAGATTACGGTACCGCCAGTCAGGGTTGCGATATCCTGCAGCATAGCTTTACGGCGATCGCCGAAGCCCGGAGCTTTAACCGCAGCGACTTTCACAATGCCACGCATGGTGTTAACAACCAGAGTTGCCAGCGCTTCGCCTTCAACATCTTCAGCGATGATCAGCAGCGGTTTGCCTGCTTTTGCAACGGCTTCCAGAACCGGCAGCATTTCGCGGATGTTGGAGATTTTCTTGTCAGCCAGCAGGATGAACGGGCTTTCCAGTTCTACTGCGCCAGTTTCCGGCTTGTTGATGAAGTAAGGAGACAGGTAGCCACGGTCGAACTGCATACCTTCAACCACGTCCAGTTCGTCCTGCAGACCAGTACCGTCTTCAACGGTGATAACACCTTCTTTACCGACTTTGTCCATCGCTTCAGCGATCAGTTTACCTACGGTTTCGTCGGAGTTAGCGGAGATAGTACCAACCTGAGCAATCGCTTTAGAGTCGGAGCACGGTACGGACAGCGCTTTCAGTTCTTCAACTGCAGCAGTAACGGCTTTGTCGATACCACGTTTCAGGTCCATCGGGTTCATGCCCGCAGCAACAGCTTTCAGACCTTCAGTGATGATAGCCTGAGCCAGTACGGTTGCGGTGGTGGTACCGTCGCCTGCAGTGTCGTTCGCTTTAGAGGCAACTTCTTTCACCATCTGCGCACCCATGTTTTCGAACTTGTCTTCCAGTTCGATTTCACGAGCAACGGAAACACCATCTTTGGTGATGGTCGGTGCACCGAAAGATTTATCCAGAACTACGTTACGGCCTTTCGGACCGAGGGTAACTTTCACTGCATCTGCCAGTACGTTTACGCCGCGCAGCATTTTCACACGAGCGTCGTTACCGAATTTTACGTCTTTAGCTGCCATTATCTTTATTCCTTAAATTCGTATGTTCAGTGTCGTGCGCGGATTACGCTTCAACAATTGCCAGAATGTCGCTTTCGGACATGATCAACACTTCTTCATTGTCGATCTTCTCAGACTTCACACCGTAGCCATCATTGAAAATTACGATGTCGCCAACTTTCACATCCAGCGGCTTCACTTCGCCATTTTCAAGGATACGGCCATTGCCAACAGCCAGCACTTCGCCACGGGTAGATTTAGCCGCTGCAGAGCCGGTCAGAACGATGCCGCCAGCAGATTTAGTTTCAACTTCTTTACGCTTGACGATCACGCGATCATGCAATGGACGAATATTCATTGATAACTCTCCTTTGAGAAAGTCCGTATCTGTTATGGGTGACGCCGGACCTTACGTGGTTTCCCGGCTGGTGACCAGTGAAATGGGGATGGGCTTCTCCCCCTTCAAGGGGGCAAATGAAAAAAAATTCTGATCAGTACAAAATCGGGTAAAAATCCTGATTCACATCACATTTCATCGCAATTTCTCCATCGCCGCCATACGCGAATCTGATTGTGCTACCATCGAAATCCTGCGCAGTTGCCCAAAATTTGGGCACAATTGGACATTAACCCATGAGTGGACTCAAACAAGAACTGGGATTAGCCCAGGGGATCGGCCTGTTATCAACCTCATTATTAGGCACGGGCGTGTTTGCCGTTCCCGCATTAGCCGCCCTGCTAGCGGGCAATACCAGCCTGTGGGCCTGGCCCGTTTTGATTATCTTGGTGTTCCCGATTGCAATCGTCTTTGCGCTGCTGGGACGCCACTATCCCAGCGCGGGCGGCGTCGCGCACTTCGTTGGTATGGCGTTTGGCTCGCGGCTTGAGCGAGTCACTGGCTGGCTATTTTTATCGGTCATTCCCGTGGGCCTGCCCGCTGCACTACAAATTGCCGCCGGCTTTGGCCAGGCAATGTTTGGCTGGCATAGTTGGCAACTGTTGTTGGCAGAACTTGGTACGCTGGCACTGGTGTGGTACATCGGTACTCGCGGTGCCAGTTCCAGTGCTAATCTACAAACGGTTATTGCCGGGCTTATCGTCGCGCTGATTGTCGCTATCTGGTGGGCGGGCGATATCAAACCTGCGAATATCCACTTCCCTGCGCCTGGTGATATCGAACTTTCCGGGTTGTTTGCTGCGTTATCGGTGATGTTCTGGTGCTTTGTCGGTCTGGAGGCATTTGCCCATCTCGCCTCGGAATTTAAAAATCCAGAGCGTGATTTTCCCCGCGCTCTGATGATTGGTCTGTTGCTGGCAGGATTAGTCTATTGGGGCTGTACGGTGGTGGTATTACACTTCGACGCCTATGGTGAAAAAATGGCGGCGGCAGCATCGCTTCCAAAAATTGTGGTGCAGCTGTTCGGTGTAGGAGCATTGTGGATTGCCTGCGTGATTGGCTATCTGGCCTGCTTTGCCAGTCTCAACATTTATATACAGAGCTTCGCCCGATTAGTCTGGTCGCAGGCGCAACACAATCCTGACCACTACCTGGCACGCCTCTCTTCTCGCCATATCCCGACTAATGCCCTTAATGCCGTGCTCGGCTGTTGCGTGGTGAGCACGTTGGCGATCCATATGTTAGAGATCAATCTGGACGCACTTATCATCTATGCCAATGGCATCTTTATTATGATTTACCTGTTATGCATGCTGGCAGGCTGTAAATTATTGCAAGGACGTTATCGACTACTGGCGGTAATTGGCGGGCTGTTATGTGTTCTGTTACTGGCGATGGTCGGCTGGAAAAGTTTATATGCCCTGATCATGCTGGCGGGGTTATGGCTATTTCTGCCAAAACGAAAAACGCCGGAAAATGGCATAACCACATAATCCGGCGTTTCGTCATTAATCCTGGCGATCGTCTTTATGATCAAGGCGGTCGCGGTCATCATCCTTACGCTGATACTCACCATCAAAAGTATTACCGCCACCGGTTCCGGCACTAAAACCACCGCCCGGCATACGGGAAAAGCGCAAATGCGGCATCAGCTTCACCGTCAGGTGCTTTTGCACTGGCGGTAATAAAAGTAGAAGACCGAGGAAATCGGTGAAAAAGCCCGGTAATAAAAGCAGCAAACCGGCAATGATCAACGAAACACTTTTAATCATTTCCGCCGCTGGGTTTTCTCCCGCCGCCATTTTTTGTTGCATCAGCACAAAATTCTTAAAGCCCTGATTACGTACCAGTGACATACCAATAATTGAGGTGAATATAACCAGCACGAGGGTCAGCAATACCCCAAGGACATGAGCAACCTGAATAAAGATTGAAATCTCAATATAGACATAAAGGAAAACGGCAATAAAAGGTAACCAGCGCAAAGGTTTCTCCTGTAATAGCAACCAGTTAAATCAGGTCGCCTGAATGGGTTGCGAATCGCGTTCAGCTTATATTGTGGTCATTAGCAAAATTTCAAGATGTTTGCGCAACTATTTTTGGTAGTAATCCCAAAGCGGTGATCTATTTCACAAATTAATAATTAAGGGGTAAAAACCAACACTTAAAGTGATCCAGATTACGGTAGAAATCCTCAAGCAGCATATGATCCCGAGTATTCGACTGATGCAGGGGATAATCGTCGGTCGAAAAACATTCGAAACCACATATATTCTGTGTGTTTAAAGCAAATCATTGGCAGCTTGAAAAAGAAGGTTCACATGTCAAACAACATTCGTATCGAAGAAGATCTGTTGGGTACCAGGGAAGTTCCAGCTGATGCCTACTATGGTGTTCACACTCTGAGAGCGATTGAAAACTTCTATATCAGCAACAACAAAATCAGCGATATTCCTGAATTTGTTCGCGGTATGGTAATGGTTAAAAAAGCTGCAGCTATGGCAAACAAAGAGCTGCAAACCATTCCTAAAAGTGTAGCGAATGCAATCATTGCCGCATGTGATGAAGTCCTGAACAACGGAAAATGCATGGATCAGTTCCCGGTAGACGTCTACCAGGGCGGCGCAGGTACTTCCGTAAACATGAACACCAACGAAGTGCTGGCCAATATCGGTCTGGAACTGATGGGTCACCAGAAAGGTGAATATCAGTATCTGAACCCGAACGACCACGTTAACAAATGTCAGTCCACTAACGACGCCTACCCGACCGGTTTCCGCATCGCAGTTTACTCTTCTCTGATTAAACTGGTAGATGCTATTAACCAACTGCGTGAAGGCTTTGAACGTAAAGCTGTCGAATTCCAGGACATCCTGAAAATGGGTCGTACCCAGCTGCAGGACGCAGTACCGATGACCCTCGGTCAGGAATTCCGCGCTTTCAGCATCCTGCTGAAAGAAGAAGTGAAAAACATCGAACGTACCGCTGAACTGCTGCTGGAAGTTAACCTCGGCGCAACTGCAATCGGTACTGGCCTGAACACGCCGAAAGAGTACTCTCCGCTGGCAGTGAAAAAACTGGCTGAAGTCACTGGCTTCCCATGCGTACCTGCTGAAGACCTGATCGAAGCGACCTCTGACTGCGGCGCTTACGTTATGGTTCATGGCGCGCTGAAACGCATGGCTGTGAAGATGTCCAAAATCTGTAACGACCTGCGCTTGCTCTCTTCTGGCCCACGTGCCGGCCTGAACGAGATCAACCTGCCGGAACTGCAGGCTGGCTCTTCCATCATGCCAGCTAAAGTAAACCCAGTTGTTCCGGAAGTGGTTAACCAGGTTTGCTTCAAAGTCATCGGTAACGACATCACTGTTACCATGGCAGCAGAAGCGGGTCAGCTGCAGCTGAACGTTATGGAGCCAGTCATTGGCCAGGCCATGTTTGAATCCGTTCACATTCTGACCAACGCTTGCTACAACCTGCTGGAAAAATGCGTTAACGGCATCACTGCTAACAAAGAAGTGTGCGAAGGTTACGTTTACAACTCTATCGGTATCGTCACTTACCTGAACCCATTCATCGGCCACCACAACGGTGACATCGTGGGTAAAATCTGTGCCGAAACTGGCAAGAGCGTACGTGAAGTCGTTCTGGAGCGCGGTCTGTTGACTGAAGCAGAACTAGACGATATTTTCTCCGTACAGAACCTGATGCATCCGGCTTACAAAGCAAAACGCTATACTGATGAAAGCGAACAGTAATCGTACAGGGTAGTACAAATAAAAGAGGCACGTCAGACGACGTGCCTTTTTTCTTGTGAGTAGTAACTTAAAAACAACAACCTGATATCAACTTGTTAAAAAACAAGGAAGGCTAATATGCTAGTTGTAGAACTCATCATCGTTTTGCTGGCGATCTTCTTGGGCGCCAGATTAGGGGGAATTGGTATTGGTTTTGCAGGTGGATTGGGGGTGCTGGTTCTTGCCGCTATCGGCGTCAAGCCTGGTAACATCCCATTCGATGTCATTTCCATTATCATGGCGGTTATCGCTGCTATTTCTGCTATGCAGGTTGCTGGCGGTCTGGACTATCTGGTTCATCAGACAGAAAAGCTGCTGCGCCGTAACCCGAAATACATCACGATCCTTGCACCGATCGTAACCTATTTCCTGACCATCTTTGCTGGTACCGGCAACATCTCTCTGGCGACACTGCCAGTTATCGCTGAAGTTGCGAAGGAACAAGGCGTTAAACCTTGCCGTCCGCTGTCTACTGCAGTGGTATCCGCGCAGATTGCGATCACCGCATCGCCAATCTCTGCGGCGGTGGTTTACATGTCTTCCGTGATGGAAGGTCATGGCATCAGCTACCTGCATCTGCTCTCTGTGGTCATCCCGTCTACCCTGCTGGCAGTTCTGGTGATGTCCTTCCTGGTAACCATGCTTTTCAACTCCAAACTGTCTGACGATCCGATTTATCGCAAGCGTCTGGAAGAAGGTCTGGTTGAACTGCGCGGTGAGAAACAGATTGAAATCAAACAAGGCGCGAAAGCATCCGTCTGGCTGTTCCTGCTGGGCGTAGTTGGCGTGGTTATCTATGCGATTATCAACAGCCCGAGCATGGGCCTGGTTGAAAAACCGCTGATGAACACCACTAACGCGATCCTGATTATCATGTTGAGCGTTGCAACCCTGACCACTGTTCTTTGTAAAGTGGACACCGACAACATCCTCAACTCCAGCACCTTCAAAGCAGGTATGAGCGCCTGTATTTGTATCCTGGGTGTTGCATGGCTGGGCGATACTTTCGTTTCCAACAACATCGACTGGATCAAAGATACCGCTGGTGAAGTTATTCAGGGCCATCCGTGGCTGCTGGCTGTTATCTTCTTCTTTGCTTCTGCTCTGCTGTACTCTCAGGCTGCAACTGCAAAAGCACTGATGCCGATGGCTCTGGCGCTGAACGTTTCTCCACTGACCGCTGTAGCTTCTTTCGCAGCCGTGTCTGGTCTGTTCATTCTGCCGACCTACCCGACGCTGGTTGCTGCGGTACAGATGGATGACACGGGTACCACTCGTATCGGTAAATTCGTCTTCAACCATCCGTTCTTTATCCCAGGTACTCTGGGTGTTGCCCTGGCCGTTTGCTTCGGCTTCGTGCTGGGCAGCGTGATGCTGTAATGACAAATCGCGGGGCGTTCACGCCCCGCTTTCTTTCCCGCCGACTAACATCCTTTCCCCGTCCGTTGTATAGTGACCTCTCTCTTGCGGTTCCATCTGTTCTTGCGAGGTGTTTATGCTTGATGAAAAAAGTTCGAATACCGCGTCCGTCGTGGTGCTGTGCACCGCGCCGGATGAAGCGACGGCCCAGGAATTAGCTGCCAAAGTGTTGGCGGAAAAACTGGCGGCCTGCGCAACCTTGATTCCTGGCGCTACCTCTCTCTATTACTGGGAAGGTAAACTGGAACAGGAATACGAAGTGCAGATGATTTTAAAAACCACCGTATCTCACCAGCAGGCACTGCTGGAATGCCTGAAGTCTCATCATCCGTATCAAACCCCGGAGCTTCTGGTTTTACCTGTTACACACGGAGACACAGATTACCTCTCATGGCTCAACGCATCTTTACGCTGATCCTGCTACTTTGCAGCACTTCCGTTTTTGCCGGATTATTCGACGCGCCGGGACGCTCACAATTTGTCCCCGCGGATCAAGCCTTTGCTTTTGATTTTCAGCAAAACCAACATGAGCTTAATCTGAGCTGGCAGATCAAAGACGGTTACTATCTTTACCGTAAACAGATCCGCATTACGCCGGAACAAGCGAAAATTGCCGACGTGCAGCTGCCCCAGGGCGTCTGGCATGAAGATGAGTTTTACGGCAAAAGCGAGATTTACCGCGAGCGGCTGACGCTTCCTGTGACCATCAACCAGGCAAGTGCGGGTGCGACATTGACTGTCACCTACCAGGGCTGTGCTGACGCCGGTTTTTGTTATCCGCCAGAAACCAAAACCGTTCCGTTAAGCGAAGTGGTTACTAACAACGCGACGCCACCGTCTGCATCAGTTCCGCAGCAAGAGCAGCCCACCGCGCAATTGCCCTTTTCCGCGCTCTGGGCGTTGTTGATCGGTATTGGTATCGCCTTTACGCCATGCGTGCTGCCAATGTACCCACTGATTTCTGGCATCGTGCTGGGCGGTAAACAGCGGCTCTCCACTGCCAGAGCATTGTTGCTGACCTTTATTTATGTGCAAGGGATGGCGCTGACTTACACGGCACTGGGTCTGGTGGTTGCCGCCGCAGGATTACAGTTCCAGGCAGCGCTACAGCATCCTTACGTACTTATCGGCCTCGCTATTGTCTTTACCTTGCTGGCGATGTCGATGTTTGGCTTGTTTACCCTGCAACTCCCCTCTTCGCTGCAAACGCGCCTCACGCTAATGAGCAATCGCCAACAAGGTGGCTCGCCCGGCGGTGTGTTTGTTATGGGGGCGATTGCCGGGCTGATCTGTTCACCATGCACCACCGCACCGCTTAGCGCGATTCTGTTGTATATCGCCCAAAGCGGGAACATGTGGCTGGGGGGCGGCACGCTTTATCTCTATGCGCTGGGCATGGGCCTGCCGCTGATGCTAATAACCGTCTTTGGTAACCGCCTGCTGCCGAAAAGCGGCCCGTGGATGGAACAGGTCAAAACCGCGTTTGGTTTTGTGATCCTCGCACTTCCGGTCTTCCTGCTGGAGCGAGTAGTTGGTGATGTCTGGGGATTACGCTTGTGGTCGGCGCTGGGTGTCGCGTTCTTTGGCTGGGCCTTTATCACCAGCTTACAGGCCAAACGCGGCTGGATGCGTATTGTGCAAATTATCCTGCTGGCGGCAGCATTGGTTAGCGTGCGCCCACTCCAGGATTGGGCATTTGGCGCGACGCATACCGCGCAAACTCAGGCGCATCTCAACTTTACACAAATCAAAACGGTAGATGAGTTAAATCAGGCACTCGCTGAAGCCAAAGGCAAACCGGTGATGTTAGATCTCTATGCCGACTGGTGCGTCGCCTGTAAAGAGTTTGAGAAATACACCTTCAGCGACCCGCAGGTGCAAAAAGCGTTAGCAGACACGGTCTTACTTCAGGCCAACGTCACTGCCAACGACGCACAAGATGTGGCGCTGTTAAAGCATCTAAATGTCCTTGGCCTACCGACAATTCTCTTTTTTGACGGACAAGGCCAGGAGCATCCACAAGCGCGCGTCACGGGCTTTATGGATGCTGAAACCTTCAGCGCACATTTGCGCGATCGCCAACCGTGAACGACACTTCAGTGGGAAAGACGGAGGAAAATAGCGTGCAACGTGAAGATGTACTGGGAGAAGCCCTGAAATTATTAGAATTACAAGGGATTGCCAACACCACGCTGGAGATGGTTGCTGAACGTGTGGATTATCCACTGGACGAGCTGCGCCGCTTCTGGCCAGACAAAGAGGCGATCCTCTACGATGCCCTGCGCTATCTTAGCCAACAGATAGATGTCTGGCGTCGTCAGCTGATGCTGGACGAAACGCAAACCGCCGAACAAAAGCTGCTGGCACGTTATCAGGCGCTATCGGAGTGCGTTAAAAACAACCGCTATCCGGGCTGTCTGTTTATCGCTGCCTGTACGTTTTATCCCGATCCTGGCCACCCTATTCATCAATTGGCCGATCAGCAAAAAAGCGCGGCCTACGACTTTACCCACGAACTGTTAACCACGCTGGAAGTGGACGATCCGGCGATGGTAGCAAAGCAGATGGAACTGGTGCTGGAAGGTTGTTTAAGCCGAATGCTGGTGAATCGTAGCCAGGCGGATGTCGACACCGCACATCGGCTGGCGGAAGATATCCTGCGCTTCGCTCGCTGCCGCCAGGGTGGCGCACTGACCTGACAGAAACACAGAAAAGAAGCGATTTGCCGCAATCTTAAGCAGTTGAATCGCTTTTACTGAAATTAGGTTGACGAGATGTGCAGATTACGGTTTAATGCGCCCCGTTGCCCGGATAGCTCAGTCGGTAGAGCAGGGGATTGAAAATCCCCGTGTCCTTGGTTCGATTCCGAGTCCGGGCACCAAATTCATATGAACGGACCTCCACGGAGGTCCGTTTTTCGTTTCAGGACGCGACGATTTAACCGTTCTTCCTCCAAATCACTCCCACCAAACTCAACCAAATTCTCCCCACATCACCAGCATTTTGCGGGTATACCCCTGTTTGAGAAAATTTGTCCCTGAGCTATGACACTGACTGACGCGAAATGTCGTGCGGCCCCGTGATGCTGTTGAACGTCAAATGACGTCATCAGGAGCGTAACGCATCCATAAACAGAACGCCGACTGATGAGATTTCCTGGATGCGAACAAAGAGAAATGTATCAGTCCGTTTGATCATGCAAAGACTAACAATCCATTAAAATAGTAAGCGTTCCAGGCAATTTTCCGGGGATTATTTTCTGAACGTTTTCTTTGGCAAAGATAATCAATCTTGGTGGTAAGGCAAATTACTTCTGATTCTCATTAAAGTCATTTCGTAAGGCGATGTAATCAAGAGGTTTACGGGTGGTAAAAATAACGTCTCACATTCACCTGTAATATGTAAACGCATCCATCTATAGATGGTAAAAATAGGTTATGGCAATTATCATTGCACCATTCCCTTTTCGAATGAGTTTTTATTATGCAACAACCTGTAGTTCGCGTTGGCGAGTGGCTTGTTACTCCGTCCATAAACCAAATTAGTCGCAATGGGCGTCAACTTACCCTTGAGCCGAGACTAATCGATCTTCTGGTTTTCTTTGCTCAACACAGTGGCGAAGTACTTAGCAGAGATGAACTTATCGAT
This sequence comes from Escherichia sp. E1130, assembly GCF_005781065.1. Classification (NCBI taxonomy): domain Bacteria; kingdom Pseudomonadati; phylum Pseudomonadota; class Gammaproteobacteria; order Enterobacterales; family Enterobacteriaceae; genus Escherichia; species Escherichia sp. E1130. The sequence goes on from NZ_VATL01000004.1 coordinate 466,208, forward strand.
AATGTCTGGAAGAGAAGTATTGTTACCAATCACGTTGTAACGCAGAGTATCTCAGAACTGCGTAAGTCATTAAAAGATAATGATGAAGATAGTCTTGTCTATATCGCTACTGTTCCAAAGCGCGGTTATAAATTAATGGTGCCAGTTATCTGGTACAGCGAAGAGGAGGGAGAAGAAATAATGCAATCTTCGCCTCCCCCTATACCAGAGGCGATTCCTGACACAGATTCTCCTTCCCACAGTCTTAACATTCAAAACACCGCAACGCCACCTGAACAATCCCCAGTTAAAAGCAAACGATTCACTACCTTTTGGGTATGGTTTTTTTTCCTGTTGTCGTTAGGTATCTGTGTAGCACTGGTGGCGTTTTCCAGTCTTGAAACGCGCCTTCCTATGAGTAAATCGCGTATTTTGCTCAATCCACGCGATATTGACATTAATATGGTGAATAAGAGTTGTAACAGCTGGACTTCCCCGTATCAGCTCTCTTACGCGATAGGCGTGGGTGATTTGGTGGCTACGTCACTTAATACCTTCTCCACTTTTATGGTTCATGACAAAATCAACTACAACATTGATGAACCGAGCAGTTCCGGTAAAACATTATCTATTGCGTTTGTTAATCAGCGCCAATACCGCGCTCAACAGTGCTTTATGTCGGTGAAATTGGTAGACAATGCAGATGGTTCAACCATGCTGGATAAACGTTATGTCATCACTAACGGTAATCAGCTGGCGATTCAAAATGATTTACTGGAGAGTTTGTCAAAAGCGTTAAATCAACCGTGGCCACAACAAATGCAGGAGATGCTCCAACAAATTTTGCCTCATCGTGGTGCGTTATTAACTAATTTTTATCAGGCACATGATTATTTAATGCATGGTGATGATAAATCATTGAACCGTGCCAGTGAGTTATTAGGTGAGATTGTTCAATCATCTCCCGAATTTACCTACGCGAGAGCAGAGAAAGCATTAGTTGATATAGTACGTCATTCTCAGCATCCTTTAGATGAAAAACAATTAGCAGCACTGAACACAGAAATTGATAACATTGCTACACTGCCAGGAATGAATAGTCTGGCCATTCTCTATCAAATAAAAGCGGTCAGTGCTCTGACAAAAGGAAAAACAGACGAATCTTATCAGGCGATAAATACTGGCATTGACCTTGAAATGTCCTGGCTAAATTATGTGTTGCTTGGCAAAGTTTATGAGATGAAGGGGATGAACCGAGAAGCTGCTGATGCATATCTCACCGCCTTTAATTTACGCCCAGGAGCAAACACCCTTTACTGGATTGAAAATGGCATATTCCAGACTTCTGTTTCTTATGTTGTTCCTTATCTCGACAAATTTCTCGCTTCAGAATAAACGAATCCTGGGTTGATTCATTCGTGGGGATTTTTAGCGTTAAACGCTTGTATATTTATTGACATAACATGTTGCAGCAATTTATTTGCTGCATAATTTTTTATTACATAAATTTAACCAGCAACTTTCTCGTAATTCATTGTAAATATTGAATGTTTATCTTTTCATGATATCAACTTGCGATTCTGATCTGTTAATGAAGAGCTAAAATCCTCACTGACATAAACTTTTGTATTATTTCACCTAATCTTTAGGATTAATCTTTTTTTTTGAGTAGTCTTGTCGCCAGTTTGGTCTGGTCAGTAAATAGTTATACATCATGACCCGGACTCCAAATTCTAAAATGAAATTAGGAGAAGAGCATGAGTTCTGCCAAGAAGATTGGGCTATTTGCCTGTACCGGTGTTGTTGCCGGTAATATGATGGGGAGCGGTATTGCATTATTACCTGCGAACCTTGCAAGTATCGGTGGTATTGCTATCTGGGGTTGGATCATTTCTATTATTGGTGCAATGTCGCTGGCTTATGTATATGCCCGACTGGCAACAAAGAACCCGCAACAAGGTGGCCCAATTGCTTATGCTGGAGAAATTTCCCCTGCATTTGGTTTTCAGACAGGTGTTCTTTATTACCATGCTAACTGGATTGGTAACCTGGCGATTGGTATTACCGCTGTATCTTATCTTTCCACCTTCTTCCCAGTATTAAATGATCCTGTTCCGGCGGGTATCGCCTGTATTGCTATCGTCTGGGTATTTACCTTTGTAAATATGCTCGGCGGTACCTGGGTAAGCCGTTTAACCACTATTGGCCTGGTGCTGGTTCTTATTCCTGTGGTTATGACTGCTATTGTTGGCTGGCATTGGTTTGATGCTGCAACTTATGCAGCTAACTGGAATACTGCGGGTACCACTGATGGTCATGCGATCATTAAAAGTATTCTGCTCTGCCTGTGGGCCTTCGTGGGTGTTGAATCCGCAGCTGTAAGTACTGGTATGGTTAAAAACCCGAAACGTACCGTTCCACTGGCAACCATGCTGGGTACTGGTTTAGCAGGTATTGTTTACATTGCTGCGACTCAGGTGCTTTCCGGTATGTATCCGTCTTCTGTAATGGCAGCTTCCGGTGCTCCGTTTGCAATCAGTGCTTCAACTATCCTCGGTAACTGGGCTGCGCCGCTGGTTTCTGCATTCACCGCCTTTGCGTGCCTGACTTCTCTGGGCTCCTGGATGATGCTGGTAGGCCAGGCAGGTGTACGTGCCGCTAACGACGGTAACTTCCCGAAAGTTTATGGTGAAGTCGACAGCAACGGTATTCCGAAAAAAGGTCTGCTGCTGGCTGCAGTGAAAATGACTGCCCTGATGATCCTCATCACTCTGATGAACTCTGCCGGTGGTAAAGCATCTGACCTGTTCGGTGAACTGACCGGTATCGCAGTACTGCTGACTATGCTGCCGTACTTCTACTCTTGCGTTGACCTGATTCGTTTTGAAGGCGTTAACATCCGCAACTTTGTCAGCCTGATCTGCTCTGTACTGGGTTGCGTGTTCTGCTTCATCGCTCTGATGGGCGCAAGCTCCTTCGAGCTGGCAGGTACCTTCATCGTCAGCCTGATTATCCTGATGTTCTACGCTCGCAAAATGCATGAGCGCCAGAGCCACTCAATGGATAACCACACAGCATCTAACGCACATTAATTAAAAGTATTTTCCGAGGCTCCTCCTTTCATTTTGTCCCATGTGTTGGGAGGGGCCTTTTTTACCTGGAGATATGACTATGAACGTTATTGCAATATTGAATCACATGGGGGTTTATTTTAAAGAAGAACCCATCCGTGAACTTCATCGCGCGCTTGAACGTCTGAACTTCCAGATTGTTTACCCGAACGACCGTGACGACTTATTAAAACTGATCGAAAACAATGCGCGTCTGTGCGGTGTTATTTTTGACTGGGATAAATATAATCTCGAGTTGTGCGAAGAAATTAGCAAAATGAACGAGAACCTGCCGTTGTACGCGTTCGCTAATACATATTCCACACTCGATGTAAGCCTGAACGATCTGCGTTTACAGATTAGCTTCTTTGAATATGCGCTGGGTGCTGCTGATGATATTGCTAACAAGATCAAGCAGACCACTGACGAATATATCAACACTATTCTGCCTCCGCTGACCAAAGCGCTGTTTAAATATGTTCGTGAAGGTAAATATACTTTCTGTACTCCTGGTCACATGGGCGGTACTGCATTCCAGAAAAGCCCGGTAGGTAGCCTGTTCTATGATTTCTTTGGTCCGAACACCATGAAATCTGATATTTCCATTTCAGTATCTGAACTGGGTTCCCTGCTGGATCACAGCGGTCCACACAAAGAAGCAGAACAGTATATCGCTCGCGTCTTTAACGCAGAGCGCAGCTACATGGTGACCAACGGTACTTCCACTGCGAACAAAATTGTTGGTATGTACTCTGCTCCGGCAGGCAGCACCATTCTGATTGACCGTAACTGCCACAAATCGCTGACCCACCTGATGATGATGAGCGATGTTACGCCAATCTATTTCCGCCCGACCCGTAACGCTTACGGTATTCTTGGCGGTATCCCACAGAGTGAATTCCAGCACGCTACCATTGCTAAGCGCGTGAAAGAAACACCAAACGCGACCTGGCCGGTACATGCCGTAATTACTAACTCTACCTATGATGGTCTGCTGTACAACACCGACTTCATCAAGAAAACGCTGGATGTGAAATCCATCCACTTTGACTCCGCGTGGGTGCCTTACACCAACTTCTCACCGATTTACGAAGGTAAATGCGGTATGAGCGGTGGCCGTGTCGAAGGGAAAGTGATTTACGAAACCCAGTCCACTCACAAACTGCTGGCGGCGTTCTCTCAGGCTTCCATGATCCACGTTAAAGGTGATGTAAACGAAGAAACCTTTAACGAAGCCTACATGATGCACACCACCACTTCTCCGCACTACGGTATCGTGGCGTCCACTGAAACCGCTGCGGCGATGATGAAAGGTAATGCCGGTAAACGCCTGATCGACGGTTCCATTGAACGTGCGATCAAGTTCCGTAAAGAGATCAAACGTCTGAGAACGGAATCTGATGGCTGGTTCTTTGATGTATGGCAGCCGGATCATATCGATACTACTGAATGCTGGCCGCTGCGTTCTGACAGCACCTGGCACGGCTTCAAAAACATCGATAACGAGCACATGTATCTTGACCCGATCAAAGTCACTCTGCTGACTCCGGGGATGGAAAAAGACGGCACCATGAGCGACTTTGGTATTCCGGCCAGCATCGTGGCGAAATACCTCGACGAACATGGCATCGTTGTTGAGAAGACCGGTCCGTATAACCTGCTGTTCCTGTTCAGCATCGGTATTGATAAGACCAAAGCACTGAGCCTGCTGCGTGCTCTGACTGACTTCAAACGTGCGTTCGACCTGAACCTGCGTGTGAAAAACATGCTGCCGTCTCTGTATCGTGAAGATCCTGAATTCTATGAAAACATGCGTATTCAGGAACTGGCTCAGAATATCCACAAACTGATTGTTCACCACAATCTGCCGGATCTGATGTATCGCGCATTTGAAGTGCTGCCGACAATGGTAATGACTCCGTATGCTGCGTTCCAGAAAGAGCTGCACGGTATGACCGAAGAAGTTTACCTCGACGAAATGGTAGGTCGTATTAACGCCAATATGATCCTTCCGTATCCGCCGGGAGTTCCTCTGGTAATGCCGGGTGAAATGATCACCGAAGAAAGCCGTCCGGTTCTGGAGTTCCTGCAGATGCTGTGTGAAATCGGCGCTCACTATCCGGGCTTTGAAACCGATATTCACGGTGCATACCGTCAGGCTGATGGCCGCTATACCGTTAAGGTATTGAAAGAAGAAAGCAAAAAATAATTAGCTAGTACAAGGGAAGTGGCTTGCCACTTCCCTTTTTTGCTCATAAGGAGAACACATGAAAACACCCTCACAGCCGCGCGCGATATACTATATCGTGGCGATCCAGATCTGGGAGTACTTCAGTTTTTACGGCATGCGTGCCTTACTCATTCTCTATCTCACCCATCAGCTTGGTTTTGATGATAACCATGCCATCAGCCTGTTCAGCGCATACGCTTCTTTGGTTTACGTTACCCCTATTCTCGGCGGCTGGCTTGCCGACCGCCTGCTCGGCAACCGCACTGCGGTAATTGCCGGCGCGCTGTTAATGACCCTTGGCCATGTGGTGCTGGGCATTGATACAAATTCAACCTTTAGCCTGTATCTGGCGCTGGCAATCATTATTTGTGGCTACGGTTTATTCAAATCAAACATCAGCTGTTTGCTTGGCGAGCTCTACGACGAGAACGATCATCGACGTGATGGCGGTTTTTCGCTGCTGTATGCTGCGGGCAATATCGGTTCTATCGCAGCCCCCATCGCCTGCGGCCTGGCTGCTCAGTGGTATGGATGGCATGTTGGCTTTGCCCTTGCGGGTGGCGGCATGTTTATCGGTTTGTTGATTTTCTTAAGCGGTCATCGTCATTTCCAGTCCACGCGTAGTATGGATAAAAAAGCGCTCACTCGCGTGAAATTTGCCTTACCGGTATGGAGCTGGTTAGTGGTGATGCTCTGTTTAGCCCCAGTATTTTTTACCCTGCTGCTGGAGAACGACTGGTCCGGATATTTGCTGGCGATTGTTTGCCTTATTGCTGCACAAATCATTGCCCGCATGATGATCAAATTCCCCGAACACCGCCGTGCTCTTTGGCAAATTGTATTGTTGATGTTTGTCGGGACGTTGTTCTGGGTACTGGCACAACAGGGCGGCAGTACCATCAGCTTGTTTATCGATCGCTTTGTGAATCGTCAGGCATTCAATATTGAAGTACCTACCGCGCTATTCCAGTCAGTGAATGCAATTGCGGTGATGCTCGCTGGAGTTGTACTTGCCTGGCTGGCGTCGCCAGAAAGCCACGGCAACTCAACATTGCGCGTCTGGCTGAAGTTTGCCTTTGGCTTACTGCTGATGGCTTGTGGCTTTATGTTGCTGGCATTTGATGCCCGACATGCAGCGGCTGGCGGTCAAGCGTCAATGGGTGTGATGATATCCGGGCTGGCGCTAATGGGCTTTGCCGAACTCTTTATTGACCCGGTGGCGATTGCGCAAATCACGCGTCTGAAAATGTCTGGCGTATTAACCGGTATTTATATGCTGGCAACAGGCGCGGTCGCCAACTGGCTGGCAGGCGTAGTGGCACAACAGACGACAGAGTCGCAAATTAGCGGTATGGCAATTGCAGCTTACCAGCGATTCTTTTCCCAGATGGGAGAGTGGACGTTGGCTTGTGTCGCGATCATCGTGGCATTGGCCTTTGCTACCCGATTTCTGTTTAGCACTCCGACGAATATGATACAGGAAAGCAACGATTAACTTCCGTAAAAACAATTAGTTATGAATCAATTTACTTTCAGTTAATCACACTAGCAAATCCCAGATTAATAAGATATTTAAACCATTTTTATGGTTATTTATTAGTGATATCAACTTGAGGTAAGCGTTGGTTTAGATAAGATGAACTGAGTTACTAATAGTCGAGGCAGATAATACAGTGTACCGATCTGTCTCTTTATCTACGCTAAATTGAAAGCTGGATTAAGAGGAACCAAAATGTCTGAACAAGAAACACAGGGAGCCAATGAGGCTATTGATTTTAACGATGAAATGAGAAATCGTCGCGAAAAACTGGCAGCGCTGCGTCAGCAAGGCGTGGCGTTTCCCAATGATTTTCGCCGCGACCATACTTCTGACCAGTTGCACGAAGAGTATGATGCGAAGGATAACCAGGAACTGGAATCCTTAAACATTGAAGTCTCGATTGCTGGCCGAATGATGACCCGTCGAATCATGGGGAAAGCCTCCTTTGTAACATTGCAGGATGTCGGTGGCCGTATTCAACTGTACGTTGCACGAGATAGCCTGCCAGAAGGTGTTTATAACGATCAGTTTAAAAAATGGGACCTGGGTGACATTATCGGTGCCCGCGGTACGCTGTTTAAGACGCAAACTGGTGAGCTTTCCATTCACTGTACTGAGTTACGCCTGCTGACTAAAGCACTACGTCCTTTACCAGATAAATTCCATGGTCTGCAGGATCAGGAAGTCCGTTATCGTCAACGTTATCTGGACCTCATCGCTAACGATAAATCCCGTCAAACGTTTGTTGTCCGTTCAAAAATTCTGGCCGCTATCCGCCAGTTCATGGTCGCACGCGGCTTTATGGAAGTAGAAACCCCGATGATGCAGGTAATTCCAGGTGGGGCATCTGCTCGCCCGTTTATTACCCATCATAATGCTCTGGATTTAGATATGTATCTGCGTATCGCGCCGGAGCTGTATCTGAAACGTCTGGTTGTAGGTGGTTTTGAACGGGTATTCGAAATCAACCGTAACTTCCGTAATGAAGGTATTTCTGTTCGTCATAATCCTGAGTTCACGATGATGGAACTCTACATGGCGTATGCGGATTACCACGATTTGATTGAACTGACAGAGTCACTGTTCCGCACCCTGGCACAAGAGGTACTGGGTACCACTAAAGTCACTTATGGCGAGCATGTGTTTGATTTCGGCAAACCGTTTGAAAAACTCACCATGCGTGAAGCAATCAAAAAATATCGTCCAGAAACCGATATGGCCGACCTGGATAATTTTGATGCCGCTAAAGCATTAGCTGAATCTATCGGTATTACAGTAGAGAAAAGCTGGGGGCTGGGACGTATTGTCACCGAAATCTTTGATGAAGTTGCAGAAGCACATCTGATTCAGCCAACCTTTATTACTGAGTATCCGGCAGAAGTGTCACCGCTGGCGCGCCGTAATGATGTTAACCCGGAAATCACCGACCGTTTTGAATTCTTCATCGGTGGTCGTGAAATCGGTAATGGTTTTAGCGAATTAAACGACGCAGAAGATCAGGCTGAACGTTTCCAGGAACAGGTTAACGCCAAAGCTGCAGGTGACGACGAAGCGATGTTCTACGACGAAGATTACGTGACTGCGTTGGAATATGGTCTGCCGCCAACCGCAGGTCTGGGAATTGGTATCGACCGAATGATTATGCTGTTTACTAACAGTCATACTATTCGCGACGTTATTCTCTTCCCGGCGATGCGTCCACAGAAATAAGTTTCACTTTAATGAACGAAGCAGCCAGGCGACTGCTTCGTTCGTCGTTCCGCAAATCAAGTTTTGAGGAGAGACGCTTCGTTTCAAGATAACCAGCGGATCCACTCAACCACAGCTCCTAAAAGAGAGAAAAAAGTAATGCCACAGGCAGACTCATTGGCCAGGTTATTCCTACCAGGAATGCACTAAGTAAACGAATATGTGTTTTCTCATGTGAGATAAACCAGATAATGACAAAGGATATGTTCACACCAATCACATAAAAAATTAATATTTTATAGAATAGTGTCATTTTGAATATCTTCTTATCCCTTCCATCTATTTGTAAAACTGACGGAAATAGTCATCAACTATCATAATGTTGAGGTCAAAATCAATATCTGGCAAGTCTAAGCATTTGATCCTGATTAAATCTTCAATTTCACTTGCGGCTAATGATGTCGTTATTGCGAAAGAATTCTCATTCAATTGTCGTGGTATTCCATATTCATCAGCCACTATAGAGGAGAAGTTCATATCATGCATCAATGATCTTAACCTTAAGAAAACTGAGGAATAAGATGATGGATAATCAAAAGAAACGACATAAGTATTGAACTTTTTTTTACCTTCCATAATAAGACTCCTATCAATATTAAATGCCCTGGGGATGCAAAGTTTATTAACCCCGATTGATGATTCTCATATAGGAGATATTCTTTTTTTTTTGCTCACTAAAGGGGATGACTTGGGACAAGAAAACGCTCTCTCTGACCATTCTTTGTGCATCCCCCGACCCTTCAGATACTCCCCTGCATCGCATTACGCAGAGCATGAAAAATATCGTTACTCATCAACTGCGAATATCATCATACTCACGCGTTTTATCAAATTCGTGTTTCGCAAATGGGCACAGTGGGATAATTTTTCGTTTTTCCCGGCGCATTTTTTCCACGACTTTCGCAACCAACTGTTTACCAATCCCTTGCCCTTTCAGGCTTTCATCAACATCGGTATGTTCGATAATCGCTAAATTCTCTCCAGTCGGCACAAAGACAATTTCAGCGATTTGCTTACCCTGTTCGTCATTGATGTAAAATTTATTGTGACCTTCACGTATTTCCATTTTTCCCTCGCTTATTTATGACGGTATTTCAGTGCGCCGCTCGGGCACGTATCAATCACTTTCACTACAGTGGCGACGTCCACTTCATCCGGCATGATCCACGGCTTACGTTTGAGATTAAATAACTTGCCGTTGCCACGTACGCAATTGCCAGAATGCTGACATATTGCAGTGTTGAAATAGACATCGATCTTTTCGCCGGTATAGCAGCGATAACCACCGTCCAGTAGATCCTGATCCATGACCTTCCCTCTCTCATCAGTATGGTTTTCGCAATAAGCATAGCCCGGAATCTTCATACAGCACCGGCAGTTTCAGTTTCCAGAGTCTCTCCCCCTATATAGCCAATTATTCTTACTCCCTTTGAATTATCTGCCTCATCAGAGATAATGCTTAAGAAATTTGTCACACAAGGAAGCTGATGAGACATCCATTGCCCTACCGCAAGTTACGCAAACGTCCGATGAAATTGAGTACCACAGTGATCTTAATGGTCAGCGCGGTGCTGTTCTCGGTGCTGTTCTCGGTGCATCTGATTTACTTCTCGCAAATCAGTAATATGGCGCGTGACGGACTGGCCAACAAGGCGCTGGCGGTAGCGCGTACCCTTGCCGATTCGCCGGAAATCCGTCAGGGCTTGCAGAAAAAACCGCAGGAGAGGGGGATCCAGGCCATCGCGGAAGCCGTGCGCAAACGTAACGATCTGCTATTTATTGTCGTTACCGATATGCAAAGTCTTCGCTACTCGCATCCTGAAGCCCAGCGTATTGGTCAGCCATTTAAAGGTGATGACATCCTTAAAGCGCTGAATGGCGAAGAAAATGTCGCTATCAATCGCGGTTTTCTGGCGCAGGCTTTACGCATATTTACCCCCATCTATGATGAGAATAATAAACAGATTGGCGTGGTGGCGATCGGCCTTGAATTAAGCCGCGTGGCCCAACAAATCAATGACAGTCGCTGGAGCATTATCTGGTCGGTGTTATTTGGCATGCTGGTCGGCCTCATCGGCACCTGCATTCTGGTTAAGGTGCTGAAAAAAATCCTTTTCGGCCTGGAACCCTACGAAATATCCACACTGTTTGAGCAACGCCAGGCCATGTTGCAGTCTATCAAAGAAGGCGTCGTTGCCGTGGACGATCGCGGCGAAGTCACGCTGATCAACGATGCCGCACAAGAATTGCTGAATTACCGTAAGTCGCAGGACGATGAGAAACTGTCGACGCTAAGCCACTCGTGGTCACAGGTAGTAGATGTCTCGGAAGTGTTACGCGACGGTACGCCGCGCCGCGACGAAGAGATTACCGTCAAAGATCGGCTATTACTGATCAACACCGTTCCGGTGCGCAGTAATGGCGTTATCATCGGTGCCATTTCAACCTTCAGGGATAAAACTGAAGTACGTAAACTGATGCAGCGACTGGATGGTCTGGTCAACTATGCTGACGCACTTCGTGAACGATCCCACGAATTTATGAATAAATTGCACGTGATTCTCGGATTATTGCATCTGAAGAGTTATAAGCAGTTGGAAGATTACATTCTCAAAACAGCCAATAACTATCAGGAAGAGATTGGCTCTCTGTTGGGCAAGATCAAATCGCCGGTTATCGCTGGTTTTTTAATCAGCAAGATTAACCGCGCGACCGATTTAGGCCATACGCTGATTTTAAACAGCGAAAGCCAGTTGCCCGACAGCGGCAGTGAAGACCAGGTCGCGACGCTGATTACCACGTTGGGAAATCTGATAGAAAACGCGCTGGAGGCATTAGGGCCGGAAGCTGGAGGCGAAATTAGCGTAACATTGCACTACCGTCACGGCTGGCTGCACTGTGAAGTTAACGATGATGGACCGGGGATCGCACCCGACAAAATCGATCACATTTTTGACAAAGGTGTCTCGACAAAAGGAAGCGAACGAGGCGTCGGTTTAGCTCTTGTCAAACAACAGGTAGAAAATCTCGACGGCAGTATCGCCGTAGAATCGGAACCCGGGATTTTCACACAATTTTTTGTCCAGATACCCTGGGACGGGGAGAAGTCGAGCAAATGATCAATGTATTAATTATCGATGACGACGCAATGGTGGCGGAGCTGAATCGCCGATACGTGGCGCAGATCCCGGGCTTTCAATGCTGCGGAACGGCCTCGACACTGGAAAAAGCCAAAGAGATAATTTTCAACAGCGACACGTCTATTGACCTGATATTGCTCGATATCTATATGCAGAAGGAGAACGGGCTCGATTTACTTCCGGTACTGCATAACGCTCGCTGCAAAAGCGATGTGATAGTCATCTCTTCCGCCGCCGATGCCGCGACGATTAAAGATTCGCTGCATTACGGCGTTGTTGATTACCTGATAAAACCCTTCCAGGCATCACGCTTTGAAGAGGCACTCACCGGCTGGCGACAAAAGAAAATGGCGCTGGAAAAACATCAGTATTATGACCAGGCCGAGCTGGATCAGCTAATCCACGGCAGCAGCGCCAACGAGCAGGATCCTCGTCGCTTGCCAAAAGGCTTAACGCCGCAGACGTTACGCACGCTGTGCCAGTGGATTGACGCGCATCAGGACTATGAGTTTTCAACCGACGAGTTGGCCAACGAGGTGAACATCTCGCGCGTTTCCTGCCGCAAGTACCTGATCTGGCTGGTCAACTGCCACATCTTATTTACCAGCATCCATTATGGCGTCACGGGTCGTCCGGTTTACCGTTACCGTATTCAAGCGGAACATTACTCATTGCTGAAACAATATTGCCAATAACGCACCATTGGTTATCCGCAAGTAACAATTATTGCAGTAATGCAAAAGAGCACTGGCACAAGTTACATCGTCCATCAGTAAAACTTGTGCCAGATCAAATATAATTATCCCCTTCTCATTTCATCGATTTAATATTCTTTAGGATAAATAGTGTTTTTAATTTCAAAACGCTAACAAAAGTTAATTAACTATTATGTCACCCGCATTATGTGTATTTTTACCCATAAATGGGTAGATCAGAATAATCTATAACCGTCATTAGAACAAAAAATACACCAATAAATATCAATAAGATAGTAGAAAACAAACTATTAACATCTGCGCAGCACAAACTATAACCCCATCGCCAGAGAGTATTTTTCTCTGAAAAAGTCGCTTATCACAGTGTATTAATTTATTGCTGCCTGAATCAGCCAATATTCACTGTGAAGTAATTACTCAGGCCAGTAACGACCAAAAGGATATTAGTCAGGCTCTGAAAAAAGTTCATACAAACAGAACGAGACTGCGTTCTATTCAGTAGAAATTTAAATGGGATTATCGCGAGGGTTCACAAATGTTATTTACTATCCAACTTATCATAATATTGATATGTCTGTTCTATGGCGCCAGAAAGGGCGGTATCGCGCTAGGTCTATTAGGCGGTATCGGCCTCGTCATTCTGGTATTCGTCTTCCATCTTCAGCCAGGTAAACCACCGGTTGATGTTATGCTGGTTATCATCGCGGTGGTGGCGGCATCGGCCACGTTGCAAGCCTCGGGCGGCCTTGACGTCATGCTGCAAATTGCCGAGAAACTGCTGCGCCGCAATCCGAAATATGTCTCCATTGTCGCGCCGTTTGTTACCTGTACGCTGACCATTCTTTGCGGTACAGGTCACGTGGTTTACACCATCCTGCCAATCATCTACGACGTGGCAATTAAGAACAATATCCGTCCGGAACGTCCGATGGCGGCAAGTTCTATCGGTGCACAGATGGGGATTATCGCCAGTCCGGTGTCGGTTGCGGTAGTGTCTCTGGTCGCGATGCTGGGTAACGTTACCTTTGATGGTCGTCACCTTGAGTTCCTCGACCTGCTGGCAATCACCATTCCATCGACGTTACTCGGTATCCTGGCGATCGGTATTTTCAGTTGGTTCCGCGGTAAAGATCTGGATAAAGACGAAGAGTTCCAGAAATTCATCTCCGTACCGGAAAACCGTGAGTACGTTTACGGTGACACCGCGACGCTGCTGGATAAAAAACTGCCGAAAAGCAACTGGCTGGCAATGTGGATCTTCCTCGGGGCAATTGCCGTGGTCGCACTCCTCGGTGCTGATTCGGACCTGCGTCCGTCCTTCGGCGGCAAACCGCTGTCGATGGTCTTGGTTATTCAGATGTTTATGCTGCTGACCGGGGCGCTGATTATTATCCTGACCAAAACCAATCCCGCGTCTATCTCAAAAAACGAAGTATTCCGTTCCGGTATGATCGCCATCGTGGCGGTGTACGGTATCGCATGGATGGCAGAAACCATGTTCGGTGCGCATATGTCTGAAATTCAGGGCGTACTGGGCGAAATGGTGAAAGAGTATCCGTGGGCCTATGCCATTGTTCTGCTGCTGGTTTCCAAGTTTGTAAACTCCCAGGCCGCGGCGCTGGCGGCGATTGTTCCTGTCGCACTGGCGATTGGCGTTGACCCGGCTTACATCGTGGCTTCAGCACCGGCTTGCTACGGTTATTATATCCTGCCGACCTATCCGAGCGATCTGGCAGCGATTCAGTTTGACCGTTCCGGCACCACCCACATCGGTCGCTTCGTCATCAACCACAGCTTTATTCTGCCAGGGTTGATTGGCGTGAGCGTATCTTGCGTCTTTGGCTGGATCTTCGCCGCGATGTACGGGTTCTTATAAATGCACTTTGCGTGCCGCCCGTCGCTGTGCGGCACGCCATTTTCGTATAACAAATACAGAGTTACAGGCTGGAAGCTATGTCAAACAAACCATTTATCTACCAGGCGCCTTTCCCGATGGGGAAAGACAACACCGAATACTATCTGCTCACTTCCGATTACGTTAGCGTTGCCGAATTCAACGGCGAAACCATCCTGAAAGTGGAACCAGAAGCCCTGACCCTGCTGGCGCAGCAAGCCTTCCACGACGCCTCTTTCATGCTCCGCCCAGCACACCAGAAACAGGTTGCTTCTATTCTTCACGACCCAGAAGCCAGCGAGAACGATAAGTACGTGGCGCTGCAATTCTTGAGAAACTCCGAAATCGCCGCCAAAGGCGTGCTGCCGACCTGCCAGGATACTGGCACCGCGATCATTGTTGGTAAAAAAGGTCAGCGCGTATGGACCGGCGGTGGTGATGAAGAAGCGCTGTCGAAAGGCGTCTATAACACCTATATCGAAGATAACCTGCGCTATTCACAGAACGCGCCGCTGGACATGTACAAAGAGGTCAACACTGGCACTAACCTGCCTGCGCAAATCGACCTGTACGCGGTAGATGGCGATGAATATAAATTCCTCTGCGTCGCCAAAGGCGGCGGTTCTGCCAACAAAACGTATCTCTATCAGGAAACTAAAGCCCTGCTGACTCCGGGTAAACTGAAAAACTTCCTCGTCGAGAAAATGCGCACCCTCGGGACCGCAGCCTGCCCGCCGTACCATATCGCGTTTGTGATTGGCGGCACTTCTGCGGAAACCAACCTGAAAACCGTCAAGTTAGCAAGCGCTCACTATTACGATGAACTGCCGACCGAAGGGAACGAACACGGTCAGGCGTTCCGCGATGTCCAGCTGGAACAGGAACTGCTGGAAGAAGCCCAGAAACTCGGCCTCGGCGCGCAATTTGGCGGTAAATATTTTGCTCACGATATCCGCGTAATCCGCCTGCCGCGTCACGGCGCTTCCTGCCCGGTCGGTATGGGCGTGTCCTGTTCCGCTGACCGTAACATCAAAGCGAAAATTAACCGCGAAGGTATCTGGATCGAAAAACTGGAACACAACCCAGGCCAGTACATTCCGGAAGAACTGCGCCAGGCGGGTGAAGGTGAAGCGGTGAAAGTCGATCTCAACCGCCCAATGAAAGAGATCCTCGCCCAGCTTTCGCAATATCCGGTTTCCACTCGTTTGTCGCTCACCGGCACCATTATCGTGGGTCGAGATATTGCACACGCCAAGCTGAAAGAGCTGATCGACGCTGGTAAAGAACTGCCGCAGTACATCAAAGATCACCCGATCTACTACGCGGGTCCGGCGAAAACCCCTGCCGGTTATCCATCAGGTTCACTTGGCCCAACCACCGCAGGTCGTATGGACTCCTACGTGGATCTGCTGCAATCCCACGGCGGCAGCATGATCATGCTGGCGAAAGGTAACCGCAGTCAGCAGGTTACCGACGCGTGTCATAAACACGGCGGCTTCTACCTCGGTAGCATCGGCGGTCCGGCAGCGGTACTGGCACAGCAGAGCATCAAGCATCTGGAATGCGTTGCTTATCCGGAGCTGGGTATGGAAGCTATCTGGAAAATCGAAGTAGAAGATTTCCCGGCGTTTATCCTGGTCGATGACAAAGGCAACGACTTCTTCCAGCAAATCGTCAACAAACAGTGCGCGAACTGCACTAAGTAACCTCTTCGGCCCAGCGCCTGGCAGCATGCTGCCAGGTGATCCCCCTGGGCCACCTCTTTTGCGATTGTAATTTCACGCTTGCTGGTGAATAGTCAGTATTTTCCCTGACTTGCGAACTCACCATGACCCGCACACTCAAGCCGTTAATTCTTAACACCGGCGCACTGGCGCTAACGTTAATCCTGATTTATACCGGCATTTCGGCCCATGACAAACTCACCTGGCTGATGGAAGTAACACCGGTGATTATTGTCGTGCCGCTACTGCTTGCCACCGCCAGACGTTACCCGTTAACGCCGCTGCTCTATACGCTCATTTTCTTTCACGCCATCATCCTGATGGTCGGCGGGCAGTACACCTACGCGAAAGTTCCCATCGGTTTTGAGGTGCAGGAATGGTTAGGGTTGAGCCGTAATCCGTATGACAAGCTGGGGCATTTTTTCCAGGGGCTGGTGCCTGCACTGGTGGCACGAGAAATTCTCGTGCGCGGAATGTACGTTCGTGGACGGAAAATGGTGGCGTTCCTGGTCTGCTGCGTAGCGCTGGCAATAAGCGCCATGTATGAGTTGATCGAGTGGTGGGCGGCGCTGGCGATGGGCCAGGGAGCGGATGATTTTCTCGGCACCCAGGGCGACCAGTGGGACACGCAATCCGATATGTTCTGTGCGTTGCTTGGCGCATTAACGACAGTGATATTGCTCGCTCGTCTTCACTGCCGCCAGTTACGGCGCTATGGCTTAATCACCAGAGCGCCGGAAGCGATTACACCTTAGCGGTGCAACCAGCCAGGTAGCCAGTCGCCGTGAGCGGTAATCAGGTCGTCAACCAGGGCATAAATTTCGTCAATGCCCAGCACGGCGGCGGTGTGCGGGTCCATCATTGCGGCGTGGTAAACACGGTCACGATTTTCGGTAAGAATGGCTTCGGTCAGCAGCGTCTGTACGTTGATGTTGGTTTGCATCAGGGCAGCCAGATGCGAAGGCAGTGCACCAACTTTGGTTGGCTGAATACCATTGGCGTCAACCAGACAGGCCACTTCCACACAGCATCCTTGTGGCAGGTTATCAATCAAACCATCGTTACGAACGTTGCCGTAAATCACACTCGGCTCACCAGTCCAGATAGCGTTCATAATCGTGCTGGCATATTCCCGCGACGGTTTAATATCAATCCGGGAGGCGTTCTTATACTCCTCCAGCTCTTTATGCCAGTTCGCCAACTGTTCAACACAGCGTTTCGGGTACTCATCCAGCGGCACTTTATAACGCTCAATCAAATCCTCGCGACCTGGCTTAATAAACCACGGCGTATATTCGGCAAAATGTTCTGACGACTCCGTGACGAAGTAGCCCAGCTTTTTGAACATTTCATAGCGCACAATATTCTGGCAACGAGTATTGCCATGAATATTCGGTTTCGGTGCCTGGCCTGCGTCATACGCTGCCAGCAGTTCCGGGTAGAGATTCACGTAACTGCCGTCTGCGGTTTTGCGCTCCAGCTCCAGGTAGAACGCCATATGGTTGATACCAGCGCAACGATAACGCAGCGTGGACGGATCGATATTCAGGTCGCGGGCCAGCTCTTCCGCCGTTCCCTGCACCGAGTGGCACAGCCCCACCTGTTTGATATGCGGATAGCGGGCATACATCGCCCAGGTATTCATCGCCATCGGGTTAACGTAATTGAGCATGGTGGCATCGGGGCAAACTTCCGTCATGTCCTCGCAAATCTGCCACAAGTGCGGAATGGTACGTAGCGCACGCATAATGCCGCCAGGCCCCAGCGTATCGGCAATGGTTTGTTCCAGACCGTGGCGCTTACAGACCTCAAAATCAGTCACTGTGCAGGGTTCATAACCGCCAATCTGAAACGCCACCACCACAAAATCGGCGCCCTGTAAGGCTTCTTTCTGTTCACTGTGGCAGGTGATTTTGCCGCTGGCCCCTGCTGAATCCATCAGCTTGCGCACCACAATGTGCGACTCTTCCAGCCGTGTGGGATCGATGTCCATCAGAGCGATATGCGCCGTTTTCAGTGCCTCACGGTGAAACACATCACCAAGAATATTTTTAACGAAAATTGTCGAACCAGCGCCGATAAATGTAATTTTGGGTGCAGACATCATGCAGATCTCCTGGCTTGCTTGAATAACTTCATCATGGCAGGCGATACCGCAGAAAACTTCCGGCTTCCCCGTCGAGTATTCCCATAAACTCAGATCCTGAGTGAAGTATCAGTAAATCTGAGTTTATGGGAATAAATTAGCTGAAAAGCAGAGATTTCGGCCTCCTTATCCTTGGACGCCCTCTGGGAAGAGGGTGAAAACCGTGCTCCCATTCGCAGTCATCCTCCCCCACTCATGTCATAATTCTGATAATCCAGGAAAGAGAGCCATCCATGAATACTGATAACTTTATGTGTAGCAGCGATGAAAAGCAGACCCGCAGCCCGCTATCACTGTATTCAGAATATCAGCGAATGGAGATTGAGTTTCGCGCACCGCATATCATGCCCACCAGCCACTGGCATGGTCAGGTCGAAGTGAATGTGCCTTTCGATGGCGATGTGGAATACCTGATCAACAATGAAAAAGTGAAGATCAACCAGGGGCATATCACGCTGTTCTGGGCCTGTACGCCACATCAGCTAACAGATACCGGAACCTGTCAGAGCATGGCAATTTTTAATCTGCCGATGCATCTGTTTCTCTCCTGGCCGCTGGATAAAGACCTTATAAACCACGTCACTCACGGTATGGTGATCAAATCACTGGCGTCACAGCAGCTTAGTCCGTTTGAAGTGCGTCGCTGGCAGCAGGAGCTCAACAGCCCAAACGATCAAATTCGCCAACTCGCTATTGATGAAATTGGCCTGATGCTCAAGCGATTTAGCCTCTCTGGCTGGGAGCCGGTTCTGGTCAATAAAACCTCGCGTACGCACAAAAACAGCGTCTCGCGTCATGCACAGTTTTATGTCAGCCAGATGTTGGGCTTTATTGCAGAAAACTATGATCAAGCGCTAACCATCAACGACGTGGCCGAGCACGTCAAACTTAACGCCAACTATGCGATGGGGATCTTCCAGCGGGTCATGCAATTGACGATGAAACAGTACATTACGGCGATGCGCATCAACCACGTTCGCGCGTTACTGAGCGATACCGATAAAAGTATTCTCGATATTGCCCTGACAGCAGGCTTTCGTTCGAGCAGTCGCTTTTACAGTACGTTCGGCAAATATGTCGGCATGTCGCCGCAAAAATACCGCAAACTTAGCCAACAACACCGCCAGACACTTCCCGGATAAAGATGATATCAGTATCAGCCAAAAAAATAGTTTAGCTGTCGATAATAAGCAGTGAAAACAACTTTAGAAATCAATGTAATTGTTTGTTTATAAAAATAAAAAAACAAAAGCGACTGTTTTTTACTCGCTTTACAGCCTGAAATACCCAGAAGATACTTGCCCGCAACGAAGATTCCTTCATAACCGGGTAAGCAATGATGAAAGTATTAATTGTTGAAAGCGAGTTTCTCCATCAGGACACCTGGGTCGGTAACGCCGTTGAGCGTCTGGCGAATGCCTTAAGCCAGCAAAATGTCACTGTCATTAAATCAACCTCATTTGATGACGGCTTTGCCATTCTCTCTTCAAATGAGGCCATTGATTGTCTGATGTTCAGCTATCAAATGGAACATCCGGACGAACATCAAAACGTCAGAGAATTGATCGGTAAGCTTCACGAACGCCAGCAAAATGTGCCGGTCTTCCTGTTGGGCGATCGGGAAAAAGCCCTCGCCGCAATAGATCGCGACCTGCTGGAGCTTGTCGATGAATTCGCCTGGATTCTGGAAGATACCGCCGACTTTATCGCCGGACGCGCCGTTGCCGCGATGACCCGCTATCGTCAGCAACTGTTGCCGCCACTGTTCAGCGCGCTGATGAAATATAGCGACATCCACGAGTATTCCTGGGCCGCACCGGGCCACCAGGGCGGCGTTGGCTTCACCAAAACGCCAGCCGGGCGTTTCTACCATGACTATTATGGTGAAAATCTGTTCCGTACCGACATGGGCATCGAAAGAACTTCCCTCGGTTCTTTACTCGACCATACTGGCGCATTTGGCGAAAGCGAAAAATATGCCGCGCGCGTATTTGGTGCCGATCGCTCCTGGTCAGTCGTCGTCGGGACTTCCGGCTCTAACCGCACTATCATGCAGGCTTGCATGACCGATAACGATGTGGTGGTCGTTGACCGTAACTGCCACAAATCCATCGAACAAGGCTTAATGCTGACTGGCGCGAAACCGGTCTACATGGTGCCAAGCCGCAACCGCTACGGCATTATCGGGCCAATCTACCCGCAGGAAATGCAGCCTGAAACTTTACAGAAGAAAATCAGCGAAAGCCCGCTGACCAAAGATAAAGTTGGGCAAAAACCCTCTTACTGCGTGGTAACCAACTGCACCTATGACGGCGTATGCTACAACGCCAAAGAAGCACAGGATCTGCTGGAAAAAACCTCCGATCGTCTGCACTTCGACGAAGCCTGGTACGGCTATGCGCGCTTTAATCCGATCTATGCCGATCACTATGCCATGCGCGGTGAACCGGGCGATCATAACGGCCCAACCGTTTTTGCTACCCACTCCACTCACAAACTGCTGAATGCGCTGTCGCAGGCGTCTTACATTCATGTGCGTGAAGGCCGTGGCGCGATCAACTTCTCCCGCTTTAATCAGGCATATATGATGCATGCCACCACTTCCCCGTTGTATGCCATCTGCGCATCAAACGATGTGGCAGTATCGATGATGGACGGCAACAGCGGCCAGTCTCTGACGCAGGAAGTGATCGACGAAGCGGTCGATTTCCGTCAGGCAATGGCGCGGTTGTATAAAGAATTTACCGACGAAGGAAACTGGTTCTTTAAACCGTGGAATAAAGAAGTGGTTACCGACCCGGAAACTGGCAAAACCTATGACTTTGCCGACGCGCCGAGCAAACTGCTGACCACCGTTCAGGACTGCTGGGTAATGCACCCAGGCGAAAGCTGGCACGGCTTTAAAGATATCCCGGACAACTGGAGCATGCTCGACCCGATTAAAGTCAGCATCCTCGCACCGGGGATGGGAGAAGACGGCGAACTGGAAGAGACTGGCGTACCTGCCGCACTGGTCACCGCCTGGCTTGGTCGTCACGGCATCGTGCCAACCCGCACCACTGACTTCCAGATTATGTTCCTGTTCTCTATGGGCGTAACCCGTGGGAAATGGGGAACTCTGGTTAACACACTTTGCTCTTTCAAACGCCACTACGATGCTAATACACCGCTGGCGCAGGTGATGCCGGAACTTGCTGAACAATATCCTGACACTTACGCGAATATGGGTATTCACGATCTGGGTGACAAAATGTTTGCCTGGCTGAAAGAAAACAACCCAGGCGCACGGTTGAACGAAGCCTATTCTGGCCTGCCGGTGGCTGAAATCACCCCGCGTGAAGCCTACAACGCGATTGTCGATAACAACGTCGAACTGGTATCCATTGAAAACCTACCGGGACGTATTGCGGCGAACTCTGTTATCCCGTATCCGCCAGGAATCCCAATGCTGCTCTCTGGCGAAAACTTCGGCGATAAAAACAGTCCGCAGGTAAGCTATTTACGCTCACTACAATCCTGGGATCATCATTTCCCTGGTTTCGAACACGAAACTGAAGGTACCGAAATTATTGACGGTATTTACCACGTGATGTGTGTGAAAGCGTAACCACTATTCCGCTGAAGGCGTAATTGTTTAAATAACATTACGCCGCCTGGCCTGAGGCCTTTTGAGTATGGCAACGTTTTCATAAAAATTGCTGCAAACAAAAATGTCATACTTTTTGCGCGGCCCCACCCCGCGCTTTTTTTTGCCTGTTATTTACACTTTTTCAGCATGTAAAATTTTTTGTACATGAGAAATTACTATAAAAATTTGTAATATTAGTAAAACACGTTATTTTTATGCATGTTTTGATTCGTCATACAATTATATAACCATTTCCCCGTATCGCTCTTCCTGGCGAAAACGGGTCTTTTATTTGCATTCAGGAGTACATGTATGAGGATTTGCAGCGACCAACCTTGTATTGTTTTATTGACTGAAAAAGATGTCTGGTTAAGGGTGAATGGGAAAGAACCTATAAGCCTGAAGGCTAACCACATGGCGTTATTAAGTTGTGAAAATAATATTATTGATGTCTCCTCACTTAATAACACTTTGGTTGCGCATATTAGTCATAACATCATCAAAGATTACCTCCGTTTTCTGAATAAAGATCTCTCAAAAATACCCGTCTGGCAACGAAGCGCCACCCCAGTCCAGGCCTTACCATGCCTGACACTGGACCTCTTTCGCGTCGCTGCTCAACATAGCATGATGCCCGCTGAAACAGAGTCAGAAAAAGAACGCACTCGTGCATTATTATTCACTGTGCTATCACGCTTTCTCGACAGTAAAAAATTCCTTTCTCTTATGATGTATATGTTACGTAATTGTGTAAGTGATAGCGTTTATCAAATAATTGAAAGCGATATTCATAAAGACTGGAATCTTAGTATGGTAGCCAGCTGTTTATGTCTAAGCCCCAGCCTGTTAAAGAAAAAACTGAAAAGTGAAAACACCAGTTATAGCCAAATAATCACCACCTGCCGTATGCGTTATGCCGTAAATGAATTAATGATGGACGGCAAAAATATCTCACAGGTATCACAATCCTGCGGCTACAACAGCACTTCCTATTTTATATCTGTATTTAAAGACTTCTATGGTATGACGCCTCTCCATTATGTTAGTCAGCACAGAGAACGTTCTGTCGCCTGATTTATAACCTGAACGAAGAGCTATATTAATAACAGCATCAGCGATAACCCGGTTGAGGATAATTCAACGCGCGAGTGTAGGCGTATGATATGACGTAATTTATTGTCACGAAGCTCGCCTTCGCAGGAGTTTAATTATGTCTTCGGATGCTGACGCTCACAAAGTGGGCTTAATCCCCGTCACCCTGATGGTGTCGGGGAATATTATGGGGTCAGGTGTTTTTCTGTTACCTGCAAACCTGGCCTCGACAGGCGGGATAGCCATATATGGTTGGTTGGTGACGATTATCGGTGCGCTGGCTTTGTCGATGGTCTACGCCAAAATGTCTTTCCTTGATCCCAGCCCTGGCGGTTCATATGCCTACGCGCGCCGCTGCTTTGGCCCTTTCCTCGGGTATCAAACAAACGTTCTCTACTGGCTGGCCTGCTGGATCGGCAATATTGCCATGGTGGTCATTGGCGTGGGGTATTTAAGCTACTTCTTCCCTATCCTCAAAGATCCGTTGGTATTAACCATCACCTGTGTGGTGGTGCTGTGGATCTTCGTTCTGCTTAATATCGTCGGTCCAAAAATGATCACCCGCGTGCAGGCTGTCGCCACTGTGCTGGCGCTGATCCCCATTGTCGGAATTGCAGTATTCGGCTGGTTCTGGTTCCACAGTGAAACGTATATGGCAGCCTGGAACGTGAGTGGTCAGGGTACTTTCGGTGCGATTCAAAGTACCTTAAACGTCACGTTGTGGTCGTTTATCGGGGTAGAAAGTGCTTCCGTTGCGGCGGGCGTAGTGAAAAACCCGAAACGCAACGTGCCTATCGCCACCATAGGCGGGGTATTGATTGCCGCCGTCTGCTATGTACTCTCGACCACGGCAATTATGGGAATGATCCCTAATGCCGCGCTGCGCGTTTCCGCCTCACCTTTTGGCGATGCAGCGCGGATGGCGCTGGGTGATACCGCTGGGGCCATTGTCTCCTTCTGCGCAGCGGCAGGTTGCTTAGGCTCGCTGGGCGGCTGGACACTACTGGCCGGGCAAACGGCGAAAGCGGCTGCCGATGACGGCCTGTTCCCCCCCATTTTTGCCCGCGTTAACAAAGCGGGTACTCCGGTTGCCGGGTTGATTATCGTTGGTATTCTGATGACTATCTTCCAGTTCAGTAGCATCTCGCCAAACGCCACCAAAGAGTTTGGTCTGGTGTCCTCCGTATCGGTAATCTTTACCCTCGTGCCTTATCTTTACACCTGTGCCGCTTTACTGCTTTTAGGTCACGGTCACTTTGGCAAAACGCGTCCGGCGTATGTGACCATCACGACTATCGCCTTCCTTTACTGTATCTGGGCGGTGGTCGGTTCTGGCGCAAAAGAGGTCATGTGGTCATTCGTCACTCTGATGGTGATCACAGCCATGTACACGCTGAACTACAACCGGATGCATAAAAACCCCTATCCTTTAGATGCACCGACCAGTAAAGATTAAGTCCCCCTTAATCCAGCAAACGCATAAGCCAACCTTAAGAACTTAAGGTTGGCTTAACTTTGCTTTGCGAACATACGCGCACTTTGTTCGATGGAAACACCGTGATGTTGAAGCGCCTTCTAAAAAGACCCTCTTTGAATTTACTCGCCTGGCTATTGCTGGCCTCTTTTTATATCTCTATCTGCCTGAATATTGCCTTTTTTAAACAGGTATTACAGGCGTTACCGCTGGATTCACTGCATAACGTGCTGGTTTTCTTGTCGATGCCGGTCGTCGCCTTCAGCGTGATTAATATTGTCCTGACACTAAGCTCTTTCTTATGGCTTAATCGCCCGCTGGCATGTCTGTTTATTCTTGTCGGCGCATCAGCGCAATATTTCATCATGACTTATGGCATCGTCATCGACCGTTCAATGATTGCCAATATTATGGATACCACAGCGGCGGAAAGTTATGCGTTGATGACGCCGCGGATGTTATTAACGCTAGGGTTAAGCGGCGTACTTGCCGCGCTGATTGCCTGCTGGATAAAAATCAAACCTGCCACCTCGCGCCTGCGCAGTGTTCTTTTCCGCGGAGCCAGCATCCTGATTTCTATACTGCTGATTGTGCTGGTCGCCGCACTATTTTATAAAGACTACGCCTCGCTGTTTCGCAACAACAAAGAGCTGGTGAAATCCTTAAGCCCGTCTAACAGCATTGTTGCCAGCTGGTCATGGTATTCTCATCAACGACTGGCGAATCTGCCGCTGGTACGCATTGGTGAGGATGCTCGCCGCAACCCGTTAATGCAAAATGGAGATCGGAAAAACCTGACCATTTTGATCGTCGGTGAAACTTCACGGGCGGAAAACTTCTCGCTCAACGGCTACCCGCGTGAAACTAACCCGCGGCTGGCGAAAGATAACGTGGTCTATTTCCCAAATACTGCGTCTTGCGGCACAGCAACGGCTGTTTCTGTACCGTGCATGTTCTCGGATATGCCGCGCGAGCATTACAAAGAAGAGCTGGCACAACACCAGGAAGGCGTGCTGGATATCATTCAGCGGGCGGGTATCAACGTGCTTTGGAATGACAACGATGGCGGCTGCAAAGGCGTCTGCGACCGCGTGCCTCACCAGAACGTCACTGCGCTGAACTTGCCTGGTCAGTGCATCAACGGCGAATGCTATGACGAAGTGCTGTTCCACGGGCTGGAAGAGTACATCAATAACCTGCAGGGAGATGGCGTGATTGTATTACACACCATCGGCAGCCACGGCCCGACCTATTACAACCGTTATCCGCCGCAGTTCAGGAAATTTACCCCTACTTGCGACACCAACGAGATCCAAACCTGCACGAAAGAACAACTGGTGAACACTTACGACAACACGCTAGTCTACGTCGACTATATTGTTGATAAAGCGATTAATCTGCTGAAAGAACATCAGGATAAATTTACCACCAGCCTGGTTTATCTTTCTGATCACGGTGAATCGTTAGGTGAAAATGGCATCTATCTGCACGGCCTGCCTTATGCCATCGCCCCGGATAGCCAAAAACAGGTGCCAATGCTGCTGTGGCTGTCGGAGGATTATCAAAAGCGGTATCAGGTTGACCAGAATTGCCTGCAAAAACAGGCGCAAACGCAGCACTATTCACAAGACAATTTATTCTCAACGCTGTTGGGATTAACCGGCGTTGAGACGAAGTATTACCAGGCTGCGGATGATATTCTGCAAACTTGCAGGAGAACGACTGAATGAAAATTCTAATTGTTGAAGACGATACACTGTTATTGCAGGGATTGATTCTGGCGGCGCAAACGGAAGGTTACGCCTGCGACGGCGTCACGACCGCACGGATGGCGGAACAAAGCCTTGAAGCCGGTCATTACAGCCTGGTGGTACTGGATTTAGGGTTACCCGACGAAGACGGGCTGCATTTTCTCGCCCGCATCCGGCAGAAAAAATACACCCTGCCGGTGCTGATCCTCACCGCCCGCGACACTCTGACCGACAAAATCGCCGGGCTGGATGTCGGGGCTGACGACTATCTGGTGAAGCCTTTTGCGCTGGAAGAGTTACACGCCCGCATTCGCGCCCTGCTGCGACGCCATAATAATCAGGGCGAAAGCGAGTTGATTGTTGGCAACCTGACGCTGAATATGGGTCGCCGTCAGGTATGGATGGGCGGTGAAGAACTGATTCTGACGCCGAAAGAATATGCTCTGCTGTCACGGTTGATGCTCAAGGCAGGCAGCCCCGTGCATCGGGAAATTCTCTACAACGACATCTATAACTGGGACAACGAACCCTCGACTAACACCCTGGAAGTGCATATCCACAACCTGCGCGATAAAGTGGGTAAGTCGCGCATCCGTACCGTACGCGGTTTTGGCTATATGCTGGTCTTAAATGAGGAGAACTAATTGAATCTGATGCGTTTTCTGCGTCGTCCAATATCGCTACGCCAGCGGCTAATATTGACCATCGGGGCCATTTTGCTGGTGTTTGAGCTGATCAGCGTCTTCTGGCTATGGCATGAAAGTACCGAGCAGATTCAGCTATTTGAGCAGGCGTTACGCGACAATCGCAACAACGACCGCCACATCATGCGTGAGATCCGCGAGGCGGTCGCCAGCCTGATTGTCCCCGGCGTGTTTATGGTCAGCCTGACGCTATTTATCTGCTATCAAGCGGTACGGCGCATCACCCGTCCGCTGGCGGAGTTGCAAAAAGAGCTGGAAGCGCGCACCGCCGACAACTTAACGCCCATTGCCATTCACAGTGCCACCCTCGAAATAGAATCGGTGGTTTCGGCTTTGAACGATCTGGTATCTCGCCTGACCAGCACGCTGGATAACGAACGCTTGTTTACCGCTGACGTCGCTCACGAACTGCGAACGCCGCTGGCGGGGGTACGTTTGCATCTGGAGTTGCTGGCGAAAACGCATCACATTGATGTAGCGCCGTTAGTGGCGCGGCTTGATCAGATGATGGAGAGCGTCTCCCAGTTGTTACAACTGGCGCGTGCGGGTCAGTCATTTTCATCCGGTAATTATCAGCATGTAAAACTGCTGGAAGATGTGATTCTGCCCTCGTATGACGAGTTAAGTACCATGCTCGACCAGCGTCAGCAAACCTTGCTGTTGCCAGAGATCGCCGCCGACATCACCGTTCAGGGTGATGCAACCCTGCTGCGGATGTTATTGCGAAACCTGGTAGAAAACGCCCATCGTTACAGCCCACAAGGCAGCAACATTATGATTAAGCTGCAAGAAGATGGCGGTGCGGTAATGGCGGTTGAAGATGAAGGGCCGGGTATTGATGAGAGTAAATGCGGGGAGTTAAGCAAAGCGTTTGTACGAATGGACAGCCGTTATGGCGGAATTGGTCTGGGATTAAGTATTGTCAGCCGCATCACGCAGTTGCATCACGGGCAGTTTTTCCTGCAAAACCGGGAAGAAACCTCCGGCACGCGTGCCTGGGTACGGCTGAAGAAAGATCAGTACGTGGCAAACCAGATATAGAGAAAGCTGCTGACTACCAGCACGCTGAACACGGTAGTTAAACGTTCATAAATACGGTTTTTCATTGCACTCTCCTCCGTTAACCTGGAGGAGAGTATGCGCGCCAGAGATTAAGTGAACCTTAAGAGTTCGGTTGTAGGCCTGATAAGACAGCGTCGCATCAAGCCATCCATTTCAGATTACTCATCAATACGCGGATGTTGCTGCACCAGGCGAGAACGTTTCGCCTGCAAATCGGCAATCTCGTGGTCAATATCCTCGATTTTTTGCTCAATATTATCGTAATGCTCGACAAGAATTTCTTTCGCTTCCTGTAAATCTGACGCCGCTGGCGTCGCACCTTTCAATGGCTGATTCGCCGTCTCTTTCATGGTTACGCCGGTGATTAAACCAACCACCGCCACGACCATCAGGTAATAGGCAGGCATCATCAGATTCTGCGAGCTTTCGACCAGCCAGGCCGCCAGTGTTGGCGTCAGACCAGCAATCAGCACCGAAATATTAAATGCCGCCGCCAGTGCACTGTAACGGATATGCGTCGGGAACATCGCTGGCAGCGTTGAGGCCATAACACCCGTAAAGCAGTTAAGGATCACTGCCAGCATCAACAACCCAGCGAAAATCAGGCCGATGATATTACTGTTAATCAGGATGAACGCCGGGATCGCCAGCGCAAACAGCGCAACACTGCCGAGGATCACAAACGGACGACGGCCAAAACGGTCACTAAGCAGCCCCATCACCGGTTGCACAAACAGCATACCAATCATAATGGCGATAATAATCAGCACTCCGTGGTCTTCGGAGTAGTGCAGGTTATGCGACAAATAACTCGGCATATAGGTCAGCAGCATGTAGTAAGTGACGTTGGTGGCAATCACCAGGCCAATACACGTCAACAAACTGCGCCAGTGTTTGGTGGCAATCTCTTTAAACGAGACTTTCGGACCATCCTGCAAACCTTCCCGGTCGCCCTGCTCCAGTTTCTCAACATGTTGCTGGAAAGCTGGCGTCTCTTCCAGCGCATGGCGCAAGTAAAGCCCGATAATCCCTAGAGGCAGAGCGATAAAGAACGGAATACGCCAGCCCCAGTCGAGGAAGTTTTCTTCACCGACGATGGTCGAAATTAACACCACCACGCCCGCACCCAGCACAAACCCGGCAATAGAACCGAAATCCAGCCAACTGCCCATAAAGCCGCGTTTACGGTCAGGGGAGTATTCCGCAACAAATATCGACGCCCCGGTATATTCGCCCCCTACCGAGAATCCTTGCGCCATCTTACAGATCAACAACAGAATCGGTGCCCAAATACCAATAGAGGCGTAGGACGGTATTAAGCCAATACAGAACGTACTGATCGACATAATCACAATGGTGATCGCAAGGATCTTCTGGCGACCATATTTATCGCCCAACATACCGAAGAAGAGCCCGCCAAGCGGTCGAATCAGAAAGGGAACGGAGAAGGTGGCAAGTGCAGCAACCATCTGCACGCTGGGGTCAGCCCCCGGGAAAAAGACCTTACCTAATGCGTAGGCAACAAAACCATAAACACCAAAATCGAACCATTCCATTGCATTACCCAGCGATGCTGCGGTAATGGCTTTGCGCAGTTTACCGTCATCAATAATAGTGACGTCACGAAGGGTAATCGGTTTTACTTTTTTCCTTTTCAGCATAGCTTTCCTCGCAGAGTAAGCCCATTTCCGCACACGTCAGGCAAATAACGTGGCGCCCGCAAAAGGGAAGCGGGAATTGCAGGGTGCAATCTCTGTAACAAGCGTAGCGGGTTTACTTACACGTTCCGATTAAGAATTGTACAACCAAACCAGTTGACGCCTGAATTGGGCAGTTAATGACCTTTTTACCCTACCAGCGTTTAAATTTGTGATCAACTTCACACATGGATTTCGTTAAACACCCATCAATGTAACTAATTATTTACACGCAATTTACAGAGAAGATTTCCTCGACCATGGCCTCCACCAGACGTTGTGCTGAACAGAGCCGTGGCATCCCTACCGCGACAGTTTGCCAACGTTGGGTCACCGACCAGCAAACGGGCTGTTTATCTGCATCGGACCACTTACCCAACCAACCTAAAAAATCAGCATGCTCCCCACCGCTTAGAGCTGTGGGTGATGTGAACCATTGGTGGTAATAATGACGAGTAGTCGGTGCCGCGTTGATACTTTCAGCCAGATATTGCGTCGCTTTCACGCGCAAATCATCAAGCAACAACGCTGCCGCTTGCGGACTTCCCAGACGGCAGGCATCGCCAAACGCCCCCCAACGCAGTTCTTCCAGAACGATGAAACCACGTCCAGGCAGCGACCAACTGTCATACGCACCGGCACGCCAGCGAGTAAAAATTTGCTCGCTCTGTTCGCCCGCCTGCACCAGCAACCCTCGTTGCGTTAAGGCTTTTTCCTTCCAGTGACAACGGGCTGAAAACCACTCATATAAAGCAGTAATTTGCTGCTGGAGTTCCGGGAAAGCGGATTGTGGGCGGAGATCCCTTTTTTGCAGTAACGCCAGATATTGTGCGATCTGTGTCAACGCCAGATGACCGGGGTCAAGCATTGCCGCCAATTTTTCCACCAATGCCAGGCGTAGACTAAGCGGCGCATTTAACATTCCGGCATTCGCCCACATCTGAAGCTGTGTGCGAGCAAGGATCTCCTGCATCAGCCGTTCGCGAAACTGCTGCTGATGGGCTTGCGGATGGCGGGTATCATCGCCCAGCGCCAGATCCACTAAAAAGCGGGGATGAACCGACTCCAGCACGCGACCGGGGCCGTCCAGTAACGTCTTTGTCAATACTGTTCTGCCGTGAAAAGAGTTTGAATATCATCGCGTAGCAACTGAGAGTCCGTATAAATCCAGCCGTGCGTTGTTGCAGTCTGCTGCAATTGCTGCTGCATAATTTTCACCACGGATTCATTTTGCTGTCGCAAAGCCAGACTTTCGCGTAAACGCGTGTGTAATTCCGTCAAACATACAGCGAAATCAGCGAAAAATGTGCTCATTCCTGCCGTGACAGAATCATCGACCTGAACCGCTAAAACTTTAGCCATTTGTTGGCAATAGAGGTCAATTTCTTCGGTTAACGTACGTTGTAGCACACTGTAATCAACGGTCTTCGTCGGGGATTTATCACTACTCCGTCCCCAGTCTGGTTGATTCAACCAGCGCGAGAAAGTCTCACGTACAATACCTAAACGGGTGACCTGCTCATCCGCTATTTCCTGGAGTGATATTGCATCGCTGAATAGCTGGCGAGTATTGAAGTGGGGAACCACGCTGCGAAAAACAGGAAACTCAAATCCAGGGCGAAACCCAGACTCACTCAATGCCACTTTAACCTGTTGTTCAATGGGACGAATAACATCGGTTAGTACCCGGCAAAGGGTTGATTCCAGTTCAGCAAAACGCAGCGTGAAATCCCGGCTGATTTGGGTCTGTGCCGTCTGTAACAGTGTCTCGCAGCGAGTACGAATCTCGCTTAATGGCCACGAATCATGTTGAAACAGCACGGCTAACTGGGCATTCACCTGCTCTTGCTGCTGACGCAAAAAGTCGTTGGCTGATGTCAGGGCCAGCTCTATTTCATGTTGAATCTCACCGCTCACCTGCGTCTGATTGAGTTGCAATAGCAGCAAATTTTCTTCGAGTTGGTGGATATTTTGCCGCAATAGCTCGCAGGCGACAGTCAGGCCGTGGGCGCGAAAATCAAGGTACTCCCGCGCCTGCTGGGCGTAATTCAACAATTTATGCGAGGCAGAACGCAGAGCGTACAACGACGCGTTGGCATACGCGGCATGAAGCAACGCCTGCACCGGCTGTTCAAATAACGAGTCTTCCCACAATTGCTCAACTGCATGGCGAATATGGTCGATATCCTCCAGATCCGCGTTACACCAGCGCCTACCGAGCGCCGCATGAGCAAAATCCTCCACCCAGCGTTGCTGTTGAGGATCGGGCAACCTGCCACTGCTGGCTAACTCATGGCGCGCCCGATTCGCCAGATAGCCCCACATCGACGATACCGGAAATATCTGCCCTGGCGTAACACAGCCTTTCATCAACGTCCCGGAAATCAGCGCCCGCACCTGTTCGGCATCGTCGCTGTTACGATCCTGCTGATCGAATTTATTGACCAATACATACAGCGGTACTGACTTGCCGACGGCCATAACCGCCGCACGCACCTCTTCATCGGAGATCGATTTCAGTTGCGTATAATCCATCACCGCCAGCACCGCAGAAGCGCGCGCCAGCTGCTCATTAAGCATTTGTTGCAGATGTGGTTGTCCGGCTTCGTTTGGCCCGGGAGTATCCAGTAATGTTAACTGCCCCGGATAACTTTCCAGCCCCGCCAGATGGACGAACTCCACTTCAATCACCGGAATATGTTCAATGGCGGCGTAAGCAGAAAAAGGAAAATCAACGTCCAGCGCTTTCGCCATGCGCACCAAATCATTCAAACTTTTCAGACAATGAAAAATAGGCTGGGCGCCCAGGTAATATTTTTCGAAAGCGACGCCATTTTCGATCCGCTGCATAAGTGCACGCATATCTTTATCTATTTCCAGCAGATCGGTCAGATGCTTAATATCGTAATCACGCAGGCGTTGTTGTAATTGTTGGATTAAACGGTCAATTGGCGCGACATGTGAAAAATGCAGTACGGGTTCTTTTTGCCCCGGTGTATGGCGAATAAGCGTTGGCAGCGCAGTCATAGGGCGATTGCGATTAGGAAGAACTTCAGTGCCAACAATGGCATTAATGGTGGTTGATTTCCCTGCTTTCATTGTGCCGACAATCGCCAGCACCATTTCCAGACGGGAAATTTTACGCAGCTCATTATTCAGCATCGCGTGGCGCTCGACGATATTATGCTGACTCCAGGGTAAAGTCAGAGGCGGCGCCACTTCTCCAGGTACAGCGAGAGGCATTTTTTCCAGTAACTGCAACTGTTGTCGGGAAAGCAGTAACAGACGTTCCGCCTCCTGACTTAACTCATATATTGTCTGTGTGCACATGGAAAGTTCTTCCTTAAAGCAAATTTTATTACTTTTATTTAGCCAGATCGTTTTTTAGTTCTGTTTTCGGCTTTTATAATTACTGCGGGAAATAATTTATATTTAATTTGTTGTTTTTATTAGAATGACGACGTCTCTTCCGACACGTTTAAAAGTCAGAAAGATAGAAAACAATTAAATAAAAAAAAGAACAAGAATAAAGTTAACCTTATCTCAAATAATAAACTGAGGCAAAAAGATTATTTTCTTTTTGCCTTCTCTTTCAAATGAAAACGATCGTCGTCTAAAATCAGCAGTACCCCCGACAAACTCAGGGATTTTGTGTATAATTGCGGCCTTTTTCGGCAATCTGCCGTTTTTTGGCGCTTTTGCCCCGCTGACTTTTGAGGAAATCCACATGTCATTACCACACTGCCCAAAATGCAACTCCGAATACACTTACGAAGATAACGGCATGTACATCTGCCCGGAATGCGCCTACGAATGGAACGACGCAGAACCTGCGCAGGAAAGTGACGAGCTGATCGTTAAAGATGCTAACGGCAACCTGCTGGCTGACGGCGACAGCGTTACCATCATTAAAGATCTGAAGGTGAAAGGTAGCTCTTCGATGCTGAAGATCGGCACCAAAGTGAAAAACATCCGCCTGGTTGAAGGCGACCATAACATCGATTGCAAAATCGACGGTTTTGGTCCGATGAAACTGAAATCTGAGTTCGTGAAAAAGAACTGATTGTATTGCTCAATGTAATGTTGGCACATGATCGGTAGGCCGGATAAAGCGCTCGCGCCGCATCCGGCAACGGTGCCGACTGCCTGATGCGACGCTTGCGCGTCTTATCAGGCCTACAAATTCCCGCACACCCGCACCATCCGTAGGCCGGATAAGGCGTTCACGCCGCATCCGGCAACAGTGCGACTGCCTGATGCGACGCTCGCGCGTCTTATCAGGCCGCCTCTCATCTGTACAAATTTCGAACTACACTTAACTGGCTTCTCTTAACTGAGGTCACCATCATGCCGTTAAGTCCCTACCTCTCTTTTGCCGGTAACTGTGCCGACGCAATTGCTTATTATCAACGCACATTGGGCGCGGAACTGCTCTATAAAATCAGCTTCGGCGAAATGCCGAAATCAGCGCAGGACAGCGCCGAAGGCTGCCCTTCCGGGTTGCAATTTCCCGATACCGCCATCGCCCATGCTAACGTGCGTATTGCCGGAAGCGATATCATGATGAGCGATGCCATGCCGTCAGGAAAAGCCAGCTACTCCGGCTTTACGCTGGTGCTCGATTCGCAACAGGTCGAAGAAGGAAAACGCTGGTTTGATAACCTTGCAGCTAACGGAAAAATCGAAATGGACTGGCAGGAAACCTTCTGGGCGCATGGCTTCGGCAAAGTCACCGATAAATTTGGCGTACCGTGGATGATTAATGTCGTCAAACAACAACCAACGCAATAACCCGCCGGGAGGCCCGCCCTCCCGCACTGTCATCGAATTCCCGTTAACTCTTCATCTGTTAGTCACTTTTAATTAACCAAATCGTCACAATAATCCGCCACGATGGAGCCACTTTTTTAGGGAGGCTGCATCATGCAAACGATTATCCGTGTCGAGAAGCTCGCCAAAACCTTCAATCAGCATCAGGCGCTGCACGCGGTTGATCTGAATATTCATCATGGTGAAATGGTGGCTCTGCTTGGGCCGTCGGGTTCCGGCAAATCCACCCTTTTACGTCACTTAAGCGGTTTGATTACCGGCGATAAATCTGTCGGTAGCCATATCGAGCTGCTGGGCCGCACTGTCCAGCGCGAAGGCCGTCTGGCGCGCGATATCCGCAAAAGCCGCGCCCATACCGGCTACATCTTCCAACAATTCAACCTGGTGAATCGCCTGAGCGTACTGGAGAACGTGCTGATTGGCGCGCTCGGCAGCACGCCGTTCTGGCGCACCTGTTTTAGCTGGTTCACCGGCGAGCAGAAACAGCACGCGTTACAGGCGCTGACCCGCGTTGGCATGGTGCACTTTGCTCATCAGCGCGTTTCCACCCTCTCCGGCGGCCAGCAGCAACGTGTGGCGATTGCCCGTGCGCTGATGCAGCAGGCGAAGGTAATTCTGGCGGACGAACCGATCGCCTCGCTGGACCCGGAATCAGCGCGCATCGTGATGGACACACTGCGCGACATCAACCAGAACGACGGCATCACCGTGGTCGTCACGCTGCATCAGGTGGATTACGCCCTGCGCTACTGCGAACGCATCGTCGCCCTGCGCCAGGGGCACGTCTTCTACGACGGCAGCAGCCAACAGTTTGATAACGAACGTTTTGACCATCTCTACCGCAGCATTAATCGCATCGAAGAGAACGCGAAAGCTGCCTGACATCCCCATCATTGAGGAAAACGAATGAACGCTAAGATAATTGCCTCGCTGGCCTTCACCAGCATGTTCAGCCTCAGCACCCTGTTAAGCCCGGCGCACGCCGAAGAGCAGGAAAAGGCGCTGAATTTCGGCATTATTTCAACGGAATCACAGCAAAACCTGAAACCGCAATGGACGCCATTCTTACAGGATATGGAGAAGAAGCTGGGCGTGAAGGTCAACGCCTTCTTTGCCCCAGATTACGCAGGCATTATCCAGGGAATGCGCTTCAACAAAGTGGATATCGCCTGGTACGGCAACCTGTCGGCAATGGAAGCGGTGGATCGCGCCAACGGTCAGGTCTTCGCCCAGACGGTCGCGGCGGATGGATCGCCGGGTTACTGGAGCGTATTGATCGTCAACAAAGATAGCCCGATCAACAACCTGAACGATCTGCTGGCGAAGCGGAAAGATCTCACCTTCGGCAATGGCGATCCTAACTCTACCTCCGGCTTCCTCGTCCCCGGTTACTACGTCTTCGCCAAAAACAATATCTCCGCCAGCGACTTCAAGCGCACCGTCAACGCCGGGCATGAAACCAACGCGCTGGCCGTCGCCAACAAGCAGGTGGATGTTGCCACCAACAATACCGAAAACCTCGACAAGCTGAAAACCTCCGCGCCAGAGAAGCTGAAAGAACTGAAAGTGATCTGGAAGTCGCCACTGATCCCAGGCGATCCGATCGTCTGGCGCAAAAATCTTTCCGAAACCACCAAAGACAAGATCTACGACTTCTTTATGAATTACGGCAAAACGCCGGAAGAGAAAGCGGTGCTGGAGCGCCTGGGCTGGGCACCGTTTCGCGCCTCCAGCGACCTGCAACTGGTGCCGATTCGCCAGCTCGCGCTGTTTAAAGAGATGCAAAGCGTGAAAGGCAATAAAGGGTTGAATGAGCAGGACAAGCTGGCAAAAACCACCGAGATTCAGGCCCAGCTGGATGACCTGGACCGCCTGAACAACGCGTTAAGCGCGATGAGTTCGGTGAGTAAAGCGGTGCAGTAAATCGTAAGTCGGATAAGACGCCCCAGCGTCGCATCCGACAATGTGCAGACGTTGATGCCGGATGCGGTGCAAGCACCTTATCTGGCCTACAAACCGGAGCCAAACATGCAAACCATCACCATCGCCCCACCCAAGCGCAGCTGGTTCTCGCTTCTGAGCTGGGCCGTTGTTCTCGCCGTGCTGGTCGTCTCGTGGCAGGGCGCGGAAATGGCCCCGCTCACGCTGATTAAAGATGGCGGCAACATGGCGACTTTCGCCGCCGACTTCTTCCCGCCCGATTTCAGCCAGTGGCAGGATTACCTCACCGAAATGGCCGTCACGCTGCAAATCGCCGTCTGGGGAACTGCGCTGGCCATCATTCTCTCCATTCCCTTCGGTCTGATGAGCGCCGAAAATCTGGTGCCCTGGTGGGTTTACCAGCCCACGCGCCGCCTGATGGACGCCTGCCGCGCCATTAACGAAATGGTCTTCGCCATGCTGTTCGTGGTCGCCGTCGGCCTCGGTCCGTTCGCTGGCGTGCTGGCGCTGTTTATCCACACCACCGGCGTGCTCTCCAAACTGCTTTCCGAAGCAGTGGAAGCGATTGAACCCGGCCCGGTGGAAGGCATTCGCGCCACTGGCGCCAACAAGCTCGAAGAGATCCTCTACGGCGTACTGCCACAGGTGATGCCACTGCTGATTTCCTACTCCCTCTATCGCTTCGAATCCAACGTCCGCTCGGCGACCGTCGTCGGCATGGTCGGCGCGGGCGGGATCGGCGTCACGCTGTGGGAAGCGATTCGCGGTTTCCAGTTCCAGCAAACCTGCGCCCTGATGGTGCTGATTATCGTCACGGTCAGCCTGCTGGATTTCCTCTCTCAACGGTTGCGTAAGCACTTTATCTGATTAGCGAGGCATTGATATCTATGCACTTGTCTACACATCCGACCAGCTACCCGACACGCTATCAGGAGATAGCCGCAAAACTTGAGCAGGAGCTTCGTCAACACTACCGCTGCGGTGACTATCTCCCCGCGGAGCAGCAACTGGCGGCACGCTTTGAGGTGAACCGCCACACCTTGCGCCGCGCCATCGACCAACTGGTGGAGAAAGGCTGGGTACAGCGCCGTCAGGGCGTCGGCGTGCTGGTGCTGATGCGCCCGTTCGATTACCCGCTCAACGCCCAGGCGCGTTTTAGCCAGAACCTGCTGGACCAGGGCAGCCACCCCACCAGCGAAAAACTGCTGTCGGTGCTGCGCCCCGCCTCCGGTCACGTCGCTGACGCGCTGGGGATAACCGAGGGGGAGAACGTCATCCACCTGCGCACCCTGCGTCGGGTCAACGGCGTCGCGCTCTGTTTAATCGACCACTACTTTGCGGACCTCACCCTCTGGCCGACGCTGCAACGCTTCGACAGCGGCTCGCTGCACGATTTTCTGCGCGAGCAAACGGGGATTGCGCTGCGCCGCAGCCAGACGCGGATCAGCGCCCGCCGCGCCCAGGCCAAAGAGTGCCAGCGTCTTGAAATCCCGAATATGTCGCCGCTGCTGTGCGTGCGCACCCTTAACCACCGTGACGGTGAAAGCAGCCCGGCGGAGTACTCCGTCAGCCTGACGCGCGCCGACATGATTGAATTCACCATGGAGCACTGAATGCACGCAGATACCGCGACCCACCAGCACTGGATGTCCGTGCTGGCGCACAGCCAACCGGCTGAACTGGCAGCCCGCCTGAAAGCGCTGAACATCACCGCCGACTATGAAGTGATTCGCGCCGCTGAAACCGGCCTGGTGCAGATTCAGGCGCGGATGGGCGGCACCGGCGAACGCTTTTTTGCTGGCGACGCCACGCTCACCCGCGCCGCCGTGCGCCTGACTGACGGCACGCTCGGCTACAGCTGGGTGCTGGGGCGTGATAAACAGCATGCCGAACGCTGCGCGCTGATTGACGCGCTGATGCAGCAATCTCGCCACTTTCAAAACTTATCAGAAACCCTTATTGCCCCGCTGGACGCTGACCGTATGGCACGCATTGCCGCACGCCAGGCCGAAGTGAACGCCAGCCGGGTCGACTTCTTTACGATGGTTCGCGGAGACAACGCATGACCCTGGAAACCGCTTTTATGCTTCCTGTGCAGGATGCCCAGCACAGTTTTCGTCGCCTGTTAAAGGCCATGAGCGAGCCGGGCGTGATTGTCGCCCTGCATCAGCTCAAACGCGGCTGGCAGCCGCTGAATATCGCCACCACCAGCGTGCTGCTCACGCTGGCCGATAACGACACGCCGGTGTGGCTTTCCGCGCCATTAAGTAACGATATCGTCAGCCAGAGCCTGCGTTTTCATACCAACGCGCCGCTGGTCAATCAACCGGAACAGGCGACCTTCGCGGTGACGGATGAGGCGATTTCCAGCGAACAGCTCAACGCCCTTTCCACCGGCACAGCCGTTGCGCCAGAAGCGGGCGCGACGCTGATTTTACAGGTCGCCAGCCTGAGCGGCGGGCGCATGTTGCGTCTCACCGGCGCGGGTATTGCCGAAGAACGAATGATCGCCCCGCAGCTACCGGAGTGCATTCTGCACGAACTCACCGAGCGCCCGCACCCGTTCCCGCTCGGCATCGACCTGATTCTGACCTGCGGCGAGCGCCTGCTGGCTATCCCGCGAACCACTCATGTGGAGGTGTGCTGATGTACGTTGCCGTGAAAGGGGGCGAAAAGGCGATCGACGCCGCCCACGCTCTGCAAGAGAGCCGACGCCGGGGCGATACTGATTTGCCTGAACTGAGCGTCGCCCAGATTGAACAGCAGCTTAATCTCGCGGTGGATCGCGTGATGACCGAAGGCGGCATTGCCGACCGCGAACTGGCGGCACTGGCGCTGAAACAGGCCAGCGGCGATAACGTTGAAGCCATTTTCCTGTTGCGCGCCTACCGCACCACGCTGGCGAAGCTCGCGGTAAGCGAGCCGCTCGACACCACGGAGATGCGTCTCGAACGGCGTATTTCAGCGGTTTATAAAGACATTCCCGGCGGCCAGCTGCTTGGCCCAACCTACGACTACACCCATCGCCTGCTCGATTTCACTCTGCTGGCAAACGGTGAAGCGCCGACGCTAACCACCGCCGACAGCGAACAACAGCCGTCGCCGCACGTTTTCAGCCTGCTGGCGCGTCAGGGGCTGGCGAAGTTTGAAGAAGATAGCGGCGCACAGCCGGACGACATCACCCGCACGCCGCCGGTTTACCCCTGCTCACGCTCCTCCCGCCTGCAACAGCTCATGCGCGGCGACGAAGGCTATTTGCTGGCGCTGGCCTACTCCACCCAGCGTGGTTACGGGCGCAACCACCCGTTCGCAGGCGAAATCCGCAGCGGCTATATCGACGTGTCGATTGTGCCGGAAGAACTGGGATTTGCGGTGAACGTCGGCGAACTGCTGATGACTGAGTGTGAAATGGTCAACGGTTTTATCGACCCGCCGGATGAGCCGCCGCATTTTACACGCGGCTATGGGCTGGTGTTCGGCATGAGCGAGCGCAAAGCGATGGCAATGGCGCTGGTTGACCGCGCTCTGCAAGCCCCGGAATACGGCGAGCACGCGACAGGCCCGGCGCAGGATGAAGAGTTCGTGCTGGCGCATGCCGATAACGTCGAAGCCGCAGGCTTTGTCTCGCACCTCAAACTTCCGCACTACGTCGATTTCCAGGCCGAACTGGAGCTACTCAAACGTCTGCAACAGGAGCAGAACCATGGCTAATCTGAGCGGCTACAACTTTGCGTACCTCGACGAGCAGACCAAACGCATGATCCGCCGCGCCATCTTAAAAGCGGTGGCGATCCCCGGTTATCAGGTGCCGTTTGGCGGGCGCGAGATGCCGATGCCGTACGGTTGGGGAACCGGCGGCATACAGCTCACCGCCAGCGTGATTGGTGAAAGCGACGTGTTGAAGGTAATTGACCAGGGCGCGGATGACACCACCAACGCCGTGTCGATTCGCAACTTCTTTAAGCGCGTGACCGGGGTGAACACCACCGAACGCACGGATGATGCGACGCTTATCCAGACGCGCCATCGCATCCCCGAAACGCCGCTGACCGAAGATCAGATCATTATTTTCCAGGTGCCGATCCCGGAACCGCTGCGCTTTATCGAGCCGCGCGAAACGGAAACCCGCACCATGCACGCGCTGGAGGAGTACGGCGTGATGCAGGTGAAGCTGTATGAAGATATCGCCCGCTTCGGTCATATCGCCACTACCTACGCCTATCCGGTGAAAGTAAACGGGCGCTACGTGATGGACCCGTCGCCGATCCCGAAATTTGATAACCCGAAAATGGACATGATGCCCGCCCTGCAGCTGTTCGGCGCGGGGCGCGAGAAACGCATCTATGCGGTGCCGCCGTTTACCCGCGTGGAAAGCCTCGATTTCGACGATCACCCGTTCACCGTCCAGCAGTGGGATGAGCCGTGCGCCATCTGCGGATCGACCCACAGCTATCTTGATGAAGTGGTGCTGGATGACGCCGGAAACCGCATGTTTGTCTGCTCCGATACCGATTACTGCCGCCAACAGAGTGAGGCGAAAAGCCAATGAATCAACCGTTACTTTCGGTCAATAACCTGACTCACCTTTACGCGCCGGGCAAAGGCTTTAGCGATGTCTCTTTTGATTTATGGCCGGGGGAAGTGCTGGGCATTGTCGGGGAATCCGGCTCCGGGAAGACCACGCTGCTGAAATCAATCTCCGCGCGCCTGACGCCGCAGCAGGGGGAGATTCACTATGAAAACCGTTCCCTCTATGGCATGAGCGAGGCCGACCGCCGTCGCCTGCTGCGCACCGAATGGGGCGTGGTGCATCAGCATCCGCTCGACGGCCTGCGCCGCCAAGTCTCGGCAGGCGGCAATATCGGCGAGCGGCTGATGGCAACCGGGGCGCGTCATTACGGCGACATTCGCGCCACCGCGCAGAAGTGGCTGGAAGAGGTGGAGATTCCCGCCAACCGTATCGACGACCTGCCAACCACCTTTTCCGGCGGCATGCAGCAGCGTTTGCAGATTGCCCGCAACCTGGTGACGCATCCGAAGCTGGTGTTTATGGATGAACCGACCGGCGGGCTGGATGTGTCGGTACAGGCACGCCTGCTCGATCTGCTGCGCGGTCTGGTGGTGGAGCTGAATCTGGCAGTGGTAATTGTCACCCACGATCTGGGCGTCGCCCGCCTGCTGGCGGACCGTTTGCTGGTGATGAAGCAGGGGCAAGTGGTGGAGAGTGGGTTAACCGACCGCGTGCTCGACGACCCGCATCATCCGTATACCCAGCTGCTGGTGTCATCGGTTTTGCAGAATTGAGCCGGTGCCGGATGCGGCGTAAACGCCTTATCTGGCCTACAAATGCGCTCCCAGTAGGTCGGATAAGACGCATCAGCGTCGCATCCGACACCCGAACCACGAGGCGAAAAATGATTAACGTACAAAACGTCAGTAAAACCTTCATCCTGCACCAGCAAAACGGCGTGCGCCTGCCCGTCTTACAACGCGCCTCGCTCACCGTCAACGCGGGCGAATGCGTGGTGCTCCACGGCCACTCCGGCAGCGGCAAATCAACCCTGCTGCGCTCGCTGTACGCCAACTATCTGCCCGACGAAGGGCAAATCCAGATCAAACACGGTGACGAATGGGTAGACCTGGTCACTGCACCAGCGCGCAAAGTGGTGGAAATCCGCAAAACCACCGTCGGCTGGGTGAGCCAGTTTCTGCGCGTCATCCCGCGTATTTCGGCGCTGGAAGTGGTGATGCAGCCGCTGCTCGATACTGGCGTTCCGCGTGAAGCCTGCGCCGCTAAAGCCGCGCGTCTGCTCACGCGCCTGAACGTACCGGAACGCCTGTGGCACCTTGCGCCATCAACCTTCTCCGGCGGCGAACAGCAGCGCGTCAACATTGCCCGTGGCTTTATCGTCGACTACCCCATTCTGCTGCTCGACGAACCCACCGCCTCGCTGGACGCCAAAAACAGCGCCGCCGTAGTCGAGCTGATTCGCGAAGCCAAAGCCCGTGGCGCGGCCATCGTCGGCATCTTCCATGATGAAGCCGTACGCAATGACGTCGCCGACCGCCTGCACCCAATGGGAGCCTCTGCATGATTATCAATAACGTCAAACTGGTGCTGGAAAACGAAGTGGTGCACGGTTCGCTGGAGATGCAGGACGGCGAAATCCGCGCCTTTGCCGAAAGCCAGAGCCGCCTGCCAGAAGCGATGGACGGCGAAGGCGGCTGGCTGCTGCCGGGGCTGATTGAGCTGCATACCGACAACCTCGATAAATTCTTCACCCCGCGCCCGAAAGTTGACTGGCCTGCCCACTCGGCGATGAGCAGCCACGACGCGCTGATGGTGGCGAGCGGCATCACCACCGTGCTGGACGCCGTGGCGATTGGTGATGTGCGCGACGGCGGCGATCGGCTGGAGAATCTGGAGAAGATGATCAACGCCATCGAAGAGACGCAGAAACGCGGCGTCAACCGCGCCGAGCACCGTCTGCACCTGCGCTGCGAACTGCCGCATCACACCACGCTGCCGCTGTTTGAAAAACTGGTGCAGCGCGAGCCAGTCACGCTGGTGTCGTTGATGGACCACTCACCCGGCCAGCGCCAGTTCGCCAACCGCGAGAAGTATCGCGAATATTATCAGGGCAAATACTCGCTCACCGATGCGCAGATGCAGCAGTACGAAGAGGAACAACTGGCGCTCGCCGCACGCTGGTCGCAGCCGAATCGCGAAACCATTGCCGCGATCTGCCGCACACGCCAGATTGCGCTTGCCAGCCACGATGACGCCACGCACGCCCACGTCGCCGAATCCCACCAGCTTGGCAGCGTGATCGCCGAATTTCCCACCACGTTTGAAGCAGCGGAAGCCTCGCGTAAGCATGGCATGAACGTGCTGATGGGCGCGCCGAATATCGTGCGTGGCGGCTCGCACTCCGGCAACGTGGCGGCAAGTGAACTGGCGCAGCTTGACCTGCTGGATATCCTCTCTTCCGACTACTACCCCGCCAGCCTGCTGGATGCGGCATTTCGCGTCGCCGATGACCAGAGCAACCGCTTTACGCTGCCGCAGGCGGTGAAGCTGGTGACCAAAAATCCGGCCCAGGCGCTGAATCTTCAGGATCGCGGGGTGATTGGCGAGGGCAAACGCGCCGACCTGGTGCTGGCGCATCGCAAGGGCAATCATATTCATATCGACCACGTCTGGCGTCAGGGTAAAAGGGTGTTCTGATGATGGGAAAGCTAATCTGGTTGATGGGGCCTTCCGGCTCCGGGAAAGACAGCCTGCTGGCGGCGCTGCGCCAGCGGGAACAGGCGCAGTTACTGGTGGCACATCGCTACATCACGCGCGATGCCTGTGCCGGAAGCGAAAACCATATCGCCCTGAGCGAGCAGGAGTTTTTTACCCGCGCGGGGCAAAATCTGTTGGCCTTAAGCTGGCACGCTAACGGTCTGTATTATGGC
The DNA here is from genome assembly GCF_005781065.1 of Escherichia sp. E1130. Classification (NCBI taxonomy): domain Bacteria; kingdom Pseudomonadati; phylum Pseudomonadota; class Gammaproteobacteria; order Enterobacterales; family Enterobacteriaceae; genus Escherichia; species Escherichia sp. E1130. The sequence continues at coordinate 510,076 of NZ_VATL01000004.1, forward strand.
GTCGGCATCGAGATTGACCTCTGGCTGCACGCTGGATTCGACGTGGTAGTCAACGGCTCACGCGCGCATTTGCCGCAGGCGCGGGCGCGCTATCAATCGGCGCTGCTGCCCATTTGTTTACAGGTTTCGCCGGAGATCCTCCGCCAGCGCCTGGAAAACCGTGGGCGTGAAAACCCCAGTGAAATTAACGCCCGGCTGGCGCGCGCCGCCCGCTATACTCCGCAGGATTGCCATACGCTCAACAATGACGGCAGCCTGCGCCAGTCGGTCGACACGCTGCTGACGCTGATCCATCAGAAGGAGAAACACCATGCCTGCTTATGAGCTTCGCCCGGCCACGCAGTACGATACCGACGCGGTTTACGCGCTGATTTGTGAGCTAAAACAGGCGGAGTTTGACCATCACGCGTTTCGCGTGGGCTTTAACGCCAACCTGCGCGACCCGAATATGCGCTACCATCTGGCGCTGCTGGATGGCGAAGTTGTCGGCATGATCGGCCTGCATTTGCAGTTTCATCTGCATCATGTCAACTGGATCGGCGAAATTCAGGAACTGGTGGTGATGCCGCAGGCGCGCGGTTTGAACGTGGGTAGCAAGTTGCTGGCATGGGCAGAAGAAGAAGCCCGCCAGGCCGGGGCCGAAATGACCGAGCTTTCCACCAACGTGAAGCGCCACGACGCGCACCGTTTCTATCTGCGCGAAGGCTACGAGCAGAGCCATTTCCGCTTCACGAAGGCGCTGTAACATGAGCCTGACTCTCACGCTCACCGGCACTGGCGGCGCACAGGGCGTTCCGGCATGGGGCTGTGAGTGCGCGGCCTGCGTCAGAGCGCGGCGCTCACCGCGGTATCGCCGCCAGCCATGCAGCGGCGTGGTGAAGTTTAACGAGGCTGTCACCCTGATCGACGCCGGGCGGCACGATCTCGCCGATCGCTGGTCACCCGGATCGTTCCAGCAGTTTTTGCTGACGCATTATCATATGGATCACGTGCAGGGGCTGTTTCCGCTGCGCTGGGGCGTTGGCGATCCGATCCCGGTTTACGGCCCGCCGGATGAACAGGGTTGCGACGATCTGTTTAAACATCCGGGCCTGCTTGATTTCAGCCACACGGTGGAACCGTTTGTAGTGTTTGATTTGCAGGGGGTGCAGGTCACGCCCCTGCCGCTCACCCACTCAAAACTCACTTTCGGCTATTTACTGGAAACGGCACATAGCCGGGTGGCGTGGCTGTCTGACACCGCTGGCCTGCCGGAAAAAACGCTGAAATTTTTACGCAATAACCAGCCGCAAGTGATGGTGATTGATTGCAGCCACCCGCCGCGCGAGGATGCGCCGCGTAATCACTGCGATTTAAACACCGTGCTGGCGCTGAATGAAGTTATCCGCTCGCCGCGCGTGATTCTGACGCACATCAGCCACCAGTTTGATGCGTGGCTGATGGAGAACGCGCTGCCGTCGGGATTTGAGGCGGGGTTTGATGGGATGGAGATTGGGGTAGCGTGATGGGGAGAATGTGCGCACTGGCCCCCTCACCGCCCATACTCATCTTCCATTCTCCGCTCTTCATCTTCCAGTTGCCGACGCTCCCGATCAAGCTGGCGCTGGCGATCGTCCAGCTGCCTGCGGCGATCTTCAAACTGGCGGTGGCGGTCGTCATATTGTCTGCGCCGATCGTCGCTCACTTGACGCTGCCAGCCGTCGTCGCGCGAATCTTCATAGTCTCGCCCACGGTCAGGGTTATAAGCGTCGTTAATCGCCTGCTGAATATTGCCAATGGTGTCGTCGATAATATCGGCCTGGGCCGGAACGGTGGACAGCGTGAGCAGGGTGAAAAGAAAGAGCGTGGAGTAAGGTTTCATAAGCCAGTCTCTGCAATGGACTGGCTTAACGTTAGTTGAGTGTGAATGAGCGGAGTAGCGGAGTAATCTCAAATTCGGTAAGGCGCAGACTCTTCCATTAGCTGGTTAGCTCACTGTTTATTTTCCGCCACCAGCACAATGCCATGACATTTTTGATCCGGTGAAATACTCCAGATACGCTCTTCCGGAATGCAACCGCCATCGTAGATCACTTTCGTGCTATCGTAAGGCCAAAATGCCCCTTGTTCAGTGTCTAATACAAACACGGAAATCTGATCGGACTCGCGCGCGATCTTCTGCCAGAGCATCTTCCCGCCATCATATTGATCAAAATCGCTGATTAGCGTGATACCGCATTGCAGAATTAGCGCTTCATACAGCCGAGTTGCCAGCCCCTTATCGCGCTCACCAGGAGAGACACAAATACCTTCCACCTGTACCAGATCCGAGTCTTCCCACCAGCGTTCAACGGCAATGATATCGCTGCCGAACTCTTTTTTACGCTGCAGATCGAGAGCGGCAAGTACCCGATGACGCGGCACGCCTGCAAAAACTTCAATGTCCGCTTCAATGATGGCCGCTCTTGGCGTCTGCTTGTCATAAATTACCTGTAACAGACGTCCAGAAAGCTCGATCTCTTCCACCACGCGAAAAGAACGAGCAACCGTCATAGGGCTATAGGTGGTTGGCATCACGATCATATGTAAATCACTTCAATTCAGAACAGAATTGCTCACAATAGCAGCACGTTTGCTTCAGGCCTCTTGATAAATTCTGAAAATTATCCCTCAATTTGCCCCAGCGCCTGCGCCAGCTGCGCGCGGGTAAAAGGTTTGCGCAGTAGCGCCACATCGGGCAGCGCGGGGTTATGGCTGGGGCGTAAATCCTGGCCGCTGATGAGTAGCAGCGTCAGGTGCGGGTAAAGTTTGCGGGCTGCATTGACCACTTCTGCGCCGCTCATACCGCCGGGGAGCATTAAGTCACTGATAAAAATATCGATTTCCGTTGATGCCGCCAGCAGGTCCAGCGCCTGTTCGCCGCTGCTCGCTTCCAGCGTCAAATAGCCCAACAGGTGCAACTGCTCGCAGATGGTCTGGCGCACCGCGGCTTCATCTTCCAGCACTAACACCAGTTTATCGCCGCTGACGGCTGTCTGCTCTACCACCGCTGGCGAGAGGTTTTTCGCCACCGTCAGCGCGCGGGGAAGCTGTAATCTGACCGTTGTTCCCTGCCCCGGCGCGCTTTCAATTTCTACGCGCCCGCCCGACTGGCGCACGAAACCATAGACCATCGACAAGCCCAGCCCACTGCCGCTGCCCGTCTGTTTGGTGGTAAAGAACGGCTCGAACACCTGGCTTTTCACCGCCTGCGACATGCCGCTGCCATGATCGATGACCTCCAGCGCCACCATGTCCTGTCGCTGCCCACTGCTGCGGGTGACACGCTGATTCCAGGTGCGAATTTTGATGATTCCCGTCTGCCCTTCCATCGCATCGCGGGCGTTCACTACCAGATTGATGATGGCGTTTTCCAGCTGGCTGACGTCAATCCACGCAGGCCACGCCGGAGACTGCGCTTCGATCTCCAGCGCCAGGGTTGCCGGTAAGGAGTGGCGCATTAATTCGCTTAACTCTTCCAGCAGAGTTTTCAGTTCAACGGCTTGCGGATGTAAGGACTGCTTGCGGGAAAACGCCAGTAGCCGCTGGGTCAGTAGCGCCCCACGTTCGGCGGCTTGCAGCGCCCGCTGTATTCGCGGCGCGTCGGGCGAGTCCGTGTTCACCAGCTCCAGGCTGCCGATAATCACTGCAAGTAGATTATTAAAATCATGCGCCAGCCCGCCCGTCAGTTGCCCGACCGCTTTCAACTTCTGGCTGTGCAATAGCGCCTCTTCCAGCCCCTGCCGCTCGGTTTGGGCAATCTCCATCTGCGTGGTTTTCTCTTTCAACAGCCGTGAGGTTCGTTCGAGTGACGCGGTATTGCGGGCAAAAACGTTAAAGGCGCGCGCCAGTTCACCCAACTCATCGCGTCGCTGTAACGCCGGAAAAGTGACGTCCGCTTCACCGTGCGCCAGGCGGCTCATGGCGCGGGAAATTGCCGTCAGGTTAGAGCCGAGATTGCGATAGATATACCAGCCTGCAAACGCGGTGATCACCACCGCTAACAGAGCGAAAATCATGATCAGCCTCTCGCCGGAGCGCAGATCCTGGTAACTTTGTGCCACCCGCTGACCGGAGAGCGTCGCCACCTGTTCGGCGTAACGGTTAATGTCACTATTGAGGATCGCCACCAGCGCTTTGATGTGGAACATATACCAGCTGATCGCCAGATCGCTTTGCTCGAGAGCGGCCGAAAGCGGCGCCAGCTTGCGCAGTTCATCATTGAAATCAGTGAGTAGCGTATTAACCAATGGCGTATCGCTGTGGGTCGGTAATGCAGACATCACCCCGACCAGTTGATGAATAATCGCCTGCGGCGCGGACGTGGCAATAGCGGCAACAATCAGTCGGTTCATCTCGTTAAGCAAAATGTCATCTTCCGCGTGAGTGACTTTTTGCAAATGTCGCAGATAACTTAAGTTTTGATATAGCGAACTTAACAGCGCGTTACGCTCCAGATGCCGCCTTTGCCCGCGCTCCAGCATTCCGCCGACGCTGGTTTGCAGTTCGTTACTACGCGTGATGATTCGCGTCACCAGCCCGGCGTCCTGCTGCGCTAAAGGCGCGTCCGCCAGTTGCTCAAGCGAGCTTTTTAATGCCCGCTGTGTCTCCTGCAATCGCTCGGCTTCACCTTTATATTCCAGCGCCCCCACCACCTGTGACAATCGCACCGCCGCCGTCGCCACGTTTGCCGTGTCGCGCGCCAGATTCAGGCTGCCGGTCATATCATCCACCGTTTGTTGCTGCACCTGCTCCTGCATCTGGCTGGCATGACGAAAGCCCATTACCGCCACGCCGCTGACCATCAGCGTCACCGCCACCACCAGCAAATTTAAAAGCAGCAATCGCCCGCGCGCGCTGGCAAAAAAGTGACGTCCGGGGTGCGCCATATCACGCTCCGTAAAGAAAAATCGCAATATGACAAATATGAACGGCTTCTGACATTTTGCATTTACTTTCCTGTGATGGAGTGCTGATATCGACAACCTCGCAGGAGTCCGCCATGAACAGCACGCCGGTTCTGGAGATGCGCAATATTGCCAAAGCTTTTGGCAAATTTTATGCGCTCAAAGGGGTGGATTTGACGGTCTACCCAGGCGAGATCCATGCTCTGATGGGGGAAAACGGCGCGGGAAAAAGCACACTGATGAAGGTGCTGGCGGGGGCATATACCGCCACCAGCGGCGAGATCCTGATTGACGGCAAGCCCTTTCACATTCGCACGCCAAAAGATGCCTTAAGCGCCGGTATTACGTTGATTTATCAGGAGATGCAGCTGGCACCGAATCTGACGGTAGCTGAAAACATTTTCCTCGGCAGCGAGCTTTCCCACGGCGGGCTGGTGCAGCGCAAAGAGATGCTGATGCAGGCGCAAAAAGTGATCGACCGCCTCGGCGCGCAGTTTAACGCCAGCGATAAAGTCATGACGCTGACCATTGCCGAGCAACAACAGGTCGAAATCGCCCGCGCGCTGCATCGCAACAGCCGCATTCTGGTGATGGACGAACCCACCGCCGCCCTCTCCTCGCGTGAAACTCACCGCCTGTTTGAACTGATTATGCGGCTGCGCGATGAAGGGATGGCGATTATCTATATCAGCCACCGCATGGCGGAAGTGTATGAGCTTTCCGATCGCGTCAGCGTGCTGCGCGACGGGCAATACGTTGGCAGCCTGACCCGCGACAATCTCAACGCCGCTGAACTGGTGCGGATGATGGTCGGCAGGCCACTGAGCGATCTGTTCAATAAAGAGCGCGATATCCCGCTCGGCAAAGCCCGCCTGAATGTTCACCACCTGACCGACGGTGGCAAAGTCCAGCCGAGTAGCCTGCTGGTGCGTTCCGGTGAAATTGTCGGCCTCGCCGGGCTGGTGGGCGCCGGACGATCCGAACTGGCACAGTTGATCTTCGGCGTGCATAAAGCGACGAGCGGAATGATTGAAGTCGATGGCGAACCGGTGGTGATCCACTCCCCGCGCGAAGCTATCGATCTTGGCATTGGTTTTCTCACCGAAAATCGCAAAGAACAAGGTTTGTTCCTTGAAATGGCGGCAGCCGAAAACATCACTATGGCAACCCTGGAGCGCGATGCCAGCTGGGGAATACTCAACCGCAAAAAAGCACAAACCATCTCCGATGACGCCATCAAGTTGCTCAACATCCGCGTGCCTCATGCCCAGGTGAGAGCGGGCGGGCTTTCAGGCGGCAATCAGCAAAAGCTGTTGATCTCCCGCTGGGTGGCGATTGGCCCGCGTATTTTACTGCTCGACGAACCCACGCGTGGTGTGGATGTCGGCGCAAAAAGCGAGATCTACCGGATCATGAACGAGATGGCGCGCAAAGGCGTGGCGATCCTGATGATCTCCAGCGAACTGCCGGAGATAGTTGGCATGAGCGATCGCGTTTATGTGATGCGCGAAGGCAGCATTGCCGGTGAGTTAAACGGCAAAAACATCACCCAGGAAAACATTATGACCTTAGCGACTGGCGTCAACGACGCCCATTCCCAGGCGGTGCCCTCATGACGACATCTGCAAAGACCTCTGCCAAAAAAATGCTGATGAGCGATCTGATGCAAACGGTCGGCATTTTGCCGATTCTGATCCTGATCGTGGCGGTATTTGGCTTTATCGCGCCAAACTTTTTTACCGAAAGCAACCTGCTAAATATTACCCGCCAGGCGTCGATCAACATTGTGCTGGCGGCGGGGATGACCTTCATCATTTTGACTGGCGGGATCGACCTTTCTGTAGGTTCAATTCTCGGCACCACGGCGGTAGCGGCGATGGTCGTCTCCCTTAGCCCGGAGTTCGCCATGCTGTCGATTCCAGCGGCGCTGATGCTCGGCCTGCTGCTGGGTTTGTTCAACGGCGCGCTGGTGGCCTTTGCCGGATTGCCACCGTTTATCGTCACGCTCGGCACCTATACGGCGCTACGCGGGGCGGCGTATCTGCTGGCGGACGGCACCACGGTCATCAACTCCAACATTAATTTCGAGTGGATAGGTAATAACTATCTTGGGCCTGTCCCGTGGCTGGTGGTGATTGCCCTCGCAGTGATTGTGCTGTGCTGGTTTATTCTGCGCCGCACCACGCTTGGCGTTCATATCTACGCCGTCGGCGGCAATATGCAGGCAGCGCGTCTTACCGGCATTAAGGTCTGGCTGGTGCTGCTGTTTGTTTATGGCATGAGCGGCCTGCTTTCAGGGCTTGGCGGGATTATGAGCGCCTCGCGGCTGTACAGCGCCAACGGCAACTTAGGCATGGGGTACGAACTGGATGCCATTGCGGCGGTGATCCTCGGCGGCACCAGTTTTGTCGGTGGTATCGGCACCATCACCGGCACGCTGGTTGGGGCGCTGATTATCGCCACGCTAAACAACGGCATGACCCTAATGGGCGTCTCTTACTTCTGGCAACTGGTGATCAAAGGGGCGGTGATCATCATTGCGGTGCTGATCGATAAATACCGTACCCGACATCATCAAAGCGCATAACAACAATACCCTACACATGAGGAATACAGCATGAGATTGAAGCCCTTAGTGACCGCGCTCTGTGCAGGCGCGCTGCTGGCCGCAGCACCGTTCGCCCAGGCAAAAGAACTGAAGTCGATAGGCGTGACGGTAGGCGATCTGGCAAACCCATTCTTCGTGCAGATCACCAAAGGCGCGGAGCTGGAAGCGCGCAAACTGGCGGGCGATAACGTCAAAGTGACGCTGGTGTCCAGCGGCTACGATCTGGGCCAGCAGGTGTCGCAGATCGACAACTTTATCGCCGCTAACGTCGATATGATCATCCTCAACGCTGCCGATTCAAAAGGGATCGGCCCGGCGGTGAAACGGGCGAAAGACGCCGGGATCGTGGTCGTCGCAGTTGACGTAGCGGCAGAAGGCGCCGATGCCACCATCACTTCCGATAACACCCAGGCAGGCGAAATGGCCTGTAAGTACATCACCGATCGCCTGAAAGGCAAAGGCAACGTGGTGATCATCAACGGACCTCCGGTGTCCGCCGTGCAAAACCGCGTTGAAGGCTGCCAGACTGAATTTAAACGCCATCCTGATATCAAGGTGCTCTCTGACAACCAGAACGCCAAAGGCAGTCGTGAAGGCGGGTTGGAGGTAATGACCGGACTGCTGGCGGCAAATCCGAAGATCGACGGCGTATTTGCCATTAACGATCCCACCGCGATCGGTGCCGATCTGGCAGCCAAACAGGCACAACGTAGCGAGTTCTTTATTGTCGGCGTTGACGGAAGCCCGGACGCCGAAGAGGCGCTGAAACGTGAGAACTCGTTGTTTGTCGCCACCCCTGCGCAAGATCCCCAGGTGATGGCAGCGAAAGCGGTGGAAATTGGCTACGACATTTTGCAGGGCAAACCCGCGCCGAAAGAGCCGGTGCTGATCCCGGTGACGATGATCGACAAAAACAACGTCGGCAATTACAAAGGCTGGACGGTGAAATAAGTCCACACGCCGGGCGGCGCAGCTGCCCGGCCACCGCTAAGGAGAACGCTTTCGATGAAACGCTCCGCTATAAACGACATTCTCGGCCATACACGGCAATTCTTTTCGCAACATGACGTGCATCTTCCGCCCTTTGCCAGTTTCACGCCTGCCCAATGGCAACAACTCGACTCCACTGCGTGGGAGGAAGTTTTTGAGCTCAAACTCGGCTGGGATGTTACCGCTTTTGGTGGCAACGACTTTGCTGCACAGGGGCTGACGCTGTTTACCCTGCGTAACGGCTCACCAAAAGGAATGCCGTATGTGAAATGTTACGCCGAGAAGATCATGCATGTGCGCGATGCGCAGGTAACGCCAATGCATTTTCACTGGCGTAAGCGTGAGGACATTATCAATCGCGGCGGCGGCAATTTGATTGTTGAACTGTGGAATGCCAATAGCAACGAGCAAACGGTTGATAGCGACGTTACGGTGGTGATCGACGGCTGCCGCCAGAAACATACCGCAGGCAGTCAGTTGCGCCTGTCTCCCGGCGAAAGTATCTGCCTGCCGCCTGGCCTTTATCACAGCTTTTGGGCAGAAGCCGGTTTTGGCGATGTGCTGGTTGGCGAAGTCTCTTCTGTTAATGACGACGACCACGATAACCACTTTTTACAGCCGCTGGACCGCTACAACCTGATTGACGAAGACGAACCGGCCCAGTTGGTGTTGTGTAACGAATACCGCCAGTTCCGCTGAATAAGGAGAACGTTATGCCGTTGATTTCTCTCGCTGAAGGGCTGGCTCATGCCCGCGAACATCACTATGCGTTAGGCGCGTTTAATGTGCTGGACTCACACTTTTTACGCGCGCTATTCGCTACGGCCAGACAGGAACGCTCGCCGTTTATTATCAACATTGCCGAAGTACATTTTAAATATATCTCGCTGGATTCCCTGGTCGAAGCCGTGAAATTTGAAGCGGCGCGCCATGCCATTCCGGTGGTGTTAAATCTCGATCACGGGCTGCATTTTGAATCGGTGGTGCAAGCGTTGCGGCTGGGATTCAGCTCGGTAATGTTTGACGGCTCCACGCTGGAGTATGAAGAAAATGTCCGCCAGACGCGGGAAGTGGTGAAAATGTGCCATGCCGTTGGCGTATCGGTAGAAGCTGAACTGGGCGCGGTAGGTGGCGACGAAGGCGGTGCGCTTTACGGTCATGCCGATGAATCTCTGTTTACCGATCCGCAACTGGCGCGTGATTTTGTCGACCGTACCGGCATTGACGCGCTGGCCGTGGCGATTGGCAATGCACACGGCAAATATCGCGGCGAACCGAAACTCGATTTCCCGCGTCTCGACGCCATCCGCAAGCAGGCGGCTATCCCGCTGGTGTTACACGGCGGTTCAGGGATTAGCGATGCCGATTTCCGCCGCGCCATCGAACGGGGTATCCACAAAATCAATTTCTACACGGGTATGTCGCAAGCGGCGCTGGCAGCCGTTGAGGCCCGAATGGCGCGCCGTCAGCCGATGTATGACGAGTTCGCCGAGTTACTGCTGGCAGTGGAAGCCGCCATCAGCGATACGGTTGCACAACAGATGCGTATTTTCGGCAGTGCGGGGCAAGCATGATGGAACGTAAAGGGATTATCGCCGCAGGCAATATGCTGGTTGACCACGTCCATCAGATTATCCAGTGGCCAGAGCGCGGCTGGCTGGCGGAAATCACCCACAGCGAACGCTCAACCGGAGGCGCGCCGCTTAACGTCCTGCTGACGCTGGCGAAAATGCGCACCGGGTTGCCGTTACAGGCGGTCGGGCTAATCGGTCAGGACAGCGACGGCGATTACATCATGGCGATGCTTGAGCAATATCACGTCAATCGCCAGCATGTGCAGCGCACCACCTTTGCCCCGACGTCGATGTCGCAGGTGATGACCGACCCCGGCGGGCAGCGCACCTTTTTCCATTCGCCGGGCGCTAACCGACTGCTTGATCTTCCGGCGTTCGATCAGCTTGATAACAGCATGAAGATTTTCCATCTCGGCTATTTACTGTTGCTCGATAGCCTGGATATGCCGGACGATGTTTACGGTACTCGTAGCGCGCGTCTGCTGGCGCAAATGCGTGATAATGGCTTTGAAACCTCGCTCGACCTTGTCTCCCGCAAGGGCGATCCGCGTTATCAGCCGATGGTGCTGCCCGCGTTGCGCCATCTGGATTATCTGATAATTAACGAACTGGAGGCCGGGGAGTTTAGCGGGCTGGAAATTCGCTTACCCAACGGCGAACCGCATATCGTGCATATTGCTGCCGCCGCGCGTGAACTGTTAGATGCGGGCGTACGCCAGCGAGTGGTGATCCACTGCCCGGAAGGTGCCTGGGGAGAGACACCGGAACAGGGCGGCGTGTGGATCCCTTCGCAAAAGTTAGAACAACGGGAAATTATCGGCAGCGTCGGCGCGGGCGATGCATTTTGTGCCGGATTTTTATATGGCTGCCATGAACGCTGGACGCTTACCGAGAGCATCAAACTGGCACACGCCTGCGCGCGGGCAAGCCTGTTATGTGCCAATGCTATCGACGGGGCAAAAACGCTGGAAGAACTACAAACAGAATTGTCGGATTAGTGCACGTCGGCAGCGAAGACATACCCCAGACCGCGCAGAGTTTTAATCAACATCGGCTGATGCGGGTTTAGTTCGATTTTGCGGCGTAAGCGCATGATTAATACGTCGATGGTGCGATCAAACACCTCCACGCTATCGCTGTGGGTGAACTCCAGCAACTGCTCGCGGCTCAATACCCGACGAGCGTTTTGCGCCAGGGCCAGTAACAAGCCATATTCGCCCTGGGTCAGCTCGACATGTTGTTGTAGCGGATTGTGCAACTGGCAGCGCGTGGTATCGAGATACCAGCCATTGAATGACAGCCCGGCGTTTTTCTCCTCATTGACTGCCAGCGCGCCAACGCGCCGTAGCACCGCTTTTAGTCGCGCGACCACGACCCGTGGGGTAAACGGCTTGCAGATGTAATCATCTGCGCCCATTTCCAGCCCGACCACCACATCAGACTCACTGCCCAGGCCGGTCAGCATCACCACCGGCAGTGCAGGACGCATTTTCTGTAATTGTTGCAATACCCTCAGGCCGTTGATATCGGGTAGCATCATATCCAGCACCACCAGCGCGATATCAGGATCGCCCTCAACACGTGATATTGCCTCCTGCCCGGTATGGCAGACTGAAACCGTAAAGACATGTTCACTTAACACGTCCTGCAACAGTGCGCAGATAGCCGTGTCATCATCCACCACCAGCACAACAGGTTTCATGGTTATACTCCGAATTATTCACCTGATTAATCATTGTGCGGACTTCTTGCCGAAGTGAAAGAGAAAAGCAATATATATAATAAAAACATAAGTTAGGTCACATTATTGATGACAATAATAAATATGCCGTAATTTTCCCTCTTCAGCACAAATGCCTAATAAAATGGCTCGTTCCGCTCACACTTCCACTTATTAAAGTCGCAAATTCCCAATTATGATAACGCCAGCTTTAAATGACGTATTTTGCATGGATTACATATTTACGACATAAATGATAAATGGAGATTTATATGAATAACTCTCGGTTATTCCGTTTGAGCAGGATTGTTATTGCCTTAACCACCGTCAGCGGCATGATGATAAATACCGCTTACGCAACAGATGAAGCGAAAGGCGCCACTCAATATACCCAGCAGGTTAATCAGAATTACGCCAAATCATTGCCGTTTAGCGATCGTCAGGATTTTGACGATGCCCAGCGTGGATTTATCGCCCCGCTGCTGGATGAAGGTATTCTGCGTGATGCGAACGGTAAAGTTTACTACCGCGCGGACGATTACAAATTTGATATTAATGCCGCTGCGCCGGAAACCGTAAACCCCAGCCTGTGGCGTCAGTCGCAAATCAACGGTATTTCTGGCCTGTTCAAAGTCACCGATAAAATGTATCAGGTGCGCGGCCAGGATATCTCTAACATTACGTTCGTTGAGGGCGAGAAAGGCATTATTGTTATCGACCCGCTGGTGACGCCACCTGCCGCAAAAGCCGCACTTGACCTTTACTTCCAGCATCGTCCGCAAAAACCGATTGTTGCCGTTATCTACACTCACAGCCACGCCGACCACTATGGTGGCGTGAAAGGTATTATCTCTGAAGCCGATGTGAAATCCGGCAAAGTTCAGGTGATTGCCCCAGCTGGTTTTATGGACGAAGCCATCAGCGAAAACGTGCTGGCGGGGAACATCATGAGCCGCCGTGCGCTCTACTCTTACGGTCTGTTACTGCCGCACAACGCGCAAGGCAACGTAGGCAACGGCCTCGGTGTGACGCTGGCAACGGGCGACCCGAGCATTATTGCACCGACTAAAACTATCGTCAGAACTGGCGAGAAGATGATTATCGACGGCCTGGAGTTTGACTTCCTGATGACCCCAGGCAGCGAAGCGCCAGCCGAAATGCACTTCTATATTCCGGCCCTGAAAGCCCTGTGTACCGCCGAAAACGCCACGCATACCCTGCACAACTTCTACACTCTGCGCGGCGCGAAAACCCGCGACACCAGCAAGTGGACCGAGTATCTGAACGAAACGCTGGATATGTGGGGTAACGAAGCGGAAGTACTGTTTATGCCGCACACCTGGCCGGTCTGGGGCAACAAGCATATCAATGATTATATTGGTAAATATCGCGATACTATCAAGTACATTCACGACCAGACCCTGCACCTGGCGAACCAGGGCTACACCATGAATGAAATCGGCGACATGATTAAGCTGCCACCTGCGCTTGCCAATAACTGGGCCAGCCGCGGCTATTACGGTTCTGTCAGCCACAACGCCCGCGCGGTGTATAACTTCTATCTTGGCTATTACGACGGTAACCCGGCTAACCTGCATCCGTATGGTCAGGTGGAGATGGGTAAACGTTATGTGCAGGCGCTGGGCGGTTCTGCCCGTGTCATCAACCTGGCGAAAGAAGCGAACAAGCAAGGTGATTATCGCTGGTCGGCAGAACTGCTGAAACAGGTGATCGCCGCCAACCCGGGTGACCAGGTGGCGAAGAATCTGCAAGCGAATAACTTTGAACAGCTGGGCTATCAGGCCGAGTCCGCTACCTGGCGCGGTTTCTACCTGACCGGCGCGAAAGAACTGCGCGAAGGGGTACATAAGTTCAGCCACGGCACCACCGGTTCCCCGGACACCATTCGCGGAATGTCGGTCGAAATGCTGTTCGACTTTATGGCCGTTCGCCTCGATAGCGCGAAAGCCGCGGGTAAAAATATCAGCCTGAACTTCAATATGAGCAACGGCGATAACCTCAACCTGACGCTGAACGATAGCGTGCTTAACTACCGTAAAACACTGCAACCGCAAGCCAACGCCTCTTTCTACATCAGCCGTGAAGATCTTCACGCCGTGCTGACCGGGCAAGCCAAAATGGCGGATCTGGTAAAAGCGAAGAAAGCCAAAATTATTGGCAATGGCGCGAAACTGGAAGAAATTATTGCCTGTCTGGATAATTTCGATTTGTGGGTGAATATCGTAACTCCAAATTAATGCCACTCGCTTTTGGGGGCGCTTAAGCCCCCAAAAGTATTTATCTTAAAAATACATACAACCAATTAATACATAAAATATATAAGTTATGAATGCGGTGGCTGAATAAAGCTATTTTTATTCATCGAGAAAATAGCCATACTGACGCCTTCAATGGATATTGATATTCACTACAGATATTGTTCGCAGCAGACAGGATGTATTTAATATGCCAACAGTTCTCTCTCGCATGGCGATGCAACTCAAAAAAACAGCCTGGATAATTCCCGTCTTCATGGTTTCGGGATGTTCATTATCTCCCGCAATCCCGGTGATCGGCGCTTATTATCCCAGCTGGTTTTTCTGCGCCATTGCCAGCCTTATTTTGACGCTCATCACGAGGCAAATTATTCAGCGGGCAAATATCAATCTGGCATTTGTCGGAATTATTTATACCGCCCTTTTTGCTCTCTACGCCATGCTGTTCTGGCTGGCATTTTTCTAATCTATTTGAGACGCGCTCATGGAAAGTACGCCGAAAAAAGCTCCTCGCAGTAAATTCCCTGCTCTGTTAGTGGTTGCGCTGGCGCTGGTTGCCATTGTTTTCGTTATCTGGCGCGTAGACAGTGCGCCATCAACTAATGACGCTTACGCGTCAGCAGATACCATTGATGTGGTGCCGGAAGTCAGCGGTCGCATTGTAGAACTGGCGGTCACCGACAACCAGGCGGTGAAACAGGGCGATTTGCTGTTCCGCATCGACCCGCGCCCGTACGAAGCCAATCTGGCGAAAGCTGAAGCCTCCCTCGCGGCGCTGGATAAGCAAATTATGCTCACCCAGCGTAGCGTTGACGCGCAACAGTTTGGTGCCGACTCGGTTAATGCCACGGTAGAAAAAGCCCGTGCCGCTGCAAAACAGGCCAGCGATACATTACGCCGCACCGAGCCATTACTGAAAGAAGGTTTTGTCTCAGCGGAAGACGTTGACCGTGCAAGAACGGCGCAGCGCGCCGCAGAAGCGGATCTTAATGCCGTATTGTTGCAGGCGCAGTCAGCCGCCAGCGCCGTCAGCGGCGTCGATGCATTAGTTGCCCAGCGTGCGGCAGTCGAAGCGGATATCGCGCTGACGAAACTGCATCTGGAAATGGCAACCGTTCGCGCGCCGTTTGATGGCCGGGTCATTTCCCTCAAAACCTCCGTCGGGCAATTTGCTTCTGCCATGCGCCCTATCTTCACGCTAATCGACACTCGTCACTGGTACGTTATCGCCAACTTCCGCGAAACCGATCTGAAAAATATTCGCTCAGGTACACCCGCAACGATTCGCCTGATGAGCGACAGCGGCAAAACCTTCGAGGGTAAAGTGGATTCGATTGGCTACGGCGTGCTACCGGATGACGGCGGCCTGGTGCTGGGCGGCCTGCCGAAAGTGTCTCGGTCTATTAACTGGGTCCGCGTCGCCCAGCGTTTTCCGGTCAAAATCATGGTTGATAAACCCGATCCGGAAATGTTCCGCATCGGTGCTTCGGCAGTCGCTAATCTTGAGCCGCAATAATGAGCGCGCTCAACTCCCTGCCATTACCGGTGGTCAGGCTGCTGGCGTTCTTTCATGAAGAGTTAAGCGAGCGGCGACCAGGCCGCGTGCCGCAGACCGTGCAACTCTGGGTAGGCTGCCTGCTGGTGATTCTGATCTCGATGACCTTTGAGATCCCTTTTGTGGCGTTATCGCTGGCAGTGCTGTTTTACGGTATTCAGTCGAACGCGTTTTACACCAAATTTGTGGCGATCTTGTTTATGGTCGCCACGGTGCTGGAGATCGCCAGCCTGTTTTTGATCTACAAATGGTCATACGGCGAACCGTTGATCCGATTGATCATCGCCGGACCGATCCTGATGGGCTGCATGTTTTTGATGCGCACCCATCGGCTGGGGCTGGTCTTTTTCGCCGTCGCCATTGTCGCTATTTACGGGCAAACCTTCCCCGCCATGCTCGACTATCCGGAAGTGGTCGTGCGCTTAACGCTGTGGTGTATCGTTGTTGGCCTCTATCCAACCTTGCTGATGACGTTAATCGGCGTGCTGTGGTTTCCCAGTCGTGCCATTACGCAAATGCATCAGGCGCTTAATGATCGGCTTGATGATGCCATTGGTCACCTGACGGACAGCCTCGCACCGCTACCCGAAACGCGGATTGAAAGAGAGGCGCTGGCGCTGCAAAAACTCAATGTCTTTTGTCTCGCGGACGATGCCAACTGGCGAACTCAAAGCGCATGGTGGCAAAGCTGCGTGGCAACGGTAACCTACATTTACTCGACGCTGAATCGCTACGATCCCACCTCTTTTGCTGATTCTCAGGCAATCATTGAATTTCGGCAAAAATTAGCCTCAGAAATCAACAAGCTGCGACATGCCATTGCCAAAGGTCAGTGCTGGCAAAGCGACTGGCGACTTAGTGAAGATGAAGCGATGGCGGCACGGGAATGTAACCTGGAGAATATCTGCCAGACGTTATTGCAACTGGGTCAGATGGACCCGAATACGCCGCCAACGCCCGCAGCCAAACCGCCGTCAATGGTCGCCGATGCTTTTACCAATCCAGACTATATGCGCTACGCGGTAAAAACGCTGCTCGCCTGTTTGATCTGTTACACCTTCTACAGCGGCGTGGACTGGGAAGGCATTCACACCTGTATGCTGACCTGCGTGATCGTCGCTAACCCGAACGTCGGTTCGTCGTACCAGAAGATGGTGCTGCGTTTTGGCGGGGCTTTTTGCGGCGCGATTCTGGCGCTGTTATTTACACTACTGGTCATGCCCTGGCTGGACAATATTGTCGAATTGCTGTTTGTGCTGGCACCGATTTTCCTGTTGGGCGCATGGATTGCCACCAGCTCCGAACGTTCTTCTTATATCGGCACACAGATGGTGGTCACCTTCGCGCTCGCCACGCTCGAAAACGTTTTTGGCCCGGTGTACGACCTGGTGGAAATTCGCGATCGCGCCCTGGGTATCATCATTGGTACCGTGGTGTCCGCGGTGATTTACACCTTTGTCTGGCCCGAAAGTGAAGCGCGCACGCTGCCGCAAAAACTGGCTGGCGCGCTGGGTATGTTAAGTAAAGTAATGCGGATCCCACGCCAGCAGGAAGCCACGGCTCTGCGCACTTATCTGCAAATTCGCATAGGTCTGCATGCGGCGTTTAATGCCTGTGAAGAGATGTGCCAACGCGTGGCTCTGGAGCGTCAACTGGACAGCGAAGAACGCGCATTACTGATTGAACGTTCGCAAACGGTTATTCGTCAGGGACGCGACATTCTTCACGCCTGGGATGCGACCTGGAACTCGGCGCAGGCGCTGGATAACGCACTACAGCCGGACAGAGCAGGCCAGTTTGCCGACGCACTGGAGAAATACGCCGCCGGTCTGGCAACTGCACTCAGCCGTTCTCCTCAAATAACGCTTGAAGAAACACCCGCCTCGCAGGCCATCCTGCCCACCTTATTAAAACAGGAGCAACACGTCTGCCAGCTTTTCGCCCGCTTGCCAGACTGGACAGCCCCGGCATTAACGCCCGCCACGGAACAGGCACAAGGAGCCACACAATGATCAATCGTCAACTTTCACGTCTGCTGTTGTGCAGCATTCTCGGCAGCACGACGCTGATTTCCGGCTGTGCCCTGGTACGCAAGGATTCTGCGCCTCATCAACAGCTCAAACCGGAACAAATCAAACTTGCCGATGATATTCATCTGGCCAGTTCCGGCTGGCCGCAGGCGCAGTGGTGGAAACAATTTAACGACCCGCAACTGGATGCCCTGATCCAGCACACGTTGCAAGGTTCACACACGCTTGCCGAAGCGAAACTGCGGGAAGAAAAAGCGCAATCACAGGCCGACCTGTTAGATGCCGGTTCACAATTGCAGGTGGCGGCGATAGGGATGCTCAACCGCCAACGCGTCTCGGCGAACGGTTTTTTAAGCCCTTATTCAATGGATGCGCCAGCACTGGGTATGGACGGGCCGTACTATACGGAAGCCACAGTAGGTTTGTTTGCCGGACTGGATCTTGATTTGTGGGGTGTGCATCGCTCGGCGGTTGCCGCCGCCATTGGCGCGCATAATGCCGCGCTGGCAGAAACCGCAGCAGTAGAGCTATCGCTGACCACTGGCGTAGCGCAGCTTTATTACAGCATGCAGGCCAGCTACCAGATGCTTGATCTGTTAGAGCAAACTCGCGATGTGATTGATTACGCGGTGAGAGCGCACCAGAGCAAAGTGGCGCACGGTCTGGAAGCGCAAGTGCCTTTCCACGGCGCGCGGGCGCAGATTCTGGCCGTCGATAAACAAATTGCTGCCGTCAAAGGGCAAATCACCGAAACGCGAGAATCTCTGCGTGCATTGATTGGCGCGGGAGCCAGCGATATGCCGGAGATCAAGTCGGTGGCATTACCGCAAGTACAGACCGGTATTCCGGCGACACTCTCTTATGAGTTGCTCGCCAGGCGCCCGGATCTGCAAGCCATGCGTTGGTATGTTCAGGCGTCATTAGATCAGGTAGATTCCGCGCGGGCGTTGTTCTATCCGAGCTTTGATATCAAAGCGTTTTTCGGTCTGGACTCCATCCACCTGGATACCTTATTCAAAAAAACCAGTCGCCAGTTCAACTTCATCCCGGGTCTGAAATTGCCGCTGTTTGACGGTGGACGGTTGAATGCCAATCTCGAAGGCACTCGCGCCGCCAGCAACATGATGATTGAACGTTACAACCAGTCAGTACTGAACGCGGTGCGCGACGTTGCAGTCAATGGCACACGTCTGCAAACGCTCAACGACGAGCGGGAGATGCAGGCAGAACGCGTAGAAGCAACCCGCTTCACCCAGCGTGCCGCCGACGCCGCCTACCAACGCGGTCTAACCAGCCGTTTACTGGCCACCGAAGCTCAGTTGCCGGTGCTTTCCGAAGAGATGTCATTACTGATGCTGGACAGCCGCCGTGTGATTCAAAGTATTCAGTTGATGAAATCGCTGGGCGGTGGGTATCAGGCGGCTCCCGTCGTTGAGAAAAAATAAAATGTCTGCCGCGTGATGGCTGTCACGCGGTATTTCGTTTCGTCACGTCAAAACTGACGACAGCCTGTTTTTCGTCAGAGTTTTGAATAAATAGTGCCCGTAATATCAGGGAATAGCCTCAAATAAAATGTGGCATAAAAGATGCATACTGTGGTCGAGAGCGCGTATGCGTGATTTGATTAACTGGAGCGAGACTGATGAAAAAAGTCGTCACGGTTTGCCCATATTGCGCATCAGGTTGCAAAATCAACCTGGTCGTCGATAACGGCAAAATCGTCCGGGCGGAGGCAGCACAGGGGAAAACCAACCAGGGTACTCTGTGTCTGAAGGGTTATTATGGCTGGGATTTTATTAACGATACCCAGATCCTGACCCCGCGCCTGAAAACCCCCATGATCCGTCGCCAGCGTGGCGGCAAACTCGAACCTGTTTCCTGGGATGAGGCACTGAATTACGTTGCCGAGCGCCTGAGCGCCATCAAAGAGAAGTACGGTCCGGATGCCATCCAGACGACAGGCTCCTCGCGTGGTACGGGTAACGAAACCAACTATGTAATGCAAAAATTTGCGCGCGCCGTTATTGGTACCAATAACGTTGACTGCTGCGCTCGCGTCTGACACGGCCCATCGGTTGCAGGTCTGCACCAATCGGTCGGTAACGGCGCAATGAGCAATGCCATTAACGAAATTGATAATACCGATTTAGTGTTCGTTTTCGGGTACAACCCGGCGGATTCCCACCCTATCGTGGCGAATCACGTGATTAACGCTAAACGTAACGGGGCGAAAATTATCGTCTGCGATCCGCGCAAAATTGAAACCGCGCGCATTGCTGACATGCACATCGCACTGAAAAACGGCTCGAACATCGCGCTGTTGAATGCGATGGGCCATGTCATTATTGAAGAAAATCTGTACGACAAAGCGTTCGTCGCTTCTCGCACAGAGGGCTTTGAAGAGTATCGTAAAATCGTTGAAGGCTACACGCCGGAGTCGGTTGAAGATATCACCGGCGTTAGCGCCAGTGAGATTCGTCAGGCGGCGCGGATGTATGCCCAGGCGGAAAGCGCATCTATTCTGTGGGGCATGGGTGTGACCCAGTTCTATCAGGGCGTGGAAACCGTCCGTTCTCTGACCAGCCTCGCGATGCTGACCGGTAACCTCGGTAAGCCGCATGCGGGTGTTAACCCGGTTCGTGGTCAGAACAACGTGCAGGGCGCCTGTGATATGGGCGCGCTGCCGGATACGTATCCGGGATACCAGTACGTGAAAGATCCGGCTAACCGCGAGAAATTCGCCAAAGCCTGGGGCGTAGAAAGCCTGCCTGCTCATACCGGCTATCGCATCAGCGAGCTGCCGCACCGCGCAGCGCATGGCGAAGTGCGTGCCGCGTACATTATGGGCGAAGACCCGCTGCAAACGGATGCGGAACTGTCGGCAGTCCGTAAAGCCTTTGAAGATCTGGAACTGGTCATCGTTCAGGACATCTTTATGACCAAAACCGCGTCGGCAGCGGATGTCATTTTACCGTCAACGTCGTGGGGCGAGCATGAAGGTGTCTATACTGCGGCTGACCGTGGCTTCCAGCGTTTCTTCAAGGCGGTTGAACCGAAGTGGGATCTGAAAACGGACTGGCAGATTATCAGTGAAATCGCCACCCGTATGGGTTATCCGATGCACTACAACAACACCCAGGAGATCTGGGACGAGTTGCGTCATCTGTGCCCGGATTTCTACGGTGCAACTTACGAGAAAATGGGCGAACTGGGCTTCATCCAGTGGCCTTGCCGCGATACGTCAGATGCCGATCAGGGGACTTCTTATCTGTTTAAAGAGAAGTTTGATACCCCGAACGGTCTGGCGCAGTTCTTCACCTGCGACTGGGTAGCGCCAATCGACAAACTCACCGACGAGTACCCGATGGTACTGTCAACGGTGCGTGAAGTTGGCCACTACTCTTGCCGTTCGATGACCGGTAACTGTGCGGCACTGGCAGCGCTGGCTGATGAACCTGGCTACGCACAAATCAATACCGAAGACGCCAAACGTCTGGGTATTGAAGATGAGGCATTGGTTTGGGTGCACTCGCGTAAAGGCAAAATTATCACCCGTGCGCAGGTCAGCGATCGTCCTAACAAAGGGGCGATTTACATGACCTACCAGTGGTGGATTGGCGCCTGTAACGAGCTGGTTACCGAGAACTTAAGCCCGATTACCAAAACGCCGGAATACAAATACTGCGCCGTGCGCGTCGAGCCGATCGCCGATCAGCGCGCCGCCGAGCAGTACGTTATTGACGAGTACAACAAGTTGAAAACTCGCCTGCGCGAAGCGGCACTGGCGTAAATAAGTCCCTTCTACAGCCTCCTCTGGGAGGCTGTTTTTTTATCCATTCGAACTCTTTATACTGGATACACCCTACCCAATCGTATTATCAAAATGAAAAAAATTATCGCATTGATGTTGTTTTTGACATTCTTTGCCCACGCGAATGACTCTGAGCCTGGCAGCCAGTATGTAAAGGCGGCAGAGGCCGGAGACAGACGCGCACAATATTTTCTTGCCGACAGCTGGTTTAGCTCCGGCGATTTGAGCAAAGCCGAATATTGGGCACAGAAAGCCGCCGACAGTGGTGATGCCGATGCCTGCGCGCTGTTGGCGCAGATTAAAATCACCAATCCGGTCAGTCTGGACTATCCACAAGCAAAAATTCTCGCCGAAAAAGCAGCGCAAGCGGGCAGTAAAGAAGGTGAAGTGACGCTGGCACATATTCTGGTGAATACTCAGGCAGGTAAACCGGATTATCCGAAGGCGATTTCGCTGTTAGAAAACGCCTCGGAAGATCTGGAGAACGACTCCGCCGTCGATGCCCAGATGCTGCTTGGTTTGATTTACGCCAACGGCATAGGCATTAAGGCCGATGATGAGAAAGCGACCTGGTATTTCAAGCGTAGCTCTGCGATTTCCCGTACCGGTTATTCCGAGTACTGGGCAGGAATGATGTTCTTAAACGGTGAAGAAGGTTTTATCGAGAAGAACAAACAGAAGGCGCTGCACTGGTTGAACCTGAGCTGTATGGAAGGGTTTGATACCGGGTGTGAAGAGTTTGAAAAATTAACCAATGGTTAAGGTAGCCCTGATAAGACGCGGTAAGCGTCGCATCAGGCATTGATGTCGGATCCGGTGTAAACGCCTTATCCGACCTACAAAATCACGCTAAATCAGGCTATTGCGCAGTCTGGCATAGGCCTGATAAGACGCGGTAAGCGTCACATCAGGCATCCACACATTGCCGGGTGGATGTCCCCGGCAATCTTCAATTACTGATCCGCAGTCTTATCAAATTTGCCCAGCACTTCACGCTCGTAGGCCATCGCTTTTTTGTGGTCAAATTTGTGTTCCCACTTGGCAATCACCAGCACCGCCAGCGCATTACCCACTACGTTCAGCGCGGTACGTGCCATGTCGAGGATACGGTCAACACCAGCAATAAACGCCAGACCTTCCAGCGGAATACCTACGCTGCCCAGCGTCGCCAGCAGCACCACAAACGACACGCCCGGCACGCCAGCAATCCCTTTCGAGGTCACCATCAGCGTCAGCACCAGAATGATTTCCTGCCAGATAGACAGGTCAATGCCATACAACTGCGCGATGAAAATAGCGGCAATACTTTGATACAGCGTCGAACCATCAAGGTTAAAAGAGTAACCGGTCGGCACCACGAAACTGGTGATCGATGCCGGGGCGCCGTAGGCTTCCATCTTCTCAATAATTCGCGGCAGTACGCTTTCTGAGCTGGCAGTGGAGTACGCCAGAATCAACTCATCTTTCAGAATACGAATCAAGATCCAGACACTTAACCCGCACAGGCGCGCCACAATTCCCAACACCGCCAGCGCGAAGAACAGAATGGCGAAATGTACCAGCAGCACCAGTTTCGCCAGTGGCCACAGAGAAGAGAAACCAAAGTTAGCCACCGTCACCGCAATCAGCGCGAACACCCCCACTGGGGCATAGCGCATCACCATGTGCGTCACTTTAAACATGGTTTCAGAGATGGAGCGGAACACGGTCACCAGCGGTTCGCGATGCGCCGCGGGCAGGGAGGAAAGCCCCAGACCAAACAGCACCGAGAAGAAGATGATTGGCAGCATTTCGCCTTTCGCCATCGATGCCACAATGTTCGTCGGCACCAGCGACAAAATCGTCCCCATAATACCGTGAGAACTGCTTTGTACCGCTTCCGTGGTGCTCTGATATTTCGAGATATCGACAGTCGCCAGCTGTGACATATCGACCCCTGCTCCAGGCTGGAAGACGTTCGCCAGGGTGATCCCCAGGATGATGGCGACAGTGGTGATCGCCTCAAAGTAGATAATGGTTTTCGCGCCAATTCGCCCAAGCTGCTTGGCATCGCCGACACCCGCGATACCGACCACCAGCGTGGAAATCACGATCGGCACAACGATCATTTTAATCAGGTGGATAAAGATATCACCTGCCGGGGAGAGAAAATTAACGACTAACCAGTCACGGCTGTCGCTGTGATAATGCAGGTAACTTCCCAGGAGAATGCCCAGCACCATAGCAATGAGTATCTGCCAGGCAAGGCTGATTTTTATATTTTTCATACGATTGACTTCCTCAGTGGAACGCCGTTCCCCGTTCAAAAACGCAAGAACGTTATAAACTGCAGGGTATGGATTGTGTTGCGTTGGTTTGTGGATTTTTTTAACGCTTATGATCAGTATCATTTGCGCGGTATGTTGCGCAACCCTTTAACAACAGAGCTTTTCGCTGCATTAATGCATAATAACGCGACTTTATGGCAAAATTAATGAATAACTATTTGTTATGAAAAGATTTTTATTTGTTTAATTTGCAATAATACTGATTGGTGATTATTTTTTGCATGTGTTCATTCGATTATTTTTTACACATCTCAATAACATAATCTTCAACACTGAATGATTAATCCGCTCGCCGATGCAGCAGTTTTGCCATATTAATCGACTCAACCAGCTGTGTTCGGTTAACTCGTGGTGAGTTTAAATCCATCACTTTTTGCCATAGTTCGATGGCCTGCGCGTAATTCGCCTGCATAAACGCATCTGAAGCCAGCAGCATCAGGGCGGTGATTTCATTACTGTCCAGCGCGAGGGCTTTGTCGATCATTGCGCGAGTCTGGGCGGTCATATGCTGGCTGGCCTGGTAATAAAGCACCGTCGCCAGCGCCGCATACAGTTCAGCGTTCTCACCACGTAGTTGCAACGCCTGACGGTACGCCAGCAGCGAATTGCTGTAATCGTTTTGCCACAGATAGTACTCGCCCAGCAACGCCCACTGTTCACTGTTTTGTGGATTGGCGCGGATTTTATCCTGCAATGCCTGAAGCTGCGCTTCCGGGGTTTGCTGGCTGGCAAACTGATGTAGCGGATCGCGCTGACGCTGATACTCCGCACGTACCGCCTGCCATTTTGGACTTAACAGATAACTGCCGACACAGAGAAATACCATCAAAATCGTGAGTGTTGTCAGCATGTTCACCGGTATTTGAGGCTGTTTCATCGCTTCGCCCTCACTCGCCAGAGGATCAGTGCCATCAGCAGTAACAACACCACTGGCAGCGCCCACAACACCAGCGTCTGACCAGTTAACGGAGGGTTATAGCGAACAAAATCTCCGTAGCGTTCGGTCATCCAGCCAATGATTTCAACTTCGTTTTTCCCCTCCGCCACCATGCTGTAAACCTGATGGCGCATACTGACCGCCACTGGCGCGTTGGATTCCAGTAAGTTCTGATTCTGGCACTGCGGGCAGCGTAACTGGCTGGCAATATTTAACGCCTGTTGCTGTTGTTGCGGATTGGCGAATTGCCAGGTGTCTACGACCTGAGCGTGCGCAAAACAGGTAAATAGCAGCAGCAAAGTGAGAAACCCTTTATTCATCGCGCTTCCTCCCCCGCCATCCGCTTAACAATGCGCCTGCAATCATCAACAATCCTCCCCCCCAGATCCAGCGCACACCGCTTTGTACATACAAACGAAAAGCGTAACGATCCGCTCCGGTTTTCTCGCCCATGACCGCATACCAGTCATGGATGCCGTTCCAGCGAATTGACGGCTCCATCATTTGCTGACGGCGTGCTTCATAGAAACGCCGCTCCGGCGTTAATTCACCAATACGTTGCTGATGGTCAAACAGTGCCACTATCGCTTTTTCGCTGGTGTAATTGCCTTTGGCTTGCAGATCGAGGCGCTCAAACCGGAAGGTGTATCCTGCCAGTTTTACCTGCTGCCCCGGCTGTAAATTCAGGCTGATCTCCTGACGGCTGACGCTGGAAACCACGATCCCCGCGGCAAATAACAGCACGCCCGCATGCGCCAGCAGCGCCGGAAGCTGCGCGCGTTTGCCAGAGACAAACGTCGCCAGCACAATCACCACCAGCATCAACAGACCAAACGGTAACGTCGCGCGGTTAAAATATGGCGCGCCAACGGAGAGGCGTCCCCAGCCCAGCAAGCCGTAAATCATCGGATAAAGCGTTCCCACCAGCACGATCAGTAGCACCGCGCAAAACAGCAACAGCGTAGCGAGGATTAACATTTCTCGCGATAACCCTGAAAAACGCACCGCCGGGCCACCGTCCCGCGCTCGCCAGCCATACAGAGCCAGAGACGCAAGGCTAATCAGCGCAAACAGGCTGAACAACGGCACGGCGCGGACGTTATCCAGCGCGAACGCATGAACCGAAACCAGAATGCCAGAACGGACAATCAACGTCCCCAGCAGCGACAGCATCAGAGTAACGATCGCCAGCAGCAGCGACCAGTGGCGGAAAATCCCCCGCTGGCGTGTCAGGGATAAACTGTGCAGCAGCGCAGTGGCAGAAAGCCAGGGTAATAAAGAGGCGTTTTCCACCGGATCCCAGAACCACCAGCCGCCCCAGCCGAGTTCGCAATAGGCCCACCAGGAACCGAGGATGATCCCCGCCGTTAATGCGCTCCAGCCAGGTAACGCCCAGCGCCAACAAATTCGGGCGCTGGCCGCATCAAACTCGCCGCGCAGTAAACTCGCCAGCGCCACGCTCGCCGCCACCATC
The DNA here is from genome assembly GCF_005781065.1 of Escherichia sp. E1130. NCBI lineage: Bacteria > Pseudomonadati > Pseudomonadota > Gammaproteobacteria > Enterobacterales > Enterobacteriaceae > Escherichia > Escherichia sp. E1130. The sequence continues at coordinate 536,303 of NZ_VATL01000004.1, forward strand.
AAACCGCCATAGCCAAGGTAAAGCAGCGGTGGATGAAAGATAAGACCGGGATGTTGCAGCATCGGATTAAGATCGCGGCCTTCGATTGCTGGGGGGAATATCCGCACGAAGGGATCGGACCACAGCACCACAAACAGTAGCAGTGCGGCGATCATGAGAGATAAAACGGCTAGCGTCAGCGGAAATAGCGGATCGGTTTGCTGCCGATAATGCCAGGCAAACAGCGCGCTCCAGGCGGAAAGCAACAGTACCCAAAGTAGCAACGAACCTTCATGACCGCCCCACACCGCCGCCAGTTTGAGTTCCCACGACAGCAGGCTGTAGCTATGTTGTGCGACATAAATGACCGAGAAATCGCTGATGAGAAAACAATACGTCAGTACGCCAAAGGCGAGCAGCAGGAGTGTGAACTGCGCCAGAATGCCAATGCTGGCGAGCCGCATCATGGCAGGCCAGCGTAACCGCACTCCCGCGAAGGTCATCAACGGGGTCAACACGTTGACCCCGAGACTTAACAACAACGCCAGAAAACCGACTTCAGGAAGGAATACGTCCAGAAACCACCTCTTTTCTGGCTTACGCCACCGTCAACTGTCCGGCGTAGAGAATGAAAAAGCGCAGCATCAACACGCCGACCAGGCTGGCCCCACACGCCGCCAGCACGGCAGGAATGCCGGAACTGCGATTGACCCACGGTTTGAGCAACATTGGCATAATCAGCCCCAGCCCAGCGACACCAAGCCAGAACCACCACGTCCAGAAACCGCCACCCAATGCCGCCACCAGCGCACGCACTTTACCGTCATCGCCCAGCGCCAGACCGACAAAAAACGCCACCAGCAGGAAAATTTCACCCCATACCACAGGGATTTCCATCCGGTGAACAAAGTGCGCTTCCGTGGAATGCGGGTTACTGCGTTGGCGTATCGCCATGGCGATCAGCGCCACCGCCGCACCGGACGAGATGCCGGAGAAGAGGAACAGCACAGGCAGGATCGGGTTATTGAGGAACGGATACGATTTCAGCGCCGACAGCAGAAAGCCGGTATAAGCCCCCAGCAGCACCGCCAGCACCAGCATCAACGTTTCCAGTCCGCGATGAACGGGCGTCAGCAGGCTCAAGACCTTTTGCACGCTCCCCAACTTCGGCAACCAGCGTTGTTGCAGGGCAAGCAAATCGTGTTCAAAGATTTTCGCCAGCCACAGCACCAGCACCACCATGTAGAGCTGAAACAGCATCACCCCCATCGACATCACCGAGGTAAAACTGTAGTGGAACATCAGCTTCCAGAAGGTCCACGGACGCGTCAGATGAAAGACGAGGATCAGCAGGCCGAGGATCACTGCGCCAGGCCCGACAATCAGCGTGGTGCGCAGCAACGTACTGTCTGCACTACCCGCCTGCGGGTAGAAGCGACGCAGCAACACCGCCAGCGTCACCAGTCCGGCAGAGATCCCCACCAAAAACAGATAGATGGCAATCGGCCAGTCCCACACCAGCGATTCAAAATGAAATGCGGAAGCCTGAGTCATTGGCTCACCTCCCCGTATTTAAACGGCACGCGGTACAGCTTCGGTTTGGTTCCCAGCGCCAGCTTGTAGCGGTAAGTGGGCTTCTGGCGCAGCAGTTGTGAAATCTCACTGTTGGGATCGTCCAGATTGCCAAACGTCAGCGCCTTCGTCGGGCAAGCTTCAACGCACGCGGGTAACTTACCGGCCTGCAAATTAGTCTTGCGGCAGAAATCGCATTTGTCCGCTGTCTTCGTGACCGGATGGATAAAGCGCACGCGGTACGGACAGGCGGCGATGCAGTACTGACAACCGACGCAGAGATCCGGATTAACATCGACAATCCCACTGGCGGCATCGCGAAAAGAGGCACCCGTTGGGCAGACGTCAACGCACGGCGCATGATCGCAGTGCTGGCAAGACTTACGGAAGAAGCGATATTTCACATCAGGAAATTCGCCCTGCGGCTCGCTACGAATAATCGTCAGGCGCGAGACACCTTCCGGCACCTTGTTCACTTCCCGACAAGCATCCATACAGGCGGTACAGCCGATACATAACGACTCGTCATGCACCATGCCGTAACGCACCCCATTGATATTCAACGTTTTCGCCACCACGCGCCCCGCGGTGCCGCTAACGGCTGCCAGCACACCGACGCCGGTGAGAAACTGGCGACGTGACCAGGTCATGGCTGCTCCTTAAGCAACGGAACAGACGCCGGGTTAAAGTTCGGATTGGTGCGCTGATCGCTGTGGCAATCGACGCAAATCTTGATCCGTCCTTTGTCACTTAACGTCTGCATCGTATCTTGCTGTGGATGCAGGGAATGGCAGCTGGCGCACGCCACTTTGGTTACGTGAACATCGTGCGGCCAGAACGCTTTTTGCAACTGTTCCGGTAGATGGCAGGACATACAGACGCTGTTCTGCTCTCCAACCTTGTACATCGGCTCGTTAAAGCGCATCACATCTTTCACCCCTTCGCGGTGTTGCGGTGATGGCTGGCCGTGACAGTTGGTGCAAGTGACCGGCAGTTTGTTATTCGGGTTGATAACGGAAGCATGTTTGCCATGCATACCTTCGGTATCTGGTTTATGACAGTCCAGACAGGCGGCATCCGGGTTACGCTGCTGGGTAACTTCGTAGCGATCGCCAGATGCCTGCGCCGCAGGGGTAGCGGTAATTCCGTTCAGGCTCCACAACAGGCCCGACACCAGCACCCCAGCAGTTAATAACGAACGTAATACGCTCATATTCACTCCATTTTGTTTTCCGCCCCTTGCGAGGCGGAACGGGGATTATTGGCTTAACAGACCGTTTTTACGTGCCTGATCTTCCCACTGCGGGATCACCGTTTTGATGAAATCCTGTTTCTCGGCTTTGATTTGCTCCATGTTCAGGCCAATTGCCTGCTGGGCTTTCTCTTTGGTCGAGATATCCGGGATCTGGATTTCATGGGTGATGCCTTTGGTCGCCAGCAAACGCGCCAGTTTGGTACGCGCATCCGCCGCTTTATCCATCGCAGTACCGAGCATCCGCAGACCTTCTTCCGGTGCGTGCATATGAATACCGTGGGAAGCGATCGCCAGATCCCAACGCCACTGGGCATGACGGATATCGTCCTGAATCGGCTTCATTTCGGCTTCCGTCGCGCCTGCGTCCAGTGCAGCTTTCGCTTCGAAGTGAGCGTGAACCAGTTGATCTTCAACCTTGATTTTCAGGTCGTTAATCGACTGCTTACGTTCCGCGACAACTTTTTGCAAGGCGGCTTTGTCCTGGGTATGGCAGTTCGCACAAGTCAGGGCGAAGTTATCAAACGGATTACCAATTTTATGGTCGGTGTAGAGTTTGCCTTCGGCGTTCTGCACTTTTGGCATATGGCAGTCGATACAGGTCACGTTGTTTTTGCCGTGAATGCCCGCTGTCCAGGTTTCATATTCCGGGTGCTGCGCTTTCAGCATTGGCGTTTTCGACAGGGAGTTAGTCCAGTCAGAGAAGGCAATTTTGTCGTAATACTGCTCCATATTTTCGACTTTCATGCCGTCATCCCACGGGAATTTAACGGCTTTGTTTTTGCCGTCGAAGTAATACTCCACATGGCACTGACCGCAAACCATCGATTGCTGGTCGAAACGTCCAGCTTTCTCAAAAGGTTTGCCAATGGCTTCCATTGCATGCGCCGCATATGGACGGGAAAGGGTTAACTCCGGCTTACCTTTGGCGAACTCTGGTGAGGCGGTGTTATGGCAGTCGGCACAACCTAAGTTGTTGACGATTTCCGGGCCGCCGCGCGCCCATTTACCGTGGAAGTAGCCATCTTCGCCGTCTTTCTGGATCAGGCGCGCCACATCCGGGCTTTTACAACTCCAGCATGCCATCGGTAGCGGACCATCTTCGGCATTTTTCGGCGCACCGGTACGCAGAGTTTCACGCACATCGGTCACAGCAAAGGCATGTCCACGCGGCTTGTTGTAATCGCGCGAGAAGGGATACCCCGCCCACAGGATCACCAGCCGTGGATCTTCCGCCAGAGCGTCAACACGCTCTGACTGTTCCGAGGTGGCTTTCCAGGAGAGATATTGATCGGGATGCTGTGGGGCAAAGGTTTCATTCTTCGCTTCCACAGTTACAGGTTTCGCGGGAGCGGCCGTTTGTTCAGCGTGAACAGAAGTGAAAAAGAAAAAAGGAATCAACAAGCTGAAGATACGGCGTGCGTTTATTTTTATCCTTGTCATAGGGGCTTTATCCAAATTTTGCCATTGAGGCAATGGCAGTTTTTATTGTTTTTTCATGACAGTAACCGCACATACACTGTCATGACATTGCTCGCCCCTATGTGTAACAAATAACCACACTGTGAATGTTGTCTTTAATCAATTGTAAGTGCATGTGAAATACCACTTTAGAGTTAGCCGATAATTTCCTCCATTTCAAACACATGCATAACTGCATGTTCCAGAAAGAAAATGCCAACTTTTGTTGGTGTCCTTCAAAAATAATCCTGTCGTTTATTTGCACAATTCTACTTTTGCGTGATCTGCCGCCCAAATACTAAACAAAACTGCCAATACCCCTACATTTAACGCTTATGACACATATTATTAACATCCTACAAGGAGAACAAAAGCATGAGCCAAATACACAAACACACCATTCCTGCCAACATCGCAGACCATTGCCTGATAAACCCTCAGCAGTACGAAGCGATGTACCAACAATCAATTAACGCACCAGATACCTTTTGGGGCGAACAGGGAAAAATTCTCGACTGGATCAAACCGTACCAGAAGGTGAAAAACACCTCCTTTGCCCCCGGTAATGTGTCCATTAAATGGTACGAGGACGGCACGCTGAATCTGGCGGCAAACTGCCTTGACCGCCATCTGCAAGAAAACGGCGATCGTACCGCTATTATCTGGGAAGGCGATGACGCCAGTCAGAGCAAACATATTAGTTATAAAGAGCTGCACCGCGACGTCTGCCGCTTCGCCAATACCCTGCTCGAGCTGGGCATTAAAAAAGGTGATGTGGTGGCGATTTATATGCCGATGGTACCGGAAGCTGCGGTCGCGATGCTGGCCTGCGCCCGCATTGGCGCGGTGCATTCGGTAATTTTCGGCGGCTTCTCGCCGGAAGCCGTTGCCGGACGCATTATCGATTCTAACTCACGGTTGGTGATCACTTCCGACGAAGGTGTGCGCGCCGGGCGTAGTATTCCGCTGAAGAAAAACGTTGATGACGCGCTAAAAAACCCGAACGTCACCAGCATTGAACATGTGGTGGTACTGAAGCGTACTGGCGGAAAAATCGACTGGCAGGAAGGGCGCGACCTGTGGTGGCACGACCTGGTTGAGCAAGCCAGCGATCAGCATCAGGCGGAAGAGATAAACGCCGAAGATCCTCTGTTTATTCTCTACACCTCCGGTTCTACCGGTAAGCCGAAAGGCGTGCTGCACACTACCGGCGGTTATCTGGTGTACGCGGCGCTGACCTTTAAATATGTCTTTGATTATCATCCGGGCGATATCTACTGGTGTACCGCTGATGTGGGCTGGGTTACCGGACACAGTTATTTGCTGTACGGCCCGCTGGCCTGCGGCGCGACCACGCTGATGTTTGAAGGTGTACCGAACTGGCCGACGCCTGCCCGTATGGCGCAGGTGGTGGATAAGCATCAGGTCAATATTCTTTACACCGCGCCAACGGCGATTCGCGCGCTGATGGCGGAAGGCGATAAAGCGATTGAAGGCACCGACCGTTCGTCGCTACGCATTCTCGGTTCCGTGGGCGAGCCAATCAATCCGGAAGCGTGGGAGTGGTACTGGAAGAAGATCGGCAACGAGAAATGCCCGGTGGTCGACACTTGGTGGCAGACCGAAACTGGCGGTTTCATGATTACGCCGCTGCCTGGGGCGACCGAACTGAAAGCCGGTTCTGCAACGCGTCCGTTCTTCGGCGTACAACCGGCGCTGGTGGATAACGAAGGTAATCCACAAGAAGGTGCCGCTGAAGGCAGTCTGGTGATCACCGATTCCTGGCCGGGTCAGGCGCGTACGCTGTTTGGCGATCACGAACGTTTTGAACAGACCTACTTCTCCACCTTCAAAAATATGTATTTCAGCGGCGACGGCGCGCGTCGCGATGAAGATGGCTATTACTGGATCACCGGGCGCGTGGACGACGTGCTGAACGTCTCTGGTCACCGTCTGGGGACGGCGGAGATTGAGTCGGCGTTGGTGGCGCATCCGAAGATTGCCGAAGCCGCCGTGGTGGGTATTCCGCACAATATTAAAGGTCAGGCGATCTACGCCTACGTCACGCTTAATCACGGGGAGGAACCGTCACCAGAACTATACGCAGAAGTCCGCAACTGGGTGCGTAAAGAGATTGGCCCGCTGGCGACGCCAGACGTGCTGCACTGGACCGACTCCCTGCCTAAAACCCGCTCCGGCAAAATTATGCGCCGTATTCTGCGCAAAATTGCGGCGGGCGATACCAGCAACCTGGGCGATACCTCGACGCTTGCCGATCCTGGCGTGGTCGAGAAGCTGCTTGAAGAGAAGCAGGCTATCGCGATGCCATCGTAACCCACAATTGCCCGATGTGAGTCGGTAACGGTTTGTAGGCCTGATAAGACGCGACAGCGGCGCATCAGGCACTGGTTGCCGGATGCGGCGTGAACGCCTTATCCGGCCTACATTCGGCAAGGGTTACCCGAGCGTTAACCTTCTCCCATAAGGGAGCGGGAATTAAAACAATCCCTACATTACCTCTGGAGAATCTGTGATGAATGGTACGATTTATCAGCGGATAGAAGACAATGCGCATTTCAGGGAGTTAGTCGAAAAACGGCAACGGTTTGCCACCATCCTGTCGATTATTATGCTGGCAGTTTATATCAGCTTTATTTTACTGATCGCCTTCGCGCCCGGCTGGCTGGGCACCCCGCTGAATCCGAACACCAGCGTCACACGCGGTATTCCCGTTGGCGTTGGGGTCATTGTTATCTCCTTTGTTCTCACTGGTATCTACATCTGGCGGGCGAACGGCGAATTCGACCGTCTAAATAATGAAGTCCTGCATGAGGTACAAGCATCATGAAAAGAGTTCTGACGGCGCTTGCCGCCACACTCCCTTTCGCAGCTAACGCCGCGGATGCTATTAGCGGGGCCGTTGAGCGCCAGCCAACAAACTGGCAGGCGATTATTATGTTCCTGATTTTCGTCGTGTTCACGCTCGGCATTACCTACTGGGCGTCAAAACGCGTACGTTCTCGTAATGACTACTACACCGCAGGCGGCAATATCACTGGCTTCCAGAACGGGCTGGCGATTGCCGGGGACTATATGTCTGCCGCCTCATTTTTGGGGATCTCCGCGCTGGTGTTTACTTCCGGCTATGACGGGCTGATCTACTCGCTGGGCTTCCTGGTGGGCTGGCCAATCATTCTGTTCCTGATTGCTGAACGTCTGCGTAACCTGGGCCGCTATACCTTTGCGGATGTGGCTTCTTACCGCCTGAAACAAGGGCCGATTCGTATTCTTTCGGCTTGTGGTTCTCTGGTGGTGGTAGCGCTTTACCTTATCGCCCAGATGGTCGGCGCAGGTAAATTGATTGAACTGCTGTTCGGCCTTAACTATCACATTGCGGTGGTGCTGGTTGGCGTGCTGATGATGATGTACGTCCTGTTCGGCGGCATGCTGGCGACCACCTGGGTGCAGATTATCAAAGCCGTTCTGTTGCTGTTCGGTGCCAGCTTTATGGCCTTTATGGTGATGAAACACGTCGGCTTTAGCTTCAACAATCTGTTCAGCGAAGCGATGGCGGTACACCCAAAAGGTGTCGACATCATGAAACCGGGCGGACTGGTGAAAGATCCGATCTCCGCGCTCTCTCTGGGGCTTGGGCTGATGTTTGGTACGGCTGGCTTGCCGCATATTCTGATGCGCTTCTTTACGGTCAGCGATGCACGCGAAGCGCGTAAGAGCGTGTTCTACGCTACCGGATTTATGGGCTACTTCTACATCCTGACCTTTATTATCGGCTTTGGCGCGATCATGCTGGTCGGTGCGAATCCGGAATATAAAGACGCTGCGGGCCATCTGATTGGTGGTAACAACATGGCGGCAGTTCATCTGGCCAATGCGGTGGGCGGCAACCTGTTCCTCGGCTTTATTTCAGCGGTTGCTTTCGCCACTATCCTCGCGGTAGTTGCGGGTCTGACGCTGGCGGGCGCTTCCGCGGTTTCGCATGACCTGTACGCTAACGTCTTCAAAAAAGGCGCAACCGAACGTGAAGAGCTGCGAGTCTCGAAAATCACCGTGCTGATCCTCGGCGTGATTGCCATTATCCTCGGCGTGCTGTTTGAGAATCAGAACATCGCGTTCATGGTGGGCCTGGCGTTTGCCATCGCCGCGAGCTGCAACTTCCCAATCATTCTGCTTTCCATGTACTGGTCGAAGTTGACTACTCGTGGCGCAATGATGGGCGGCTGGTTAGGGCTGATTACTGCGGTAGTACTGATGATCCTCGGCCCAACGATTTGGGTACAGATCCTCGGTCACGAAAAAGCCATCTTCCCGTACGAATACCCGGCGCTGTTCTCAATCAGCGTGGCATTCCTCGGCATCTGGTTCTTCTCGGCAACCGATAATTCAGCGGAAGGGGCGCGCGAGCGTGAACTGTTCCGTGCGCAATTTATCCGTTCCCAGACCGGCTTTGGCGTTGAGCAGGGCCGCGCGCATTAATCTCCACTAGCCTCTGGTCACCTGACCAACGGTAAAAAGGTGCAATGTACTGCACCTTTTTACCGATTACACCGCCAAAGCGTTATTGGTTCTCTTCTATTAACAACGCTTCCAGCAGATCGAGATCGTGTAGCAACTTTTGCAGCGTTTCGTTGCTGATCTCCCGCGTGGCGCGCAGGTGATAAAGTTCCGCACGTTCTGAGCGCAACGCCGCCAGACGGAAGCGACGCTCCAGGTTCTCTTCCTGGACAGAACTTTCAACGTCGTTTCGGCCGTCGGCGCGACGACGCAGGTTACCGATGACGCGAGAGCTGACTTCGGTAAGCAGCTGGTTGTCGATATTCTCTTCAGTGTCCGCCGCCAGTCGCTCTTCCATTTTCTGGATCGCCACAATCGCCACTTCTGCCGTTGCCGCGCGCGCAATGCGTTCCTCTTTCAGCTGCTGAGAATGATCTGCGACTTCAATGTGTTGCAGCAGAACAGGCAGCATCACCACGCCAACAAACAGCGAGAAGAGAATGACGCCAGCCGCCAGGAACACCAGCTCATAACGCGCCGGGAAGACGTTGCCATCCGGCAACAGCAGCGGAATAGAGAGCACACCAGCCAGGGTGATAGCCCCGCGAACCCCGGCAAAAGACGCGATAAGAATTTCTCGTGTGGTCCACGAACCAAACTCCATCGGTTTCTTCTTCAGGAAGCGGTTACTGAACTTTTTCATCGTCCACAGCCAGCCGAAACGGACCAGCATGAGCGCTGCGTAAATCAAGATGATGTCGGTAAACAGCATCCAGATTTCGACGTTCGGGTCGATCTCTGCCGCCATCAGCGACGTCTCCAGAATGCCCGGCAGTTGCAGGCCCAACAGCAAGAACACCATGCCGTTAAAGACAAACTCCAGCATCGCCCAGGTGCTGTTCGCACGCAGACGCATCGCCAGCGGCGCACGGCGCATCACGCCTGAACGGGTAATGGTCATCCCGGCAGCAACTGCCGCAAGGATACCGGAAACGCCAATATGTTCGGCAATCAGATAAGAGGCGAACGGCAGCAGGAACAGCAGGACTATCTGTGTCGCAGGTTCATCGCCGCCCCAGCGGCTCAGGAAGCGCAGCGAGCGACCATATAGCCAGCTCACCACAAACCCCGCGAGAATACCGCCGATCGCGACTTTCATAAATTCGACCGTCGCACCGCCAACAGTGAAGATCATCGTTCCCATCGCGACTGCCACGGCAAACTTCAGCGACACCAGGCCGGAGGCGTCATTCATCAACGCTTCGCCCTGCAAAATGCCCATGATTTTTTTCGGTATTCGCCCTTCGCCAACAATCCCGGAGAGCGCCACGGCATCGGTCGGAGAGAGCACCGCCGCCAGCGCAAAGGCCGGAATTAGCGGAATGCCTGGCACCACCCAGTAAATGAGGAAGCCAATGCCGACTACGGTGACTACCACCAGCGCCAGCGCAAGACCGAAGATCTCCCGACCATGTTCGAGAAATTCACGGGTCGGCGTTTTCCAGCCATCAGCAAAGAGCAGCGGCGGAATAAACAAAACTAAAAAGAGTTCAGGATCAAACTCCACATGCAAACCAAACGTCGGCCACGCCAGTAGCGCACCAATGGCGATTTGCATAAGCGGAAGCGGAATCTGAAAGGGCATGACACGAGTGACCACCCCGGACAGCGAAACCACGAGGGTCATTATCAGTATGGTAAAGAAGATTTCCATGCGTTCCCTGTTTGCGATGTTTTATGGTTTGAGAAAGGCGTTATGCCTGAATTCTCAGTTTTTTCAGAATATCGCAAAAGCTCACACAATGTACGGAGAAAATAAAAACGGGCAGCCATTGCCACCCGTTTTCAGAATCTTATTAAAGATTAGATAGCCCAGCCACCCGCGTAGAAGGTCACCAGTGCCGCGGCGATAACAACCGTACCAATGTTCAGCTTACGCCATTCGCCAGAAACCAGACGGCCAATAACCAGGGTCGCGAAACCGATCATAATGCCGGTCACGATGTTACAGGTCAGTACAATGAATACCGCCGTCACCAGCCCCGCCATCGCATCGACAAAATCAGCAAAGTCGATTTTCGCCACGTTGCTCAACATCAGCAGGCCAACATACATCAGCGCCGGAGCCGTTGCGTAACCTGGAACAAGGTAAGAGAGCGGAGAGAGGAACAGAATCAGCAGGAACAGCACGCCAACGGTGATTGCCGTCAGACCGGTTTTACCACCCGCTGCCGTACCCGCCGCAGACTCAATGTATACCGCGGCCGGAGCCGCCCCCACCAGGCCTGAGAAAACGCTGCTCAGGGAGTCGGTGGTCAGCGCTTTACCGCCATCAATGATCTGCCCGTCTTTATCCAGCAGGTTAGCCTGACCGGCGACTGCACGGATGGTTCCGGTCGCATCAAAGACCGCCGTCATCACCAGCGCCAGTACGCTCGGCAGTACCACCGGATTCAGCGCGCCCATAATATCCAGGCTACCAATCAGCGAGTTACCATTTTCATCGCTCAGTGACGGCATAGCGAAAACGCCGGAGAAATGAACGTTAGGATCGAAGATCAGGCCCACAATCGAGATACCGATAATGGTCAGCAGAATGCCGCCCGGCACTTTCAGTTTTTCCAGACCGACGATCACCGCCAGACCTACCAGCGACATAATGACCGGGAAGGTGGCGAAATCACCCAGCGCAACCGGCAGACCGTCGAGCGGATTTTTAATGACCAGGCCAACACCATTCGCAGCAATCAGCAGCAGGAACAGGCCGATACCAATCCCCGTACCGTGCGCCACACCGTGAGGCAAGTTGCGCAAAATCCAGCTACGGATACCCGTTGCAGAAATGACTGTAAACAGCACCCCCATCAGGAACACGGCGCCCAGCGCGACCGGAACGCTAATATGCTGCCCCAGCACCAGGCTGAATGCAGTAAACGCGGTCAGGGAGATAGCGCAACCGATAGCCAGCGGCAAATTGGCCCACAGCCCCATCGCGATAGAACCAATCCCGGCAACCAGACAGGTCGCAACAAAAACTGCTGCTGGTGGGAAGCCTGCTTTACCCAGCATGCCCGGAACGACGATGACCGAGTAGACCATCGCCAGAAACGTTGTTAACCCGGCAACCACTTCCTGACGGACAGTGCTTCCACGTTGTGAAATTTTAAACCAGGCGTCGAGTGAACCGCCGGTACGCGCTGATGGCGTAGACATAGAAAACATCCCCTGAGAGTTTATTTTTCGTCAAGATGCGTGGCGGACAATCCCCTGCCAGCGAAACGTTATCTTCCTGCTTCAGGTTTGCGACAATGTGGGGCGTCGCAAAAAAGCAAACGTTTAGCTCCGCGCATACAAAACGGGTGGTAAAAAAAAAGCAAACGATTATCCGGCGATCATAGCGGCTTTTTCAACCGAAGTTTGCTGCTTTTTTCCCTTTTCTTGTATTGACGATGAAAAACCAGGCAATTGATGCGCAAACGTTATCGTCGATGCGCAAAATTACGGCATTTGTAGGTAGCTTGTAGCGAAGGGTTGCAGTAAAAAATCGTGCAAGATGGCAAAAACATTGCGTCTAAAAAACGTCTTTTTGCACTGGCGAAGATACGGAGGCGGCATACAATTAAAGTATCAACACCAACCGGAACCTCCACCACGTGCTCGAATGAGGTGTGTTGACGTCGGGGGAAACCCTCCTGTGTACCAGCGGGATAGAGTGAAAGACAAAGACCGGAAACAAACTAAAGCGCCCTTGTGGCGCTTTAGTTTTGCTCGTCTTCCAGCAAACGCGCGCCAGTACCTTCTTCCCCTAAGCGGTCGCCCGGGTTACGCAACGGGCAGTCGCTACGCGAAAGGCAGCCGCAGCCAATACAACCGTCCAGTTCATCTCGCAGAGCCACTAAGGTATGAATGCGCCGATCTAATTCTTCTCGCCATTGCGAAGAAAGCTGCTTCCACTCTTTGGCGCTTAATGTATGCCCTTCAGGCAACACACCAAATGCTTCACTAATAGTCGCCAATGGAATGCCAATACGTTGAGCAATCTTGATAATCGCCACATATCGCAGCACATCACGCTTATATCGTCGCTGATTGCCGCTATTTCGAATACTGGTAATCAGCCCTTTGCTCTCATAGAAATGCAGTGCAGATACCGCTACCCCACTGCGTTTCGCCACTTCGCCTGGGGTGAGCAAGGCTTTAATGCGGGGTAATTTCTTTTCCATAAATCGCTTTACCTCAAGTTAACTTGAGGAATTATACTCCCCAACAGATGAATTAACGAACTGAACACTGAAAAGAGGCAGATTTATGTCCCATCAGAAAATTATTCAGGATCTTATCGCATGGATTGACGAGCATATTGACCAGCCACTGAACATTGATGTCGTCGCAAAAAAATCAGGTTATTCAAAGTGGTACTTACAGCGGATGTTCCGCACGGTAACGCATCAGACACTTGGTGATTACATTCGTCAACGCCGCCTGTTACTGGCTGCCGTTGAGTTGCGCACCACCGAGCGCCCTATTTTTGATATCGCAATGGATCTTGGGTATGTCTCGCAGCAGACCTTTTCCCGCGTTTTCCGTCGGCAGTTTGATCGCACTCCCAGCGATTATCGCCACCGTATCTAGAATTATTTCCCGCACATTAACTCATGTGCGGGTAATTTCCCTGTCCATTCCATAAACATTTGCGGCGGCATCGCCTTTGCAAAGTACCAGCCCTGGCAATAACGCACGCCGCGTTTGCGCAGCCAATTAACTTGCTCCGACGTTTCTACCCCTTCCGCTATCGTTTTTAGCCCCAGACTGTGCGCCAGTTCAATGATGTGTTCCGCAATCAAATGGCTGGTTTTGTGCGTGGTCAGCGTCTCAACAAACGATTTATCGATTTTCAAAATATCGATATTCAATGAATTAAGGTTGTGTAAGTTGGAGTAGCCAATACCGAAGTCATCAATCGCAACTTCATAACCGGCCTGACGGAAAGCATGAATAATCGGCGTCATTTTGGTGACATCAAGAAACGCATGTTCAGTAACTTCAAATTTAATTTGCTGCGGACGCACCGCGTATTGCTCTATTTTCTGATTGGTTCGCGCAATTAAACGCGATGTATGAAAGTCGGAGGCCGACAGGTTAATAGAAACATAGCGATCGGCATGTGTTGCCAGATACGCCCCCAGATCGCTGAATACATTATCAATAACATAATCAGTGACTAACTCAATCATCCCCTCTTTTTCCGCCAATGGGATAAACTCTGCCGGACTCATCACTTGCCCCTGACCACCTGGCCAACGTAGCAACGCTTCAGCGCCAATACATTTTTCTGTTTTGATATCGATAATTGGCTGGTAATAAAGACAAAGCTGTCTTTTTTCGAGGGCGCGTTGCAATTTGCGTTTGGGTGACTGGTACTCCTGGCTAATCCGCAACCAGAGTAACAGGAGTACCAGACTGCAAAAAATACCTGCGGGCAAAGCAAAAATAAGATGATTATAAAAATGAGCGATAAGGCGTTTATTTGAAGTGGCAACAATGGCCGCTATTGGGCGTTTTGTTGAATGTACCATTGCATACAAATGACCATTTCGTTGCACCGTTAAATCATTCAGATGAATTAACGGAGTAAACGTTTCAGCCGAGGCCTGGTTGCTTAACGAAAAAAAGGTTTTCGTCACCGTATCATACACGCCCCATTGTAGCGTCGGATCGTCAGATATCACCTCACTCCAGAATAAAGGATTGATGACCGCCACATAATTACCCCGCTGCATATAAGTCATTTTATAACCGGAGAAAAAAGGGGTATCGCGATAATAATAGATAGAAATGTCAGGGTCACGCTTATAATCCGCGGGGGCGATCATATATCTGTCAGCAGGGGCGATAAGTGAAGAACATAAAAAATGGTTATCCTGGGCATATATCAGTTCATTGATATAAAGATAGCCACGAATAATATTCAACATTCGCTTTTGATGATCCGGTGTACAAACTTGCCCCTGATAGCGTTTCGCTTCATCGCTCGCTGAATCTGCCTGTTGAATGACCAGCTCGGATTTATCCAGCGCCAGTTGGGCAAAGACACGAAGCTGATTGTTCACTTCTGATTTTGCCCAAATGAAGGCAATCCATAGTGACAGGATGATGGGGAGGAGTGCTACAAAGATAATGCCCGGCAACGCCAGCAATTTGTGTCGTGCACGATGACTCATTTCTATCAATTCCCTGTCTGGTTATAGCTGGTCATTGCAAGGTGAAAACCCTGGCCACCGACGACGTTAGATAAATCTTACGGTATAAATAGCACTTTTGCCTGATTTGAAATTGATACCTTTATAATCGTTGTTTTATTAAAAATAACACGCTGATATCAAAAAGAATTTACTAAAAAATGCGAGTCAATCAGGAAGATACGATATTTTGTATTTCCGCGACGCCACTGAAAAACCACAAAATAAGCATGCTAATAAAAATAGCGACTCTATCTGGCTAACAAACAACCAATTGTGATATAGTTCACAAAAATAATGAAACGCACTAATTGTTTCATTTTGGTATTTTGCAAGCCCCATGATAGCCAGAGTGCATCACGCCTCCCGTGAACAACACCGTGCTGTCCAGGGCATCGGTTATTTTCAGAGGAAATGTTCGATGGCTACCCTCACCACTGGCGTGGTTCTTCTTCGCTGGCAGCTTCTTAGCGCCGTACTGATGTTTCTGGCAAGTACGCTCAACATCCGTTTTCGTCGGTCTGATTACGTAGGACTCGCGGTGATCAGTAGTGGCCTGGGCGTTGTTTCCGCCTGCTGGTTCGCGATGGGACTGCTCGGAATCACCATGATGGATATTGCCGCAATCTGGCACAATATTGAGTCGGTAATGGTCGAAGCCACAAATCAGGCACCGCCACAATGGCCGATGATTTTGGTGTGATATGCAGAAGCCTCCATTATGGAGGCTTCTTTTTTTATCCCTGGCAGATGCGCTAATCACCTACCTTAAAACAATATAATCTATTGTTTTAAAACAAAATCAGAATGGGATATCGTCATCGAAATCCATCGGCGGCTCGTTAGAGGGCGCTGCCGGAGCGGACTGCTGCGGGCGAGACTGCGCGCCGCCGCTGAACTGATTGCCACCCTGCGGCTGCTGAGGCTGACCCCAACCGCCCTGCGGCTGACCGCCACCGACGTTACCGCCAGCCGGAGCGCCACCGCCCTGACGACCACCCAGCATCTGCATGGTGCCGCCAACGTTCACCACCACTTCCGTGGTGTAGCGATCCTGACCGGATTGATCGGTCCATTTGCGGGTACGCAGCTGACCTTCGATATAAACCTGGGAACCTTTGCGCAGATATTCGCTGGCCACTTCAGCCAGTTTGCCGAACAGCACAACGCGGTGCCATTCAGTCTGCTCTTTCATCTCGCCGGTCGCTTTATCACGCCAGGATTCGGAAGTAGCCAGCGTAATGTTGGCAACTGCGCCACCATTTGGCATGTAGCGTACTTCCGGGTCCTGACCCAGATTACCAACGAGAATAACCTTGTTTACGCCTCTGCTGGCCATGTTCATGTCTCCTGAAAAAAAACGTTCTAATAAGTGTAAACGCGCGATTGTAGCATTACCAATAGCGGTTTTACTATGTTGTGACCTCGGTTCCGCTAAACAATTCTGGTCAAACATTGTTACATCGCGCTCTGGGTTTCACATTCCAACACTGTATATTCATTCAGGTCATTCTGTGTCATAATTAACCGTTTGTGATCGCCGGTAGCACCATGCCACCGGGCAAAAAAGCGTTTAATCCGGGAAAGGTGAATGGATAAGATCGAAGTTCGGGGCGCCCGCACCCATAATCTAAAAAACATCAACCTCGTTATCCCCCGCGACAAACTCATTGTCGTGACCGGGCTTTCGGGTTCTGGCAAATCCTCGCTCGCTTTCGACACCTTATATGCCGAAGGGCAGCGTCGTTACGTTGAATCCCTTTCCGCCTACGCGCGGCAGTTTCTGTCACTGATGGAAAAGCCGGACGTCGACCATATTGAGGGGCTTTCACCCGCCATCTCAATTGAACAGAAATCGACGTCTCATAACCCGCGCTCTACGGTGGGGACAATCACCGAAATCCACGACTATTTGCGTCTGCTGTACGCTCGCGTCGGTGAGCCGCGCTGCCCGGACCACGATGTTCCGCTGGCGGCGCAAACTGTCAGCCAGATGGTGGATAACGTGCTGTCGCAGCCGGAAGGTAAACGTCTGATGCTGCTGGCGCCGATTATTAAAGAGCGCAAAGGCGAACACACGAAAACGCTGGAGAATCTGGCAAGTCAAGGCTACATCCGTGCGCGCATAGATGGCGAAGTCTGCGATCTTTCCGATCCACCGAAACTGGAACTGCAAAAGAAACACACCATTGAAGTGGTTATTGATCGTTTCAAAGTGCGCGACGATCTCACCCAACGTCTGGCTGAGTCGTTTGAAACGGCGCTGGAGCTTTCTGGCGGTACAGCGGTCGTCGCTGATATGGACGATCCAAAAGCGGAAGAGCTGCTATTTTCCGCCAACTTCGCCTGTCCGATTTGCGGCTACAGTATGCGTGAACTGGAACCACGTCTGTTTTCGTTTAACAACCCGGCGGGGGCCTGCCCGACCTGTGACGGCCTCGGCGTACAGCAATATTTCGATCCTGACCGCGTGATCCAGAATCCGGAACTGTCGCTGGCTGGCGGTGCGATCCGTGGCTGGGATCGCCGCAACTTCTATTACTTCCAGATGCTGAAATCGCTGGCAGATCACTATAAGTTCGACGTCGAAGCGCCGTGGGGCAGCCTGAGCGCGAACGTGCATAAAGTGGTGTTGTACGGGTCTGGCAAAGAAAACATCGAATTCAAATACATGAACGATCGTGGCGATACCTCCATTCGTCGTCATCCGTTCGAAGGCGTGCTGCATAATATGGAACGCCGTTATAAAGAGACGGAATCCAGCGCGGTACGCGAAGAGTTAGCCAAGTTTATCAGCAATCGCCCGTGTACCAGCTGCGACGGAACACGTCTGCGTCGGGAAGCACGCCACGTGTATGTCGAGAATACGCCGCTGCCAGCTATCTCCGACATGAGCATTGGTCATGCGATGGAGTTTTTCAACAATCTCAAACTCGCTGGTCAGCGGGCGAAGATTGCAGAAAAAATCCTCAAAGAGATTGGCGATCGTCTGAAATTCCTCGTTAACGTCGGTCTGAACTATCTGACACTTTCCCGCTCGGCAGAAACGCTTTCCGGCGGTGAAGCCCAGCGTATCCGTCTGGCGAGCCAGATTGGCGCGGGGCTGGTTGGCGTGATGTATGTACTGGATGAGCCGTCTATCGGCCTGCACCAGCGCGATAACGAACGCCTGCTGGGTACGCTTATCCACCTGCGCGATCTCGGTAATACCGTGATTGTGGTGGAGCACGACGAAGACGCGATTCGCGCCGCTGACCACGTTATCGACATTGGTCCAGGCGCGGGTGTACACGGCGGTGAAGTGGTCGCGGAAGGTCCGCTGGAAGCGATTATGGCCGTGCCGGAGTCGTTGACCGGGCAGTACATGAGCGGTAAACGCAAGATTGAAGTGCCGAAGAAACGCGTTCCGGCGGATCCGGAAAAAGTGTTGAAGCTGACAGGCGCGCGTGGCAACAACCTGAAAGACGTAACGCTGACGCTGCCGGTCGGTCTGTTTACCTGCATTACAGGTGTTTCAGGTTCTGGTAAATCGACGCTGATTAACGACACGCTGTTCCCGATTGCCCAACGCCAGTTGAACGGCGCAACCATCGCCGAACCGGCACCGTATCGCGATATTCAGGGACTTGAGCATTTCGATAAAGTCATCGATATCGACCAAAGCCCGATTGGTCGTACTCCGCGTTCTAACCCGGCGACCTATACTGGCGTGTTTACGCCTGTGCGCGAACTGTTTGCGGGCGTACCGGAATCTCGTGCGCGCGGCTATACGCCGGGGCGTTTCAGCTTTAACGTCCGTGGCGGACGCTGCGAAGCCTGTCAGGGCGATGGCGTAATCAAAGTGGAGATGCACTTCCTGCCGGATATTTACGTACCGTGCGACCAGTGCAAAGGTAAACGCTATAACCGTGAAACGCTGGAGATTAAGTACAAAGGCAAAACCATCCACGAAGTGTTGGATATGACCATCGAAGAGGCGCGAGAGTTCTTCGATGCCGTACCTGCACTGGCGCGTAAGCTGCAAACGTTGATGGATGTTGGCCTGACGTATATCCGCCTCGGGCAGTCCGCAACCACGCTTTCCGGCGGTGAAGCCCAGCGTGTGAAGCTGGCGCGTGAGCTGTCAAAACGCGGCACCGGGCAGACGCTGTATATTCTCGACGAGCCGACTACCGGCCTGCACTTCGCCGATATTCAGCAACTGCTCGACGTGCTGCATAAACTGCGCGATCAGGGCAACACCATTGTGGTGATTGAGCACAATCTCGACGTAATCAAAACCGCAGACTGGATTGTCGACCTGGGGCCGGAAGGTGGTAGCGGCGGCGGCGAGATCCTCGTCTCCGGTACGCCAGAAACCGTCGCGGAGTGTGAAGCATCACACACGGCACGCTTCCTCAAGCCGATGCTGTAATCGTTAAGGCCGCTTTCTGAGCGGCCTCAGATTATTGACAAAGTGCGCTTTGTTCTTGCCGGATGCGGTGTGAACGCCTTATCCGACCTACAAAAACATGCAATTTCAATATATTGCATGGGTTACGTAGGCCTGATAAGCGTCGCGCATCAGGCAATTTTGCGTTTGTCATCATTCTCAGGCCGCTTGCTGAACGGCTTTTTCCTTTCAGAGTTACGCCAGCAATTTACGTTTTTCTTCCGGCAGCAAATTCACCGCCTGCTGATAAGACGCATCGACCAGATAATAGATTTGCGAATCCGGCAACGAGCCGTCGAGATATACGGTGCTCCAGTGCGCTTTGTTCAGATGCCGACTGGGACGAACATCGCTATGCTGCTGTCGCAAAAGCTCGGCCAGCGCAGGGCTGGTTTTCAGCGAAACCGCTGGGCGATTTTCCACTTCTTTCACCATCGCAAACAGCACATCTTCCACTTTGATTTGCGTTGCTTTCCAGTCACTATGCACACTCTGTTCTGCGCCTGGTTTTGCCATGCAATATTGTAGCAACTCCGAAATGGTCATTTTTTACTCCCCTTGTAGTGTCGCGATAATGCGACGCGAACCGCCGTGGATGCGATGTTCCCCAAGCCATATTCCCTGCCAGGTGCCGGTCTGAATACGCCCCTGATGCACTGGCAATACGAGCGATACCCCCAGCATCGAGGATTTGATATGAGAAGGCATATCGTCTGCCCCTTCATAGTCATGCTCATAGTTTCCGTTGTCGGGAACGGTGCGGAGGAAAAAACGCTCCATGTCATAGCGTACTGTGGGGTCGCAATTCTCATTAAGTGTCAGAGAGGCGGAAGTGTGTTGCAGCAACAGGTGCAGTAAACCGACATTAACACGCGGCATATCAGCTAGTTGAGTCAGGATTTCATCCGTTACCAAATGAAACCCACGAGATTTAGCGCTAAGCGTGAGCGTCTTTTGAAACCACATGTGCTGCTCCTTGATAAAACTCTCTTAATCAGTTTGCAGCAAGACAGCGAAAGGATAAAGGTGCGATTAAAAAAACAGCATTCGGGAGAGTCAGGCGCTCTCCCGACTTATCAGTATTCTGAATTGATGATCACCTCTTCATCGAATGCACCCGCTTGTGGCAAGGGTTTGTAGGTGGAGTTGGAGGCTCGCAGAATGCGGATGCCACGGATGCCAACATCACGTGCAGCGGTAATATCGTTATCGGAATCACCATAAAAAATTCGGATATTTTTATCCTGTAGCCACTGCGTTTTTGTATTTTGTCCTGCTTTATCGCCCGCAAAAATCACCGGGTTCATACTGGTTGCAGGAATGTGAAAGTCATCAGCCAGCGTTTTTGACACTGTTTCAGTTTTCGTAGGGCTACGACCTGTCACAAAGAAAATGGTGTCGCCACGGCGGACATGCATATCAATCAGCTGACGCGCGACCTCTTTTGGAATACTAAATTCATCCCAACCGTTGTTCATCTTTTCCCAGAATGCTGGGTTTTTTAGATAATCTTCGCTTTCTGGCGAGAACGTTTTTTTGCCGCGCCAGAATCCAGGGCTGGAAAACAGAACAGTGTCATCAATATCAAACCCAACAGCCATCTGTGGGCGTCCTGCCAGACTGTTTTCAATTTGGGCGACTGAAACCCAATGAATTGGCGCCTGTTCAGCGAGTTTGGCTACGTTAGTACCCGGATTAAGCGGTGAAGGTGATGAGGCCAGGGCAACAGCGGAACTGTTTAGAGCGAACAATAAGCAAACGGCACTCAATGCCTGTGTGATCTTGCGCATATTTTTCCCTAAATAGTCAGTAAGTTAAAACTTTTTATTGTGAGATTTGTTGAAAAAACCATCTGACCATAACGCCAGCAGCGGAGGAAAGGAAGGATTATCTGCGGTTTTGTTAGAGAAAGGGAGCAGGATCACATGAGAGAAGTTCGTGTTTTTTAATAGCTTAATGTCTATCCATGGAGTAGGTATATCCATTTAGTCCGTGGTTAATATCGCTTACCAGAAGTGAGCGGCTTTATATGAGGGGCAGAGTTTTTCTTTCTCTCTATTCTCAATGATAATAATTATATCAACAAGTTAAAATTGAGCAGGCGGCTGTTCAACCACCTGCTAACGACATTACATCACGGCTGCAAACGCCTTCGCCACGCGATGCACATTTTGCGCATTAAGTCCGGCAACACACATGCGGCCGCTGGCAATCAGGTAAACACCAAACTCTTCACGCAGTCGGTCAACCTGAGCAGCGCTTAAACCGGTATAACTGAACATGCCGCGCTGCTTAAGCAGATAATCAAAATTGCGTTCTGGCATCTCTTTACTCAATACCTTCACCAGTTCCTGACGCATCGCCAGAATACGGGTACGCATTTCTTCCACTTCTGCCAGCCAGCTAGCTTTTAACGCCGCATCATTCAGCACCGTAGCCACCACCTGCGCACCAAAATTCGGCGGGCTGGAGTAGTTGCGGCGAACAGTTGCTTTCAACTGCCCCAGTACGCGACCTGCGGCTTCGGCATCTTCACACACCACAGAAAGACCGCCGACACGCTCACCGTAGAGGGAGAAAATTTTCGAGAATGAATTGCTCACCAGAGCAGGTAATCCGGCGCTGGCGATCGCGCGAATGGCATAGGCATCTTCTTCCATACCGGCACCAAATCCTTGATAGGCAATATCGAGGAATGGGATAAGCTCGCGTGCTTTGAGAATTTCAATCACCGCATCCCACTGGTCGTTGGTGAGATCGGCGCCCGTTGGGTTATGACAACAAGGATGCAGCAGCACAATGCTGCGGGCAGGTAATGTTTTCAGCGTCGCCAACAGGTCATTAAAACGCACGCCGTTAGTCGCTTCGTCATACCAGGGGTAAGTATTCACTTCGAATCCAGCCCCAGCGAATATTGCTACGTGGTTTTCCCAGGTAGGATCGCTGACCCAGACGCCTGATTCCGGGAAGTAGCGTTTCAGGAAGTCAGCGCCTACTTTTAATGCCCCCGAACCACCGAGCGTCTGAATGGTCGCCACACGCTGTTGTTGTAACACCGGATGGTCAGAGCCAAACAGCAGCGGCGCAATGGCATGGCGGTAGCTGTTCAGCCCTTCCATCGGTAAATAAAGCGAAGCGCCATGAGGTTGTGCATTCAGACGCGCTTCCGCTTCCGCGACAGCTTTTAGTTGCGGAATAATCCCGTCTTCGTTGTAGTACAGACCGATACTCAAATTCACTTTGTCGCTGCGAGTGTCTTCTTTAAAACGCTCCATAAGCGAAAGAATCGGGTCGCCAGCATAGGCGTCAACTTTTTGAAACACGCGATGGTTCTCCAGGTTTACGGGCAGGTGGTTAAAACACAATAAACCGGAAGATGGCGAAGATCGAGAGGATGTTCAGCGACGAACGGCAATTAACCAGAGGGTAAGACTGATGACAAACGCAAAACCACCAGATGCATGACGTTTATCAGGCCTATGCGAGAATATCAATTTATTGAATTTACAAGATATTACGTGCCGGATAAGGCATTCACGCCGCATCCGGCACAGACAATCAACTATTACAGAACGATTAATCCACGTATTTCATCGCGACCCTTGACGTCAGGCGCGTGATAAGTTCGTAAGCACTCACTTTTGTTATTTCTGCGATACGCTCTACGGGCAAACCTTCACCCCATAAAATGACCTGGTCCCCGGCTTTATCCTGCGCCTGTGGACCTAAATCTACGCAAATCATATCCATCGCCACGCGACCAACAATCGGCACTTCACGACCATTAACCAGCACTGGCGTACCGGACGGCGCGGCGCGCGGGTAGCCATCGCCATAGCCCATCGCCACCACGCCAAGGCGGGTATCGCGTTCGCTAATCCAGGTGCCGCCATAGCCTACCGGTTCACCCGCTTTATGCTCACGCACGGCAATCAGGCTGGAGGTCAGTGACATCACAGGCTGGCAACCGAAATCAGCACCGGTGGAGCCATCTTCCAGCGGTGACACGCCGTAAAGAATGATGCCCGGGCGCACCCAATCAAAATGCGACTGCGGCCATAACAAAATTCCGCCCGATGCGGCGATTGAACGCTTGCCGGGTTTGCCTTCGCAAAAGGTATTGAAGATATCGAGTTGTTTCTCAGTCGCGCCGCATTTTGGCTCATCAGCGCGAGCAAAGTGGCTGACAATATTCACCGGCTGACGGACGTTTTTACATTGCGTAAGACGTTGATAAAACGCCTCAGCTTGTTCCGGTAAAACGCCCAGTCGATGCATACCGGTGTCGAGTTTCATCCAGACGGTAACTGGCTCCTCCAGACTGGCCTCTTCCAGAGCAGCAAGCTGTTCTTCGTTATGCACGGCAGTATGCAGATGTTCAGCGGAAATCGTCGGCAGATCGTCTGCTTCAAAAAAGCCTTCCAGTAACAATATAGGTTGCGTGATGCCCCCTGCTCTAAGCCGCAGGGCTTCTTCGAGACGGGCTACGCCAAAGGCGTCGGCATCAGGAAGCGTTCGCGCGGTTTCAAGAAGACCGTGACCATAAGCGTTCGCTTTCACCACCGCAACCAGTTTACTGGCGGGGGCCAGTTCACGCAGACGTTGCAAGTTGTGTCGCAGAGCGCGGCGGTTAATCACTACAGTTGCCGCTTGCATTTGTATTCCTTGATAAGTGTTTGCTTTAATTACCTAATACATAAAATAATTATTATTCGTCATCGTACTGCGGCCCCGCGTAGTTGTCGAAGCGCGACCATTGACCGTTAAAGGTCAGGCGTACCGTCCCGATTGGGCCGTTACGTTGTTTACCGATAATAATTTCCGCGATGCCTTTCAAATCACTGTTCTCGTGATAAACCTCATCACGATAGATAAACATGATCAAGTCCGCATCCTGCTCGATGGAGCCGGATTCACGCAAGTCGGAGTTGACCGGACGTTTGTCGGCACGTTGTTCCAGAGAACGGTTCAACTGGGACAGGGCCACCACCGGCACATTCAGTTCTTTTGCCAGCGCTTTCAGCGAGCGGGAGATTTCTGCAATTTCCAGCGTACGGTTGTCGGAAAGTGACGGCACACGCATCAGCTGCAGGTAGTCGATCATGATAAGCCCGATGCCGCCGTGCTCACGGGCAATACGACGCGCGCGCGAGCGCACTTCCGTTGGCGTCAGACCGGAGGAGTCATCAATATAGATGTTACGTTTCTCGAGCAAAATGCCCATCGTGCCGGAAATACGCGCCCAGTCTTCATCATCCAGTTGCCCGGTACGGATTTTGGTCTGGTCAACGCGCGACAGCGATGCCAGAGAACGCATCATAATCTGTTCCGATGGCATCTCCAGCGAGAAGATAAGTACCGGTTTATCCTGCAACATCGCCGCATTTTCGACGAGGTTCATCGCAAATGTCGTTTTACCCATCGACGGACGCGCCGCGACGATAATCAAGTCCGACGGCTGCAAACCGGCGGTTTTTTTGTTGAGATCGTCATAGCCGGTGTTTACCCCGGTGACGCCATCGTGCGGCTGCTGGAACAGTTGCTCAATACGCGCCACGGTAGCGTCGAGCACATCGGCGATGTTCTTCGGCCCTTCGTCTTTATTGGCGCGACTTTCGGCAATTTTAAAGACGCGGGATTCAGCAAGGTCCAGCAAGTCTTCACTGGTGCGCCCTTGCGGATCAAAACCAGCTTCGGCAATCTCGTTAGCAACTGAGATCATCTCACGGACAACAGCACGTTCCCGCACGATGTCAGCATAAGCGCTGATGTTCGCCGCACTTGGCGTATTTTTTGACAGCTCTGCCAGATAAGCGAAACCACCGACGCTATCAAGTTGCCCCTGGCGCTCCAGCGATTCCGCCAGAGTTATCAGGTCTATCGGGCTACCACCTTCCTGCAAACGCGCCATTTCGGTAAAGATATGGCGGTGCGGACGGGTGTAGAAATCGTCTGCCACTACACGCTCGGCCACATCGTCCCAGCGTTCGTTATCCAGCATTAAACCGCCCAACACCGACTGCTCCGCTTCGATCGAGTGCGGAGGCACTTTCAGCCCGGCAACTTGTGGATCGCGTTCGCGAAGCTCAGCCTGCTGTTTGTTGAAGGGTTTATTTCCAGCCATAGTGAATGGAGTTACCTGCTGTTAAAAAGGGATAGAGAGTATAGCGAGAAACAGTTTCTCGCTACAGCATTTAACGCCCCCGTCTTCCGGTAGAAGCGCGAATTTGCAGGGTTGGGCGATAGACGTAATGGCTGAGCGGTGCGTCTGGCTGCGCAATACGCCGTAAAATTTGCTGCGCCGCCTGTTTCCCCAGAGCCAATGGCTCTACCGCAATTGTGGTTAACGGCGGGTTACTGTAAGCACAAGCCGCCACGCCATCATTACCAATCAACGAAATATCTTCCCCGGCAAATAATCCTCTTTCGCCCAGTGCCGACTCCGCGCCAAAAGCCATTAAATCGTTATAACAAATCACCGCTGTGGGTGGCGAAGGCATATCCAACAGTTGTTGCATCAACTGGTAACCGTTGGCCTGAGTCGGTTCAGCGCGCAGCGAAAAAGCATCAGTGCTCCACGGCTGTAAATCATGATGATTCATCGCCTCCAGGTATCCCTGATAACGCATATGGTGCGTAAGTCCCCCAATAAACACGATGTCTCTGTGCCCTTGTTGAATGAGATATTCCGTAGCTTCCCGGACGCCTGCGTGGCTGTCCACGCCAACGTAATCGACGGGCAAT
This sequence comes from Escherichia sp. E1130, assembly GCF_005781065.1. Taxonomy (NCBI): domain Bacteria; kingdom Pseudomonadati; phylum Pseudomonadota; class Gammaproteobacteria; order Enterobacterales; family Enterobacteriaceae; genus Escherichia; species Escherichia sp. E1130. The sequence continues at coordinate 562,494 of NZ_VATL01000004.1, forward strand.
TGTTGCCAGTCCAGAGGGCGCATTGTGATTAATAAGGGTGTGGAACTGTTGGCATAACGCTGTAAATCGGCTTCTGAGGTGCTGTTTACTGGACAGAGGACAATGCCCGCGACGTGGTGTTCCAGCAAGGTATCAAGTACCTGTTTTTGCCGATCGCTACGCTGGGAGGTATTGGACATTACGGTGATAAAACCGTGCTCCGCCAGCGTGATCTCAAGGCCCATTGTAAATTCAGCGAAAAAAGGGTTGGTCAAATCATCAATCACCACGCCGATAGTCAGCGATTTTTGCGAACGCAGATTGGCAGCAAAACGGTTATAGACATAGCCTAATTGCTCAATGGCTTGCTGGACTTTTTGTTGCGTCTCTTTTTTGATAAGCGGACTGTCGTTGAGTACCAGCGACACGGTCGATTTCGAAACGCCAGCCGCACGTGCAACATCGGTTAATGTTACCCGCTTTCTTCCTGTATCCGACTTCGCCATGACTACTCCAACCCCCCATAAGATCAAGGCATTTACTTTATCATAATCTCCTTTTACTCATGCGATCCGTTAACGCCATGGATCGCAGGAGATCGTCGTTTCGATCACAGATTCATACTTCCCTTGTTGTATTTTTTGCACGCCAATCGTACAAATTACGCATAAATTAGATCGTTCCAATTAATTTATAATCACTATTATGTTGTTTTACATTGATATTTTTAATTATTTTTATATCGAAATAAGGAAATTATTATGTGCTCTGTACGCACGATCACTGCATCGGAAGCTGCAGATTTGATTGCTGATGGCGCAGTTGTCACCGTCTCCTCCTCCAGTGGAATGGGGTGTCCTGATGCCGTGCTGGCAGCAATAGGTGAACGCTTTCAACATGCCGGACATCCGCAAAACATCACCAGCATCCACCCTATCGCCGCAGGTGATATGTATGGCGTAAAAGGCATCGATCATCTGGCGCAATCGGGTTTACTGGCAAAAGTGATCGCTGGCTCCTACCCCTCCGGGCCATCATCAATGACGCCTCCGTTAATCTGGCAAATGATCAATGACAACGCGATCCCCGCCTGGAATCTGCCTTCCGGGATCTTATTTGATATGCACCGGGAAGCGGCGGCTCATCGTCCTGGCGTGCTGACACAAACAGGCATGGATACCTATGTGGATCCCCTGTTGCAGGGCGGCGCAATGAATGAAAAAGCGGCGCAACAATCTCTGGTTGAACGTGTTCGATTTGCTAACGACGACTGGCTGTTTTTCCCCAGCATCGTGCCCCAGGTAGCGATCATTCGCGCTACCACTGCCGATGAACGCGGCAACCTGACTTATGAACATGAAGGGGCTTATCTTGGGCCACTGGAACAGGCCACAGCTGTTCGCAATAACGGTGGCATCGTAATTGCGCAGGTAAAACGGCAGGTTGCCGCCGGAAGTCTGAAACCAAAAGAGGTGCGTATTCCGGGTGTACTGGTGGATTACATCGTGATTGAGCCGGAACAAACACAAACCACGCAAACACAATACGAACCTGCCATTTCCGGCGAAATCAGTCGTCCGCTGTCCGCCTTTCGTTATATGGAACATGGCCCGGCGCGGGTTATTGCCCAGCGAGTCGCGCAAGAACTACAAAGTGGAGATGCGGTAAATATTGGCTTTGGTATTTCTGCCAATGTACCGCGTATTTTACTGGAACAAGGTCGCCACGGTGATGTCACCTGGCTGCTGGAACAGGGCGCAATTGGCGGAGTTCCACTACTGGAATTTCAATTCGGCTGCGCCTCTAATGCAGAAGCATTTTTGCCCTCTCCCCAGCAGTTCACCTATTTCCAGGGCGGGGGTTTTGATCTCACTCTGATGTCATTTTTACAAATCGGCGCAGATGGCTCAGTAAACGTCTCGCATCTGCCTGCCCGTCCACATGTCACTGCCGGATGCGGTGGGTTTATTGATATCACTTCACATGCGAAGCGAATTATTTTCTCTGGCTTTTTCAATGCTGGTGCCCAGCTGCAACTGGATGATGGTCAGCTGCGTATCATTAAAGAAGGCAAAGCCAAAAAGCTGGTGCAAGAAGTCGCCCACGTGACGTTCTCCGGCAAACGCGCAATAAGACTCGGGCAGCAAGTGCAGTACATCACTGAACGCTGCGTTCTGGAATTAACACCAGACGGGCTACTGGTCACAGAAATTGCCCCTGGTATTGATCCTGAACGCGACATTCTCGCCCAAAGCGATGCCCCACTCCGTCTGGCAGACGATCTCAAGCTAATGAATCCCCACTATTTTCAACAAGGACGTCACCATGAATAACGGCACTATTGACCTCCAGCGCAACGGTTTCATTGCCACTCTGGTGATTAATCGTCCGGCGAAACTCAACGCATTAACCCCGGAGATGCTTGAACAGCTGCTGACACATTGCCACACGCTGGAAACGGATTCGGAGATCCGCGTGGTTCTGCTGACCAGCGCCAGTGAAAAAGCGTTTTGTGTCGGTGCGGATATTCATCGCTGGACCTCTCTTTCTGCACTTGATATGTGGCGCAACTGGATCCGCCGCGGTCATCAGGCATTTGACGCTCTGGCACAACTGCCACACCCCGTAATCGCCCTGGTGCACGGGCTGGCTTATGGCGGTGGTCTGGAACTGGCTGCTACCGCCGATATCCGTATTTGTAGCGCCGAGGCTCGGATGGCGCTACCAGAAACCGGACTGGCGACAGTGCCTGGCTGGTCAGGAACGCAGCGGCTGACGGCACTACTTGGGCGTTCACTGGTGAAAGAACTGGTATTTACCGGCGAACCACTAGATGCACAGCGTGCGCTGTCCTGCGGGCTGGTGAATCGTGTTGTCACCTGGGAAGCGTTACACGACGCCGGGCTGCAACTGGCACAACGTATCGCCCAACGTGCTCCGGTTGCTGTGCAGATCGCCAAGCAAGTTATCGATGCCGGAGAAGGTATTGCCGTTGCCTCGACGCTTGAAGCGCTTGCTGGCGCTTTTTCCGCCACTACTGAAGATGCTCGTGAAGGAAGTCAGGCATTCGCCGAGAAGCGTCTCCCGCACTTTCAGGCGCGCTGAAAGCCTCTTACAAGGAAAGAAAGATAATGAATATGACAACCTCTGTTCCCCAAACGCCTTCTTTATTCCGGCGAATAATGACAAAACTTGCGGCCTTTGCGCCTGGCATCTTTCTTATTGGCTACAGCATTGGGACAGGCAGTATCACCACTATGGCGAAAGCGGGTGCAAACTATGGCGTCTCGCTGATGTGGGCCGTGGCGCTTTCTTGCATTGTTACCTGGTTTTTAATCCGTATTTATGGTCGTTATGCTTCCGTCACAGGTGAACGCGCGCTGACTGCATTTCGTCGCCATATCCATCCTGGCGTTGCTATGTTGTTTCTGATCGGGTTAACCGTTGCCGTGAGTGGTTCCATTATGGGGGTAATGGGCATTCTGGCGGATGTAATGGCAACATGGTCCACGACCTGGTTTAGTGGCGGTATCTCAGCACTCGCCTGGGCTATCGCGATGGTCATTATGATTAACGTGATGCTCTGGACCAACAGCAACGCCGGGTTCGACAAAATCCTCTCCGCGCTGGTTGGCATTATGGGGCTGGCGTTTGTGATTAATTTTTTCATTATGATGCCGCCGGTCGCAGATCTGCTGGCCGGATTTATTCCGTCTGTTCCCGATCCTGTCGCTGGCGATAACAGTACGCCATTTCTGATAATTTCTGGCATGGTGGGTACAACCGTAGCGCCAGCAATGTTTCTTATGCGCACGACTCTGGTAAAAAGTAATGGTTGGGGTGTGGACAATCTGCCTCATCAAAATCGTGATGCCATTGTCAGTGCAGGAATGATGTTCATCATCAGTGCGGCGGTGATGGCTGCGGCTGCGGGTACGTTGTATCAAACTGGCACAGGTTTAAATAACGCCTCGCAAATGGTCATTATTCTCGAACCTATTGCTGGCTCGGCTGCCGTGGGACTATTTGTTATCGGTATTGTTGCTGCCGGGCTTTCCAGTCAGTTCCCGAATTTACTGTTAACGCCCTGGCTGCTGGCTGACTGGCGTGATACCAGCAACGAAGTTAGCCCAGGTTACCGTATCCTGATGACGGTTATGTCTCTGCTTTGTCTGGTTGTGCCGCTGTTCCACGCACGCCCGGTATTGGTGATGATTGCCAGCCAGGCCTTTAACGCCATTATTCTGCCGCTGACTGTTTTATGTATGTTCTGGCTGGCGAACAAGCCTTCGTTAATGGGCGAATATCGTTGCTCACGCTGGGAAAACGTCATGTTTATTGCCATAAGCGCATTTACGCTAATCATGGGCTATATGGCAATGAGCGGCTTAATCGAAAGTCTGATGAAATAGGTGGGACGCAATGATTGACGAAACGCTAACGGCGCTCACTGATATCAAAATGCCCCATTACTCACCGCTGGCTCAAGCCAGCGGTAGTATCGACCTTAACGGCGCCATTTTACCTGAGTACCGCTGCAACACGCTGGTGCTAGGCAGTGGTGCTGCCGGATGGCGAGCTGCCGTCGAGCTGAAACGGCAAAATGTCGATGTCATGGTCGCTTCCAGCAAAGTTTTCTGGGGTACTTCCGCCTGTTCTGGTTCTGATAAACAAACGCTCCACACCGCCAATACCCGTGCAAATGGTGACCATTTTCTGGCATTAAGTGACACTCTGGCGGCGGGCGGTTCGATGGATCATGACACTGCCTATGTTGAAGCCGTCGGCTCAGTGAACACCTGTGAAGTACTGAAATATCTGGGTCTGGATCTGCCAGAAGATCTCTTTGGCGCAACGTTGCGTTATCAAACCGATCACGATGAGTTCGGTCGCGCCACCAGTTGCGGCCCACGAACTTCTCGCCTGATGGTTAAAGTTCTGGCTTTGGAGGCAATGCGCCTTAATATTCCTCTGCGCGATCACACAACGGCGATTCGTATCCTGACCCGCGGTGAAGGAGAAAACAGACGAGTCGTAGGGGTGATCGCTATCGATAAAGCCTGTCGGGATAATCCCTGGCGAATGGTAGTAATTCGCTGCCAACATCTGGTTTTAGCCACGGGCGGGCCAGGTGAACTTTATCGTGACAGTGTCTATCCGGTGAACTGTTTTAGTGCGTTGGGCATGGCGTTGGAAGCAGGTATAAGCCTGGTGAATCTTACGGAGAGTCAGTTTGGTATCGGTACACCGCGCAGCCAATTTCCGTGGAATCTTTCCGGTACTTACATGCAAGCGATGCCGCGCATCTACTCGCAGGACCACTCCGGACGTCAGTATAATTTTCTGGCAGCTTATTACCCCACGACTCGTATGCTGGCCTCCGCGATATTTCGCAAAGGTTACCAGTGGCCGTTTCACGCGGAACGAATGCTGGAATATGGCTCCAGCCTGCTGGATGTCGCGGTGTATGAGGAGACACAAAAAGGGCGCGATGTTTTCCTCGATTTTCTGCGGGAACCCGAACCCGCAGCGGACGGAACGCCATTCAACCTGCGGGAACTGGATGATGATGTCATCGACTATCTGCAACAAAATCACGCCCTGCTGGCGCAACCGCTGGCGCGATTAACACAGATGAATCCTCTGGCTATTCGTTTGTATCAGATGCATGGTCATGATCTCACAGCCTCACCGCTAAAATTTACGCTAAATAATCAACATCTTAATGGCGGAATTGATGTTGATATTTGGGGGCGTACATCGCTAACTGGTTGTTATGCTGCCGGAGAAAATGCCGGAACACATGGTGTGACGCGTCCTGGTGGGTCGGCGCTCAATGCCGGGCAAGTTTTCGCCCGCCGCTGTGCATTGCATATTGCTCATCAGAAAAGTCAGGACCGCCCTCTCGAGAGGCAACAAATTCTCAGCACGATTAATGAGGCGCAACAGTTCCTGAATCAGGGGCTGCTGCGCGACGACGTGCGAGAAACGATACAAAATACCATGAGCCACCATGCTGCAATTTTGTGTCATACGCAGGGGATCAACACTGCCGCGCAAACCATAGCAACACTTTGTGAAGATATTCGCCGGGAAGGCATTCAAAGCGATGAAAACAGCCTCGCCCAATCTTTCCAGTGGCGGCAAAGTGCGCAACTGGCGCTGGCTGTACTGCGCTCTTTACAATGCTATATCGAAAATGGTGGCGGGAGTCGTGGCGCCAGGGCTGTCTATGATGGCGAAGCCGGTATCACACCGCAAACGCCAGGTGGGCCACTCCTGACCTGGCGTTTTCGACCAGAAAATCAGGATGCCCGGCAATACATGATTTGTGTTTGTCTGGAAGCTAATGATTGCCATGCCTGGATTCGCTTGTGCCGTGAGCGGGGCGTATCAACGCTAACCAACTTTGAGCGCCAGTGGCAAAACTGGATTGCGGCGACGCTGTTTCAATACTGACCAGAGATATTCCGGGTTGTGACCACTGCCCGGAAAAAATCCCCGCGCGGCCCGGCGACTACTGTTAGGCTTAAAACAGATATGTCGCTCAGTTAAGGAGTTTAAATGGCAACACGCATCGAATTTCACAAGCACGGTGGCCCGGAAGTTCTGCAAGCCGTGGAGTTCACGCCTGCCGATCCGGCGGAGAATGAAATCCAGGTCGAAAATAAAGCCATTGGCATTAATTTTATCGACACGTATATCCGCAGCGGCCTTTATCCGCCGCCATCGCTGCCCAGTGGATTAGGCACAGAAGCGGCTGGCATCGTGAGCAAAGTCGGTAGCGGCGTGAAGCATATTAAAGCAGGCGATCGCGTGGTTTATGCACAGTCAACGTTAGGGGCTTACAGCTCTGTGCATAACGTCAATGCCGATAAAGCCGCAATTCTTCCCGCGGCGATCTCTTTTGAGCAAGCCGCTGCATCATTCCTGAAAGGCTTAACGGTTTATTATCTGCTACGCAAAACGTATGAAATCAAACCTGACGAACAGTTCCTGTTCCATGCGGCTGCTGGCGGCGTGGGCTTAATTGCCTGTCAGTGGGCAAAAGCCTTAGGGGCAAAACTTATCGGCACCGTGGGAACGGCGCAAAAAGCGCAAAGCGCCTTAAAAGCCGGGGCATGGCAGGTCATTAACTATCGCGAAGAGAATCTGGTCGAGCGGTTAAAAGAGATTACCGACGGCAAGAAAGTGCGCGTAGTGTACGATTCCGTGGGTAGAGACACCTGGGAACGCTCGCTGGATTGCCTGCAACGTCGCGGTTTAATGGTCAGTTTTGGCAACTCATCAGGCGCGGTGACGGGTGTGAACTTAGGCATTCTCAATCAGAAAGGCTCGCTGTATGTGACACGCCCTTCCCTGCAAGGCTATATCACCACGCGGGATGAGTTAACCGAAGCCAGTAATGAACTGTTTTCTTTGATTGCCAGCGGCGTAATTAAAGTGGATGTCGCAGAACATCAGAAATACCTGCTGAAGGATGCGCGGCGTGCGCATGAGATTCTGGAAAGCCGGGCGACGCAGGGTTCCAGCTTACTGATTCCATAAAGAAATTGGGCTTCCACCTGGGAAGCCCTTTCTTTTATAGTTCGGCTGTATGTAGGGTACAGCTCGATGAATTTGTTTGACGCGCAATAGTGACAGATTTGATTATCAATTCCTATTTTGTTCTAAGGATAAAACCCGAGGTTGTGATCATCCGCACAATCCCTTAGTAACGCCAGCGGTCATAACGCTGATATTTAGGCACTTTTGGCGCTTTAATCGCCTTGATCACCCACACTACCGCAATCGCCAACAGCAGCCACGGCAGCAACTTAATCATCAATGCCAGCATCCCACCGAGGAACATAATGGCCGTCGCCACAACCAGCGCAGCGATAATGCCCAGCAATGAAACGCCGGTGACCATCAACATGACAAAAAAGCCAATCACAAAAAGTAGTTCCAGCATGATGTTCTCCCAAAAATGAAATCTCTTGCTGGCTTTACAAGAATCATGCCAGAAATAACATATTGATTTATCAACAAAACGCCCCGCGTCGAAGCGCAGGGCGTGGTGAATTTGACTACTTTGTGGTGAAAAATTAACGCTTATCCGCTACCAGTTTGAGCGCATGTTCCAGCACGTTAATGTCAGCGCCCGCTTTATGGGCATTTTCACTTAAATACCGCCGCCACTGCCGCGCACCAGGAATCCCCTGGAACAGCCCCAGCATATGCCGGGTGATATGACCGAGATACGTCCCCTGGCTGAGTTCACGCTCAATGTACGGATACATAGCGCGTACCACCGCCACCGGATCGGCATCGGTATCCGAGGAACCAAATATCTCTCGATCCACCGCCGCCAGAATGCCTGGGTTTTGATACGCTTCACGCCCGACCATCACGCCATCCATATGTTGCAGGTGTGCTTTAGCCTCTTCCAGTGACTTGATGCCGCCGTTAATCGACATAGTCAGATGCGGGAAATCACGCTTCAGTTGATAGACACGCGGGTAATCGAGCGGCGGGATCTCACGGTTTTCTTTCGGACTTAAACCAGAAAGCCAGGCTTTGCGCGCATGGATAATAAACATCTCGCATTCGCCTTTGCCGGAAACAGTGTCGATAAAATCACAGAGAAATTCATAGCTGTCCTGGTCGTCAATGCCAATACGCGTTTTCACCGTCACTGGAATCGACACTACGTCGCGCATCGCTTTTACGCAGTCAGCCACCAGTTGCGCATTCCCCATCAGGCACGCGCCAAACATGCCGTTCTGTACCCGGTCTGACGGGCAGCCGACATTCAGGTTGATCTCATCATATCCGCGCGCTTCTGCCAGCTTCGCACACTGCGCCAGCGCCGCCGGATCGCTACCTCCCAACTGCAACGCCACCGGATGCTCTTCTTCACTGTAAGCCAGGTAATCACCTTTACCGTGAATAATCGCCCCTGTGGTCACCATTTCGGTATAGAGCAGCGTATTACGGGAGAGCAGACGCAGGAAATAACGGCAGTGTCTGTCCGTCCAGTCGAGCATAGGAGCAATAGAGAAACGGTATGCGGGATAAGCGGTTTGTGATTCTGCTGACATGGCGATTTTTTAAGCATCTGGTGAATTGGGGGCGCTACTATAGCATAACGAATATGCGATCAGGCAATGTGGCAGCTTCGATGCCCGGTTGTCGGCGTTTAAGTGAGAATTATGGTAAAGTAAGGACATTCTTAACCCCACTTTCGAGGTGCACAATGGAAAAGACCACAACGCAGGAGTTATTGGCGCAGGCTGAAAAACTCTGCGCGCAGCGTAATGTGCGCCTGACACCGCAACGTCTCGAAGTGCTGCGCCTGATGAGCCTGCAAGAAGGGGCTATCAGCGCCTACGATCTACTTGATTTGCTGCGCGAAGCCGAGCCGCAAGCCAAGCCGCCGACGGTTTATCGCGCGCTCGATTTTCTGCTTGAACAAGGTTTTGTGCATAAGGTGGAATCCACCAACAGCTATGTGCTCTGCCATCTGTTCGATCAGCCCACCCATACGTCAGCCATGTTTATTTGCGATCGCTGCGGCGCAGTGAAAGAAGAGTGTGCAGAAGGCGTGGAAGACATTATGCATACGCTGGCGGCAAAAATGGGTTTTGCCCTGCGGCATAATGTGATTGAAGCACATGGTCTCTGTGCGGCATGTGTGGAAGTTGAAGCGTGTCGTCATCCTGAACAGTGCCAGCATGATCACTCTGTGCAGGTTAAAAAGAAACCGCGTTAAGAGGGCGTACATCCTTGTACACGTCGGGCAGGAGGGATTAATTACCAGCGGTAATCATGGCGTTTTTCCCAGCTATCAACCTCTTTTTCTGCCTGATCTTTCTGGTAACCGTAACGTTCCTGGATTTTACCCACTAACTGGTCACGCTTACCTTCAATGACCGTCATGTCATCATCGGTCAGTTTGCCCCATTGCTCTTTCACTTTACCTTTGAACTGTTTCCAGTTACCGCCGACTTCGTCTTTATTCATATTCAAATCCTCATCGTTAGGTGGTGAATGAGAGTACGCTCACTTTTCTTCTGAACGTGGGATTAAGTGTAGTCAGGAATTTGGCTTAGGATTATTTATTCAGAACTTTTAACCGTCATGTTGCGGCAAACCAGGTACCGTTGCGCCAGTGACGCCGCCAGATAGCTGCCAGAGAAAGCCCGCGCAACGCCAGAAAGACGGTTAACGCCAGCCATAAACCATGGTTACCCAACCACGGCAACGTCAGTAGCGTCAAAGCGAACCCTGCTGCTGCGACTGCCATACTATTGCGCATTTCGGCAGCGCGCGTTGCGCCAATAAACATACCATCCAGCAGATAACACCAGACTCCTACCAGCGGTAAAATAACCTGCCAGATTAGGTAGCGATCGGCCAGATTCTGGATCTGCGTTAACGACGTTAGCAACGCGATGATATGTTCACCCGCCAGCAAATAAACCACCGAAAACAACAATGCCACGATCCCCGACTGGCGGCACGCTGCGCGCCAGACATCCAGTAACTGGCTACCGTCGCGCGCACCATACGCCTGACCGGAGTGGGCTTCAACCGCGTAGGCAAAACCATCCAGCGCATAGGCTGTAAAGGTGAGTAACGTCATCAGGACTGCGTTGACGGCGATAATATCGCTCCCCAGTCGCGCGCCAAGTACGGTGATCGCGCCGAAACAGAGTTGCAACAACAGCGAGCGCAGCATGATATCGCGGTTAAGCGCCAGCAAGCGACGGAAGTTTCCTCGCCAGGCAGTTTTCAGCATTTCGCCGGAGATGCCGCGTAGTTTGAGGATTTTACGCACCATTAGCAGACCAATCAGCAATGTTGCATATTCCGCAATAACCGTCGCCAGCGCCGCGCCCTGCACGTTCATATGCAGCCCCATCACCAGCCAGACATCCAGCACAATGTTGAGGATATTGCCAACCACTAACAAAATCACTGGCGCGCGGGCATATTGCACGCCGAGCAACCAGCCGAGCAGCACCAGATTCGCCAGCGACGCCGGTGCGCTTAACCAGCGGATTGCAAGAAAGCGCCGCGCCTGTTCCAGAACCGCTTCGCTACCACCAACAATATGCAGCGCCAGCTCGATAATCGGCGTACGCAGTAAGGCAATCAACGCTCCGGCCCCCAGTGCCAGCAGCAACGGCTGCACCAGCGCACGCGCCAATGCCTGAGGATTTTTGGCACCATAAGCCTGTGCAGTAAGCCCGGTAGTGCTCATACGCAAAAACAGCAACAGCATAAAGAGAAAACTGGTCGCCGTTGCGCCAACCGCCACGCCGCCCAGATAAACCGGACTATCAAGATGACCAATGACCGCCGTATCAACCAGTCCCAGCAAGGGAACGGTGATATTGGAGAAAATCATGGGTAAAGCCAGATGCCAGAGTGCCTTATCAGATGAAGTGAGGAATGCCATGCAGACAAGCCTGATGAAGAGAGATTAAAAACAAACCGCGATGCCAGGCGGCATCGCGGTATCAGAGATAGATTACAGCCAGTCGCCGTTGCGAATAACACCAACCGCCAGCCCTTCAATGCTGAAGCTCTGCTGACGAAGGTCAACGACAATGGGTTTAAACTCGCTATTTTCTGGCAGAAGTTCGACTTTATTACCCTGTTTTTTCAGACGCTTAACGGTAACTTCGTCATCTATACGCGCGACAACGACCTGACCATTACGCACATCCTGGGTTTTATGCACTGCCAGCAAGTCGCCGTCCATAATGCCGATATCTTTCATCGACATCCCACTGACGCGCAGCAGGAAATCGGCATTCGGTTTGAACAGGGAAGGATCGACCTGATAATGACCTTCAATATGCTGCTGCGCCAGAAGCGGTTCACCGGCAGCCACACGACCCACCAGCGGCAACCCTTCTTCCTCTTCCTGCAACAGACGAATCCCGCGCGATGCGCCGGAAACAATTTCAATAACGCCTTTGCGTGCCAGCGCCTTCAGATGTTCTTCTGCCGCATTTGGGGAACGGAACCCCAAACGCTGCGCGATTTCCGCACGCGTCGGCGGCATACCTGTCTGGCTGATGTGATCACGGATGAGATCAAACACCTCTTGTTGCCTGGCCGTTAACGCTTTCATTCCGCCCCCTGGGTGTATATACAGTTATGCTGTGAGTATATACAGCAAAAGGTGATTTTGGAACCATAAACTACACAATAAACCAGAGATTTATCGAATTCTGGAAGGGTTATCCAAAATGCGACCATAACAGAATGCACCAGGTAATCACGGCGACGATAATAGCGATCAGCACCGCGGCAGAGCCCATATCTTTCGCCCGCCCGGAAAGCTCATGGTATTCAGAGCCAATACGGTCAACCACCGCTTCGATGGCACTATTGAGAATTTCCACAATCATCACCAGCATGACAGAACTAATAAGCAATACTCGGGTTATTGCATCCACATCCAGCCAACAGGCAATAACAACTGCCAACAATACCGCGACACCTTCCTGACGGAATGCCGCTTCGTTGATCCATGCGGCACGTAAACCTTTCCAGGAATAGCCAGCAGCTTTGATAATTCGGGTGAATCCAGTGGTATTATTGGCCATCGAAAGAACCTTTTTACATTATGAGCGTCAATATCAGTGTACCGTTGAATCCGAAGATTACGGTTAGCGTAACGTCGCGCGAAACATGAGCGGATACCACAGAATTTCCCATGACTTTCTGCTATCCTTCCCGCGCATTTGCATTATTAACCAGAGGCTTTACATCGTTTATGTCCGGCTGGCCACGAATTTACTACAAATTACTGAATTTACCATTAAGCATCCTGGTAAAAAGCAAGTCTATTCCGGCAGATCCTGCCCCGGAACTGGGACTCGATACCTCTCGTCCAATTATGTACGTTTTACCGTACAACTCAAAAGCGGATTTGCTGACGTTGCGCGCCCAGTGCCTGGCGCACGACCTGCCTGACCCATTAGAGCCGCTGGAAATAGACGGCACGTTACTACCGCGCTATGTGTTTATTCATGGCGGGCCGCGTGTTTTCACCTATTACACACCGAAAGAAGAGTCTATTAAGCTGTTCCACGACTATCTCGATCTGCACCGCAGCAACCCAAATCTGGATGTGCAGATGGTGCCGGTATCGGTGATGTTTGGTCGTGCGCCGGGGCGTGAAAAAGGTGAAGTTAACCCGCCACTGCGCATGCTCAACGGCGTACAGAAATTTTTCGCCGTGCTATGGCTCGGCCGCGACAGCTTTGTGCGTTTTTCTCCGTCAGTTTCGCTGCGCCGTATGGCGGATGAACACGGCACGGATAAAACCATCGCCCAAAAACTGGCGCGCGTGGCGCGTATGCACTTTGCCCGCCAGCGTCTGGCTGCCGTAGGGCCGCGCCTGCCAGCTCGTCAGGATCTGTTTAACAAACTGCTCGCCTCCCGCGCCATTGCCAAAGCGGTAGAAGACGAAGCGCGCAGCAAAAAAATCTCCCATGAAAAAGCGCAGCAGAATGCTATTGCACTGATGGAAGAGATTGCTGCGAACTTCTCTTACGAGATGATCCGCCTGACTGACCGTATTCTGGGCTTCACCTGGAACCGACTTTATCAGGGCATCAACGTCCATAACGCCGAGCGCGTTCGCCAGTTGGCCCACGACGGTCATGAGCTGGTGTATGTGCCTTGCCACCGCAGCCACATGGACTACCTGCTGCTTTCTTACGTGCTGTATCACCAGGGGCTGGTGCCGCCGCATATCGCCGCCGGGATCAACCTGAATTTCTGGCCTGCCGGGCCGATTTTCCGCCGTCTGGGTGCGTTCTTTATTCGCCGTACGTTTAAAGGCAATAAGCTCTATTCCACGGTTTTCCGTGAGTATCTCGGCGAACTGTTCAGCCGTGGTTATTCCGTCGAGTACTTTGTGGAAGGCGGTCGTTCGCGTACAGGCCGTTTGCTGGACCCGAAAACCGGTACGCTGTCGATGACCATTCAGGCGATGCTGCGTGGCGGCACACGTCCGATTACGTTAATTCCGATCTACATCGGTTATGAGCACGTCATGGAAGTGGGTACTTACGCCAAAGAACTGCGCGGGGCAACGAAAGAGAAAGAGAGCCTGCTGCAGATGCTGCGCGGTTTAAGCAAGCTGCGTAATCTCGGTCAGGGCTATGTCAACTTCGGTGAACCAATGCCGTTGATGACCTACCTTAACCAGCACGTGCCAGACTGGCGTGAATCTATCGACCCCATCGAAGCGGTGCGTCCGGCCTGGTTAACGCCGACGGTCAATAACATTGCAGCCGATCTGATGGTACGCATTAACAACGCGGGCGCCGCAAACGCCATGAACCTGTGCTGTACTGCGCTGCTGGCGTCACGTCAGCGCTCACTCACCCGCGAGCAGTTAACCGAGCAACTCAACTGCTATCTGGATTTGATGCGCAACGTGCCTTACTCCACGGACTCTACCGTTCCTTCAGCCAGTGCCAGCGAGCTTATCGATCACGCGCTGCAGATGAACAAGTTTGAAGTTGAGAAGGATACGATCGGCGACATCATCATTCTGCCGCGCGAGCAAGCAGTGCTGATGACCTACTATCGCAACAACATTGCGCATATGTTGGTGCTGCCTTCGCTGATGGCGGCAATTGTCACCCAGCATCGCCACATCTCCCGCGACGTATTGATGGAGCACGTCAATGTGCTGTATCCGATGCTGAAAGCGGAGCTGTTCCTGCGCTGGGAGCGCGACGAGTTGCCGGGCGTTATTGATGCGCTGGCGAATGAAATGCAACGTCAGGGGCTGATTACGCTGCAAGATGATGAATTGCATATCAACCCAGCGCATTCCCGCACGCTTCAGTTGCTGGCCGCAGGCGCGCGCGAAACGCTGCAACGTTATGCCATCACTTTCTGGCTGCTGAGCGCCAACCCGTCGATCAACCGCGGTACGCTGGAGAAAGAGAGCCGCACCGTGGCGCAACGTCTCTCCGTGCTTCACGGCATCAACGCGCCAGAGTTCTTCGACAAAGCAGTATTCAGTTCTCTGGTACTGACGCTGCGTGATGAAGGGTATATCAGCGACAGCGGCGACGCCGAACCGGCAGAGACGATGAAGGTCTATCAGTTGCTGGCGGAGTTGATTACGTCAGATGTACGTTTGACGATTGAGAGTGCGACGCAAAGCGAAGGGTAATCGGTGAGAGTTGCCGGATGCGGCGCAAACGCCTTATCCGGCCGACCATAATCTGCAAATTCAATAAATTGCGATTTATTGTGTAGGCCTGATAAACGCAGCGCATCAGGCAGCCCAGAAGAAAGCCGGATGATCATCCGGCTTTTTTACATCATCAGAAATGCCAGTAACTCATTGCCAGCCCTAAAAACAGCACCAGGCCAACATAGTTATTATTCATAAATGCTTTAAAGCAGGCTTCACGCTCGCGGTTGGCAATCAGTTTTTGTTGATAAACAAACAGCGCGCCAGCCACCAGAATTGACCAGTAATATCCCCAGCCTAAGCCATTTAACTCACCGATGATTGCCATCAGCGCCAGTACGCCAATCTGCAAAATACCGATAATCAACTTATCGTATTGGCCGAACAGGATTGCGGTGGATTTAATGCCAATCTTCACGTCATCGTCACGGTCGACCATCGCATATTGCGTGTCATAAGCCACCGCCCACAGAATATTGGCAAGGAACATCAGCCAGCAGCTTAACGGCACTGATTCACTCACAGCGGCAAAAGCCATTGGAATCGACCAACCAAACGCCGCCCCCAGCACCACTTGCGGTAAATGGGTATACCGCTTCATAAACGGGTAAACCCACGCCAGCGCCAGTCCGGCAATCGACAACAGAATGGTCATCGTGTTCAGTGTCAATACCAGTAAGAACGAAAGCAGCACCAGCACCACAAATAGCGTTCGCGCCTCTTTCTCCGTAACCGCACCGCTGGGAAGTGGTCGGTTTGCCGTGCGCTTAACATGGCCGTCAAACTTACGGTCAGCATAGTCATTCACCACGCAACCGGCGGCGCGCATCAGCCAGACGCCTGCGACAAACACCGCCAGGATCCAGAGTTGGGGAACACCTGGGGTCGCCACCCACAGCGCCCACAACGTTGGCCAGAGCAGCAGTAACGCGCCAATTGGCTTATCCGTACGCATTAAGCGGTGAAACGCCAGCAGCTTATTTTGCGTCAGACTCCACTCCATATTTTTTTCCTCTTAGTACAACGGTGACGCCGGTAAAAATAGCTCGGTCAGCAGCAGTGGCTTACCGCTTAATCGCAGGCGGGAACGTCGCCCCCACAATCCGGCATCACGGCCTATCTCAATAAAGTCCCGGGTTAATGTCGATGATGTGAACAGATAGCGGCCTAACGGCGTTTTACCTAATTTTTGTAACGCCAGCTCGGGGCCACTTAACGTTGACACAGGAACGACGGTACGCCCGGCGAGCCAGGGTTCACCATCAGCACATAACAATATTTCTCGTAACCAGTAACGGGGCTCTTTCGGCAGCAGCGGTAATTCTTCGGGGATTTCATTCTGCTCGACAAACCCTTCGCGGATCATCGTTACGCTCACCGTTTTTCCCTGCTGTTCAAAACGTTTAGTCATGGAATCTTCCAGCAACAACCAGTCGAGCAGTTGCGGTTCCAGCGCAGGAATCTCTGCAAAATAGCGCAGCGCACGCAGTTGCGTTAACGCGGGGTGTGACATGCCGAACTCTCCGTTACATAACGTAAAGGCATTGTATCGCAGAAAAGCGATAACGGGAGATGTAAAGCATATTAAGTGATCTAATACGCAACAAAAACGCAACAATCACTGGGGGGGGAGAAAAAAAGGTGCGCCCGAAGACGCACCAGTTGTTGCAAAATCAGCACTGTGGGGCGTACTTACCCCTTGCCTTTTACACTGCTGATAAAGGTGGAACGGGCAGATGTCGATCCCAGGCGTTCAGCTTCATCAAGCAGTTTTAACGCCTTATCAACATCACCTTTCGCGACAGCGTTTTTGATCGCGGTATTAAAATAACTTTCCGTGTCGTTGAGCATCGGTTCGCTTTTCTTCGCTGGCGCCGGAGCGGATGCAGCCACGGTTGGTGCCGCCGTGTTGCCTACCGTAACCGGAGCTGGGGCGGAAGAACCAAATAACGGTCCCACCAGCACACTGGAGCTGGAGTTGGTTTTCACTTTCAGTTTCAGCAGGCCATCAGTGGTATGACGGGCAACCGGATCTGGAATATCTGGCACCGAGTTACCGACACCTTTGGCATAGGCTTTTGCCGGGTCGAGCAGTTGCGTCGTCTGCTGGAGATCTTTTTCCGTGGTAAAGACCAGAACATACAGTTTTTGCTGCCCCAACGCTGGTGTCAGGCGCATCACCCCTTCCAGACGATCTGCGCTCATTACGCCAGGTTCCTGGTAAGTGAAATAACTGCTGGGGAAGAAGGCAGATGGCGTCATGCTCTGATCAAGAATCAGCACGTTCGGCGCAAATACACTGGTTTGTTTGTTCACTTCGCTGGTCAGCGTAAGGGTCAGTTCGCCAATGTTTGCCGGAACGCTGTATGCCGCAACCGGGCCACTGATACCAGGAACGTTCAACCGTTGGCCGCCAGTCGCTAACTGGGTAGTCTGAGTTTTGGATTGATCGACGGGTGTCCAGGTTAATTGTTGCAGCGCAGCAGATGGAATGGCAGGCGCGTCACTGGTGTTTTGCGGTACGTAGTTGACGTCGGCGAGGCTAATTCCAGGCGCGCTCGCCAGCAACCCTGCTGATAAACAGAGGGCGATGAGACTTTTATTCATTTTCATTGTTTTCACCTCAAAATCTGGAGTTCAGCGGTAGCCAGGCAATAGCGCGCTAAACCGATAATCAGAGGGGCTTGCGCCCTTATAGATAATGGCAACGTGTTTTTATGCCGGATGCGGCGTAAACGCCTTATCCGGCATGCACATTGCTATTACCACCAGATTTCCATCTGGGCGCCGAAGGTCCACTCGTCGCTATCACCGCGACCGAAGCTACCACCTTCGAAGCTCGCCGGAACGGCTTTACCGTAGTTCGGGTTGGAAGAGGAACTACCGTTGTAGTCATAGCCCCATTTCTCATCCCACTTGGCGTAGGTTGCGAAGACACGAATAGCCGGGCGTGACCAGATGCTGTCGCCAGCCTGCCATTGTTGTGCGAGGGTAATTTTGTACTGATTGTTTTTGTCGCCAGTGCGCTGGGATTCGACGTTGTCGTAGCCGATCTCCATCAAGGTGCTCATGATTGGCGTCCACTTGTACATCGGGCGAATACCGACGGTCCACCACTTGGTGCCGTTATCGTTATCCCAGTTGATGTCCTGATACATACCCACGTACATCATGTCCCAGTTGTCGCCCATCGAGATCGCACCATGATCAAGAATACGCAGCATGTGACCGTTGTTGTTGATGTTGTAGGCAAAGTGTTCGTTATCAAACGCGACGCCAGAGCCCTGTGACAGACCTTTACCCTGCGAGGTCATCGAGTCAGTTGCGTACTGAACAACAAACTTGTTGAAGCCCTTCAGGATGCTCTGAGTATGTTCAGCAGTGAATAACCAACCGTCTTTCGATGCGCCATCAACCAGACGATAGTTATCACGCAGGTTAGCGCGACCGTAGTCGACACCCAGTTCTAACGTACCGCCTGGGTTGATTTCCATCTGCGCTAAACGCACGTCGAAGACATCGTTCGCAGTTTCGTTGGTGTAGTCATAGATATTGTTGCTGGCGAACGAGGAAGAACCACCTGCTTCAGAAGAGCGGGTTGCAGCCAGAGAGAGCTTACCGAAGCCAACATCGATGTTTTCCAGACCGGCACCAGGACCAGAAATATCCCAGTAGTAGAAGTCGATCATATGAACGTCATGACGTTGATAGAAACGCTTACCCGCCCAGATGGTGGAACCAGGCAGCCATTCAATCAGGTTTTTACCCTGCACGTTCGCTTCACGGAAGGCCGGATCAGTGGCTTCCCAGTCATTCTGTTGCGCGACGGAATAGGCCACGTTAGTGTCGAAATAGAAGCTCTTATCGCCCTCTTTCCACACTTCCTGACCCAATTTTAATTCAGCATAAGTTTCACATTCGTTGCCAAGACGGTATTTACTTTGAGCACCAGTGGTCTGGAAACACTGTTGTTCACCGCCACTCCCTGTCCAGCCGATACCGGAACGAGCGTAACCGTGGAAATCCACAGCCATTGCCTGAGCAGACATTACGCCCGCTGCGACGGCAACCGCCAGAGGAAGTTTGCGCAGAGTAATCATCATTCTATCTCCTGAGTCATTGCTTTTCTTTTTTCACATCACCTGTCACAGGTTTTGTGTCTTTTGTTGGGTGCTTAAACGCCCGGCTCCTGATGCAGTCGACGACATGCAGTGCCATCCTCACGGAACAGATGGCAACGCTCTGGCGGCAGGCCGATAGCGAATGTGGCACCTTCTTCTACCAACACCACGTCAGACTGGCGGTACACCAGGTTTTGACGAATGGAAGGGATCTGGATATGAATTTGGGTTTCGTTGCCGAGTTGCTCGACGACCTGAACTTCACCTTCAAGGATGACGTCGGCGATATCACTTGGCAGTAGATGTTCCGGGCGAATGCCCAGTGACATGTTGGCTCCGACCTGAACGTTGTGGCTTTCAACCGGAAGCCAGACTTGCTGGAGGTTTGGCATCGGCAGCTCAACCTGGACTTGATCGATTGCAACGGCGGTCACTTTTACCGGCAGGAAGTTCATTTTCGGCGAACCAATAAAACCTGCGACAAAGCGGTCTGCCGGATAGTGATACAGTTCGAGAGGTTTCCCGACCTGCGCCACGCGCCCGGCATCCAGCACCACGATTTTATCGGCCAGCGTCATCGCTTCGACCTGATCGTGGGTGACGTAAATCATCGTGCGGCCCAGACGTTTATGCAGGCGGGAGATTTCGATACGCATCTGCACACGCAGCGCAGCGTCAAGGTTGGATAGCGGTTCATCAAGTAAAAATACGCTTGGCTCTGCCACCAGAGTACGACCAATCGCCACTCGCTGACGCTGCCCGCCAGAGAGTGCCTTCGGTTTGCGATCAAGCAAGTGCGCCAGTTGCAGTACTTCCGCCACCTGGTTAACGCGCTGGTTGATCACCTCTTTCTTCACGCCCGCCAGTTTCAGGCCAAAGGACATGTTTTCTGCCACTGACAGATGGGGATAGAGCGCATAGGACTGGAACACCATGCCGACGCCGCGTTCTGCTGGCGGGGTATCGTTCATTCGTTTCTCACCGATGAACAGGTCGCCGCTGGTGATCGTCTCAAGACCGGCAATCATGCGCAGTAACGTTGATTTACCGCAGCCAGATGGCCCGACAAACACCACGAACTCACCTTCGTGGATCTCGAGGTTGATATCTTTCGATACCACCACATCCCCCCAGGCCTTCGTTACATTTTGCAGCTGTACGCTCGCCATGCCCTTCTCCCTTCGTTACAACCTGTCATCGACAGCAACATTCATGATGCGGTGACTATGCTTGATCGACAGATAGCTTAAATCCTCCACCCCCAGGCTTTTTTATGGGGGAGGAGGCGGGAGGATGAGAAGGTGGTGTCTGCGTACTAATCCGAAGGAAAGTAAGGAAATTCGTGATGTTGCTTGCAAAAAACATGGCGATTTTGTGTGCGCCCTCCCGCAATACTGCCATTTCTGCGACATGGATCACACAAAACGAAGGTGGGGCGTAGGGGCAAGGAGGATGGAAAGAGGTTGCCGTATAAAGAAACTAGAGTCCGTTTAGGCGTTTTCACAAGCACTTCACCAACAAGGACCAGAGATTATGAAAATAAAAACAGGTGCACGCATCCTCGCATTATCTGTTTTAACGACGATGATGTTTTCCGCCTCGGCTCTCGCCAAAATCGAAGAAGGTAAGCTGGTAATCTGGATCAACGGCGATAAAGGCTACAACGGCCTTGCTGAAGTCGGTAAGAAATTCGAGAAAGATACCGGAATTAAAGTCACCGTTGAGCATCCGGATAAGCTGGAAGAGAAATTCCCCCAGGTTGCGGCAACTGGCGATGGTCCGGACATCATCTTCTGGGCGCACGACCGCTTTGGCGGCTATGCCCAGTCTGGTCTGTTAGCTGAAATCTCTCCGGACAAAGCGCTCCAGGACAAGATTTATCCATTCACCTGGGATGCCGTGCGTTTTAACGGCAAACTCATTGCTTACCCGGTTGCCGTTGAAGCGTTATCGCTGATTTATAACAAAGATCTGCTGCCGAACCCGCCAAAAACCTGGGAAGAGATCCCGGCGCTGGATAAAGAACTGAAAGCGAAAGGTAAGAGCGCGATGATGTTCAACCTGCAAGAACCGTACTTTACCTGGCCGCTGATTGCTGCCGACGGTGGTTATGCGTTCAAGTATGAAAACGACAAATACAACGTGAAAGACGTTGGCGTGGATAACGCTGGCGCGAAAGCGGGTCTGACCTTCCTGGTTGATCTGATTAAAAACAAACACATGAATGCGGATACTGACTACTCCATTGCAGAGGCAGCCTTTAACAAAGGTGAAACTGCGATGACCATTAATGGTCCGTGGGCATGGTCTAACATCGACACCAGCAAAGTGAACTACGGTGTGACGATGCTGCCAACCTTCAAGGGACAACCGTCCAAACCGTTCGTTGGCGTGCTGAGCGCAGGCATTAACGCGGCCAGTCCGAACAAAGAGCTGGCGAAAGAGTTCCTCGAAAACTACCTGCTGACCGACGAAGGTCTGGAAGCGGTGAATAAAGACAAACCGCTGGGTGCCGTGGCGCTGAAGTCTTACCAGGATCAGCTGGCGAAAGATCAACGCATCGCCGCCACCATGGATAACGCCAAGAACGGTGAAATCATGCCGAACATCCCGCAGATGTCCGCCTTCTGGTATGCCGTGCGTACCGCAGTAATCAACGCAGCCAGTGGTCGTCAGACCGTTGATGCCGCGCTAAAAGATGCACAGGGTCGTATCACTAAGTAATGCCTGAAATGCCGGATGCGGCGTAAACGCCTTATCCGGCCTACGAAGCCGAAACGTATGTAGGCCTGATAAGACGCACCAGCGTCGCATCAGGCAGTTGTTGCCGGATGCGGCGTAAACGCCTTATCTGTCCTGGAATGAGGAAGAACCCCATGGATGTCATTAAAAAGAAACATTGGTGGCAAAGCGACGCGCTGAAATGGTCAGTGTTAGGTCTGCTCGGCCTGCTGGTGGGTTACCTTGTTGTTTTAATGTACGCACAAGGGGAATACCTGTTCGCCATTACCACGCTAATTTTGAGCTCAGCGGGGCTCTATATTTTCGCCAATCGTAAAGCCTACGCCTGGCGCTATGTCTACCCGGGAATGGCCGGGATGGGGCTATTCGTCCTCTTCCCTCTGGTCTGCACCATCGCCATCGCCTTCACCAACTACAGCAGCACCAACCAGCTTACCTTTGAACGCGCTCAGGAAGTTCTGTTGGACCGCGCCTGGCAGGCAGGGAAAACCTATAACTTTGGTCTTTATCCCGCTGGTGATGAGTGGCAACTGGCGCTCACCGACGGCGAAACCGGCAAAAATTATCTCTCCGACGCCTTTAAATTTGGCGGCGAGCAAAAACTGCAACTGAAAGAAACGGCCACGCAGCCTGAAGGCGAGCGTGCGAATCTGCGCGTGATTACCCAGAATCGTCAAGCCCTGAGCAACATTACCGCCATTCTGCCGGATGGCAACAAAGTGATGATGAGCTCCCTGCGCCAGTTCTCCGGCACTCAGCCGCTGTACACATTAGGCGATGACGGTACGCTGACCAATAACCAGAGTGGCGTAAAATATCGTCCAAACGACCAGATTGGTTTTTACCAGTCCATCACTGCTGACGGCAACTGGGGTGACGAAAAACTCAGCCCGGGTTATACCGTGACTACTGGCTGGAAAAACTTTACCCGCGTCTTCACCGACGAAGGGATCCAAAAACCGTTCCTTGCAATTTTCGTCTGGACCGTAGTGTTCTCACTTATCACCGTCTTTTTAACGGTGGCGGTCGGCATGGTGCTGGCGTGTCTGGTGCAGTGGGAAGCGTTACGCGGCAAAGCTGTCTATCGCGTCCTGCTGATTCTGCCCTACGCGGTGCCATCGTTTATTTCAATTTTGATTTTCAAAGGATTGTTCAACCAGAGCTTTGGTGAAATCAACATGATGTTGAGCGCGCTGTTTGGTGTGAAGCCCGCCTGGTTCAGCGATCCAACCACCGCCAGAACGATGCTGATTATCGTCAACACCTGGCTGGGTTATCCGTATATGATGATCCTCTGCATGGGCTTACTGAAAGCGATTCCCGACGATCTGTATGAGGCCTCAGCGATGGATGGCGCAGGTCCGTTCCAGAACTTCTTTAAGATTACGCTACCGCTGCTGATTAAGCCGCTCACACCGCTGATGATCGCCAGCTTCGCCTTTAACTTTAATAACTTCGTGCTGATTCAACTGTTGACCAACGGCGGCCCGGATCGTCTTGGCACGACCACGCCAGCCGGTTATACCGACCTGCTCGTTAACTACACCTACCGTATCGCTTTTGAAGGCGGCGGGGGTCAGGACTTCGGTCTGGCGGCGGCGATTGCCACGCTGATCTTCCTGCTGGTGGGTGCGCTGGCGATAGTGAACCTGAAAGCCACGCGAATGAAGTTTGATTAAGGGAGATAACAAAAATGGCAATGGTCCAACCGAAATCGCAAAAAGCACGTTTGTTTATTACTCACCTGCTACTACTACTTTTTATCGCGGCAATTATGTTCCCGCTGCTGATGGTCGTCGCCATCTCGCTGCGCCAGGGGAACTTCGCGACCGGTAGCCTGATCCCGGAGCAAATCTCGTGGGATCACTGGAAACTGGCGTTAGGTTTTAGCGTTGAACAGGCGGATGGCCGCATTACGCCACCGCCATTCCCGGTACTGCTGTGGCTGTGGAACTCGGTAAAGGTCGCCGGTATTTCCGCGATTGGTATTGTGGCGCTCTCCACCACCTGCGCTTATGCCTTCGCCCGTATGCGCTTCCCTGGCAAAGCGACGCTGCTGAAAGGGATGCTGATTTTCCAGATGTTCCCGGCAGTACTCTCACTGGTGGCGTTGTATGCGTTGTTTGATCGTCTGGGTGAATACATTCCGTTCATCGGCCTGAATACTCACGGTGGCGTGATCTTCGCGTACCTGGGGGGGATTGCGCTGCACGTCTGGACGATTAAAGGCTATTTCGAAACCATCGACAGCTCGCTGGAAGAAGCGGCGGCGCTGGATGGTGCGACACCGTGGCAAGCTTTCCGCCTCGTCCTGTTGCCATTATCTGTACCGATTCTGGCGGTGGTGTTCATCCTGTCGTTTATCGCTGCCATTACCGAAGTTCCGGTCGCGTCGTTGTTACTGCGTGACGTGAACAGTTACACCCTGGCCGTGGGTATGCAGCAATACCTCAACCCGCAAAACTACCTGTGGGGCGACTTTGCTGCCGCTGCCGTGATGTCTGCATTACCCATCACCATCGTCTTCTTGCTGGCTCAACGCTGGCTGGTTAACGGCCTGACGGCAGGTGGTGTGAAAGGTTAAAGATGTTGTTCTGCCAATGTTCTGCCAATGTTATGCCGCTAGACCCTCAACTTACGTTATCCTAACTTGTGACTGTTATTCGGCGCTCTTCGGAGCGCCTCTTTTTTACTCCCGCTTCAGCCGTTTCGAATTACATAACCACAGGGTGATCACCAGCAACAGGATCGCTGCCGAGTAGATCAACACATCCAGTGGCGATTTATGATCGACGATGATCAAGCGCACAATGGCGGTGATCCCGATATAGACAAAGTAACGCAGCGGGAAGTGAAAACCGGACTGAAAGTACTTCACAATCAGCGCGATAAATTCGAAATAGAGAAAGTAAACCACCAGTCCTTCCACCAGCTCATATTTGCTGGTTTGTTCTGGCGCGAACAGCACATCAGCCAGATGCACCGTTTCTTTGCCAAGGAAGACAACCAAAATCAGGCCGAGACACAGCAGGCCAAGATTGAGTACGGTCTGCAAAATGGTGGAGATAAACTCCACGCGCGGGCGAGAGAGTGACGTCATAGCAGTACCTCCTTCACAGTGGCGAGCTTCCTGTATAACGTAAAAATGTGACGGAGATCTATATTTTTTGTGTATGTTTTGTTCAACCTGGATTTGGGGCGCGCATCCGGCAAGGCAAACCGCACCAAAGCCGGTAATGCAAAAATCACCCATTCAGGTGATTCTCAGCCACCAATAATGCGCGAAAAATCGACAATGTTCCTCTGGAACAAATGAAACGTAACCTGATAAAGGTGGTAAAAATGAAGCCTTATTTTGCTGCTTTGATGTTATCAGTCTCTGTTCTTCCTGCTTATGCCGGTCCGCTCGGTACTGCTGATAAAGCCGACCTATCGCAAAGCAATGTCTCCAGCCCAATGATGGCCCAGTCGCTCAGGCAACCAGACCTGCAACCCATATCGACGGACAGGAAGACAGAATGTTTTCGCCTTTACACACCAGATCGCAAACCGGGGGTGAACTGCGTTCCTGATGGCTCAACAGGCCATTAAGAATGAGGGTGCCAGTGATTGCGAAAACTGGCACCTTTCCCATGACTTAGCGGAAATTCACGCTACGGTCGCTGGTCATATCATACAACTGGAACTTACGCCCAAGTTGCTGACCCCCGTCACGCGTCAGCGGCGTCCAGCCAATTGCCGCACGGCTACGTGTCGGGCCAGACGAGAAGAGATCCAGCGGTACAGAGACATACACACCTTTGGTGAAGTCCCCTTCGCCGTACTCCTCTTTCGAAACATTAGTGATCGTGGCATAGCCACCCACCACCACGCCGCTATCAAAGCGTTTGGCGATCTCCAGCGTGCCGCCTTTATCCCCTGCCAGATACTGCCCGACACTCGCTTTCACCAACACGTCCTGGGCGAAAGATGGCGTCCAGTACGCGGTCAGATGTCCGGTTTTCACACTGTAATCGGTGAATTTCATCATATCTTTTGCGCTACGCCAGTCGCGCTGTTTAACGTAGTTGGCATCCAGACCAAACGCCCAGTTGCTGTCCAGGGGGCGATACAACACCTCTGCCCCCGCACCGCCAAACATGGTTTCGAGATAGCCGCCGTAGACCTGACCGTAGAAGCCGTTGCCCAGATGCTGGAAGTAGTTGGCTTGCAGGTTATTCACATAGACATCGTTCTGCACATACTCGCGCACATGGGTACGAACACGCGGTAAGTGTGAGTCCTGCGGTGGATTGGTGTAGTTAAACTTGTCGTAATTGTTGGCAAGGTTAGCAAACAGGCTACCGGTGGTGAGCAGATGGTCCGTCAGCCACAAATCCGCCGTTCCCATCACGCCCAGCTGATACATGTAAAAGTTTTCCGGGCCACCGACCGACTGGTTCAGCACCGGATCGATATGGAAATCAAAGCGCGATTTGTCGATATACCAGCCCTGCTCGGTGGACTTCGGAACCACTGGCTCGACGCGTTTTTGCGCCAGCTTCGTTTCGTGGCCCAGCGGCTCTCCGGCGAGATGATTTTTCAAGCTGGCGACATCGGTTTCCGTCGTCACCTGCGGCATGTTAAGGCGATTTTCCGTAACGCGGATCGTCTTGATCCCCTCCGGCAGATCGTTCATCACGATCCGATTAGCACGAATGATCCCTTCGCGCGAATCACGATACTTCACCTGCTCGCCAGTAACATACAGTGTATCGCCTTTCGCCTGGATCTGCGGATCGGCCAGTCCGGCGTTGTATTTCAACAGCGTTAACTGATTCGCCACCACCGAATGCTGCAAAATGGCATCCTGTGGCTGCGGTTGATATTGCGGGCGGGCGTTATCGTTGTAAGACGGGCGCAGATCGTTAAAGTTGGTGCGCAGCGTGACGCCAAACATAAAAGTGTTGCCACGTTCATAGCTAAGGTTAACGTCGGCCCAATCGGTAACGCGATAAATCGCCCCGACGTTAAACTTACTTTTTTGCTCCAGCTTTCCGGCAAAATCCTGCTGATAATTATTGCCTTCATACTCCAGTTTCAGACGCAGCGGTTGCCAGGGCGTCTGGTATTCCACGCCGCCAAACAGTGAGGTCGGGCCGTGGAACATCTGGCTGCCGTCGATAGATCCCGCCTGTTTGTAGCTGTTATCGCGATAGCAATATTTATCACTGGCTGAACAGAGCGGATTTTTCACATTACCGCTGGTGCCCAGATATCCCCAGCCCAGGCCGAGCGTAAAATCGAACGGCCCCCAGGCTTTGCTGGCAACAAGATATTCCGCATCAAACAGCCCCGTACCGCCGATATCCCGCGCACCAACCGCCACTTGCGGCATCCAGTAACTCTCTTCCCACAAACGCAGTTTGAGATCGAAGGCTTTATCTTTATACGTTTGATCACCAGAGAACGCTTCGACGCTGCTGTACTGCCGGGTGCGCACGTCGGTGTAGCGCAGCGTTGTTTCCAGCCACGGGAAGAGTTGCACGGAAGCTGAGTAATAACGGTACTGATCGTTATCGCGATAGTTCAGGCTCAACTCCCCTTCCCGCGCCATGCGGGCGGTGGGCGTTTGTAACAGTCCTACGCCACCGAAATCCGATTGCGACGGGCCAATGGGCGCTGGATACGTTTCGCCGTAGCAAGCCGTGCTAATGCCCAGCGCCAGTAAGCTAAGCAGATGTCTTTTTTTCATTATTGGGGTATCCGCTGCGTCAGGGTCTGAAGAATGTCTGCGTTAAGGGCGTCGGGCGTCTTACTCCAGACAGAATCCGCGAGGCCAACATAAATAATGCTGCCGGGCATTGGCTCTACGTGACGCTTGTTCCAGTAAGCCACCGGCGCTTTTTGCGTGCGTCCGTCCGGGTAAACCACCCACGCGTAGCTGCGATCCGCACCGCTAAGCAGACTTTGCCCGGAGAGATAGCTCGCCACGTCGCGACCGGGAGTGAATGGCTGATTGCCAGGACGGCTGATAAGCCCGAACAATGTGACCGTGGACGGCGGTGGTCCGACCCACAGCGTGTAGTTGCCCTGCAACGGCGGGTTACCGCGTTCAGCAACGCGGACGATATCGGGATCAAGTTTGATTTTTTGCCTGCCCGTCACTTTCAACGCCTGAATTTGCTGGCGTAAGGCGTTAATGGCGGCGGCATCGTCGGCGCTGGAATCTGCGGCTTGTTCATCCAGCCGTGTCAGCAACGCCTGCTGCTGACGCAATGCTGCCGCCGTTGCCAGCTCTTCGCTAATCACCGCACCGGGCCACCAGCTGTTTGCCAGTCGAGGTTGGCCTACCAGATCGATTAAATGCTCTGCACCCGTCAGCGTTTTGGCCTCACTGCTGCCATTGCTGAATACCTTGACGGTTCCCGCCGCGAAGACCGATGACGCTCCCACACTCAAAAGCAACGCGACAATAGTTTTTTTAATCATTGTTTTGCCGCCTTGATGAGAGTGGTTTTCACCGGGAAATAATCCGCGCCGAGATACTGTTCCGACTGGCGAATTTGCCCTTCGCTGTCGATCCAGTAGCGGTTATGCCAGCGCGCCCGGTCGGTGGAGACCTCTTCGTCCAGCACGCGAACCGGAGTTTCATCGCTGCCGACTTTGACGGTATCGGTGCCATCCCATTTGAAGACTGAGCGTGCGGTGGCGTAGCGTACCTGCTGGTACTCGGTCCAGCCCATCGTGCGCGTCCATGTTGCACCATCAACAATTTGTGCGGGTTTAATCAGCGGGTCGGCGGCAAGGTTATTCACTTCAATCAGGTTGTCGCCGCCAAGCAAAGTTTTCACCAGACGCCCATGTTGTGTAACGAGAGTGGCCTGATCCTGAGTGACCCATTTTTGTTGTCCGTCTTCAGCGAAGGCCAAAACGACAAATAATTGTGGACCGCCATTAAGCTGCATGTACTGGCTGGCGTAGGGCATATTTTGGATATCATCGTCCGTCAGCTGTACGCCTGGCGTACCAAACAGACTGTCCCACAGTGAATTGCCCAGCTCTTTAGTCGTGGCTGAACAGGCCTGTAATAACAGGCAGATAAGAATGAGTGCAGGTCGCTTCACGACTCTTCTCCAGAGGGGCAGAATAACCACACCGGAGTGTGGTTATGGTTAATCCCCGTCATACTGAATTATTTTGGGGATACATACGTTATTACTGGGTACTGGTGGTCGTGGTTGTGGTGGTCCCGGTATTAGAACCATCACCGCCACCGGTTGCCGCGAGCGCGACACCCACCGCCGAGCTTACGGTGCTGACGCTGGTCGCGGAGGAACTACCCGCTGAAACCGACGTTGCTGCCGACCCTGCCGCTTCGCCCACCTGTACAGGTGCAGCCCACGCAGAAGTCGCCGCAAGCGCAGATATGGCAAAAATGCCATACAGAACTTTTTTCATAACAATTTCCCTTCATTGAATGAATGGAGATTTACCCAAAAACATTTCGGGCGGGATCGAGTATACACAACTAAAGCATGCGAATTACGGCGCGGGGAATTAGTGATGGGGTTTTAGGATAATTGGAATGAATATCAAATATAAGCTACAACTTATATATAAATAAGATTAAAAATCATTAAGTTAAAATAAAATAAAAAGTGATTGATCTGCGTATTTTCCGAAATCATTACAGACTAAAAATCTATTTTAGGATTAACCTCACGGTATGATTTTCGTTAAATCTCCGACAAGGGGATTTATCTGATAAAACAATGCCGACTTATAGTCGGCATTGTTATTAAGGTTATTTAATCAATCGTGCTATGTATTAATTGCCGAATACGATGTACATATCGGCATCATGCATGCACGATGATTAACCGCGCCACGCTTTATAGCGGTTAATCAGACCATTGGTCGAGCTATCGTGGCTGCTGATTTCTTTATCATCTTTCAGCTCTGGCAGAATACGGTTCGCCAGCTGTTTACCCAGTTCAACGCCCCACTGGTCGAAGGTGAAGATGTTCAGGATCACGCCCTGAGTAAAGATTTTGTGCTCATACAGCGCAATCAACGCACCCAGGCTGAACGGAGTGATTTCACGCAGCAGGATGGAGTTGGTCGGGCGGTTACCTTCGAACACTTTGAACGGCACCACGTAGTCAAGCGTTGCCGGATCTTTACCCTGATCGCGATATTCCTGCTCAACCACTTCACGGGATTTACCAAACGCCAGAGCCTCGGTCTGAGCGAAGAAGTTAGACAGCAGTTTCTGGTGATGATCAGAGAGTGGGTTATGGGTGATAGCCGGAGCGATGAAATCGCACGGTACCATTTTGGTTCCCTGGTGGATCAGCTGGTAGAACGCATGCTGACCGTTAGTGCCTGGTTCACCCCAGATAATCGGGCCAGTCTGGTAATCCACCACGTTACCGTTACGGTCAACATACTTACCGTTGGATTCCATATTGCCCTGCTGGAAGTACGCCGCGAAACGGTGCATATACTGGTCGTACGGCAGAATCGCTTCAGTTTCCGCGCCAAAGAAATTGTTGTACCAGATGCCAATCAGCGCCAGCAGTACAGGCAGGTTTTTCTCGGCAGGCGTAGTGGAGAAATGCTTGTCCATCGCGTGTGCGCCAGAAAGCAGTTCAACGAAGTTATCAAAGCCGATGGAGAGAACAATCGACAGGCCAATCGCTGACCACAAAGAGTAACGGCCGCCGACCCAGTCCCAGAACTCGAACATGTTGGCGGTATCAATACCAAACTCGCCAACGGCTTTGGCATTGGTGGAGAGCGCCGCAAAGTGTTTCGCAACGTGTTTTTCATCACCTGCCGCTTTCAGGAACCAGTCACGCGCGCTATGGGCGTTGGTCATAGTTTCCTGAGTGGTGAAGGTTTTAGATGCTACCAGGAACAGCGTGGTTTCCGGGTTTACTTTTTTCAGCACTTCCGCGATGTGAGTACCATCAACGTTAGAAACAAAGTGCATGTTCAGGTGGTTTTTGTAAGGGCGCAGTGCTTCGGTCACCATGTACGGGCCGAGGTCAGAACCGCCGATCCCAATGTTCACCACGTCGGTGATGGCTTTGCCGGTATAGCCTTTCCACTCACCAGAAATAATCGCTTCTGAGAAGGTTTTCATCTTCTCCAGCACCGCGTTGACTTCCGGCATAACATCTTTGCCATCAACCAGAATCGGGGTATTGCTACGGTTACGCAGCGCCACGTGCAGTACGGCACGGTTTTCGGTGCGGTTGATCTTCTCGCCAGAGAACATCGACTTAATCGCGCCCGCCAGATCGCACTCTTTCGCCAGATCCTGTAATTTCGCCAGCGTCTCTTCAGTGATGCGGTTTTTGGAGTAATCCACCAGCATCTGATCGTCGAAGGTTGCGGAGAACTTAGAAAAACGATCGCCGTCTTTAGCAAAAAGATCGGCGATCGTAACGTCTTTCATTTCATCGAAGTGTTTCTGTAGTGCCTGCCAGGCCGCGGTCTGCGTTGGATTGATGTTTTTCATTAGCAATACTCTTCTGATATTGAGAATTGTGACTGTGGAAGATTGTAGCGCCAGTCACAGAAAAATGTGATGGTTTTAGTGCCGTTAGCTCAGCTAACCACTGAAGAGGATAAAAAGTGTAGACGTTATAAGCACAATTTCTGACCACGCCCGCTGCATGAATAATCCGCATAATCCCAGCGTTGACACACTCCCCTACACCTTTTATTTATAAATACGGTCTGCGCCTGCACCGGTTTCTGTTTTGCCTTTGTGCCAAGGTCGCTTCTTTCATTCCCTGACACGAGGTTGTTATGCCCGATATTGTTGTCTCCAAATTTGGTGGTACTAGCGTGGCTGATTTCGACGCCATGAACCGCAGCGCCGACATTGTGCTTTCTGATGTGAATGTGCGTTTAGTTGTGCTTTCTGCTTCTGCGGGCATTACCAATCTGTTGGTTGCACTGGCTGAAGGTCTGGAACCGGTTGAGCGTTTCGAAAAACTCGATGCCATTCGCAATATTCAGTTCGCCATTCTGGAGCGCCTGCGTTACCCGAACGTCATCCGTGAAGAGATTGAACGTTTGCTGGAGAACATTACCGTCCTGGCCGAAGCTGCTGCACTGGCAACCTCTCCAGCACTAACTGATGAACTGGTCAGCCACGGCGAACTGATGTCTACCCTACTGTTTGTGGAGATTCTGCGTGAACGCAATGTTCAGGCCCAGTGGTTCGATGTGCGTAAAGTGATGCGCACAAACGATCGCTTTGGCCGCGCGGAGCCAGATATTGCTGCGCTGGCAGAACTGTCTGCGCTGCAACTAACCCCACGTCTCAGCGAAGGTTTAGTCATCACCCAGGGCTTTATTGGCAGTGAAAGTAAAGGGCGCACCACAACGCTTGGTCGCGGCGGTAGTGACTACACGGCGGCACTATTGGCAGAAGCGTTAAACGCTGCTCGCGTCGATATCTGGACAGATGTGCCGGGGATTTATACTACCGACCCACGCGTCGTGCCTGATGCCAAACGAATTGATGAAATCGCCTTTGAAGAAGCAGCTGAAATGGCAACCTTTGGTGCCAAAGTACTTCATCCGGCAACCTTACTGCCTGCAGTTCGCAGCGATATCCCGGTGTTTGTCGGTTCAAGCAAAGATCCGCGTGCTGGCGGTACTTTGGTGTGTAATAAAACCGAGAATCCGCCGTTGTTTCGTGCGCTGGCTCTGCGTCGCAAACAAACGCTATTAACCCTGCATAGCCTGAATATGCTGCATTCTCGCGGCTTCCTCGCGGAGGTTTTCGGCATTCTCGCACGGCATAATATTTCGGTGGATTTAATTACTACGTCAGAAGTGAGCGTGGCATTAACTCTCGACACTACCGGTTCAACGTCAACTGGCGATACGTTGCTGACACAATCGCTGCTGATGGAGCTTTCAGCTCTGTGCCGGGTAGAAGTGGAAGAAGGCCTGGCGCTGGTGGCTCTGATTGGTAACGATCTGTCAAAAGCCTGTGGTGTTGGCAAAGAGGTGTTTGGCGTACTTGAACCGTTCAACATTCGCATGATTTGCTACGGTGCTTCCAGCCATAACCTGTGCTTCCTGGTGCCAGGCGAAGATGCGGAACAGGTGGTGCAGAAACTGCATAGTAATTTGTTTGAGTAAAAACAGTGCGGCCCGGATGATACTTGCCGGGCCGAATTTATTCTCCCATCACTGTCGCCATCAACAACCTATCCAGCTCCCTGGCATCACCATCCCTACTATCCGGTAACACAGGCGGAATTTCCCCACGCGCCAGTTCCGCATGGATAAACGCATGTAGCAATGGACGGCGTGGGCCATATTCCGCTTCACCCGCACGCTGTTTACGTTCCAGCAACTCATCTATTTCTGCGCGTAAGGCCGCATCCAACTCACTTCCCGCCAGCAATTCGGAAAAACGCATTGGCGGTACGCCTTTTCCCGCTTCGACCCAGCGCACGGCCAGCAGCGGACGCAGCACATAAAAGTATTTTTTCAGCCGCACTTCGTCGCCTTGTAAATAACCGCGAAAATTTTTCCGCGCCATCGAATAATAATGCCAACGCGCACGCAACGGAGAAAACCACATTGGGACCATTGCCTTAAGCGCCGTTATCGTTTCTTCATCTTGTTGATAGACCACCGGTGAATCCAGCCATTCAATTAGCGTCGGGTTCGCACCTTTCAGCAATCCCAGCGCTTTGCGCCATTCCCAACCGGAAACATCTAACTCGTCGTCGATAGGCAGTTCGATAACATCGCGTGGTGACTCTACCCGCAGATACCATTCCAGCGGATGAACATACAAAAACCGCACATCGTAATCGCTGTCGGGCGAAGCAAATCCCCAGCCGCGACTCCCCGATTCGCAGGCGTACAGCACTTTCACGCCATAGCGACGTTCAATTTCCTTTAACTGCTGCGATACCCGTTCACGCATCGCAGCACTGACTCCATTTAATGGCATTTGATTCATCCTTTGATATTAACTACCCCGAACAAGACCACTGAAAACAGAGATGTTATCAATGAGATAGCGTTATTGCGAAAAACAGGCCAGAAGTAAAATTACAACTTTAACGTATTGAATAACAAAGAATTAATTAAATTTTATAAGTTAGCGGTCATTTATTTTCGTTAAATTTTTATCTGTATTTATCGCCAATTATCTAAGCAGATAAAAATAAAGAGAAGGCAAATGAATCTTATCAGTTCTGCTTGCAAATAAATTCCCGTACACTGAACTATCCGATTAACAGAGGGCACCATCATGGCACTCCCCCGTATTACTCAAAAAGAGATGACTGAGCGTGAACAGCGCGAACTGAAGACGCTGCTGGATCGCGCGCGTATTGCACATGGTCGCGTGCTGACCAACGCCGAAACCAACAGCATTAAGAAAGAGTACATCGATAAATTAATGGTTGAGCGTGAGGCTGAAGCGAAAAAAGCCCGCCAGTTGAAGAAAAAGCAGGCTTATAAACCGGATCCTGAAGCATCATTCAGTTGGTCGGCAAATACGTCGACGCGCGGCAAACGCTGATTAACGACCTTTTTTCTTCCGCCCCGGCGAGGCGAAACGCTTGCCGTTTGATGCCGGGCGGCCACCTTTCTCCGCCGTTTTTTCTACCTTCACCACCGGGCGTTTGATGCCTGCCGTTTTCGGTTTGGCCTTCGCTTTGGGCTTCGCCTCGGAAGAGGAATTTTCAATGAGCTTAAAGAGATCGATAAGCTCGTCGTCGGTTAAATCGCGCCATTCTCCCAGCGGAATGCCGCTTAAGCTGACGTTCATAATGCGCGTACGTTCCAGCTTTTTCACTTCGTAGCCAAAGTGCTCGCACATGCGACGGATCTGACGGTTCAGCCCCTGCACCAGGGTAATGCGGAAGACAAACGGCGCTTCTTTTTTGACTTTGCACTTTTTAGTCACTGTCCCGAGGATTGGCACCCCCGCACTCATGCCGCGAATAAACTCCTCGGTAATCGGTTTATCGACCGTCACCAGATATTCTTTCTCATGATCGTTACCCGCGCGGAGGATCTTATTCACCAGATCGCCGTGGTTGGTGAGGAAAATCAGCCCCTGGGAGTCTTTATCCAGGCGTCCAATCGGGAACACGCGTTTGCTGTGGTTAACGAAATCGACAATGTTATCGCGCTCGCCATCTTCGGTGGTGCTGACAATACCGACGGGCTTGTTCAGGGCGATAAGTACCAAATCTTCGGCTTCCCGTGGCTCAATCAACTGACCGTTTACTTTTACAACGTCGCCGGGTTTCACCTGATCGCCAATGGTGGCACGCTTGCCATTAAGGAACACATTGCCTTGCTCGATGTAGCGATCCGCTTCGCGGCGTGAGCAAATTCCGCTTTCGCTGATGTATTTATTTAAACGGACTGATGAGTCGGGCAGCATAAATTCTCCTGTAAAACGCGGAATATACCGTACCTCTTAGCGGGGAAAAACAGGGTTATGCGGCAACGTCGAAATTAAATGTGATCTGCCGCGCCTTTTATCACAAAAGTGTCACCAGAAGCCTGATGCAAATTTGCCTGGCGAAAACCA
This sequence comes from Escherichia sp. E1130, assembly GCF_005781065.1. Taxonomy (NCBI): domain Bacteria; kingdom Pseudomonadati; phylum Pseudomonadota; class Gammaproteobacteria; order Enterobacterales; family Enterobacteriaceae; genus Escherichia; species Escherichia sp. E1130. Next base: position 598,135 of record NZ_VATL01000004.1, read on the forward strand.
GGATAATCAACCTATTACGAATCTCTGCACACCTGTGCTGATGACTGCTACGCAGAGAAACAAATGTGCAAGATAAAGCGCCATTTCAACCCAAACAAAGAGTGAAAAATCGCTTTTAAAGGTCACCATGATGGAGTTATATCAGATCAAGCGGTTAAAAAGCATATTTGCACAAATGTGCAAAATCAGGAGGCGGCGATGGAAAACAGTGACGATATCCGTTTGATTGTGAAGATTGCCCAACTCTATTACGAACAGGACATGACGCAGGCGCAAATCGCCCGCGAACTGGGTATTTATCGGACCACCATCAGCCGCTTACTTAAACGGGGCCGCGAACAGGGAATTGTCACCATCGCCATCAACTATGACAACAACGAAAATCTCTGGCTGGAGCAGCAACTGAAGCAAAAGTTTGGTCTGAAAGAAGCTGTGGTGGTATCAGGGCGCGATGAAGAGGAAGACGCTCAGTTGGCGGTAATGGGGTTACACGGCGCGCAATTGTTAGATCGTTTGCTGGAACCTGGTGATATTGTTGGTTTTTCCTGGGGCCGCGCGGTGAGCGCACTGGTTGAAAACTTGCCGCAGGCGGGGCAATCGCGGCAGTTAATTTGCGTGCCGATTATTGGCGGCCCGTCCGGTAAACTCGAAAGCCGCTATCACGTAAACACATTAACCTACAGCGCGGCGGCAAAGCTGAAAGGGGAATCGCAGCTCGCGGATTTTCCAGCTCTGCTAGATAACCCCTTAATTCGTAATGGGATCATGCAGTCTCAGCACTTTAAAACCATCTCAGCCTACTGGGATAATCTGGATGTCGCCCTCGTGGGGATTGGCTCACCGACTATTCGCGATGGCGCCAACTGGCATGCATTTTATGGCGGCGAAGAGAGTGACGACCTGAATGCCCGTCAGGTTGCCGGTGATATTTGCTCACGCTTTTTTGATATTCACGGCGCAATGGTCGAAACGAATATGAGCGAGAAAACACTCTCTATCGAAATGAATAAATTAAAGCAGGCGCGGTATTCCATTGGCATTGCCATGAGTGAAGAAAAATACAGCGGAATTATTGGTGCACTGCGTGGAAAATATATTAATTGTCTGGTAACGAATAGCAGCACAGCTGAACTATTACTGAAATAAAAATCTTCCCGATGTTTACCGTAATAAAAAATTACGGCGGGCCTTTATTACCTAAAATCAGGAGTCTGTTATGCAAACGTGGTTAAATTTGCAGGATAAAATCATTATTGTCACCGGTGGCGCATCCGGTATTGGTCTGGCGATTGTGGATGAATTATTAGCACAAGGCGCGAATGTACAGATGGTCGATATTCACGGTGGCGATGGTCAATATGAAAGTCATAAAGGTTATCAGTTCTGGCCGACCGATATTTCCAGCGCCAAAGAGGTAAATCATACGGTAGCGGAAATTATTCAGCGTTTTGGTCGCATCGACGGTCTGGTCAATAACGCCGGGGTCAACTTCCCGCGTCTGCTGGTCGATGAGAAAGCGCCTGCCGGACAGTATGAACTCAACGAAGCCGCATTCGAAAAAATGGTCAATATCAACCAGAAAGGCGTTTTTCTGATGTCGCAGGCAGTGGCGAGACAGATGGTCAAACAACATGATGGGGTGATTGTGAATGTCTCCTCGGAAAGTGGGCTGGAAGGCTCAGAAGGCCAAAGCTGTTACGCCGCCACTAAAGCCGCGCTCAATAGCTTCACGCGCTCCTGGTCGAAAGAGTTGGGTAAACATGGTATCCGCGTGGTGGGCATCGCGCCGGGGATTCTGGAAAAAACCGGGCTGCGCACGCCGGAATATGAAGAGGCGCTGGCGTGGACGCGCAATATCACCGTCGAACAGCTGCGTGAAGGCTATACCAAAAACGCCATTCCTATTGGGCGCGCCGGAAAATTAGCAGAAGTGGCTGATTTTGTTAGTTATCTGCTATCTGAACGCGCCAGTTATATTACCGGAGTAACCACTAACATTGCTGGCGGAAAAACGCGCGGCTAAGGAGGCTTTATGGTCAATGCCATTTTTTGCGCCCACGGCAAATTAGCTTGCGCCATGCTGGAATCGGTTCAGATGGTGTACGGCGACGCCAATGTTGAGGCAGTTGAATTTGTGCCCGGCGAGAACGCCGGAGACATCGTGGCAAAGCTGGAAAAGTTAGTGAGTATTCACAATCATGACGAGTGGTTAATCGCCGTGGACTTACAGTGCGGCAGCCCGTGGAACGCGGCGGCAACGCTTGCGATGCGTAATCCGCGCCTGCGGGTAATCAGCGGCCTTTCCCTGCCGCTGGCGCTCGAACTGGTCGATAACCAGGACAGCATGAACGTTGATGAACTGTGTGAACACCTGACGCAAATCGCAAAGCAAACCTGCGTTGTCTGGAAACAACTGGCAACGGCAGAGGAGGATTTCTGATGAACATTACGCTCGCCCGCATTGATGACCGCCTAATCCACGGCCAGGTCACTACCGTCTGGTCGAAAGTGGCTAACGCCCAGCGCATTATTATCTGCAATGACGAAGTGTATAACGATGAAGTTCGCCGGACATTATTGCGTCAGGCCGCCCCGCCAGGAATGAAAGTTAACGTGGTCAATATTGAAAAAGCCGTCGCGGTGTATCACAACCCACAATATCAGGACGAAACCGTATTTTATCTTTTTACCCGACCTCAGGATGCCTTAGCGATGGTTCGCCAGGGAGTAAAAATCGGCACCCTGAATATTGGCGGCATGGCCTGGCGACCCGGTAAAAAACAGTTAACCAAAGCAGTTTCATTAGATGACGATGATATTAACGCATTTCATGAGTTAAATAATCTTGGCGTCACGCTGGATTTACGCGTTGTAGCGTCAGATCCTTCCATCAATATTATCGACAAAATAAAAGAACAGTTAGTCGCAAATTAAATAATAGCGCCTGTGTACATATGCTTTAACAGGCAGGGATGACGACACTTAAAAGGTGACAAATCATGGAAATAAGTACCCTACAAATCATTGCCATATTTCTTTTTTCCTGTATTGCCGGAATGGGCAGCGTGCTGGATGAATTTCAGACTCATCGCCCGTTAATTGCCTGTACGGTGATTGGTTTAATTCTCGGTGATTTAAAAACCGGAATTATGCTCGGTGGTACGCTGGAATTGATAGCTCTCGGCTGGATGAACGTCGGCGCGGCGCAATCTCCGGATTCTGCACTCGCCAGCATAATCTCCGCCATTCTGGTTATCGTTGGTCAGCAAAGCATCGCCACCGGTATCGCCATCGCGTTGCCTGTGGCTGCGGCAGGCCAGGTGCTGACGGTGTTTGCCCGCACCATCACCGTTGTGTTCCAGCACGCGGCGGATAAAGCAGCGGAAGAAGCGCGGTTTCGCACTCTCGATATTCTGCATGTCTCCGCGCTTGGCGTGCAGGCACTGCGCGTTGCGATTCCAGCACTGATTGTCTCGCTGTTCGTCAGCGCCGATATGGTGAGCAATATGCTGAGCGCCATTCCCGAATTTGTGACCCGTGGACTGCAGATTGCTGGCGGTTTTATCGTGGTGGTCGGTTACGCCATGGTGCTTCGCATGATGGGCGTGAAATATTTGATGCCTTTCTTTTTCCTCGGTTTCCTCGCAGGTGGCTACCTCGATCTCAGTCTGCTGGCGTTCGGTGGTGTCGGCGTGATCATGGCCCTGCTCTACATCCAGCTAAATCCACAGTGGCGTAAAGCTGAACCACATCCCCAGGCCACCACTATCACCGCCCTTGACCAACTTGATGATTAACGGAGCCATCATGGAACAGAGAAAAATTACACGCAGCGATCTGGTGAGCATGTTTCTGCGCTCCAACCTGCAACAGGCGTCCTTCAACTTTGAACGCATTCATGGGCTGGGCTTTTGCTACGACATGATCCCCGCCATCAAGCGACTCTACCCATTAAAAGAGGATCAGGTTGCGGCGCTCAGGCGACACCTGGTGTTCTTCAATACCACGCCAGCCGTATGTGGTCCGGTCATCGGCGTGACCGCCGCCATGGAAGAAGCGCGGGCCAACGGTGCAGAAATTGATGACGGCACCATTAACGGCATCAAAGTCGGTCTGATGGGACCATTGGCAGGGGTTGGCGATCCACTGGTCTGGGGAACCCTACGCCCGATTACCGCCGCGCTCGGCGCATCTCTGGCTCTTTCTGGCAACATTCTCGGCCCACTGCTGTTCTTCTTTATTTTCAATGCAGTACGTCTGGCAATGAAATGGTATGGGCTGCAACTGGGCTTTCGTAAAGGGGTGAATATCGTCAGCGATATGGGCGGTAATTTGCTGCAAAAACTGACTGAGGGCGCATCGATTCTCGGACTGTTTGTGATGGGCGTGCTGGTCACCAAATGGACGTCGATCAACGTGCCGTTGGTAGTTTCGCAAACGCCTGCCGCCGATGGCTCCACCGTCACCATGACCGTGCAGAACATTCTCGACCAACTTTGCCCTGGTTTGCTGGCGCTCGGTCTGACGCTGCTGATGGTGCGTCTGCTCAACAAAAAAATTAACCCGGTATGGCTGATTTTCGCCCTGTTTGGCTTAGGGATTATCGGCAATGCACTGGGCTTCCTGTCCTGATTCTTCGCCCCGGCGCAACCGTCGGGGCCATCGTTCAACACGAGGTGGTTTATGAAAACAACAGCTCTGCGTCTTTATGGTAAACGTGATTTACGCCTGGAAACCTTTGATCTTCCTGAAATGCAGGAGGATGAAATCCTCGCGACGGTGGTCACCGACAGCCTGTGCCTCTCTTCCTGGAAAGAGGCCAATCTGGGTGAAAACCATAAAAAAGTACCCGACGATGTAGCGACCAATCCCATCATCATCGGCCATGAATTTTGCGGCGATATTCTGGCCGTGGGTAAAAAGTGGCAGCACAAATTTCAGCCGGGCCAGCGCTATGTGATTCAGGCCAACCTGCAATTGCCGGAAAGCCCGGACTGCCCCGGTTACTCTTTCCCGTGGGTGGGTGGTGAAGCCACACATGTGGTTATCCCAAATGAGGTTATGGAACAGGATTGCCTGCTGGCATACGACGGCGAAACCTACTTTGAAGGCTCGCTGGTTGAACCGCTTTCCTGCGTGATTGGCGCGTTCAACGCCAACTATCATCTTCAGGAAGGTAGTTATAACCACACGATGGGGATTCGCCCGCAAGGGCGCACACTGATCCTCGGCGGCACCGGACCAATGGGACTGTTAGCGATTGATTATGCGCTGCATGGGCCAGTTAACCCGTCGCTACTCGTTATTACCGATACCGACAATAACAAATTGAGTTATGCGCGACAGCACTATCCATCAGAACCGCAAACACTGATTCATTATCTCAATGCCGCCGATGCAGCATTTGATACGTTAATGGCACTGAGTGGCGGTCACGGCTTCGATGATATTTTCGTCTTTGTGCCAAATGAAGGACTGGTGACTCTCGCCTCTTCCTTGCTGGCGACAGATGGTTGTCTGAATTTCTTCGCCGGACCGCAGGATAAGCACTTCAGCGCGCCAATTAATTTCTACGATGTGCATTATGCCTTTACTCATTACGTTGGCACATCGGGCGGCAATACCGATGACATGCGTGCGGCGGTCAAACTGATCGAAGAGAAAAAAGTGCAGGCCGCAAAAGTGGTAACACATATTCTTGGGCTGAATGCTGCGGGCGAAACCACGCTTGAATTGCCTGCCGTCGGCGGCGGCAAAAAACTGGTGTATACCGGGAAAGACCTGCCGCTGACGTCACTCACGCAGATTCAGGATCAAGCACTGGCGGCAATTCTGACGCGTCATCAGGGAGTATGGTCCGGTGAGGCGGAGCAATATCTGCTCACTCATGCAAAGGCAATCAGCCATGATTAATCGCGATACTCAACTGTGCATGTCGCTGGCCGGTCGCCCCGGCAACTTCGCGACCTGATGCGCAGCTGATTACTGAAGCGGCACAATTTGCACGAGAAGGATAAGAAACATCAGCGCATTAAGGGGCGCTCTGATTGGTGGCAAAGTACACGTTGTTCATGCCGGATGCGGCGCAAACACCTTATTCGGCCTACAAAATCGCGAAAATTCAAGATATTGCGATTAGCTTGTAGGCCTGATAAGCGTAGCGCATCAGGCAATCTTACGTTTGTCATCAGCCTCAGCGCCTTGTTTGCTAACCGTCTTCAGAACGCCTGGTACAATGTGTGACATCGTGAGCCACGTCAGTAAGTGGTTAAATTTGCAGTGGTAGCATTCCTTCCGTGTTTTCTTACTAACCGGAGAAGTAATGGAACTGCTTTTATTGAGTAACTCGACGCTGCCGGGTAAAGCCTGGCTGGAACATGCGCTGCCGTTGATTGCTGAACAGTTGCAAGGTCGCCGTTCAGCGGTGTTTATTCCTTTCGCTGGCGTAACGCAAACCTGGGATGATTATACGGCCAAAACGGCTGCGGTCCTTGCCCCACTTGGCGTTTCTGTCACCGGTATTCATAGCGTGGCCGATCCTGTTGCCGCGATTGAAAATGCTGAGATCGTGATTGTCGGCGGCGGCAACACTTTCCAGTTGCTGAAACAGTGCCGCGAGCGCGGGCTGCTGGCACCAATTACTGACGTGGTTAAACGTGGCGCGCTGTATATTGGCTGGAGCGCAGGCGCTAACCTTGCTTGCCCAACTATCCGCACCACCAACGATATGCCGATTGTCGATCCGCAAGGTTTCGATGCGCTGAATCTGTTCCCGCTGCAAATCAACCCGCACTTCACCAACGCGCTGCCGGAAGGCCATAAAGGGGAAACGCGCGAGCAGCGTATTCGCGAACTGCTGGTCGTCGCGCCAGAACTGACCATTATTGGCCTGCCGGAAGGTAACTGGATCACGGTGAGTAAAGGTCACGCTACGCTGGGCGGCCCGAATACCACTTATGTATTTAAAGCTGGTGAGGAAGCGGTGCCGCTGGAAGCGGGTCACCGTTTTTAAGTGAATTGCCGGATGCATGATCCGGCATCTTGTACATAGTGCCTGATGCGACGCTTGACGCGTCTTATCAGGCATATTAATACTCGTCCCGTCCCTCATCTTCATCCGGCTGTTCCAGCACACTGTAAGCCACCGAACAAAACAGCGAGTTCAGACGCTGCATATCGCCCAGTAAGCCTAAATGCAGCGAACTGGTTTCAATGCTTTGCACGTTTTGCTGATGCAGGCGATCGACGTGAGCATGGGAATAACGGCGATTAAGAATGCGAAAGCGATGCTTACTACGGCGCAAACGACGAGCGCTGGTGACATCGCCAGAGAAGAACACCGACATTGCCAGCTTTAAATTACTGAGCAATTGCTCATAGAGCGCATCTAGTTCCTTCAACCCATCAAGCGAAAATGCCCGCCGTGCTGCCAGTGATTTGTCAGCAATTTCGCTGCCCATGCGCTCGACGATATCGGAAGCCTGCTCCAGGTTGAGAGCCATTTCGATAATCTCTGCCCAGCGGCGCGACTCTTCTTCCGCCAGCTCTTCTTTTGGCATCCTCGCCAAATAAAGTTTAATCGCGGTGTAGAGGACGTTGATATCATCCGCCAGCTTGCGCAACACCTTCTCTTCACGCGGTTCACCGTGCATCACTTTATTCAGCCCTTCCATCATCTGTTCCATCGCGTCACCGATGCGCAGTGTTTCACGGGCGGCATTCGCCAGAGCAAGAGTCGGAGTATCCAGCGCACTAACGTCCAGATGTTTTGGTTTCAGATGGGCATCCAACTCAGGTTCATCGCGAATAATCGTTTTGCAAAATCGCGCCATTGGATCGACAAACGGCAGCATGACCAGGCAACGAACGAGGTTGTAGAAGACGTGGAAATAGATAACCAGTTCCGCTTTTGGCAAAGGCAGTTTATCCATTGATTCAGCCAGAACATGGACAAATGGCAGGATAATCAAGCTCCCCACCAGCTTAAACAACAAGCTACCCATCGCAACACGTCGAGCGGCGGCATTGGCGGCACTATTGTTGAGCATCGCCAGCAGGCCGGAACCGAGGTTGGCTCCGATTACCAGACAGAGCGCCACCGGGAAGGAGATAATGCCTGCGGCGGTCAAAGTAGCGGTCAGCAATACAGCAGCAAGGCTGGAGTAGCTGATAACGGCGAACATCGCGCCAATCAGCGCATCCAGCAGAATATCGCCAGTCAACGAAGCAAAGATCACCTGAACGCCGTTTGCCTGGGTGATCGGCGTTACGGCCTGCACAATCAACTCCAGCGCCAGCAAAATCAGCCCAAGACCAATACCGACGCGGCCCAGTTGCCCGGCGCGTGACTGTTTGCGTCCGAGGAAAAAAATAACGCCGATAAAAATGAGCAGCGGTGACAACCAGGATAAATCGAAGGTGAGGACCCGCGCCATTAGCGCCGTCCCGACATCAGCCCCCAGCACAATCACCAGCGCGGGCGCGAGAGCAACCAGATCCTGGGCGACAAACGAGGTCACCAGCATGGTGGTGGCATTACTACTCTGTACCAGTGCGGTAACGCCGATCCCCGCGCAAAAGGCGAGCGGCTTCTTTTCGACGCTCCGGCTAAGGACTGTACGCAGGCGTGCGCCGAAGACGCGCATTACGCCTGTTCGAACAATATGCGTCCCCCAGACCAACAGGGCGACGGCAGAAAGCAGGTGAAGCAGCGTTAACACGAGTTCAGGTTCTCCTTATCGTTATATGTTCCTGAAGCAATTGAATGACCAAAGGACCGGAAACACGCTGGCTGGCATCTTTACTGTGCCTTTTGACATTCGTTTTTCCGGCTAAGATTATTCCCGCCTGATTCCAGTATAAGTGTTTCATATTAATAAAGAGACAGGGCACCCATTGAGTGCCCTGTTTGTTGTAAGGAAAAGTGACATATTTGTGAATCAGTCCGCGTCATACCCCAGATTCGGCGCCAGCCAGCGCTCAACTTCGGTAACGCTCATACCTTTACGACGGGCATAGTCTTCGACCTGATCGCGTTGAATCTGCGCCACGGCATAGTACTTGCTGTCCGGATGGCTGAAGTACCAACCCGAAACCGATGCACCGGGCCACATCGCGAAAGATTCCGTGAGTTTCATGCCAGTGTGTTTTTCCACTTCCAGCAGCTCCCAGATGGTGGCTTTTTCCGTGTGTTCCGGGCAAGCCGGATAGCCCGGTGCCGGACGGATGCCCTGGTAGTTTTCGCGGATCAGCTCTTCGTTGCTGAGGTTCTCGTTCGGCGCATAGCCCCAGTAAACTTTACGCACGCGCTCATGGAGATATTCTGCAAAGGCTTCCGCCAGACGATCGGCAAGGGCCTTCACCATGATTTTGTTGTAATCATCGTGCTGCACTTCGAACGCATCAGCCAGCGCGTCTTCTTCCAACCCACCAGTCACGGCAAATGCACCGATGTAATCTGCTTTACCAGAAAGCTTCGGCGCAACGAAGTCAGCGAGACAGTAGTTAGCGAAGCCCGTTTTTTCGGTCTGTTGACGCAGATGGTGGCTGACGTTGATCACATGTGTACGCGTTTCGTCACGGTAGATTTCAATGTCATCGCCCACACGGTTTGCCGGGAACAGGCCCACCACGCCACGCGGATTCAGCGTTTTCTCGGCGCTTAATTTATCCAACATGTCGTTGGCGTCTTTAAACAGCCGCTTCGCCTCTTCGCCCACCACTTCATCTTCCAGAATGCGCGGATACTTCCCGGCCAGCGACCAGGTCATAAAGAACGGCGTCCAGTCGATATAATTACGCAGCGTTTCAATGCTGGCTTCGACTTCCTGCACGCCGAGACGGTGTGCCACGGGCGGCGTGTAAGCCTGCCAGTCAAAAGCGAAATCGTTATCGCGCGCCGCTTCCAGCGTAACTGGCGGGGTGCGCGGTTTCTTGCGTCCGTGCTGAATACGCACGGTTTCGTACTCTTTGCGGGTACGAGCGACAAAGTCGTCATGCTGAGTGTCAGAAAGCAGCGCCGCCACGACGCCAACGGTGCGCGAGGCGTTCTGCACATACACCGTCGGGCCGCTGTAGTTTTGCTCGATTTTCACCGCCGTGTGCGCTTTTGAGGTGGTCGCACCGCCAATCAGTAGCGGAATGGTGAAGCCCTGACGCTCCATCTCTTTCGCCACGTTGACCATTTCGTCCAGCGATGGCGTGATCAATCCCGAAAGACCAATCAAATCGGCATTCACTTCTCTGGCGGTACGGAGGATTTTTTCCGCAGGCACCATCACGCCGAGATCGACGATTTCATAGTTGTTGCATTGCAGCACCACGCCAACGATATTTTTACCGATATCGTGCACATCGCCCTTCACGGTGGCGATCACCATCTTGCCGTTGGTTTTGCCCTGCTCTTTGCTGGCTTCGATAAACGGTTCGAGATACGCCACCGCCTGTTTCATGACGCGCGCCGATTTCACCACCTGCGGCAGGAACATTTTCCCTTCGCCAAACAGGTCGCCGACCACGTTCATGCCGTCCATCAGCGGGCCTTCAATCACCTGAATGGGGCGCTCGGCCTGCTGGCGGGCTTCTTCGGTGTCCTGTTCGATAAACTCGGTAATGCCTTTGACCAGCGAGTATTCCAGACGTTTATTCACGTCCCACGAGCGCCACTCCGCCTGCTGGGCGTTAGCGGTATCGTCGGTTTTGCTGCCGCGATATTTCTCGGCAAGTTCCAGTAAACGCTCGGTGCCATCGTCGCGACGGTTAAGGATCACATCTTCCACCGCGTCGCGCAGTTCGGCGGGCAGGTCGTCGTAAATCGCCAGTTGCCCGGCGTTGACGATCCCCATATCCATACCGTTACGAATGGCGTAGTAGAGGAACACCGCGTGAATAGCTTCGCGCACCGGATCGTTACCACGGAACGAGAAGGAAACGTTAGAGACGCCGCCGGAAATCAGCGCGTGCGGCAGTTCGCGTTTGATGTCTTCACACGCGCCGATAAAGTCCTGCGCGTAGTTGTTGTGCTCTTCAATGCCAGTTGCGACCGCGAAGATGTTCGGATCAAAGATGATGTCTTCCGCCGGGAAGCCGACTTCCTCGGTGAGTATTTTGTACGCCCGACGGCAAATTTCGATTTTCCGTGCACGGGTATCGGCCTGGCCCTGTTCGTCAAAGGCCATTACCACCACCGCTGCACCGTAACGACGCAACAGTTTCGCATGATGGATAAAGGCGTCGACGCCCTCTTTCATTGAGATAGAGTTAACAATGCCTTTGCCCTGAATACACTTCAGACCTTTTTCAATGACGTCCCATTTTGAGGAGTCGATCATAATCGGCACGCGGGCAATATCCGGCTCACCAGCAATCAGGCTGAGGAAACGCACCATCGCCGCTTCGGCATCGAGCATCCCTTCATCCATGTTGATATCGATAATCTGCGCGCCGCTTTCCACCTGCTGACGCGCCACATCCAGCGCCTCGCTGTATTTCTCTTCTTTAATCAGGCGTTTGAATTTGGCAGAACCGGTGACGTTAGTCCGCTCGCCGACGTTAACAAACAGGCTGTCTTCGCCAATGTTCAGCGGCTCAAGGCCGGACAAACGGCAGGCGACGGGAATCTCCGGCAGTTTGCGCGGCGCTAATCCTTCTACTGCGCGACTCATTGCCGCAATATGTCGTGGCGTGGTGCCGCAGCAACCGCCGACGATATTGAGGAATCCCGCTTCCGCCCATTCACGTATCTGTTTTGCCATCGTGTCGGCATCGAGATCGTATTCACCAAAAGCGTTGGGCAGCCCGGCGTTCGGGTGGGCGGTGACGTAGCATTCTGCAATCCGAGACAGCTCCTGCACGTACTGGCGCAGTTCATCGGGTCCCAGCGCACAGTTCAGGCCAAAGGTCAGCGCTTCGGCGTGGCGCAATGAGTTGTAAAATGCTTCGGTGGTCTGCCCGGAGAGCGTGCGCCCGGAGGCGTCGGTGATGGTGCCGGAGATCATAATCGGCAGTTCAACGCCCAGCGCTTCGAACTCCGTTTTCACCGCAAAAATCGCCGCTTTGGCGTTAAGGGTGTCGAAAACGGTTTCAATCAGGATCAGATCCGCGCCACCTTCCACCAGCGCTTTGGTGGATTCGCGATAAGCCGCCACCAGCTGGTCAAAAGTGATGTTGCGGAATGCCGGATCGTTTACGTCCGGCGATATAGACGCCGTGCGGTTGGTTGGGCCGAGAACACCAGCAACGTAGCGCGGTTTCTCCGGCGTGCGCGCGGTCCACTCGTCAGCACAAGCACGCGCCAGTTTCGCCGCCGCAAAGTTGATTTCCGCCGACAGGGATTCCATCTGGTAATCCGCCATCGCAATCGTCGTGGAGTTGAAGGTGTTGGTTTCGATGATATCTGCGCCCGCTTCAAAGTAAGCGTTGTGGATGGCGGAGATCACTTCCGGTTTGCTGAGAACCAGCAGGTCGTTGTTACCTTTAAGATCGCAAGGCCAGTCGGCAAAACGTTCACCGCGAAAATCTGCCTCGTTCAGTCGATAACTCTGGATCATGGTGCCCATACCGCCGTCCAGCACCAGAATACGTTCATTTAACTGCGCACGCAGTTGTTCAACTTTGCTGCTCACACTCGCTCCCGACACGCTCAACCCAGACTGTAAAAAAATTCAACAGACCATACTGGCATAAACGCATCAGTGGTAAAAGCGACCACCACGCAACATGAGATTTGTTCAACATTAACTCATCGGATCAGTGTGGCAACTATTGCATTACACCGTAATAAAAATGAAAATGATTTCCACGATACAGAAAAAGGAGACTGTCATGGTCGCACCCATTCCCGCAAAACGCGGCAGAAAACCCGCCGTTGCCACCGCACCCGCGACTGGACAGGTTCAGTCTTTAACGCGTGGGCTGAAATTACTGGAGTGGATTGCCGAATCCAATGGCAGTGTGGCACTTACGGAACTGGCACAGCAAGCCGGATTACCCAATTCCACGACTCACCGCCTGCTAACCACGATGCAACAGCAGGGTTTCGTGCGTCAGGTCGGTGAACTGGGTCACTGGGCGATCGGCGCACATGCTTTTATGGTCGGCAGCAGCTTTCTCCAGAGCCGTAATTTGTTAGCCATTGTCCATCCTATTCTGCGCAATCTGATGGAAGAGTCTGGCGAAACGGTCAATATGGCGGTGCTGGATCAAAGCGATCACGAAGCGATTATTATCGACCAGGTGCAGTGTACGCATCTGATGCGTATGTCAGCCCCTATCGGCGGTAAGTTACCGATGCATGCCTCTGGTGCCGGTAAAGCCTTTTTAGCCCAACTAAGCGAAGAGCAGGTGACGAAGCTGCTGCATCGCAAAGGATTACATGCCTATACCCACGCGACGCTGGTGTCTCCTGTGCATCTAAAAGAGGACCTCGCCCAGACGCGTAAACGTGGCTATTCATTTGACGATGAAGAACATGCGTTGGGGCTTCGTTGCCTCGCGGCGTGTATTTTCGATGAGCACCGCGAACCATTTGCCGCAATTTCGATTTCCGGGCCGATTTCACGTATTACCGACGACCGCGTAACCGAGTTTGGCGCGATGGTGATTAAAGCGGCGAAGGAAGTGACGCTGGCGTATGGCGGAATGCGATGACTTTTCGTCTCTGATTTATACGAATCGCACGCTAAACCGCTGCCTGCGCCGATACGCATAAACATCTTCCACGTGCCCTTCACGGATACGGTTTTGTAGCGCTCGCCAGTAATCAGCGCGGAACAGGTCGGCGTGCATCTCTTCAAACAGTGGCCCAATGCGCGGGTCGGCACATAGCCAGTGGCGGAATTCTTCCGGGAAAACATCGCCCGGCGAAACGCTGTACCACGGCTCACTGGCAAGTTCGTCTTCCGGGTAGCGCGGCGGTGGGATGTCGCGGAAATTCACTTCCGTCATGTAGCAAATTTCATCGTAATCATAAAACACCACGCGCCCGTGACGGGTGACACCAAAGTTTTTAAATAGCATGTCGCCGGGGAAGATGTTGGCGGCGGCAAGCTGGCGAATAGCGTTGCCGTACTCTTCAATAGCGTCGCGCAGCTGTTGGCCCTCAACCTGTTCCAGCCAGATATTGAGCGGCACCATCCGCCGTTCAATGTAGAGATGGCGAATCACAATCTGTTCGCCGAGATCGGTGATTTTTTCCGGCGCTTCCTGGAGCAGTAATTCCATTAATGCCGGTGCGATTTGCCGCTTCTCCAGCACAAAGTTTTCAAACTCCTGGGTGTCCGCCATTCGACCTACACGATCGTGCTCTTTAACCAACTGATAGCAGGCGCGAACGTGAGCGGCAGACATCTCTTTCTGCGGCGCGAACTTGTCTTTAATCACTTTGAATACCCGATCAAAGCCCGGCAGCGTGAACACCAGCATCACCATTCCACGAATGCCCGGCGCTTCAATAAATTGCTCATTACAGCCTTGCAGATAAATCAGATATTCACGGTAACTTTCAGTTTTGGCGTGCTTCTGGCAGCCGATGGCCATGTACAGCTCTGCGGTCGTTTTGCCCGGTAGAATTTCCCGTAACCACTCGACCAGTGCGGCAGGTAGCGACGCGTAAACCATAAAATATGAACGCGCGAAGCCAAAGACGATGCTCGCTTCGGCGGTCGTCGTCAGGCAGGTATCAATAAACAGCTCGCCGTCGTCCGCCTGGTGGATAGGCAGCAAAAAGGGCAACGTGCCGGAAGGCGTGATCAGTTTGCCCACCAGCCAGGCGGCTTTATTGCGGTAAAACAGTTCGTTCGCCACCTGTAAATGGCTTTCCGCGAGGTTTTCTGTCCCCAGCGTTTCCGTCAGATGGCGAATGATGTAATGAATGTCACGGCTTTTATTCTGCCAGCGCAGACGCAGCGGCAGGTCGCTGAGGACACGCATTAGTAGCGATTCCCAGCCGTGATCGGGATAAAAGTCTTTTGCCAGCGGGCGCGGAATGGTACGAAAGCGACGCTCTGGCTGGGAGCTAAAGATAAAAAGCCGCTCGGGAGTCAGCGAGCGGTGGTCAAATAACCGACAGTACACAGAGTTAAAAAAGCTCTCCGCAATCTCGAAGCGCGGGTAATCCGGCAACAGCCGGGTGTAATGCTCTTTGACGCGCAGTAAAAATTCCGCGTCCGTGCTTTGGCCGTTAGTGATACAGCGCAGCTGTTCCACCACCAGACCAACATGATGATCATAAAGATGGATACGGTTTTTCATCGCCTGCTGGACAGCGTGCCAGTCGGCTTGCTCGAAACGCTGCTGCGCCCCGGAGGTCACTTCGAGAAATCGACCATACTGAGCGTCGAAACCTTGCAAAATGGTTTGTGCAATCAGTAATTCCAGGCCACGCGGCATTTGTTGTCCTCGTCGGGAGCAGAGAATTGCCGGATAAGACGCGCAAGCGTCGCATCAGATGCTCGTTGCCGGATGCGGCGTGAACGCCTTATCCTGCCTACAGTCAGCAACATTTGTAGGCATGATAAGACACGCAAGCGTCGCATCAGGCGCTCATTGCCGGATGCGGCGTGAACGCCTTATCCGGCCTACGGTCAGCAACATTTGTAGGCATGATAAGACGCGTAAGCGTCGCATCAGGCGTTGATTGCTGGATGCGGCGTGAACGCCTTATCTGGCCTACGCGTCAGCAACATTTGTAGGCATGATAAGACGCGCAAGCGTCGCATCAGGCGCTCATTGCCGGATGCGGCGTGAACGCCTTATCCGGCCTACAGTTAGCAACGTTTATCGGTTGTTAGAACTGCGATTCTTCGGTGGAGCCGGTCAGCGCGGTAACTGACGACGTGCCGCCCTGAATAATGGTCGTCACTTTATCGAAATAACCTGTCCCCACTTCCTGCTGGTGAGAAACAAAGGTGTAGCCATCTTTCGCGGCGGCGAATTCCGGTTGCTGCACTTTTTCAACATAGTGCTTCATACCCTCGCCCTGCGCATAGGCGTTTGCCAGGTCGAACATGTTGAACCACATGCTGTGGATGCCTGCCAGGGTGATGAACTGGAACTTGTAACCCATATCCGACAGCTGCTGCTGGAAGCTGGCAATAGTTTTGTCGTCGAGGTTTTTCTGCCAGTTGAACGACGGCGAGCAGTTATAAGCCAGCAGTTTGCCCGGATATTTCGCGTGGATGGCTTCCGCAAAGCGACGCGCCAGTTCCAGATCCGGCGTGGAGGTTTCACACCATACCAGGTCAGCATACGGCGCATACGCCAGGCCGCGGCTGATCGCTTGTTCAATACCTGCATGAGTACGGAAGAAACCTTCGTTGGTGCGCTCGCCGGTAATAAATTCGCTATCATACGGGTCGCAATCGGAGGTGATCAGATCCGCCGCATCAGCATCGGTACGTGCAACCAGCAGGGTTGGAACGCCCGTCACGTCAGCTGCCAGACGCGCCGCGACCAGTTTCTGAATAGCTTCCTGAGTTGGCACCAAAACTTTGCCGCCCATGTGACCGCATTTCTTCACTGACGCCAGCTGATCTTCGAAGTGAACTGCCGCTGCACCGGCTTCAATCATCGCTTTCATCAGTTCAAAGGCATTCAGGACACCGCCAAAACCGGCTTCCGCATCAGCAACGATCGGCAGGAAGTAATCGACATAGCGCGGATCGCCCGGCTCAATGCCCGCGGACCACTGGATCTGATCCGCACGGCGGAAAGTATTGTTGATCCGCTCCACTACGGCAGGAACCGAGTTCGCCGGATAGAGCGACTGATCCGGATACATGCTGGCCGCCAGGTTAGCGTCTGCCGCAACCTGCCAGCCAGACAGGTAGACCGCTTCAATGCCCGCTTTCGCCTGTTGCAGCGCCTGACCGCCAGTCAGTGCACCGAGGCTGTTGATGTAGCCTTTTTTCGACTCGCCATGCAGCAGACGCCACATTTTCGCCGCGCCCAGTTGCGCCAGCGTGCATTCAGGATTGACTGAACCGCGTAATTTCACCACATCTTCCGCGCTGTATGGGCGAGTAATGCCTTCCCAACGCGGTTGAGTCCACTCTTTCTGTAATTCTTCAATTTGTTGTGTACGGGTTTTCATGTGCAGATGCTCCATAGTTATGTGGTGGTTTACGCTAACAGGCGGTAGCCTGGCAGGGTCAGGAAATCAATTAACTCATCAGAAGTGGTGATCTGTTCCATCAGGCGTGCGGCATCGTCGAAACGCCCCTGGGAGAAACGTTCTTCGCCCAGTTCGCTGGCAATGACTTTCATCTCTTCGCCCAGCATCTGGCGGAACAAGGCTTTGGTCACCGGTTTGCCATTGCTCAACGTTTTTTGATGATGGATCCACTGCCAGATCGAGGTACGGGAAATTTCAGCCGTCGCCGCATCTTCCATCAGGCCATAAATCGGCACACAGCCGTTGCCAGAGATCCACGCTTCGATGTACTGCACAGCCACGCGAATGTTGGCGCGCATACCGTCTTCGGTGCGTTCACCATCACAAGGTGCCAGCAGCTGATCGGCAGTAATCGGCGCGTCTTGTTCGCGCATCACCTCAAGCTGGTTTTTGCGGGAGCCGAGAATGTCGTTGAATACCGCCATTGCCGTATCCGCAAGGCCTGGGTGAGCGATCCATGTGCCATCGTGACCGTTATTGGCCTCCAGCGATTTATCCGCTTTTACTTTGTTGAGCACCTGGTTATTGAGCTCTTCATCTTTGCTCGGAATAAACGCCGCCATGCCGCCCATCGCAAAAGCACCGCGTTTATGGCAGGTTTTAATCAACAGGCGTGAGTAAGCATTCAGGAAGGGTTTATCCATCGTCACTGCCTGTCTGTCTGACAGGACGCGATCGGGATAGTTTTTCAACGTTTTGATATAGCTGAAGATGTAATCCCAGCGACCGCAGTTCAGACCAACAATATGGTCACGCAGCGCGTGAAGGATTTCGTCCATCTGGAACACGGCAGGCAGCGTTTCAATCAGCAACGTCGCCTTGATAGTGCCGCGCGGCAGATTAAAGCGATCTTCTGCATAGCTGAAGACTTCGCTCCACCAGGCCGCTTCCTGCCAGGACTGGGTTTTCGGCAGATAGAAATAGGGGCCGCTGCCTTTTGCCAACAGTGCCTGGTAGTTGTGAAAGAAATAGAGCGCAAAATCAAACAGGCTGCCAGGAATCGCTTCGCCGCGCCAGGTGACATGTTTTTCCGGCAAATGCAGGCCGCGTACCCGACAAATCAACACCGCGGGAATTGGCTTGAGCTGATAGATTTTGCCTGCTTCATTGGTGTAACTGATGGTGCCGTTAACCGCATCGCGCAGGTTAATTTGCCCATCGATCACTTTGTTCCAGTCTGGTGCCAGTGAATCTTCGAAATCGGCCATAAACACTTTCACATTCGCGTTGAGTGCGTTGATCACCATCTTGCGCTCAACCGGGCCAGTTATCTCGACTCGACGATCTTGTAAGTCCGCAGGAATCCCGCGAATTTTCCAGCCTGCATCACGAATGGAAGCTATTTCCGAAATAAAATCAGGCAACGTTCCGTTATCGATATCCCGCTGCTGCTGAATGCGCGCTGCCAGAAGTTTATTGCGTTGGGGCGTAAAATGCGTCACCAGCTCAGTCAGAAATTCTACCGCCTCGGCAGTGAGAACTTGCTTTTCCTGCTCGCCATACGGCCTTGTGAAAGCCAGTTCATCGGTTGTTGTTGCCTGTTCAGTCATCGTGCAGCTCCTCGTCATGGATCCGAAAACTTCCCCACTGTGAACGAAGGATCGTTGTGTGCTTTTCGTTCAGCACAACTAAGACTACTCATTTAAAATGCAAAATCAAAAACAATTTCCATTTTAAATAAAAATATATGATAACTTATTGATAACAATATGAATAAAATTTATTCACCTGCTGAGGTGTGTTTCGGAAATAAAAAAGGCACCCGAAGGTGCCTGAGGTAAAGTGCTGAATCGCTTAACGATCGACCGCCACAGAAGATTAATCCAGTGTAGGATTCATACGGCGTAGATCGTATGGCGTGATCTGGTAGACGTAATAGTTGAGCCAGTTGGTAAACAGCAAATTGCCATGACTGCGCCAGCTCGCTCGCGGTTTGTTTTGCGGATCGTTGTGCGGGAAATAATTATACGGTACATCCGGGTTTAGTCCGGCTTCCACATCGCGGAAATATTCCTGCGCCAGCGTTTGCGCATCATATTCGGGATGGCCCGTCACAAAGGCAATGCGCTTATCTTTACTGGCAAACAGATATGCATCCCCTTCTTCTGTCTCCGCCAGAATTTCCAGATCGGTATAATCACGAATCAACGCTGCCGGAAAGTCAGCATAGCGCGAATGTGGTGCAAGAAATGAATCATCAAAGCCACGCGTCAGAAGCGCATGAGGATGGAGAATATGATGCTCGTAAACGCCAGAGAGTTTGTCGGTGCGAGTTTGCTTAGGAATGCCGTAGAGGATATTGAGCGCGGCCTGTACCGCCCAGCAAACAAACAGCGTTGAGGTGACGTGATCTTTCGACCACTCCAGCACCTGTTTGATCTGCGGCCAGTAAGCGACATCATTAAACTCCACCAGACCCAGCGGCGCACCGGTGACTATCAGACCGTCAAAGTTCTGTTCCTGAATATCTTCAAAGTTACAGTAGAAGTTGTTCAGATGCTCTGCGGGCGTGTTGCGCGATTCACGGGAATCGATGCGCAACAGCTGAATATCGACCTGTAAAGGCGAGTTTGAAAGCAGGCGTAAGAACTGATTTTCAGTTTCGATCTTCTTCGGCATCAGGTTAAGGATAAGCACCTTTAGCGGACGAATTTCCTGACCAGACGCGCGAGAAGTTGTCATTACAAAGACGTTTTCTTCACGCAAGAAATTGACGGCGGGTAGCTCGTCCGGCACACGAATCGGCATAACCTGATTACCTCACTACATACGCTTATACGTTTAGACATCCAGATAGCTGAAGATAACCAGAAAATTTACCAATGTCGAGCCTGCATGTTGAAGGTGAGAAAGTTTCAAGGAAAAGGCTACGTTAGAATATAAGAATGACTAAAAGGAGAGAAAATGGTTATTAGTATTCGCCGCTCACGGCATGAGGAAGGGGAGGAACTCGTTGCGATTTGGTGTCGTTCTGTCGATGCCACCCACGATTTTTTATCAGCAGAGTATAGGGCCGAATTGGAAGAGCTGGTGCGTTCCTTTCTGCCGGAAGCACCGTTGTGGGTCGCGGTTAATGAGCGGGATCAGCCGGTTGGGTTTATGTTATTAAGTGGGCAGCATATGGATGCGCTGTTTATCGATCCTGATGTGCGCGGCTGCGGCGTGGGTCGGATGCTGGTGGAGCATGCGCTCTCGATGGCACCGGAACTGACAACCAACGTTAATGAGCAAAATAAGCAGGCGGTTGGGTTCTATAAGAAGATGGGCTTTAAGGTTACAGGGCGCTCTGAGGTGGACGATTTGGGGAAACCGTATCCGTTGCTGAATCTGGCGTATGTGAGGGAATAATGCGCTGTTGCCCCCT
This sequence comes from Escherichia sp. E1130, assembly GCF_005781065.1. NCBI lineage: Bacteria > Pseudomonadati > Pseudomonadota > Gammaproteobacteria > Enterobacterales > Enterobacteriaceae > Escherichia > Escherichia sp. E1130. The sequence continues at coordinate 618,669 of NZ_VATL01000004.1, forward strand.
ACCGTAACCCTGCGTAGGACGAATAAGACGCACCAGCGCCGCATCCGGCATTTTTTTCT